>NZ_LMFE01000009.1:0-384580 GCF_001427185.1 Nocardia sp. Root136
TTTCCCTGGTACCTGCCTCGCGTTTGGCGAACGCGGCGACCGCCGCCGCGAAATCCTGCTGTTCCGGGCTGAATTCGACGCCCATAGTGAAGTTCTCCCTTGTTATCGATGAGTTGAGGATCAGCTACCGGTGCGGTAGCGCAACGTGGTGACGCGGCGGATGAGTCGCATCGTCGATGTTGGCGATCAGATGCTTCGCCCATCGCCGCAGCGCGGCCTTTCTGGCCTTGGCGCCGATGCCCGCCCAGCGGGACGCGGCCGCGCGAGCGCATGCGACGGCGTCGGCCACAGCGGCCTCGTCGGCGACCGGCCGACGACCGAGAATCTCACCGGTGACAGGATGGTGGGTTTCGAGAAACTGCTGTTCAACGGCCTCTGCGACAAGAGATTCAGTCATCGTTGACTTCTTTCGGCAGGAGTCGGATCGGGCCGGTCCGCACACACCCGATCATCGGTCGACCAGGGTGGACCCAACGCTTTCACACTTGCCCCGAGTTCGTTGACAGGAACGCTCCAGCTCGGTTAAGTTAACAACCATTCTCACTAAGTTAATCACTATTCTAGCCGGATGCAAGAGCCCATGGCTTCTCTGCCGCCGGCGCAGAACTCCTGAGCGGAGAGAGGCTCCATGCTGCGCACCCAATTCACCGAGGCCTTCGGTGTCGAGCACCCCATCGTGCAGGGCGGGATGATGTGGGTCGGCCGTGCCGAACTCGCGGCCGCGGTCTCGGAGGCGGGTGGTCTCGGCATCATCACCGGACTGACCCAGCCGACCCCGCGAGCGCTCCGCGAGGAAATCGCCCGGACCAGGGACCTCACCGACAAGCCGTTCGGGGTGAATCTGACGATCCTGCCTTCGATCACTCCGCCGCCCTACGCGGAGTACCGCCAGGCGATCATCGACGGCGGCGTCTCGATCGTCGAGATCGCCGGTGGCAACCCGGCCACCCACCTGCCCTATCTCAAAGACGCGGGCATCAAGGTGCTGCACAAGTGCACCAGCGTCAAGCACGCGCTCAAGGCCCAGCAGGTCGGCGTCGACGCGGTGAGTATCGACGGCTTCGAATGCGCCGGTCACCCCGGCGAGAACGACACACCGGGCTTGGTCCTGATTCCCGCCGCTGCTCGCGAGATCGAGATCCCGATGATCGCCTCCGGCGGCATCGCCGATGCTCGTGGACTGGTCGCCGCGATGGCGCTCGGCGCGGACGGCGTCAATATGGGCACCCGGTTCCTGTGCACTGTCGAATCGCCGATCGCGCATGTGGTCAAGGAACAGATCGTCGCCAACACCGAGCTCGACACCAAGCTGATCTTCCGGACCTTGAACAACACTGCCCGAGTCGCCGACAACGCCGTCAGCCGCCAGGTTGTCGAGATCGAGCGCGGTGGCGGCACGTTCGACGATGTCCGCGAACTCGTGGCAGGTGCTCGCGGCCGCAAGGTCTACGAGGACGGCGACCTCGACGCGGGCATCTGGAGTGTGGGCCAGTGTCAGGGCTTGATCCATGACATTCCCACCTGCGCGGACCTGGTGGCGCGGATCGTGCGCGAAGCCGAGGCGCTCATCGCGGGGCGCCTGTCCGGGTCGATCGTCGAAACGGTGGCCCGATGAGCGAAAGCATTCTGGTCGAGGAAGCAGGCGGCGTCCTGCGCTGACGATCGACCGCCGACCACGCCGGAACGCGATCGATCTCGCCGCGTTGACCGAACTGGGCGATCGCATCCGCGCGGCCGCGGATCGGCCCTCCGTTCGGGTGATCGTGCTGACCGGTGCGGGCACAGCGTTCTGCACGGGCGCCGACCTGGCCGCCGCCGCGGCCGCCGGCGGCAACGAGGCGGCACCGCGGGTCGTGATGGACAGCGCCAACGCGGTGATCCACGCGATCATCGCCTCGCCGCTTCCGGTGATCGCTCGCGTCAATGGGCCTGCCGCCGGTGTCGGCGCCTCGATCGCACTGGCCGCCGATCTCGTCTACGCGGCCGACAGCGCCTACCTGTGGTCGGCGCACCGACCGACGACAGGGTGCTCGGCTACGAGGACCTCATTGCCGAGAACGGCGAACCGCACGAGCCGCGCGATGTCACCGAGGACACCGCCGCCCTGATCATGTACACCTCCGGCACCACCGGAAACCCCAAGGGCGCGGTCCTGACCCACCTGAACATGAATTCGCAGGCGCTCACCTGTATTCGCGCCATGCGCTACAGCCCCGACGACATCGCCTTCTGTGCCTCGCCGCTGTTCCACATCGCCGGTTTGGGCAGCATCGCGTCGTGTTTCGTCCTCGGTGCGTTGACGGTGAACCATCCGCTCGAGGCCTTCGACGCGAGCGAAGTGCTCGACGCCTGGGAAAGCGAACGCGCGACCTCGGTGTTCCTCGTGCCCGCCCAATGGCAGGTGGTGTGCGCCGATCCGACTGTCGCACAGCGCGATCTACGGCTGCGGGTGATCAGCTGGGGCGCGGCCCCAGCCTCCGACACCGTGCTGCGAGCCATGGCGCAGACCTTCCCGAACGCGCTCAACGTGGCAGTCTTCGGGCAGACCGAGATGTCGCCGATCACCTGCGTCCTCGACCGCGAGGACGCGATCCGCAAGCTCGGCCCCGTCGGCAAGCCGATCCCCACCATCGCCACCCGCGTCGTCGATGACGAGATGAACGATGTCGCCCAGGGCGAGATCGGCGAAATCGTTTATCGCGGCCCGACTTCGATGCGCGAATCGTCAAGCACGAACTGCGCACGCGGCACGGCTCGCCGGGCTCGACGCCCGCGGTCATCGGCTGAGAAAGCCCCGCTGTGGGTTTCGGCGGTGGTCCACTCGGCAACTGAGCCGAGGTGGCCACCGCCGAACGCGGTGAACAGCAGCGCCGATCGCGGGCTCTGCTCGGCCGTGTTCCGAGATCAGAGCGAACGAACCTGTCGATGCAATCTCGACAGGACCGCGTCATCGGTAACCCCCAGCACACCGCAGATCCGTAGCGAGCGGTCGACCACCCGGCCCACCGCTTCGACGACGAACGTTGTCGCGATCGAGATCGCCTGTGCCGAGGGCTCCCCGACATCGAACAGCAGACAGGCCCGGTCCACGAGTGCCCGAGCGGCCAGAATATCGACCTCGTTGTCGACGATGAACTGCTCGACCACACCTGCGCCGCTTCCTACCGAGGTGCGCGCGGTCGACCGTTCGACGGCGATGTCGGCGGCGCGACGCGCCGATCCGATCCAGTGCATGCAGGCGGTCAACGTCACCGGTCCGACCCTGGCCAGGGCATAGTCGACGGCACGGTCCACCTCGCCGAGCACCGCGTCCTCGCCGACCTCGAGATCCTCGAACACCAACTCGCCATCGCCACCGAACGTCCGTGCCCGATGGGAATCGACATCGCGACGCAGCGTGTAGCCCGGAGTGTCGGCGTCCACCACGAACATCGTCGTACCGCCGCGAGATCCGCCACCAGCGCTGGTATGTGCGGTCACGATCGCGACGGAGGCGCCGACGGCACCGCGGACGAACCTCGACCGGCCGTTGATCACCCATCCGGCACCGGTGCGCTCGGCCATGGTGGGCAGCCCCGTTCGCCCGACCCTGGCCACGACCGCCGATTCGGTCGATACGTAGCAAGAACGGATGCGTCCGGCCGCCAGCGGGATCAGGTATCGATCCTGTTGTGCCGCCGATGCCAGCTGTTCGAGCAGAAAGATGTTGCCGTCGTCGGGCGCGGCGCAATTCAGCGCGAGCGGCCCGAACAGCGAATACCCGGACGCTTCGACAATCGGAAGACGATCGCGCATGTTCAGACCCGAACCGCCGAATTCGGTGCCTATCTGAGGAGCGAACACACCGGCCGTTCTGGCAGCCGTGTGCAGCGCCGCACGGACGTCATCGGGCAAATCGGAAGCAATGCCGTGAAATCGATCTTCGACGTCGATCACAACGTCACGCACCAGCAACTCGGTGCGCATGGCCAGGTCCGCGACAACGGAGCGGCCCGACTCCGCGGACACCATGATCCTCCCGCACGGTCGCCGACCATCGCCGACCCAACAACCCTAAGTTACCAGCCATTTTCGCTATCGATTGCCGGAATTCGACTGTGTATTAACACTATAGTGTGTTCACGGGTAGTCATGTTACTGTTCATTCCGCATCGACTGCTCGGAACGCGATGCACCGCACGAGCTGCCGCTAACATAGTCGGTTCGCCTGTGCGGGCCCCGCCTGCCCGACTGACTCAGCTCGAGCACAGCGACGGATCCTCATGCGAGGCCGATATCAGTCGCAGAGTGCTGATTTCGGGTTCACCCGCCGAGTCGGTCGAGGATCGCGGAAAGGGGTACCAACGATGACAATCCCATCCGGCAATGCCGCATGGCGGCGAACACTGCACGATGTGGCATCGTTGACCGATCAACTCGTCATCCATTTCATCGACGATGTAGCGACATATGATATTTCGCCCGGCACGCCGATCGCGACGAGACTCGGAGCAATCACCCGGACTTCTCTTGAGGTCGCGCAAGGGATGCTCGCGGGCAGCGACATCACGCACGAACTCGGAGAACTCGCGATCATCGCCGCGGGATTGGCGGGCGAAGGCGTACCCATCGACCTCGTCCTGCACGGTTTCCATGAAGGCATACGGATCGTTGTCGGCCAGATGTTCGTCCAGTACCAGGATTGCACCCGCGAGACTGTCATCGATGGATTCCAGATCGCCATGACGATCAGTGATCAGCTCTGCATGACCGTTGCTCACGCGTACATCGGCGAGCACGGCGGAGCGAGATTCGGACCGGACGCAGAGCGGACTCTCACTTCCGCCCTGCTGGCCGGACAGTGGACACCCGCCATGGCCCGCAAATGCGGCATCACCATCGCTGCCACGTACTCGGTGCTCGCCATCGCGATTCGAGAGAACCCGGACGCCGGGATCGCCTTGCACTACCTGCGCAGGTTGCGGAAAGCCCTGAACCGACACAGCGACGGCCAGGGTTTGGCGCGGCTGTCTGCCGACGGCGGGACGGTTCTCATCCCGGCCGAGGCGGTGGCCGAGCACGAACTCGATGCACTGGTCACAGCGTTGGCGGAGGCGGCACAGGTCGAACTCGTCGCAGCAGTGGTATCGGCGCCCACCGCCGATATCGCCTCAGCAGCGAAAACCGCACACGAAATACTCGAAGTCGTCGAGCGACTCGCCTGCGCACCTGGCCTCTATCGATTCGGTGAACTGGCACTGGAATACCAGCTTTCGCGGCCAGGACCAGGTCTTTCCCGGCTGGGCGACTTGTTGGCGCCGCTGGAGCAGTATCCCGAATTGCGGAGAACATTACGGGTGCACATCGCCAACAACTTGAACCGGGCGCAGACCGCGCGAATCCTGAATATCCACGCCAATACCGTCGACTACCGACTTCGCCGAATTGCCCGGCTCACCGGGCTCAACCCGGCGCGGGCATCGGAGCTGTGGCAGTTGCGGTCGGCGATGGTCGTCCGAGACTGCCGCGATGACGGCCCGGAAAACTGATGGAGCCCACGTAGATGTTCAGCAACGTCGGGTGGAGTGAGACGATCATTCTCGTCATCGCCGCCCTCATCATCATCGGCCCGGAGCGCCTGCCCGGCGCACTGCGCTGGACGATCGACAGCATGCGCCAACTGCGAGACTTTGCCGGCGGCGCGACAACACACTTGAAGCAGGAAATCGGCCCGGAGTTCGAAGAACTCCGCAAACCCCTTGCCGAGCTCAACAAGATGCGCGGCATGTCGCCTCGATCGCTGCTCACCCAACATCTCTTCGATGGCGACGATTCGATGCTGCGTGACATCGAGGGTGCGCTACCCACCACCGGAGATCTCGACGTGGTCAGTAAGCCGGCTCCCGGCCCCCCAGCGACCGAACCGCCTTCATCGTCGGCGCCGCACGGGTGGCAAGCAACCGACTACACCTGAAAGGTCCCCCGGGGACGAGGATCTATCTCTGGGGCTGCGGCGAGATCGGTTCAGCAGAGATCAACGGATCGGGCGCACTCAGGTCCGAAGCCGTCTCGTCGTCGAGCAGATCGTCGCCCTCGGCCACTGCGCGTCGGCGACGCCGCTTGTCATTGATTCGGGCGAACTGCACCGCTACTTCGAACAACACAGTCAACGCGACAGCCAGAACCAGCATCGAAATCGGGTCCTGCGGCGTGACGACCGCGGCGAAGACGAAGAGCCCGAAGATCATTCCGCGTCGCCACGCCCGCAGCCGTGCGTAGGTGAGCACTCCGATCACGTTCAATCCGATGATGATCACCGGTGTCTCGAAGCTGACACCGAAGATGATCAGCAACTGGATGATCAGGCCGAAGTACTCTGAACCGCTCAACGCGGTGATCTGCGCCTCGCTGCCGATTTCGAGCAGGAAGCTCAACGCGTGGGCGACCACGAAATACGCCAGCACCGCGCCTGTCGAGAACAAGATTGTCCCCGCGGTGACGAACCACACCGCGTACCGGCGTTCCTTGGCATAGAGCCCCGGCGTGATGAAAGACCAGAGTTGATACAGCCACACCGGCGCGGCGAACACCACCCCCGCGGTGAACCCGACCTTCAGCCGGAGCATGAACTGTTCGAAGGGACCGGTCGCGAACAACCGGCACGATCCGTCGGGTGTGAGCGCCGCGCGCGTCGAGGGTCGAGCGCGCAGTACGGCCCGAGCAATACATCGCCCAGGCTCTGGATTCCGAGAACCGCATGCGCGTACCAATAGACTCGAGCAGTGTCGTGACCACGACAGCGGCCATCGAGATCAGCAGCCTGGCACGCAGCTCCTGTAGATGTTGGACCAGCGACATCGTGCCGTCAGGATTGGTCCGACGCTTGCCCCGTAACGGGCCGATCGAAATGCGCATAATGGTAGGCCCTTCGAGAGTGCGGCTCGGTCGACGACAGTGGGGTACCGAAGTGAGCCCTCGCCCACTTCGGTACCGACACAACGCTCAGAGCGTCTTCGATCGGTAAGCCATCGGTTCACTGAACGGTGCTGTGGTCGGCGGTGCCGACGCAGGCAGCCCTTCAGGCTCATGCGGCCGCTCGCTCGCCGAGTCCGCGTCCTCGGACTGCATCTGACTCACCTCGCTCTTGAAGATTCGTAGCGACCGCCCGAGGCCGCGAGCGGCATCCGGCATACGCTTCGCACCGAAGAACAGCACGAAGACAGCAGCGACTATCAACCAATGCCAGGCGCTGAACTGACCCATCTTTACCTCCTGCATTCGACATGGTCGGCTCGGAATCAATCCGATTGCGAGCCAGGGAATTCCGAGATTCAGCTCAGAAGATCCACCTCCTCGTCGGCTGCCGCCTTCCAATGCTCGGACTGCGGCAGCAGATGGCGGACGGCTGCGTGAACCAGACGAGTCTTGACGCAGGTCACGATCATCTCGCCGTCGGGCTCGAACGCGTTCGCGGTGCCGATGTCGTAGCCGAGCTTCGCGGTCTTGGAGATGCGGTCCTTCATGTCCGCACCGCCCTGGGAGTGATAGACCGCGCGAGCTTCCTTCGGGATGACCGTGCTCATCATGCCGCTGGTGAACCCGTACAGAACCATGAAATCACGCAACTCACTGGGCAGTCCGGTCGGCAACGCCTGGCCGTTCTCGGTACTCATATTGTCCACGTTCAGCTCCATCTCGAGTACAGACGCAGGCAATGATGCGATGGAAAGTAATTCGCCTCTGCGTATTCCAAGAACAACATGTCGCGTCTTCACATGCCGTAAAAATGCTGGTGTGACTTCGCACAGCCACTGCTGTGAGCCAGACACGTTGCCGATATCAATGGAATTTCTTCACAAATTCTGAATACGGCCTATGAACAATCAAAGCAAATGACCGCTGCCTACCGGCTCAGACCGTATTCCACGCGAGCGCAGGCACCTGGTCAGGCGTTACCGTGCCGACCACCTCGATCCCCGTCGCAGCGAGCACCTCGGCAGCGCGCTCGATGTGATCAGCAGAGCTGATGACCACCGCTTCTCGTATGCCGATCGCCCGCAGGAGCCGTGCCGACGACCGGGCGGCACCGTCGTCGTTGTCGACGTCCGGCGGCGCCACGTGCACACGCTCGGCCACCATCCCGACAGCGATCAGCCAGCACGCCATAGCCGCCGCTTCGACGCTTCCCCGCGCAGGGTGCCCACCGGCGACAACGATCGGCGATGCCGGGGCCAGCAACGCCTGCACATATCCCGTGCGCAGCCGGCTGATCGAGTCCCGACACATGGCACCGCCTGGTGGCACCCCGTGCCCGAGTACCACGATCGCCGTATTCGGCCCGTGGAATTCGAACTTCGGCACGACCAGTGGACCACCGCTCGTCACTGCGCGAGTGCGTCGTCGCATCGCTGAAACGCCATCGTCGGTGGCTCCGGACGGCATCCTGAGCAGTGCCGCGACAATTGTCGCCGTGCAGACCAGCGGATCGGCAGCCGATCGCTCCCCGCCGGAATATTCCGTTGGTTCCATCAATTCGACCACCAAAACTCTGATAATCAGCCGCCGAATCGCGGACGATGCTGTACCGCTTTTGCAGAACTACCGGCTATGCGATGACACCGCGACCGACATCGTTCTCCTGATAGTTCGCTTTACGCACGACCAGCGCCGACTGTAGATACCAGAGCCCGTCGGCCGACGAAGGATCGAAGCCCGTGAGCTTGCTGATTCCTTTCAGTCGATAATCGATAGTATTCATATGAACACTGAGCTGTCGGGCGGTTCGGCGACGATTCAGATTGTTGTCGAGGTGCGTGCACAAGGTCTGCATCAGAACAGGGTGATCATCGAGCGGGTTCAGTATCGCTTCGAGGTGTCGACGCACAGGAGATGGCCTGGTCAACTGATATTCGACCGCCAGATCAGCGAAACGAAACAGGCCAGGTGGACGCTGCATTCTTTGCGTCAGGTCCAAAAGTTCGTACAGCTGATCAACGGTCTCCGGAATTTCCGTCGGCGAGGCCTCCGCACAGGTCGCGGTCATCTCGAGTCCGGCCACAGCGGACAGATCAGCCAACAAGTTGTCGAGATCCCCGGCTTCGGCCGACGGTATGAGTACGACACCACCGCGCACGTCGAGTCGCGACAATGAACGCACCGACCATTGCGAATCCAGGGCCGACCGGATATTGCGTATCATCCGCCGGACGTCCATCTGGGTAACAAAGGTGCCGGATCTGCCGTCGCTACGGGCTGGAAAGTGCACCGCCAGCACGGAATAGCTCTCGGCGATCTCGAAGCCACTACACCGCGTGATCGCAGAGGTGTCCTGCCCGCCGAGCAACGCGACCGCTAGCGCGTTTCTGGTCCGCTGATCCTCGACGACGTCTGACTCGACGTGGTCGGCGTACGCCAGCGATATCGCCGCCGTAACGCTGTCCAGCATCTCGGTCGCGAGTTGGCGCACTACCGTCAGCTTCTGCTCGTCGGTGCCGACCAGACTCGAGGCGATCTGCTCCAGACTGGTTTCGAAACCCTGATCGATCGCGCGATCGATCACCTCACTCGGCACCTCGATACGCGCCGACGGCGACGCGGCGATGCGATGTCGAACGCTGTCGCCTCGCCCACGGACCGGAACTGCGGCCAGCGTGGAACCGGATGGTAGAACATCAACGGTAGCCAAGGCGCCATCGCTGACGCCACCGCGCCGCGTGGCCACACTCTCGAGCATGCGGGCGACCAGCTCGTCGGCGAGCACTCGGACTCTGATGGAGGATTCTGCCGTGGCCGCACGGGGCCGTACAGAATCAATTCTTGGTGAATAGTCGGTAGTCATCGATGACTTCCTCACTGCGTTCAACGTCGCCTCTCGGCGGCGATGGCTGGCAAGCAGTCTCCCACGGCGGGCACTCCAGCACAAGGTTATGTTAGTCCTCATTCCAGGCCACTGAGGCTCGAATCGCCTCTACCCTTCACCGCTCCGACGCCTCTACCCTCACACCTGCCACATCGAGTTCCGCCTCAAACATGGCTCAAAGCACCGTTTCTCGCTGGTCAACGCCGCTCTTATCCCAGCACCAGACACCCGAGCGAACTACATCGAGAGCGAGGCGGGCAGGCAAGCTCGACCTAAGTTACTGCATATTCCTACTCAAAGATGACGGTCTCGTCCGCGCGACCGTCGATGTCGTCGACAAGGTGGATCTCGATATTTCGAGCCATCTATTCGGCCCTCACCACGGGTCGGCGTTCTCGAGCTTGCGACGAAGCAGTTTGCCAGTGGCGTTGCGTGGCAACTCGTCTACGAACACCACGTCCCGCGGGACCTTGTGCCGCGCGAGGGCCGCCTTGACGTGGTCCTTTATCTGCTGCGCGTCGCACGAAGCACCGGGTGCGGGCACGACGAACGCGCGCAAGCGTTTTCCGAAGTCGCGATCGTCCACCCCGACGACCGCCGCCTCGAGGACGTCAGGTCGTTCTACGAGCAGGTTTTCGACCTCGAGCGGAAAGACGTTCTCTCCGCCGGAAATGATCATGTCGTCGTCTCGACCATCGATGAACAGCCTTCCGGCCGTATCGAAATGGCCGACATCGCCACTGGACTGCATTCCGTCGACGATCTCCTTACCCGTGCCGTCGGTGTAACCGCCGAAACTGAGTGCGCTGGCGACGAAGATGGTGCCGACCACGCCCGGGTCGGTGACCCGACGGCGGGCTTCGTCGTAGATCGCGACCCGACAGCCCACGGGTGGACGACCGACGGTGCCAGGCGCTTCACGCATGTCGTCGGGTGTGGCGACGGCCGCCACCGCGACCTCCGTCGAGGCATACAGGTTGTAGAGCACCTCACCGAACGCCAGCGCGGTACGCCTGCTCAAATCGGGCGAAATGGAGGATCCGGCCGCGAAGATCACCTTCAGCGAGGAGGTGTCGTATTCGGCCAGTACGGACTCGCCCAGATCGACGATGCGCTGCAACATCGTGGGTACCAGTACCAGCGTGCCCGCGCGATGGTGTTCGATATCGGCGAGCGTGCGGCGCGGGTCGAATTTCCGCTGCCGCAAGACGATCGTGCTTCCCAGTGCCCAGCCCAGGATCAGCTGGGACAGACCGGTGCCGTGGAATGCCGGCGCCGCGAGCACAGTCGTACTCGCCCTCGGCAACGGGATCCGGTCGAGGAACTGCGCCGATTGCAATGGCGACACTTTGCCCCGCGGTGCACCTTTCGGTGTTCCGGTCGTGCCGCTGGTCAGGACCACGATCCCGCCGGGCTGTGTGGGACTCGCCGGCGGGCGGGTGCTCTGACCCGCTCGAACATCATCCAGAGTGAGCTGTCCATGGCTCGCCCAGCCATCCTCCGAGGTTAGAATAATCGGTAACTTATCGGGCAGATTACCGAAGCGGTCGAGAAACTCCGCGTCCAGCAGGATCGCGCCGACGCCTTCGCGCTCGGCCACCGATACCAGCTGCGGCCCCGCCATTCCCGTATTGAGCAACACGATTCGCGCACCCAGCTTGCCCGCGGCGAGAAGCGACAAGACCATCCCCCGATGGTCGCGACACAGTGCGGCCAGCACGGTGTTACTCGTGATCCCCCGCGCGGCAAGGCCGTTGGCCACCGCGTTCGACCTACGGTCGAGCTCTTCGAAGGTCAGCGGCCCCCGCTCGTCGACGATGGCAGCGGCGGCGCCGTTGTGGCGAGCCGCGTGCGCGAACGCGGTGACGACAGGACCGAGCACTGTCGCATCCTTGGCGGTGCGGAGCAGTTCCACCGGGTTCTGGAGTTCGATCGCGCCGCTCCTGCGCAGAACCCTGACGGCGGACAGGCCGTCGGACATGGTTCTGACCAGGGCTGCGGGCATACTCGGGATCGCCGACATGGACACCTCCGAAGGGCTCGGGTACTCGGGACGAGCGATCGGAATCTACACACCGACAGCCGATGGCGATCGTAGCCTGTGGAGGAATCGTTGGTAACTTAATGCTGTCGAAAGTGCGGAAAAGCATTGTGGAAGCCCGGCCCCGGTGAGAACATGAGCGCGTGAATCTCTCATCCTTTCGAACCGGAGGGCGGCCATGACCCGTTCAGCAAGGGCTGGTCGGCCGCAGGATGTCTCGGACGACATCGCGCGCCGCCACCGCTACCTCAACGGCGTCGGCGCGTTGCTCGGCGGCCCGGCGAATGTGATCATGCAGCTGAGCCTGCCGCCGGTGGGGCGCGGTGTGGTGGAAAGCGTCGTCGAATCAGGTAGCTACGCAACGCGACCGGCCAAGCGCGGTCGAACCACGCTCACCTATCTCGCGGTGGCGATGATCGGAACCGACGAAGACCGGGCGGCATACCGTGCCGCGGTGGGCACCGCGCACCGCCAGGTGCGCTCGGGCCCGCACAGCCCTGTTCGGTACAACGCCTTCGATCCCCGGCTCCAACTGTGGGTCGCCGCCTGCCTGTACCGCGGCGTCCTGGATACGGTGAACCTGCTGTACGGCGGGATGAACGAGCAGGATGCCGACGAGATGTATCACGATGCCGCCAGGTTCGGGACAACTCTGCAGATGCCCGCCGAGCTGTGGCCGGCCGACCGCGCAGCCTTCGATCTGTACTGGGACTCGATGCTCAGTGATCTGTCCTTCGACGACGAAGTCCGCACCTACCTGCTCAACTACGTAGTCGAGCTGGCGGCATGGAGTCGAAGCACCCGCGTGCTGTTCGGTCGGCCCAATCGCTTCTTCACCACCGGGTTTCTGCCACAGCAGTTCCGTGACGCGTTGGGCCTGCGATGGAGTCCTCGCAGGCAGCGAGTGTTCGAAATCGTGATGCGCACCGTCGGTCGGCTGCTCGATGTGCTGCCGGACGCTTGGCGAGCTCAACCCTTCGAGCGCTACCTGGAAGACATGCGTGAGCGTCGATCCCAGGGCAAGAATTTGATCTGAGCGGGCACAGGGTGCATCGGGCCAGATCCTCGGTCGCTTTCCCGCATCGCTGCGGCAATTTCGTCTTCACTTTGCCCGAGGCATTTCAAGCGACCGTCGCGATGGGAGGGGACACGACCGCATTGCGGAGCCATGACCGCACGAGTCAGTTCTCCTGGCGTGAATACGGAGAGGCTGTGCGTGACATCGCGTGCGGACTGCTCGAACTGTCGGTCGAAAAAGGTGAGACGATCGGCCTGATGCTGTCGAACAGGCCGGAATTCCACCTGGTGGACGCTGCCGCGCTGCACGTCGGCGCGACTCCGTTCTCGATCTACAACACGATGTCACCACAGCAGATCGCCGAAGTGTGCGCCAATGCCGAAAACCGAATCATTGTCACCGAGAGCCGGTTCCTGCCCGTTCTCAGACAGGCGGGGGTGATGTTCGAGGTCATCGTCTGCGTCGACGATGCGGAACGCGGAACACTACCGCTGGAAAGACTCGCCGAGATGAAAACGAAGGCGCACATCTTCGACTCGGTCTGGCGCGATGTCCGCCCTGACGACCTCGCGACAATCAGTTACACCTCCGGTACGACCGGTTCACCGAAGGGCGTGGAGTTATCGCATGCCAACATCCTGGCCCAATTGGTAGGGCTCGCAGAACACCTGCCCGTAGGTCCCCAGGATCGGATCCTGTCGTACCTGCCGGCCGCCCATATCGCCGACCGGGTAACCGCTCACTACGGCGCCATGGTCCGTGGTGTTCAGGTCACGACTCTCCATGAACCGACGAAGTTGGCAGAGGCGTTGTCGGACACGCGCCCGACGATCGTGTTCGGGGTTCCCCAGGTGTGGCAGAAAACCAAATCCGCGATCGAGCGTGGAATCGATACTCACCCGAACGCGGCCGCCCGCAGGATCGGCCGTTGGGCACTGACTGCCGGGCAGAAGTGTGCGAACGCGCGCATCGAAGGCGGCCGACCCGGTCCGGGACTACGGCTTCGGGCTCGATTGGCCGAGCGGCTGGTGCTGCGCCGAGTCCTCCGCGCAGCGGGCCTGGACGCCGTGCGTTTCGCGGTGTCGGGTGCCGCGCCGTTGTCCGGGGATACCACCCAGTTCTTTCATGCGTTCGGAATCCCACTGACCCAGGTCTGGGGGCTCACCGAGGCCACTGGCGTCTGCACCACGACCTCGCCGACCGATCTGTCGACGAGGTCGGTCGGGATGCCGGTGGCCGGCCTCGATCTGCGACTCGGTCTCGATGGCGAGGTATTCGCGCGCGGACCGACCGTCATGCGCGGATACCATCAGGACCTGGCGGCCACCTACCGGGCCATCGACGCCGAGGGCTGGTTGCGTACGGGCGACCTCGGAGAGATCGATGCCGAGGGTGGACTGTGCATCGTCGGGCGCAAGAGCGAGATGATCATCACCGATGAGGGAGACAATATTTCTCCGGCGATCATCGAGAACGCCATCGCCGCCGCGTCTTTCCTGATCGGCCACGTGATGGTGATCGGTGAGCAGCGGCCCTACCTGACAGCGCTGATCACCCTGGACGAAGAGGCCATCGCCGCCGATGCTCGACTGGCGCACGTCGAGCCGGCGACGCTCGATGTTCTGTGCAAACGACCCGGGGTTCGCGAAGCGGTGTCCGAAGCCGTTCGCGCGGCGAATTCCACCGTGTCGGGGCCCGAGCAGGTCCGGCGGTTCGCACTGCTGGACCATGTCTGGCGGCTCGGTAGCGCGGAAGTTACTCCCAAATCAAGCTTGCGGCGCCGGATGATCGAGCAGAACTACGGCGCGGAAATCGAGTCGCTCTACCATTCCTCGCTACCGAGCACGGCCGTAGAGGTAGCCGCGGCGGTAGCACCACCGAAGCGTGTTCTCCGCAACAAGAGGAACGCGTGGACCGAACAGCATTCGGTCCGCTGGCCGTCACGTGGAATGTAATCCGCGGCGATACCGCACCTCTCGCCGCCGTGAGCCCGGAAATCCTATCCATTTCGCCGACACGAAACACGGCGACAAAAGCAAGGGTCACTATGCACCGTTCACGCAGAATTCGGATATCAACACGCTCGAGCCCGATGGCTGTTCATCAGGCCGAACAGGTGGCAGCAGGCCTCAACAGGCTAGGCGCCGAAACCGAGCTGATCAAACTCACAACGGCGGGTGACCGGTGGATGGGCGACCTGGCGGCGCTCGGCGGTAAGGGCGCGTTCGTCAAGGAGATCGATGGTGCGTTGCTCAATGACCAGGCCGATGTGGCGGTGCACTGCCTGAAGGATATTCCCGGCGATGTCCCCATCCCGCCGGGTTTGACCTTCGCCGCCTATTTGGCCCGCGAAGATGTCCACGACGCCGTGATCAGCGGCACCGGCGCCGCACTGTCGGACCTTCCCGCCGGTGCGCGCGTCGGCACAAGTTCCGTCCGCCGAACAGCGCAACTGCGACTCCATCACCCGCACCTCGATATCCAGCCGCTGCGCGGCAACGTCAACACCAGACTGGCTCGCCTCGGCGAGGGTCATTTCGATGCGATCATCGCCGCTGTGTCAGGCCTTCGACGGGTCGGCCAGCAGCACCGAATCACCGAAACCCTCACGGTCGAGCAGATGTGCCCGCCGATCGGTGCGGGAATCATTGTGCTGCAGTGTCGCGACGATGATGGCGAGGTGGAGCAGCTCGCGGCACAGCTGGACCATCCTGGCACCCGCCGCCAGGCAACGGCCGAACGAGCGATGCTGCACGCCCTGCAGGGACACTGCAACTCTCCGATCGCAGGGCTGGCGACAGACGCCCCCGGCGGGCGGATCGTGTTGCGCGGCACCGTCTTCTCCGCGGACGGATCCCGATGGCTCGATGCCCAGGACTGGGGTGTCGATGACGATCCGGAGGCCTTGGGATTTTTCATCGGGTCGAACCTGCTGCGTCAGGGCGCACGGCGATTGATCGACGATATCCCGCACTGACCCGAGCACGCACGGCGTCACCGTCGATGCTTCGGCCTCGCTCGGCGGCGGTCTCGCATAGGCGTGACGCGCGCGGCGATACCCACCGCGATCGCCATCAGCGCAATGTTCTTGAAAATATACTGGCCCTCCATATTGGGCACAAATGGAGCATCCCACACAAAGGCGGGTGCCAGCACCAACGGGGAGCACGCGACCATCAAATGCGCAAAAATCAGCGGAATCACCGCTCGTGTCGCTCGCGGGATCAGAAAGAGGACGCCGATCAGACATTCAATTAATGCCAGAGCAATGAACGCGGCACCGAAGTACTGCATTCCTATTGTTTGCCGTGTCAGCTCTTCCACGAGATGCGTCGCGGGACTCAACCCGAGTAGCTTCAGCGTCCCGAAATAGAAGAACACGAAGAAAAGGGCTACACGAGATAGCGGCATGCACAAGATCTGAGCGAATTCTAGAATACGACGATCGGTATACAGCATAACCTTTCGCATGGCCAAGCGTAGCATGGGCAATATTCGTGGATTGGAGTTTCAAACCGTTCACCGCGAGTGTACTAATTGCACGCTGCGAGCTCATCCATAACGTGCCGAAGCGGATTCATCTGCAACACATTCGCCCCCTGTGAAAATTGTTGCGAACCACAATCCCGAAACATCGCCGTCGTATCCGCGCGGACGTCGGACGCGTCGAGGCCGATGCCGGAGAACCACCCCTTCGACTCCCCCGGTGGGCACTGCCGGTTCGTTCACCTGGCACCACCTCGACCATCTGCCGCCACCTGTGGCGATCCACTCCTCCAACTGTTAAGTTAACGTCGATTCTATTTGGCTAGGACTGCGGAGAGCGAGTAAGTGCCTGCTCGAGCGCATGTTCGACTAGACCGACGAGGAGAAGCCGAAGTGGCCATGCCGGACGATCTAGCCGACCGCTGCGCAGCTCGCTCGCCGATATCGACCGACCACCTTGTCGCGGCCTTCATCGATAACGAAGCGTGAATACGGTCGACTTCCGAATCCGGCGTCAGGGCGCACTCGACAATTCCGACTTACGATCACCAGGAGAACACCGATGGCTGCCGATACTCGACGACCTGATCGCAGTGCGCGTGTCGTTCTCCCTGGGCCGACAGCCGCAGCATGGGACTGGCAGTTGACTGCCCGGTGCAGGCAGATGGACCAGGAGCTGTTCTTTCCGAGCACCGAAGACCGCCTCGGATCAGTCCGCACCCAGGTCCTGCACGCCAAGAAGATCTGCCGGGCGTGCCCGGTGCTCACCCATTGCCGCTCCTACGCGATCGAAGCCGGTGAGACGCATGGGATCTGGGGTGGAATGACGGCATTGGAACGCGCCAGGCACCGGCGTCGAACCTCGTTGCGCCCTGCGGACACCTAGAGCTCCTATCAAGTTCGATTGCTGAGTCGTCGCCAGCAGATCAGCGCAGCAGCGAGGTCGAGAAATCCTTGATGGATGTCGGTGCGACGTTCCCAACGGACGGCCAAACGCCGGTATCGGTGCAGTAGGGCCAGTGTGTGCTCGACGATCCAGCGGCCGGCGGTCACCTTGTCGCGGGTGCCGCGGCGTGGGATATAGGCGGTGATCCGTCGTTGTTCGAGTTCGTCGTAGACCCGGGGGTAGTCGTAGCCCTTGTCCGCGATCAGGGTCGTGATCTTCTCGCGTGGTCGGCCGGGGCGTCCTCGTAACGGTCGTACTCGATCGAGTGGTTCGGGCAGCACGAGGTGGTCGTTGACGTCGGCTGCTGATGTCTTCCTACCCGATGCCGGTATCCGACCCTCGAACAGGTCGGCGCAGAACGGGCGACTGCACAGGCCCCCTGCGTCCCGGCCGAGCACCGGCAGCCCGTCGGCGAATGATCGCCGGCTGAGCGACTGGCCAAGGAGGGCGCGGTCTGACTCCGCCAACGCGTCAATCTGCCAACGGGTTGCAAAGTCACTGTCGGGTGCAGACCAGTCCTGGTCTGCTCGTCGCCTGCACTGCGGGAACGGCCCACCCGTTGCCGCCATCACCAACTCGACCGCCGCCGCCACTGATTTCCGGCTGGTGGCCCAGGGCAAGGGAACCGTTGGTGATCGGCCAGCCGATTTCAGCGGGATCATCGGTCATCGGAGCGGATCGAAATATCGCGCACCGATCGCGTGACCTTCTCCGGTGACTTCACCGATGATTCGGCAGGTCGATCGGATCGGCGGCACCGAGGGCCGAAGCTTCTTCATCATCGAGCGCAGCGTAACCCTCGTCGATCTCGCGCCGCGCGCGTCTGCTGTCCTTGATTCGAGCGAACTGTACCGCTGCTTCGAACAACACGGTCAATGCGGCGGCGAGCACGAGCATCGAGATCGGATCCTGCGGGGTTGCCACTGCGGCGAAGACGAAGAGGCCGAAGATGATTCCGCGTCGCCACGCCTTCAGTTGCTCGTAGGTGAGCACCCCGATAACGTTCAATCCGATGATGATGACCGGCGTTTCAAAACTGACTCCGAAGATGATCAGCAACTGGATGATGAAGCTGAAATATTCCGAACCGCTCAAAGCCGTGATCTGTGCGTTGTTTCCGATCTCGAGCAAGAAACTCAGCGCACGGGCGACGACGAGGTACGCCAGCACCGCGCCCATAGTGAACAACACGGAGCCAGCAGCGACGAATCCGACCGCATACTTACGCTCCTTAGAATGCATGCCCGGCGTGATGAACATCCACAACTGGTACAGCCACATCGGCGCGGCGAGCACCACCCCTGCGGTGAATCCAACTTTCAGGCGGAGCATAAATTGTTCGAACGGACCGGTCGCGAGTAGCCGACAGGAACCGTCCGGGGTCAGCGTTGCCCGTGCAGACGGATCGAGTGAGCAATACGGTCCGAGCAGCACATCACCCAGGCTCTGGAGTCCGAGGACCGAATACGCATACCAATAGACCCCGAACGCCGTCGTGACCAGGATCGCGGCTACCGAGATCAACAGTCGAGTGCGCAACTCCTGCAGGTGTTGAACGATCGACATGGTGCCGTCTGGATTCGCCCGACGTGCGCTGCGGCCGCGATGGAATAGATTTCGCATGGTATGTCAGACCTCAAAGGTGTCACCCGGTGGGCGATATCGCGTGCCCGAAGTGAGCGCCGGCTCACTTCGGTACCGGAACGACGCTCAGTGCGATTTCGACAGAAACACTCGTTCGCTGCCCGCGGGTGCCGACGACTGGGTCGGCGGCAACACTTTCGCGGTTTGTTGAGCTGGGGTGTCGTGTGTGGAACTGTCTGTCTCGGACTGCATCTGGCTGACCTCGCTCTTGAAGATGCGTAGGGAACGCCCCAGGCCGCGAGCCGCGTCCGGCATCCGCTTGGCACCGAAGAACAGTAGGAAGACCGCTGCGACGATCGCCCAATGCCACACGCTGAACTGACCCATGATTGCCTCCGAAACTTGCAGGGTTCGGGCCCGGAATCAATTTGATTCCGGCCCGAGATTCGTATGCTCCCGGCGCGCAGGTAAACCGACACTTCGGGTGACCACGTCCAAGGCTCCGCGCGAGTCTGCAACGCCACGGCCAGTGCTCCTACAGCCCCCAACGCCGCCCAACTTGAAAGCATCTCGCCTACTGAGTTTGTCCATATTATGTTCCTCCTCAAGACTGAAATGCATCTCGAGATGTACTGAAACCGATTGCGTGACTGCGTATCTCAATAGGAACACACGGTGGCCCGAGTCTGCTATAAAAGGAGGATGTGACTCCACACAGAGGCCACTGTGACGAAGGAGTAACCGCGCCAGGAGGAAGATTGTGGAACCCGTTCTGCCGACCGGACCGAGGACCTCGGAACAGACGTCTCTTCTCGAACGCGCGTACCTCGAGGCGGTCGACGATGTTGCCGATGTGGACGAAATCCGCGCGCGACTCCTGGATTCTGCCTACGAACAGTTTTGCCGGATGGGTATCCAACGTTCCACGATGGAGGACGTGGCCAGGCGGGCCCATCTCTCGCGTATCACGGTTTACCGACGGTTCGCCACAAAGGACGTACTGGTCGAGCAGGTGCTATTGCGGGAGTACAGGCGATATTTCAGCCAGTTTCTTCTCGATATCGAGCACGCGGAGACAGTCGCTGATCGGCTCGTACTTGGGTTCGTGAGCTCGCTACGCGCTATTCGGCACAACCCCCTCATCGATGGCATGATCGCCGTCGAGCCAGACCGACTTGCGAGCTCGATGATCGGTGACGGAGGTCGAAACATCGCCGCAGTCCAGAAATTCGTCGCCGGTCAGCTTCGCCGTGAGCAAGCTGTCGGCAATGTTCACAGCCGAGTAGACGCCGATCTGGTAGCCGAACTGATGGTTAGGGTCTGCGCCTCCTTCGTGGCGATCCCCAGCCATGTCGTCGACCTCGACAACGATGCTCAACTTGCCACGATCGCTCGACAATTTCTCGTTCCGATGCTGAATCCGGTGACCTCCGGGGACTGATCGACCGGCAGGGCCACACCCAGATGATCGCCTTCTGCGTATGAATCCAGGTTTGAACATCGAGCATCACCACGTTGGAACCGGCAATTCTGATGAGCTTCGGACCGGAGAGGCCGATTCCCGCGGTCCGCAGCAACGCGACCGCGCCAGCGTGGGGCCACCACCTGCGATCCGTTCCCGTCAACTCTCAGCGGCGGGTATCACCACGTAGACTTTCTCACCAGAAAGGCGCTCCTCGAACTGCTGATCCAACCTTAGACAAGTCGAATCATTTTAGTTCGGAGCGCCTTTCGCCATTCGAGGACTACAACAGCTCAATTGGCGTGGCTGGGCGAGGCTAGCTGTGAGGTGTCGTCGTCGCGGGTGCTGTCGTAGTGGGCGGTGTCGTAGTCGTCGTAGCGTATGGGGTGGTGGTGGCGGGCGGTGTGCCGGTGATCGACGGGTTGTTGGTGGTGGGGATCGGGAGCTCCAGTTTGAGACCGCCGCTATTGAGGTACAACAGCGCGGCTACCTTGATGAACTCGGTCAATTGGAAGTAGATCGCGTCGACACCAGGGACGATCCTGCCGAGTTGGTAGAGCTGGACGAACGGCCCCCACAACGTCGCGAAGATGCCGTCCCAGATCCCGTCGGTCTTCAGATTGAGCCATTTGGCTACCTGGGCACCGAGCACGAACTTGGTGAACGAGGCGAGCATCGGCTTGGTGATAAAACTGGTAGCAGCCAGTACCGGCCCGATGGTGAGGAGGTGGTCGGCGATCTTGGTGCCCTCGGGCGTGGGGCCCAGAACCGGGTCCAGCACCTGCTTGGACTGAGCGTTCGCGGAGTCCCACGTCGCGGGGATGTACTGGTCCTGTACGCCGAGCAGGTGCGCGGTCACCTGCCATGAGTGCAGCAAGCCGGCCGACTGGGCGTCGGTTACGGGTACCTTCCAGGCCTTCAGCTTCTGCATGATGGTGGTCGGTAGGCTGTGCCAGGTGACCAGGATGTCGTTCTGACTGATCGGAATCTTGGGAGACTCGGTCGCCACCTGCAGCCACGGCGCCGATGTGGGCAGCAGGTGCCGCACCGCCGCGTGCACCATGCGCGTCTTGACGCAGGTCACGATCAGATGACCGTTGGGCCCGAACGGCTGCTGGGCCATGAGGTCGTAGCCGAGCTTGGCGGTCTTGGCGATGCGATCCTGGAGATCAGCGCCGCCCTTGGAGTAGTACACGGCGCGTGACTCGTGCGGGATCACGGTCGCCAACAGGCCGGCCCCGAACCCGTAAGCGGTGCCGATGAACGGGCCCTGCTTGGAGTTGAAGTCGTCCGCCGCAGTCAGTTTCGACTGATCGGTCCAGGCCGGCAACTGGCGCGCCTGCTCGATGAAGGCGGTCAGATTCGGGGGCAGGCCCGACGGCGTGGGCTGGTTGTTGGTGGTCCAGGTAGCCAGGATCTTGTTGATCGCGGGCACCTGGCCGCTCTCGAGGATCTCGGCTATGACCTGGTCGGCTGCCGGATCCCACACGGTCATCGGATCGACCCCGTCGCCGGAGCCGGCGACCGAGCCGCTGGCCGACCAGCTCCACGCCTGCGCTCGTGGCGGGGCGGTGAACAACGACAGGGACAGCGCCCCGATCCCCGCCAGCATCCCGCCGGCCTTCAATGCGTCACGTCTGTTCAGGTTGTTCATCGACTCACGTCCTCAGTAATTGCAGTGCAGCCGCTGCAGTGATACGCAGAGGCAAGTGCCGTACCTTTTTATCATCGGGCGAGAGCGATCAGAACCGCGTTATAAGTACTCTGGGTCAATTCACAGTGCCCCCAACCAATTCCGGTGTGCATCTTCGGAGACCACCTCGTCTGTTCCAGTGCCGCGTCAGATCTTCCCGAAAATAGCCCCATGCCAGCATCTTCGAGGTCTATATTGCGTTGGATGCATGAAACATGCATTAGGCCGTGTTCAAGAATTGGCCGGTACCGAGCCAGATATTGATCGCAGCGATGTGAACAGTGGCCAGATAACGGACGGCGAGTTTGTCGTATCGGGTGGCCACGGCACGATCCCGCCATGGTGCACCGACCCTTGTCCGCCAACGGATCCCATCGATGAGCTGCCGTTTCATCCACTTCGGCGGGCGCCCGGACTTCTTACCGACAGGCAAAACAGGCTCGAGCGCCGCCCATTGCTCATCGATGAGGTCCGCGCGCGTCGATGCCACTACGCTAAACAAACTATCTACCGGAGACCTCGCCCATCTCCCGGCATCGACACGACAAACCCCAAGGGCTACAGGCGATTAAACGTCCACCGTGGCGGCATCAACCCACTTATTGAACACGGCCTAGACGATCCGAAAACCCCACCGGTTCGCGCTAGCCGAGTCCGGACAGACCTGTCCAGAACAGGGCAACGGTGGTGTCGACTGCGTCGATCTTGGGGATCGGGCGACCGGCGTCGAACCAGTAGCGCGCCGCCAGATGGCTGGCACCGACGAGACCGAATGCGCAGGCCCGGGCGCGGTAGTGATCCATCCCCGCCGCGTCGAGTTCCGCACCGACAAGTGCGGCGCACTCGGTCATCGCGACACGCACCCGACCCTCGACGCTCGGCTCACTCGGAACCGGGGTGTCGAAGACGAGTGTGTATCCCGCGCCGTCGTCTTCGTCGACGAAGTCGAAATAGGCTGATACCACGCGCCGGACCTTGTTCTCGTACCCCGTGGTCGTGCGGAGCGCGTGACGGATCCCATCGGTCATGTGGTCCAGATAGCGTTGCAGCACAGTGGAATACAGGTCCACCTTGCCCATGAAGTGGTCGTAGAGCACCGGTTTGCTCACCTGCGCCCTGATGCTGATCTCTTCCATGCTGGCGCCATGGAAACCGTGATTCACGAAGACGTCACGCGCGGCGTCGATGACGACCTCGCGGCGACCCGCACGGGCGACGCCGCGAGCTGCGCGGGCAGAGATGTGCATGTTCCCCACGTCGCCGCGCGTGGCGGTCATCGGGCAGTGCTCGATCTGTCCGCCCGAGTCGGCGACGGGCCGCCGATCACGCTCGCCACAGCTGGCCTCCCGACCGGGATACGACGATATTGGGGACGACGGCATTGGCGGACAGACGAGTGATGGCCAAAACCAGTTCCGCGATGTCGCCGGTGGTGAGCATCGCCGCACGGTCGAGCTCCTCGCGCTTCCACGCCGTCATATCGGTATCGACATAGCCGGGTGAGATGGCCGTCGCGCTGACACCGTTCGCGGACTCCTCCAGCGAGATGGTTTCGCAGAGGGACACCAAGGCTGCCTTCGAGGCCCCATAGGCGGCCAAGCCCGGCTCGCCGGCGACACCGGTGATCGAGGCCAGCGCAACGATCTTCGCGCCTGCGCCGGGGTTGTCCTTCGCCGTCTCGCGCAGCAATGGCAGGCAGTGCTGCACCAGGGTCAGCGGACCCCGGACGTTGATGTCGAACATACGGTTGTAGCTGGAGGCGCTCATGGTCGCTACCGGTCCGGCGGTGCCGGTACCCGCGCAGTGCACCAACACGTCGAGGCGACCGAACCGGTCGGCGTGGACATCGGCGAGCCGCTGTAGCTGCTCGGAATCGTTCATATTGGCGATCACGGTCACCACGTCGACACCGTGGTCGTGGCGCAGCTGTTCAGCAGTGCTGTCCAGCACGGCTTTGTCGCGGGCGGCGAGCGTGAGATCGTAGCCGAGTTCGGCCAGGCGCCGCGCGACCTCGGCGCCGATCCCGCGCGAGCCGCCGGTGATCAGGGCGCATCGTCGATTCGTCATCAATGCGCCGATCCCGCGCCGGGGGACGCCACGATCGTCGAGCGGGAACGATCGACCAGCACACCGGCACGCAGGGGAGCCGGGCGCACGTGCGACAGTCCCCCACCGAACTTCCCCTCATCGGGCGGTGTTCGAATCACGTCGACGATGACAGCGGACATCTTTGACTCTCCTCGCGCGTCGTCGCCGACGGTCGGCGACAACGTCCGCAAGTTAATCATGATTCTATTCGGATCGGAACGGTGCTTGTGCGCCGAAAGCGAGACGCATCGTCGAGTCTACGGCACTATGTTATTACCTGTTCCCAGCTAGAGACCTGTCGTCGCGGGCCGAAATCGCCGCTCGCCCGCAGATCGGCCATGGTGACGCGGCGATTTCGGTCCGCCGCGCTCGGCATGCGCCTCTTACAGCGGTGTTTGCGAATCAAAATCGGCTACAGACGACGAGATTCTGCACGCGACGGCCTAGGCGAGCGATCCAGTACTCCCCGACCCTTCTGGCTAAGTTACTGACCATACTTCAAGCGATGATCGGAGCAGCGGGTCGCCGGTTCGACCGCCCTCCCGCGTGCGCGCCCCCGCCGAAAGGTCGGGAATTACGCAGGTCAGAGCCTTCTTTCGGGAGATCCGTACTGTGTCACGCCTGTCGAATCCGCGTGACTGCACGGCGCAAGTCCGCAGAACGTGGACACCGCGCCGACCGTCTGTTAAGTTACTGCACATTCTAGGCCATCCCGGCGAGGCACATCGAGTGCTCCCGAGCTGGCCTGGAGGTCTGATTGTGCTCAATGAGGAGTCATGTCATGGATAGTCTCAATAGGCGTAACGCGCTGAAGGCCGGCGGAATGCTCGGCGTCGCAGGCGCTATCGGATTGGGTGCGACCGCACGGGCCGATCCGTGGACGTGGTCGCCAGAAGGATCGATAGCCGGATCCGGAGCCGGTGTCGACCCGTTGACGGTATGGGATCCCGAAGCCGACGAACTCGTCGCCGGACTCATCGATCGCGGCGAAGTCCCCAAGATCAACGAGCTGTTGCGGACCTGGACCAGGAACGGTCAGGCACTGCCTGCCGGTTTGCCCACGGAGTTGCGCGACTTCATGGAGTACGCCCGCCGACTGCCGCAGTGGACCGATCAAGGCAAGTTGGATACCGCGATCGCGTTCAACAAGAAGCGCGGACTGTATCTCGGTGTCCTCTACGGGTTCGCCAGCGGCATGATGAGCACCGTCATCCCGAAAGAGGCACGGTCGGTCTACTACTCCAAGGGCGGCCACGACCTCAAAGACCGCATTACCAAGACCGCGAAACTCGGTTATGACATCGGTAGCGCGAATGCCTACACCCCTGACGGGGAAATGATCGTCACCTGCGTCAAAACCCGGCTGGTGCACGCGGCAGTGCGTCATCTGCTGCCGCAGTCCCCGCACTGGGTGCACTCCGCGGAGGAGGACATCCCGATCAGCCAGAACGACATCATGGTCACCTGGCACAGCCTGCCGACTACCGTGATGAAGCACCTCAACTCGTGGAAGGTGCCGATCCCGGCACACGAATCGGACGCGTTCCTGCACTCCTGGCAGGTCGCCGCGCACCTGCTGGGTGTCCGCGACGAATACATCCCCAAGTCATGGCCCGACGCCAATTCCCAAGCGTCGCAGATCCTCGATCCCATCCTCGCGCCGACGCCGGAAGGCGCCAAGCTGGCCGATCGGCTCCTCAGCCTGGGCGCCAACATCGATCTGTCGATTCTGAGCAAGCCGGTACTCGGCGCGTTCACCCGTTTCCTGCTCGGCGACAAGATCGCCGACGGGCTCGCGATTCCGAGGGAACCGGTCTGGGATCCCCTGCTCCAGGTCGCTTGGGGTCCGTTCATCGCCGTGCGCGAGGGCCTGCTCACCGTGGTCCCGCCGCTCGAGGATCCCTACTGGCTCCTCGACGAATTCCTGCGCAAGGCCGCCCTGATCTATCTGGCCGAACTGCGCCTGCCGATCAGCATCGAACTCCCGATGATGAACCGCGACATGAGCAAGCCGCCGCGCTGACCCGTCGGCGAAGTTCTCCCACGAACCCCATTTCCAGGGAGTTCCCACTCCCCAGCAAGGAGCATGAAATGCGCAACACCCTTCGTATCGCCGCAGCCTCGGTCGCAGTAGCCGGCCTCGTCGGAGCCGCGGCGGGCACGGCAGTAGCCGCACCCTCGACAGGCTCATCGGGAGCCGATGCCGGCTCGGCCGCGGCGAACTCGGCCGCGGTACTGGCCGGGCAAGGTGACATCATCGGATTGATCGTCCTGCTCGGCGTCACTCCGTTTCAGATCCTGACCGGTGGCATCTGTGATGTGGCGACATTGACAGGTTCGGCGAGCCCGTGCACGCCGGGAGCCAAGCACTACTGAAAGGCTCTTGTCTCGAATTGCGCGACAGTGCAGTCGAACGCACAGATTCAATGCCTTGGACGCCGAAACCGGTAGCTGCGTCCGGAGTTCGCGAGGTGCTCGACTACTTCGGGAAGTGCCCGTCCTGCGGCTATCCGGCGCGGGCCAGTACACACACCGTCTATTACAGCGACGGATCGACCACCGCGATGGTAACCGGCACGTGCGAGTCGCCCTGCGGTTGGTCCGGTCCGGTCGCCCTCACCACAATGACTGATCGCCGTCGGTTCGATCAGCAGGATTGACGGCACACCAACGACGATGCCGTGGAAAACCGGTTCGGCGCATCGGGCGTGAGCACCACTCCCGATGCGCCGAATCAGTTAGCTCCCACCATGATCCGGACCCTTCTCCGGCGGGCAGCCTCGTCGGCCGCGCCGCACGCCCGCCGAGACGCGCAGGCAATGTTGCCCGATGTCGCGGCACCGCAATGTAGTCGGACTACGCTGACCGCCATTGCCGCCCATCGATGCATTGAGGGGATCAAGCGTGACCAGCAGCGAATTCGCGTACACCGGGTGCGACAACCTGGAGGCGATGACCGAAGCGGTCAACTACAACAAGTTTCTGATCGACTGCGTGGATAAACATGTCACGTCGCCAGATCTACGCATACTCGACTTCGGCGCTGGTAGAGGCACCTATGCCGATATGTTGGCCGAGCGTGGGATCATCCCGGATTGTCTCGAACCCGACGCCGAGTTGCAGAAATTGCTGCTGTCGAAGGGCTACAAGGTCGTCGATTGCGAGGCCGAGCCGTCCGAATCCGAACTGTACAGTCTCATCTATTCTTTCAACGTTTTCGAGCACATCAAGAACGACCAGGAAGCGTCGGAACACCTCACCTCGCTGTTGCGGCCGGGAGGGACGCTGGTGATCTATGTGCCGGCGCTCGAGATGCTGTTCACGTCCATGGACACGAAGGTCGGGCACTACCGTCGTTACCGCCGGACCCAGCTCAATCGCATACTGCGCAACGCCGGGCTGGAGATCGTGGAGTCGCGTTACTGCGACCCGATCGGCTTCTTCGCCACCTTGGCGTACAAATTCGCGGGCAGCGACGACGGCACGATCAACACGCGGGCGCTGAAGCTCTACGACCGGGTGGTGTTCCCGCTCAGCAAGCTCCTGCAGGTCGTCACCGGCAAGCTCTTCGGAAAGAACATCCTGGTCGTCGCCACGAAGGCCTGACCGTCGCCCTCGTCGCCCCGGCAGTGGCGACGAGGGTCGACGCGGTCGGCTCAGTTGGTCCGGCTGCCGAGCGACTGTGCCAGGAAAGGCCAGGAGGATCGCAGGTCGTCTTCCCAGTATCCCCACGAGTGTGTGCCGACAGGACGCTCGTCCAGCGTGACCGGAATGTTCAACTCGCGCAGTCGGGTGGCGAGGTTCACGGTGCAGAAGTGCACTGCTGCTTCGATGGGGCCGCCGAACGCGATCTGAACGGGGAGCGGGATCCTGCCGTCCTGGACACGGGGGTCGGCCGGTGTGTCGTGGGGTGCGCCGGGGATGCCGGTGCCGGTGCTCAGATAGACCTCGGTGCCTCGTAGTCCTTCCGCGTTGACGAGCGGATCGTTGGCTCGCCACAGCGGGCCGTTGCGTGGTCCCCACATATTCTCGATGCTCTGGCCGCCGCCCCAGTTCTCCACCGTGATCTTGACGAACTCCTGGCCGATGGGGTCCGACGTCTGCGCGCACCCGCTGTAGGAGGCCACGCTGTTCCAGAAGCCGGGCTTGGCGATCGCCAGATTCAGCACCGATGTGCCGCTCATCGACACACCGACCACAGTGCGGTTTCCGTCGGCGCGCAGGAACCCCTCGATGACCGAGGGCAACTCTTCGTTGAGGAACGTCTGCCATTTGTTGCGACCGAGCACGGCGTCGTCGCGCACCCAGTCGGTGTAGTAGGAGCTGGCGCCCCCGACCGGGGTCACGACGTTGACGTCCTTGTCTCGAAGGAAGCTCACGGCGTCGGTCTGCGCGTCCCAACCGCTCTGATTCGGGCCACCTTGGGAGCCGTTGAGCAGGTACATCGTCGGCCGCGGGTTCGCGGTGTCGGCAGCACGGATGACCTGCAACGGGATCGGTTTGTCCATCGCCGGAGAGAAGACGGTCACCAGTTGGCGCCTGTCGTCGATGTCGACCGCCGAGACCACCCGCGCGGCGTCGGGTGCGGCGACCGCGACATTCGCGGGCAGCGCCAGACCTGCCAGGGTCAGCGCGCTCACCAACGCCGCGTGCACCCTCGCCGTACGGATCGATCGCCGTGTTCTTCTCACTGACAAAACCTCTCGTCTACCGGGTGCACTGTCGAGGCAGTGCGGGTCACCCCACGGTCGACGTGAGGCATGTAGAGAGGTTCGGGCTGCCCCGGCCCGCGGTTTGGTGGAGGGCGGAAATTCTGCCGATCCGGGTACGGCGATCAGCGGCTGAGGAACTCCTCGATCGCGGGCCAGGTCGTATCGGCTGCCGACACCATGCTCAGGTGACCGCCGCTGACCTCGACGAATTCCACCTCGGCGGCGTTGGGCAGCACCTCGAGGCCGCGGCGCACCGAGGCCGCGGGCACCACCACATCGCTGCGGCTGCCTGCCAGCAATACCCGGCAGGTGACCTTCGACAGCTCGATCACCAGGTCCGACCGCAATCGGATCGAACCGCTCGCGAGTTCGTTGCGCAGCACCAGGCTGCGGTAGATCTGCCAGTACGAGCGGCCGGGGTAGCCGGGCATGGTGGCCATGAATCGGTCGGTCGCCTCCATCTTGGCCAGCGCCTCGGCGTCGAAGGCGTTGCGGGCCAGGTATATCGGTTTGGCGAGCTCGCGGTCGAAAGCCTGGATCCGGAAGCCCAGCCGCACGAATTCCCGCGGGATGCCGCCCATGACCTTCGTCGCCACGGCCATCTCCCGACCACCGGTGACCTTGGCGACCAGGCGCAGCGGGATCAGGAACGCGGTGCGGGCCTGGTCGATCGGTGCAGCCAGGCAGGTGATCGAGGCGATCGGCAGGTCGGCATGGGAGGCCGCCGTCAGCAGGGCCAGCACACCGCCCAGCGACCAGCCGATGATGTCCACGCCGCGGCCGTCGTGCGCTTCGGAGACTCGCGAGATCGCCTCGGGCAGGATGTCGTCGGTCCAGTCCTCGAGACCGAGATCGCGATCGGCATAACCGAATTCGCCGTAGTCGATGACGTAGGGCTGCCTGCCCTGGTCGAGCAGATAGCGCACCAGACTCTGTCCCGGACGCAGGTCGAAGCACGCTGTGGTCACCGCGAGCGGCGGCACGAGCAGCACCGGATTACCCTTCGCCGACGTGGCGCGGTCGTAGCGTTTCAGGTGGCGGTGCGCCCCGTCGTACACCGTCGTCGACGGTGCGGGGCGGTAGGACTCGAGTCCACCACCGAACGACACCGACCACACATTGCGCACCGCGCGCGGCAGCTCGGCAACGATCCCCATCGGTAAACCCCTTACCTCACCAGTCACTGCCTGTCGGCAGACCCACAATCTTCATATCTTACCAGTGAGTAAGTTCTTGCTTCATGCTGCGCGATGAGCCCTGCTCGCCGTGCGTTCCGTGCCGTAACCGGCCGTCGAGGCCGTGATGGGGCGCCCGAACAGGACCCGCAGCGCGGCGAGCGCGAGGGCGCCCAGACCCCGACGACCCGCGGGGAGCGCGAGCACACTGCGCACCGTGCGGGTTTGCGACGGCGTCACCGCTACTCCGGCGAACCGGTCGTTGAGCCAGTTCAGGCTCAACGGTGTCGACAGCGGAAGCAGGGTGAGGTGTTCGCTGGCCCGGTCACGCAGGTAGGTCACGTGCGCGCCGTGCTCGCGATAGCGCTGCACGAGCGCGTCGATATCGGCCACCGAGATGATCTGGTCGTGCACGGCCTGCACGACCAGCAGCGGCACCGCGGGCGCCCGGTCGCCGAGCGTGAGATCGGCGAAGACGGCCAGCATCGCTTCCATCGCGAGGAGCTCGGCGATGGGGGTACCGCTGTGTCGGTCGACGTTGTAGCGAGCCAGCCGCATCACCGCGGCGGCGGTCGTCGACTGGGCGGCCTTGTCGAGCACCGCGCGACCTTCGTCGCTGAAATGGGTGGTGACGAGCTCCTCGAACGCCGGATACACCCGGCGCAGCGCGGCGACGACGAGTGTCGGCAGTCCGGCGTGCAGGCCGCCGTTGAGTCGATGGAAGGTCGAGACCAGATCGCCCACCGGGGAACCGAGCACCGCACCGACGATGTCGAGTTCGGGGGCGTAGGTCGGCGCCATTTCCGCGGCCCATGCCGTGGCCAGCCCGCCGCCGGAGTAGCCCCACAGGCCGACCTGCGCCGACGGGTCGAGCCCGCCGGGTTCGAAGGCCAGCGCGGCGCGGATGCCGTCGAGGGCGCGGTAGCCCGGTTCGCGTGGCGCTCCCCACGCGCCGAGCATGCCCTCGTGATCCGGGATCGAGATCGCCCAGCCCTTGGACAGCGCGTCGACGAAACACAGGAGCTCCACGTGCGCGAACGTGCCGATGGCGCGGGAGCCGCGCTGCAACGAATAGGAGGGAAAAGCGCGCGGCGAGATGGCGTCGATCGCGCACTGGAAAGACAGCAGGGGCGCACCGGGTGCGACACCGCCGACCGGCGCCACCACAGTGGTGACGGATGCCTCGGGCACGCCGTTGAGATCGGTCGTGCGATACAGCAGCTGCCACGCCTCGACCTTCAGCCCGATCAGACCGAACGCGGCGAGTTCGACCGGTCGCGAACGCAGGATCGTGCCCTCGGCGAGGCTCTCGAATCCGGGCCGGGGCGCGAAGAACGGATCCTTGTCCGGGAGCACGGCCTTCGTGGGCGCCGGCCAGCTTTCGGGCCTCATGCGAGCCTGCGCGCGGGCTCGCTGCGGTAGCGCGATACCGGTCCGTCGATGCCGAGCAGCCGCCACACCCGTTTGGCGACCGGGTTCATCAGGCCGATGTCGGTGGCCAGCGCGCGCACATCGGTGAACACGTCACGCTTGATGTGTCGGGATCCGGGGCTGCGCCAGTACGCGTCTCGCATCACCTCGTCGGGAATGCCGAACTTGTCGACGAACTGCTTCGGCGGGGTCGCGATCATCGCCAGCATCACCCGCATCGTGATCGGGAAGGCCACCGACAGCACGGTTTTCGATACCGGGTTCATCGAAGGCACGTTGCGGTGCAGATACTCGTGCGCGAACGAGATGTGCCTGGCCTCCTCGGCCACGTGGATCTCCATCACCCGATGGACCATCGGATGCAGGTCGGTGCCGCTGCGCAGCAGCGCCTTCTGCAGATGATCGATCGGCTCCTCGCCACCGAGGACCATCGTGAAGAAGAACCCGGGAAAGAACTTCACCGCGGGCGAGATGACCAAGGCGAGTGTGCGATCGACGGGGCCCATGCCCACCACATCGCGATAGCCGATGCGGTTGATCATCTCCTGGAACATCATCGTGTGGTTGCACTCTTCGGCGGCCTCGTGCGTGACGTAGCGGAATTCCGGGTCACCGTTGGGTACCGAGGTCAGGTACTGCATCAGCCCGCGGATCAGCAGCTGCTCGAAGTCGATGCCGACCTTGGCGATCCCGGCCTGGCGCCACAGACCCATCGCGATCTGCCGTTCGACCGGCTGCGCCTTGTACCAGGGGTGACGGCCCAGCGGGTCTTCCTCGGGCATGATCCAGCGCGGGTCGTCGGAGTGCACGGCGAACTCGGGCGAGTCCCAGTCGATATCGACGTAGGGATCGAAGTGTTTGGTCACCGAGCCTTCGGACAGGCTCTGCAGGACCTCGTGGTAGCTGGACAGCGTCATCGGTGTCTCCTCGGTACGATTCCACTTCCCACTTTAGTGGTACCAGCGGTACCATACAAGGGTTGACGCTACCGCGTGTTACATCTAATTCTCCGCCGTCAGTTCGGCGATCGACGTCTGCGGATCGAGGGTGACGCCGACCTCGCGCAGACTGGCGTCGATGATCGCCCAGATCGCGACCTGCAGGTAGGACGACAGTTCGGCGGCGTCCATCGGCTGCATCGACCGGCTCAGCCACCGGTTGACGCTGCCGTCGACGAAGCTGACCAGGCCGAAGGCCATCGGTTCGGCGACTGCCTCCGGCGCGGACTGTGCCCGCAATGCGCTCGCGAACACCTCGCGCACGGTCCCCGCGATGGCGATCTTGGTCCCGGACACGATCGGTGAGTTGTGATCCTTGCTGGCACCGGATCCGGCCCCGAGGAAGTAGTGCAGACGCGGGTTGGTCGCGATCCAGCCCACATAGGCGTCGACGGAGCGCGCGATCGCCTCGGTGACGGTGCCCTCGGGATTCAGGGTGGGCGCGAGTACCGCCATCAAGTCGTCGATGATGCGGGTGCGCAGCTGTTCGTCGAGGTCTTGGCGGTCCTTGAACAGGCGATACAGGACCGAGCGAGGGACGCCGGCGAGGTCGGCGATCTCCTGGACGCCGACCGAGGCGCCCTGCGACTGCACGGCCTCGAGGGCGGCGGCGAGGATCAGTTCACGGCGGTCGGCGCGGTGGCGGTCCCAGCGGCTGGCTCTACCGTCGGTGCGCTGTGCGGTCACTTTCCTCCTGTTCTTTTGGAGCGCTGGCGCGCTCGAGTCGGGGCCCTTCGGGCCCCCGATCTTCCCTCCCTCCGGGTACTCCTTCGTCGCACCCTCCACTCAGTCCAGATCGGGGCCGGAGGGGCCGTTACCGAATACAACGACGAACTGTAGTGCAGCGGGTCGAGCCATATGGCACCGGTGATCGGTGGTTGTCAGGCGATCGCTCCGGCGCGGCGCAGACGGTCGGTCTCGTCGTCGCTGTAGCCGAGCTCGCGCAATACCGCGCCGGTGTCGGCGCCGGTGGCGCTGCCCGGGCGCGGCACCGGTGCGGGGGTGCGCCCGAACCGGGGGGCGGGTGCGGGTTGCCTGATGCCGCCGACCTCGACGAAGGCGTCACGGGCTTTGTTGTGCGGGTGCTCGTGGGCGTGCCACGGCGACAGCACCGGCGACACGCAGGCATCCGAGTCCGCGAACACCGCGGCCCACTCGTCGCGCGACTTGGTGGCGAACACCTCGGCCAGCGCCGCGCGTAGTTCCTCGGCGCTGTCGAGGTCGTACTGCGCGGGCAACTCGGCCGACGCCAAGCCGAGTCGGTCGAGCAGTTCGGCGTAGAAGTGCGGCTCGACGGCGCCGACCGCGACATATCCGCCGTCGGCGCAGCGATAGGTGTCGTAGTAGGCGCCGCCGCCGTCGAGCAGGTTCTCGCCCCGTTCGCCTTCCCACAGACCCGCGGCGTGCATGCCGTGCACGAACGCCGTCAACAGGGCCGCGCCGTCGACCATCGCGGCGTCGACCACCTGGCCGAGGCCCGATCGCGTCCGTTCCTGCAGCGCGGCGAGCACACCGACGACGAGCAGCATTCCGCCGCCGCCGAAGTCGCCGAGCAGGTTCACCGGCGGAGTCGGATTCTGTCCGGCCCGGCCGAGCAGATCCAGCGCGCCGGCGACACCGATGTAGTTGATGTCGTGACCGGCGGCGTCGGCCAGCGGTCCGTCCTGGCCCCACCCGGTCATCCGGCCGTAGATCAGTCCGGGATTGCGGGCGGCGCAGTCGTCGGGCCCGATGCCCATGCGTTCGGCTACGCCCGGCCGGAACCCTTCGACGAGAATGTCGGCGGTTTCGGCCAGGCGAAGCACGATCTCCCGGCCCTCGGTCGATTTCAGGTCCACCGCGATGGAGGCGCGGCCGCGGTCGAGCACACCCGACGGGGCGAGCAGCCCCGCCGAGTCACCGACCCGATCCACGCGGATCACCTCGGCGCCGAGATCGGCCAGCACCATGCACGCGAAGGGACCCGGTGCGAGACTGGCGATCTCGATCACCCGCAGACCAGCGAGCGGTCCGCTCGTCCGAGAGCCGGGAGTACTCACCCGTTCACCGCCGCGTCCCGTGGCAGGCCGAGCATCCGTTCACCGATGACATTGAGCTGGACCTCGGTGGTGCCGCCGTAGATGGTGGTGGCACGGCCCGCGATCAGCTGTTCCATCGCGTGGTCGCTGCGCTCGCCGGGCACCGACACCACACCGGCGACGCCGAGTTCGGCGACGACGTACTCCGAAATCGCTTGTCCCAGCGCCATTCCCAGCAGTTTGCCGACGCTGGAGGTGGTGGACACGTCGATGCCGGACAGCTGCTTGAGCACCACCCGCGAACTGATCACGTCCACCGCGCGGCTCTCCGCCATGAGTTCGCCGAGCCGGTAGCGCGCCACCGGCGAGAGGTCGCGGCCGATCGCGAAACGCAGCAGGTCGGTGTCGGTGGCATAGGCCTCCATCTTCTGACTCAGCGCCACCCGCTCACCGGCGAGGGTCGTGCGGGCCACGTGCCAGCCGTCGTCGACCTCGCCGACCACGTTCTCGTCCGGAATGAACACCTCGTCGAGGAACACCTCGTTGAACAGTGCCGATCCGGTCATCTCCCGCAGCGGGCGCACCGTGATCCCGGGCGAGGACATATCGAGCACGAAGTAGGTGATGCCTTCGTGTTTGGGCTTGTCGGGGCTGGTGCGCGCGATCAGCATCGCCCAGTCGGAGAACTGCGCGACCGTGGTCCAGATCTTCTGTCCGCTCACCCGCCAGCCACCGTCGACCTTGGTGGCCTTGGTGGTCAGGCTCGCCAGATCCGAGCCCGCGCCCGGTTCGCTGAACAGCTGGCACCACACCAGTTCGCCGCGCAAAGTCGGCACGACCAGTTCTTGTTTCTGGCGGTCGTCCCCGTGCGGAACGATCGCGCCGACTGCCCAGGTGCCCATCAGCAGCTGGGGCATCTGGATGCCGGAGGCCTTGATCTCCTGCGCGATCACCACCTGCTCGAGCGGGGAGGCCGAGCGGCCGTAGGTGCGGGGCAGGTGCGGGAGGTTCCAGCCGCCGTCGCCGAGGGCGACGAGCTGGTCGTCCTCGTCGTCGATCGCCGCGATCTCGGCGAGTTCGGCCCGGACCGCGGCACGGATCTGTTCGGCCTCGGCGGGCAGTTCCAGCTCACTGGACAGGGTCAGCCCCGACAGCGCGTAACCGGCCACCGCCTCGGCACGTTCGTCGCGCGCACCGAGCTGACCACGCAACGCCAGGGCCCGCCGGTAGTACAGGTGCGCGTCGTGTTCCCAGGTGAAGCCGATGCCGCCGTGCACCTGGATGCACTCCTGGGCAACCTGTACCGCGGCGTCGGGAATGATCAGCGCGGCGACGGCCGCCGCGTAGTCGGCGGTGTCGTCGTCGCGATCGAGGGCGTACGCGGCGTCCCACAGCACGGCGCGCGCCTTCTCCAGCGCGATGCCCATCTGGGCGCACTTGTGTTTGACACCCTGGAACTGACCGATCGGCCGACCGAATTGCACCCGGGTCTTGGCGTATTCCGACGCGGTCGACACACACCACGACATCACGCCGACCGCCTCGGCGCCGAGCACCACCGCGGCCACCGAACGCACGCGCGTCGACGTCACATCGAGCACCGCATCGAACGAGACCGCGACCGAATCCGCGTGCAGGCGAGCCGAACCACGCAGCACGTCGATGCTGTCCTGCGCGCTGATCGTGAGATCGATGTTCTCGAAGACGACCCACCGCTGTTCGCCGGCCACAGTGACCGGCGCGATGACGACATCGGCCGACAGTGCCCCGAGTACGCCATCGGCCGTTCCGCTGACGGTCAACGTGCCATCGGTCAGCGTGCCGGTGAGGTTCGAGGTCAAGGCCACCGCACCGGTGCGCGATCCGTCCGCCAGCCCGGCGAGCCGTGCGGAGGCCGATTCCGACGTGCCCTCGGCGCGTGTGCCGGACGCGGCGGCCAGCACCGCACCGGCGAGAACCGTCGGGACGAACGGGCCGGTGTGCAGGCCACGTCCGAGTGGTTCGAGTGCGACGGCCAGGGTGAGCAGACCGGCCCCCTGACCGCCGAGGTCCTCGGCGATGTGCAGGCTCAGCAGATCCTGGGCGACGAGCGCGTCCCAGTACGGCAGTACTTTGCCCGAGTCGGTGGACTCGACCGCGGCACGAACGACATCGGCCGTGACGGTTCGCTCGACGAATCCGGCGACCGAGTCGGCGAGGGCCAGATGGTCCTCGCTGACGCCGACCCCGAGCTCATAACTGTTGCGCGCCATGGCTAATTGGTCTCTTTCAGCTGGGCGGCCACCTCGTCGATGGTCCACGGTCCGTCGGTTTCCACGGTGCGCACGTCGTGCCAACCGGCCAGTTCGACGATCGCACCGCCCTGCACGGCGAACACCTTGCCGGTGAGCGCGCAGTCGGCCGCGGCGAGGTGGGCGACCAGCGGGGAGATATTGGCCGGGGCGAACGCGTCGAACTCGCCCTCGGGCACCTCGGCGGCGAACAGCGCGCCCATACCGGGGGTCGCGAGGGTCAGTCGGGTGCGGGCGATCGGGGCGATCGCGTTGACGCGCACGCCGTAGCGTTCGAGCTCGTCGGCGGCGACCAGTGTCAGCGCGGCGATGCCTGCCTTGGCCGCACCGTAGTTGCCCTGACCGGCATTGGGCATGAACGTGCCGGAGGCCGACGCGGTGTTGATCACCGAGGCCGAGACCGGGGTACCGGCCTTGGACTGCGCCTTCCAGTACGCGGCGGCGTGATGCAGGGTGGCTGCGTGGCCCTTGAGGTGCACCGCGATGACCGAGTCCCACTGCGACTCGTCCATGCCCGCGATGAACGCGTCGCGCAGGATGCCCGCGTTGTTCACCACGATGTCGAGGGTGCCGTACTCGCTGATCGCCTGGTCGACCAGCGCTTTCGCGCCGTCCCAGGTGGCGATGTTGTCGGTGTTGGCGACCGCGGTTCCGCCGGCGGCGACGATCTCGTCGACCACCTGCTGGGCCGGGCCCGCGTCGGTGCCGGTGCCGTCGTTGGCGCCGCCGAGGTCATTGACCACGACCTTCGCGCCTTCGCGAGCGAACAGCAGCGCGTGTTCGCGGCCGATGCCGCGACCGGCACCGGTGATGACCGCGACGCGACCGTCGAGTTTTCCCATGAGTCTTGTCTCCTAGTTGATTTCGACGCGGCCGTCGGTGATCGCGATCTGGCCCGCGGCTTCGGTCTCGAAGGCGTAGGCCCGCACGCCGGGATCATCGGATTCGGTGGGCCAGAAGGTGCTGGTGATGTCCTGGCCGGGCAGCACCGGCTTGGCGAAACGCACGGCGAGCCTGCGCAGGCGCGCGGTGTCGCCGTCGGCGAGTTCGGTCAGCGCGGCCCACGAGGTGAACGCCATGGTGCACAGACCGTGGTTGATGATGCCGGGAAGCCCTGCCATGCGGGCGATCTCGTCGTCGAGGTGGATCGGCATCGGGTCACCCGAAGCCGGGGAATAGCGGAAGGTCTGGTCGTCGTCGATGTGGGCGGTGACCTTCGCGGACGGATCAGCGGCCCGGTCCTCGTCGGTGATCCGGTGTGCGGGCGCGAGTTCGCCTTCACCGGGGCCCGCGTCGACCTTGCGGAAGAACGCGGTCATCCACTGCTCGTTGACGAGTTCGCCTGCCGCGTCCCGGGTTTCGGCATAGATGACCACCGTCGAACCGTTGGGTCGGCCCACGTAGCCGATCGGCTTGGCCCGTACCACCAGCTCGTCACCGGCCCGGATCGGCCGATGGAAGAGGAAGTCCTGCTCGCCGTGGACCAGCTTCATCAGCAGCTCCACCGGCGCGACCGACAGCGCGGCCGGCGCCATCGAGGTGAAGACCGGCACCACCGCGAACACCGGCGGCGCGATCTCGCCCGACAGGTGCGCGGCGATCGGATCATTGGTCGCCGCGGCGTACTGCGCGATCCGCTCGGCGGTGACCGAGAATCGCTCCTCGTCGGTCCACTCCCCCAGGCCGGAGCCGTCGAAGACGACTCCGGCCGATTCCGAGGTGGTCATGCGGCCGAGCCGACGAGCGCGGTGAACTTCTCCATCGACTCCTTCAGATCGGCTTCGGCGTGCTTGGCCACGGCCTTGCCGATCGGGCCCACGATCATCGCGCCCTTGAAGCTCGCGTCGAACGCGGCCTCCGAGCCCGTCTCGGTGGCCTCCACCTTCAGCGCGAATTCGATGGTGACACCGGCCATTCCGGCGCCGGTGATGCGCAGGAACGAGTTCGGGACGACCTCGGCGACGGTCCACTCGATCTTGTTGGCCATGTTCATCACCGACACGACCTCGGTGAAACGCGAGCCCGCGGCGAGCTCGGCGGGCAGATCGCCGCGCCAGCCCTGGTGGATGGTCAGCCATTCCTCCCAGTTGGCGAGATCGCTCAGACGGGCCCACGCCAGCTCGGGGGCGACGGGAAGTGCGGTGGAAACGGATACAGATGCCATGGGTTTTCTCCTGGTGTGATTCGGTGGAAGAAGTTCAGCGGACGGCGGGGCGATAGGCGGTCACCACGACCGCGCCACCGAGACCGATGTTGTGTTGCAGGGCGATACGCGCGTCCGCGACCTGACGGGCGTCGGCGTCGCCGCGCAGCTGCCAGGTGAGTTCGCTGCACTGGGCCAGCCCGGTCGCCCCGAGGGGATGTCCCTTGGAGATCAGACCGCCCGACGGGTTGACGACCCACTGGCCGCCGTAGGTGGTGGCGTTGTCGTCGACGAGCCGACCGCCCTCACCCGGTGCGCACAGGCCGAGGGCCTCGTAGGTCAGCAGTTCGTTGGTGGAGAAGCAGTCGTGCAGTTCGATGACGTCGATGTCAGCGGGGCCGATCCCGGCCTGCTCGTAGACCTTGCGCGCCGCGGTGCGCGACATGTCGGCGCCGACGAGGTTGATCGCGCTGTTGGTGGAGAAGGTGGTCTGCAGGTCGGTGACCATGGCCTGCCCGACGATCTCGACCGCGCGGTCGGCCAGATTGTGCCGGTCGACGAAGTCCTCGTTGGCCAGGATCACGGCGCCGGAGCCGTCGGAGGTCGGCGAGCACTGCAGCTTGGTGAGCGGACCGTAGATCTGCTTGGCGTCCAGCACTTCTTCCAGGCTGTATTCCTTCTGGAACTGCGCGTACGGGTTGTTCACCGAGTGCTTGTGGTTCTTGACGCCGATCTTGGCGAACTGCTCGGCAGTGGTGCCGTAGAGCTCCATGTGCTCCTTGCCCGCGGCGCCGAACATGTACGGCGCGGGTGGCATGGCGAACTCCTGCAGTTCGGCCAGCGCCAGCAGGTGCTTCATCATCGGCTGCTCACGGTCGTCGTAGGTCGAACCGAGGGAGCCCTTCTGCATCTTCTCGAAGCCCAGTGCGAGCGTGCACTCGGCGAGGCCGCCGCGAATCGCCTGCGCCGCGAGGTAGAGCGCGGTCGAACCGGTGGAACAGTTGTTATTGACGTTGATCACCGGAATGCCGGTCAGGCCCAGCTCGTAGACGGCGCGCTGGCCCGAGGTGGACTCGCCGTACACATAGCCGACGTAGGCCTGCTCGACCTGGGCGTAGTCGATACCGGCATCGGCGAGCGCCTTGGTCCCGGCCTCGCGGGCCATTTCCGGATAGTCCCACTCCAGCGAACCCGGCTTCTCGAACTTCGTCATGCCGACGCCGACGACGAACACCTTCTGTGTCATGTACGCACTCCCGTGTGCCGTGTGTCCCGGATACCTGAGACACGGTGTCCATGTAATTTATGTTGGACACGGCGTCCAGGTCAATACCCCGGGGAATACAGCTCGAACACGACAAGGGCCGCACCGGTGACGGTGCGGCCCTGGGGGTCATATCGGCTGAGTCAGCTCTGCTGGCCGAAACGGCGTGGTTTCTTCGCGCCCATGATGTCTGTCCACCACGATTGCAGCGGGCTCGGTTCGGGCCAGTGGACGGTCGGGTCTTCTTCCTCGGGGTCGGCGGGTGTCATGTCGGGCGGGTCGTCGTCGAGATCGCTGGTCATGCAGGGCTCTTCCTCGGATCGATCGACGGCGCCGCTGCGGCAGACGAGGGTAAGGAATGAGAGCCGGTGACTCGGGGCCGAGTGCGGCGACGACGCGTTGGTCGCCGCTGGTCACGGCCGACCTGTATGTGTTCAACCGTACACGGCGAGGGTGAACCGCCGGTATCAATTCACGAGCCCTACACCACAATGCGAGTCACGTTCTGCGGCAACCCCTTTGGTGCACTCGGCAATTCGCACTGCTAACGTGTCCGGCATCGCCGAAACGCCGGGCAGCGAGCCCGGAATCGACCGAACTCACGCGCGGTGCCGAATTGTGGTGCGGCGCAGCTCTCGTGAGGGCAGGGCGTCGGCGAGAAGTCTCGTCGGAGAGACCGGCGAGGACCCGGCCACCACGGCTCTTCGGTCGGTACAAACGACAAAGGAACCGATGACTCCGACGCTCGCGGTCTTCTTGTTCTCCCTAGCAACACTGGTCCTGCTCGGCGCGGTCGCTGTCGCGCTACAGGCCCTGCGCAACGAACGTCAGATCCGCCGCCGCCTGGTGGTGGCCGAGCGCGATCTCCACGCCAAAGACGCGGCGATGAAACAGCTGTCGCTCGCCCACGCCGAGGAACTGCGTGCGCGAGAACACGAGACAGTACTGGCCGAGCGGGCCGCCGATGAACGCACCGCCGCGCAGGTCGAGGCGGCACAGGAACAGACGCGCGCCCAGGTCTCCGCCGACGCGCGGTCCGCCACCAGCAACGCGGTCCGCGCCTTCGGCACCACCGTGGTGAGTCTCGGCGCCGACGTCGGCCAGGTCGTGAGCAACGCACTGCGGGAGAACCGCAACGACGAGGTCTACGCGACGCTGACCCGCATCGATCACACGGTCCAGCAGATGATCCGCCAGGCGCAGGCCTACGTCATCGTCTCCGGCGGGCTGCCCGGCAGGCGCTGGCCGCAGCAGACCGTCGGCGACGTGGTGGGCGGCGCCACCGGCCGCGTGCGCGACTATCTGCGCGTGCGCACGGGCAACTGCGATCTCGTGGTCATGAGCCGGGCGGTCGAACCGCTGGTGCACACGGTCGCGACCCTGCTCGACAACGCGCTGCGCTACTCGCCGCCGTCGTCGTTCGTCGACATCTCCTACCAGCAGGGCCACCATGGCGTCACCGTGATCATCGACGACGCGGGTGTGCGGATGAGCCGCGAACAGATGGAGGAGGCCCGCCAGGTGCTCTCGGGTGAGCGCGTCGTCGACATCAACGCGCTCGGCCCGTCCCCTCGGGTGGGGTTCCCCGGTGTCGCCGCGCTCGCGCGCCGCTACGGCTTCGCCGCCTATGTCGACGGGCCCAATATCTACGGCGGCACCAGGGCGATGGTGTTCGTTCCCGCCGCCCTGCTCGTCACGGCCACCGAGGCGCACCGCCCCAAGCATGCCGAGGCGCCCGAACCGGTAGCACCGCCACCACCCGTTTCCGAGATCAGCGCGTCGGCGCCCGAGCTGGACGTGGCCGAGCTCGACCGCACCACCGGCGGGCTGCCCAAACGCACGCGCCGCACCGTCGCCCCGGCCGACGAGCGCGTCGACACCGGCGAGGTACTGGCCCGCCCCGAGCTCGCGGCGGCCTGGCACAGCGGCTCCAGACACGGTCGCGCCGCGGCCGCACGCTCGACGAAAGGGCACGACAGCTGATGAGTACTCCGATCGCGAACAGCACCAACCGCCTCGCGTGGCTGCTGGACGACCTGGCTCTGGACGGCGTCCGCTTCGCGGTGTTGTTATCCGAGGACGGCCTACGCGTGGCGCACTCCGGCGCAATCTCCACCGATGACGCGGAGCGTTTCGCGGCCGCCGCGTGCGGGCTGCGTTCGCTGGGCAAGGTGCTCGGTGAGTTCTGTGGTGGACTCGCGAACACAGTGCGCCAGAACATGACCGAGTACGACGAGGGCATGGTCCTGATCACGGCCGCGGGCGCGGGTACCCTGCTCGGGGTCGCCACGACCGGCGATGTGGACCTCGCGCTCATCGCCCATCGCATGAACGAGCTGGCCGCCAGGGTCGGCCACGAACTCGGCGCGTCGCCGAGGCACCGATCCTCGACTCAGGAGTACTCGCTGTGACACTGGATGTTTCGCCGGACTCGCGCAGCGGCCAGGATCGGGTGCCACTGTACTCGCCGGAATTCGCGGCCGACCCGCAGAGCACCTACCGCGATATGCGGCAGCGCTTCGGTTCGCTGGTGCCGGTCGAGCTGGTGCCCGGGGTACCGGCCACCCTGGTGATCGGCTATCGCACCGCGGTGCAGATTCTCAACGATCCCGACCATTTTCCCGCCGACCCGAAGATGTGGCAGCGCGACATCCCCGCCGACTGCCCGGTGCTTCCGATGATGCGCTACCGCCCCAACGCGATTCGCACCGCGGGCGCGGAGCACACGCGCCACCGGCAGGTCACCGTCGCGGGTCTGGCGGGGGTCGACCTGTACCAGCTGCATCGCACCGTCGAGCAGATCGCGATGCCGGTGATCAACTCCTTCTGCGCCGACGGCAGCGCGGACCTGTTGAGCCAATACGCCTTTCCCGTCATCTTCGCCACCATCAACGCGATGCTCGGCGTGCCGGCCGACATCGGCGGGCGGGTCGCGACCGGAATGGCGCAGATGTTCGAGGGCGGCGACACCGCGGCCACCGGCACGCAGATGATGGAAGACGCGCTCTACGACCTGGTGCGGCTCAAGCAGAGCGAACCCGGCGACGATGTGACGACCCGGTTGGTGCAGCATCCGCAGCGGCTCACCGACGAAGAGTTGATGAACCAGGTGCTCACACTGTACGGCGCGGGGATCGAGCCGATGCTCAATCTGATTCTCAATACGGTGCGGCTGATGCTCACCGATCAGCGTTTCGCGGGCAGCCTGCTCGGCGGCAGCCTGTCCACGCGCGACGCTCTCGACGAGGTGCTCTACACCGACCCGCCGATGGCCAATTTCTGCACCACGTATCCGCGTCAGCCGATCCTGGTCGACGATGTGTGGCTGCCCGCGCATCAGCCGGTCGTCATCAGCATGGCCGCGTGCAACAACGATCCCGCGATCGGGACCGGCGATTTCCTCGACAACCGCGCGCATCTGGCGTGGAGCACCGGCCCGCACGGCTGCCCGGCGAAGTCCCCGGCCTATCTGATCGCCCAGGAGGCCATCGACCAGCTCCTCGACGCGTTGCCGGAACTCGAGCTGGCGGTCCCGGCGGAGGAATTGGTCTGGCGGCCAGGGCCTTTCCACCGGGCGTTGGCGGGCCTGCCGGTGATGTTCCCGAGCACCGCCCCCCTCGTGGTACCCGGACTCTGATCACCGTGCTCGGCCGACCGAACGGGTCGGCCGAGCACGTTCGACGCTATCCGCCGTGAATGTAGGCAGGCAGGTGGCGGTGACCGTTGGAGATGAAGCTGGGCACCGTGCCGAGGTCGGCCACGGGAGCAGCCAACCTGAGGTCGGTGAACCGTTCGAACAGGGCGGGCAGCGACACCAGGGCCTCCATGCGAGCCAGCGGCGCGCCGAGGCAGTGATGCGCCCCGTAGCCGAATGCCATGTGCGACTGCTTTTCCCGGTTGGGGTCGAACTCGTCGGCGGTCTCGCCGTGCAGCTTCGGATCGCGCGCGGCCGCGGCGTAGCTCGCCAGAATCGGGTCGCCCTTGGCGATCCGCACACCGTCGATGTCGATATCGTCCACCGCGAAACGCAACGGCAGGTGCGCGACCGGCGACTCGAATCGCAGCGTCTCCTCGACCAGGTCGGGCCAGGTGATCGTGCCCGCGCGCAGGCCGTCGAGCACATCGGGCCGGGTGAGCAGCGCGGTGATGGCCTGGTCGAGCAGATTCACGGTGGTCTCGTGACCCGCCGAGATCACCAGCAGCAGCGTGGCGACGAGCTCTTCCTCGGTGAGCTGGCCCTCGTCCTCGTCGCGCTGGACGATCAGCAGGCTGGTAATGTCGTCGCCGGGCTGCTCGCGCCGCAGCGCCACCAGTTCACCGAGGATCCGGTACATCTCCATGTAGTTGGCCTGCGACTGCTCCGGGGTGAGCGTGGTGTCGAAGATGCCGTCGACGCACGTGCGCAGGCCGGGGTTCAGTGACTCGGGCACGCCCATCAGTTCCGAGATCACCTGGATCGGCAGCGGGTAGGCGAACTGCTCGCGCAGGTCCACTGTCTGACCGGCTGGGGTCCGTGCCAGCTCGTCGAGCAGTTCGTTGGTGATGCGCTCGACCTGTGCGCGCATGGCCTCGGTGCGCCGCGCGGTGAAGGCGGGCGCCACCAGCTTGCGCAGCCTGCGGTGCTCGGTACCGTAGGCGGTGAACATGTTCGGCGCCGAAACCCACAGGTACAGAGGCCAGTCCGGGGGGATCTCACCGGCGACGAAGGCGGGCCAGTGCTGGCTCGCGTCCTTGGACACCCGGGGATCGACGAGCAGCTTCTCCAGCAGCGCGGCATCGGTGATCGACCATGCCTGCACCCCGCCCGGCAACTCGACCCTGGTGGCGGGACCGTGTGCCCTGATCTCGACGATCTCGCCCTGAATATCTTGCCCAGTCGGATCCATTACGACCCGATTCGTCACCGTTTCCACTGCGAAACCTCTCGATCACCGGTGCCCCGCGGACCCCGGTTCTCCGCGATCGCAACGAAACATCTTGCTGGACTAGACCTTACGGTCCGTTAGCGATGCTACCGGCCGAACGTGTCCGTCGCAGTGAACATTTGAAATGCCGGGCACGCGGTGAGTTCGAGGCTATCGTCGCTCCAGGAGGGGATACCCAGCGACCTGCGGCGGGGTCACTTGGGCACGAGCACCCCCGTCAGATCGGCTTCCCGGATGGGGGTGTCCGGGTTGGCCTGCGCCCCGCACATCAGATCGATGGCGGCGACGGACAGATCGATCTGGCTCGCATCCGGCTTCGCATCGTCACCACGCTCCTGTTCGAGGAACTTGGTCACCGTCGTCCGTCTGTCGTCCGAGCTCTGGGCGGTGTACTCGCTACAGGGGGTATCGCCGCCCTTGTTGACCGCCTTCTCCACCTGGTCACAACCGGTGCCGAGCAGGGTGATCGCCGCCGCGGTGAGCACGGTGGCCACAGCATTTCTGCGCAGTGTCGTCATGTGACGGCTTTACCCGATTTCCGCCGATGAACGCAGCCGAGGGATCGACGGATTGGACCGACCGTTTCGGCATGAATCTTGTACTGTCGCAAACAGATCAGATGCTATGTCGCTGGTGGTTCTCCCCTGGGTGGGGCGCGCCACCGTCAAAGTTGCAGAGGAGCAAGGTTATGGCCGACGTGCAGACACCCGTGATCAGGACCGACATCCCCCACTCCGCGCGGATCTGGAACTACTGGATGGGCGGTAAGGACCACTACGAGATCGACAAGATCGCCGGCGACGCGGGACTGGCGGTCGACCCGGATATCTCGACCATGGCCGTGCAGTCCCGACAGTTCCTGATCAGGGCCGTCCGCTTTCTGGCGAAGGAACGCGGGATCAAGCAGTTCCTCGACATCGGCACCGGCCTGCCCACGATGCAGAACACCCACGAGGTCGCCCAGGGCGTCACCCCGGAGGCCAAAGTGGTCTACGTGGACAACGACCCGCTGGTGCTCACCCACGCGCGCGCACTGCTCACCAGCACCACCGACGAAGGCGTCACCACCTACATCGACGCCGACTTCCACAACCCCGAACAGATCGTCGCCGACGCGCGCAACGTGCTGAACTTCAACGAGCCGATCGCCGTGATGTTCATGGGAGTTCTCGGACACGCCCAAACCTACGACGACCTGCTGCGCATCGTGCACACCGTCATCGGCGCGGTGCCGTCGGGCAGCCACCTGATCTATTGGGACGGCACCGACGACAGCCAGGCCTACGTCACCCTGTGCGAGAACTACACCGGCACCGGCGGCACACCGTATGTCCCGCGCCCGCAGGCCCAGATCCGCGGCGTCTTCGACGGTCTGGAAGTAGTCGAACCGGGCGTCGTCTCGATCACCCAGTGGCGCCCGGAGACCACCGAGGTAGGCCAGGTCCTCCCGATTTCGGCCTACGGCGCGGTCGCCCGCAAACCCTGACCCACGCCGTGGACGGCAGCGGTCACCGCTGCCGTGCGAGCACAGCACTACGCCCCGTTCGACAGGTGCTCGAACGGGGCGTCGACGTTGTTCGGGGTACCACTGAGCGGCGGTTCACCTGCGGATTCGGACGACTCCACGGGAGCAGATAAGGTGCTACAGGGAGTTACAGCTAGTTTTCTCCCGCCGTCTCGACGTTCCGGAGAATTACATGGGCCCCCTGTCGGTTGCACTGCGCAACGTGGTCGCGCTCTTCGGTGACGGTGTCGAGCCGTACGCGCCGACGCCGTCGGACATCGTCTACGACCAACCGCACCGCAGGCTGCTGCGCTACCGCCGTTCCACCCCCGCCACCGGTGATCCCGTGCTGCTCGTGCCGCCGCTGGCGGTGACGATTTCCTGCTACGACATGCGGCCCAGCCAGAGCCTGGTCCGATTCCTGCTCGACCTGGGGCGCGAGGTCTATGTACTCGACTACGGCGAGATCACCTACGCGGACCGCGATCTCGGCTTCGAGGAGTGGGTCGACGACATCGTGCCGACGGCGATCGAGGCGGTCAGCGCGGACAACGAGCACTCCCCCGTCGAGCTGATCGGCTGGTCGTTCGGCGGCACCATCAGCGTGCTCACAGCCGCCGGGCACGCCGACCTGCCGATCGGGTCGGTCACCGCGGTGGGAACCCCGTTCGATCAGCGCCGCAACGGCCAGATCTCGTTGGCCCGCAGGCTCGGACAGCTCACCGGCGGTCGCGAGGTCACCCTGCCCGTGCGCGTGGCCGGTGGCGTACCGAAGTACGGGGTGCGGGCCGGTTTCCGGATCCAGTCGATCGACCGCGAGCTCACCAAGCCCTGGTACATCGCCCGCAATATCGCCGACACCGAAGCGCTGGCCCGCATGCAATCAGTAGATCGGTTCATGGACACCATGCCCGGCTACCCGGGCCGGTTCTATCGCCAGGCCTACCGGCAACTGATCATCCGCAACGAAATGTTCAAGGGCACCGTACATCTGGGCCCGCATCGCACGATCGATCTGGCCGGACTCACTGCGCCGACGCAGCTGATCGGCGGTACCAAGGACGCGCTGGCCTCGTCGGCGTCCGTCGCGGCGGGCACCGGGGTCCTCACCGGCGCGTCGGAGGTTCGCTTCACCGAGGTCCCGGGAAGCCATCTCGGCATCATCGCGGGGCCGACCGCCCGCGAGACCACCTGGGCGACGATCGCGGACTTCCTCGACAGCGTGCGGTTGTCCACCCGGACACCCTCGCCCACCCACTGACCGACCGACGAACCGGGTCGGCGAGCAGCCGCGTTCACCGGGACGCACCACCTACGGCGCGGACATCACGCGCTGCGCATGGCCCGGTAGACGGCCGAGCCGACAAAGGCACCGAGGTCATCGGGATTCCACTCGTCCTGGTGGCCGAACAGGGTTCGGACCGCGCTTTCGGCGGCCGACACCCACAACTCCACCAGTGCGGGCAATTTGCGCTCGGCGTCGTCGATTCCCCAGGCCTGCAAGGTCGGACGTAGCAACGCCGTGCAGCGCTCGACAGCCAGGCGTCGACCTCGCCCGAAGGAACCGGCGACCGCGGGGTCGGGGTTGCCGTAGATCAGTCGCCAGGCGTCGGGCCGCTCGGCCGCCTTGTTGAGCAGCGTGCGGAAGCCCTCGACGAACACCGTCTCGTCGGCATCGGTCGCGCGCGGTGGCAGCACGTCGAGGACCCCGGAGATCAGATAGCTCTCCTCGCGCTGGATCAGCGCGTCGATCAGTTCGACCCGATCAGGGAAACACGCATAGATCACCGGGCGGGTGACCTTCATATAGTCGGCGACCGCGCCCATCGTGACCGCGGCGACGCCGTCGTCGGCGGCGATGGCCAGCGCCGCGTCGAGTACCTGTGGTCTGCGCCGCTCGGGGCCGAGGTGCGCGGCCCGCCCTCGCCGCTGCACTGCCGTCTCGCTACCCATGCGCCCACAATAGCAACCCACCCGGCATTCCTACACTATTGTACGAAAATGCTACAGTGGCGAATGAAGCGTCCGACCGTGCAGGACGCCCCGCAGGAGGAGCGACGATGCCCCAGGATTTCTTCAACCCGAACACCGCCGACTTCGCGCAGTTCGATCCGGACACGCGCAGGCTGTTGCGCGCGATGGTCGACTGGTTCGAGACTCGCGGCAAGACTCAACTGCTCGATGACGATCGGTCCCGTGTCTGGCCTGCGGAGTTCCTCGATTTCGCGAAGAAGGAGCGCCTGTTCGCCACCTTCCTCACCCCGGCGGCCGAGGCGGGCGGTGACCCGAACAAGCGCTGGGACACCGCGCGCAACGCCATGCTGAGCCAGATCTTCGGCTTCTACGGCATGACCTACTGGTACGTCTGGCAGGTCACCATCCTCGGCCTCGGCCCGATCTGGCAGAGCAGCAACAGCGCGGCCAAGAAGAAGGCGGCGGCCCAGCTCGAATCCGGCGAGATCTTCGCGTTCGGGCTGTCGGAGAAGGAACACGGCGCCGACGTGTACTCCACCGACATGATCGTCGACCCGCAGCCCGACGGTGGCTACACCGCGACCGGCGGCAAGTACTACATCGGCAACGGCAACCTGGCCTCGATGGTCTCGGTCTTCGGCCGTCGGTCGGACAAGCCGATCATCGACAGCGCCGCGGCGTTGCGGGGCAAGCCGACTCAGGAGGATTACGAGGGGTATCTCTTCTTTGTCGCCGACTCCCAGCACGACGCGTACAAGCTGCGCAAGAATGTCGTCAACAGCCAGATCTATGTCGCGGCTTTCGATCTCGAGAACTACCCCGTCGCCGAGGAGGACATCCTCCACCGCGGCGAGGACGCGTTCCACGCGGCGATGAACACGGTCAACGTCGGCAAGTTCAACCTCGGCTTCGGCGCGGTCGGCGCGTGTGAGCATTCCTTCTACGAGGCGATCGACCACGCCGAGAACCGGATCCTGTTCGGGCACAGGGTCACCGAGTTCCCGCAGGTTCGCGCGCTGATCACCGATTCCTACGCGCGCATCGCCGCGATGAAGCTCTACAGCGCACGCGCGGTGGACTACATGCGTTCGGCATCGCCGGACGATCGTCGCTACCTGCTGTTCAACGCCATCGAGAAGATGTCGGTGACCCGGCAGGGCCAGCGCGTCATCGAAGACCTCGCCGATGTGATCGCCGCGCGCGGGTTCGAGAACGACATGTACTTCCCGGTCGCGATGACGGCCATGTTCGGCCTCCCGCGACTCGAGGGCACCGTCCACGTCAACATGGCGCTGTCACTGAAGTTCATGGCCAACTACATGTTCCACCCCGCCGATGCCGGCCTGGCCGCGATGCAGTCACTGCCGGGCGCCTCGATGGCGTCCAAGGGGGCCACCCGCGCGGTCGCCGGTGCGCTGACCTGGTCCAGTCGCAAGATCACCCCGCGCCTCGGCGCGGTCGTGAAGCCGCTGCGGGCCGAATTCGCCAGTGCCGCCTACGCTCCGGTGCCGTCGCGCCACGACACCGCCGACGACGAGTTCCTGTTCCGGCAGGGCCCCAGTAGCGGCCTGGGTCGCATCCGCTTCGCCGACTGGCGCCCGGTCTTCGAGAGCTTCGGCGACATTCCGAACGTGGCGGTGTTCCTCGAACAGGTACTGGCGCTGCAGGCACTGCTGGCGGTGGCCTCACCGACGGCCTCGCAGCAGCAGGACGTGGACTTCTTGTTCGCGTTCGGTGAGCTGTTCACCGCCGTGCCCTACGCGCAGCTGGTGCTGGAGCAAGCGGTCATCGACGGCACCGATCCGGCGGTGATCGATCAGATCTTCGACGGCTTCGTGCGCGCCTTCTCCGCCAACGCGCTCAACCTGCACAACAAGCCGACCGCTACCCCCACTCAGCAGCGCCGGGCCCTCGACCTGGTGCGACGGCCGGTCTTCGACCAGGCTCGTTTCGAGCGTGTGCTCGGCAAAGCGCGCGCGCTGGCCGGAACGTACGAGATGAAGGCCTGACCCGGCAACCGGAGTCAGTCGAGCGGCGGCGCGGTTTCGGTGATGGTGGCCAGCGTCGCCGCCACCGACATATCGGGCTTGATGACCACGCCCTTCTCCCGGAGAAAGCCGTCGAACAACTGGACGACGGCATTGGTCGTCCGATCGACGAACAATGCCGTCGGTTCCGGAAGCGGGACAGGATCGGTGTCGAGCCAGAGATCGGTGACGGCCATGACGAAACCGACGATGCCGCGCAGCAGATGATCGATACCGTCGGTATCGAGCGCGACCGAGGACAGCACACTGCGGCTGCGCTCGGCGAGATCGTGCGAGAGGCGACGACCGATGTCCAACGGCCGGGCAGACGGATCGGCGCTCGACACGCTCTGGGTGAGCACGAGAAAACGGAACACGTCGGGATGCTCGGCGATGACCCCGGCGTAGGCGGTGAGGAACCGATGGATCGTGGCCCGTGGCGGCTGCATGATCAGCGAAAGATCCGGCGCGACGGCGGCGTAGACCTGCGCGACGAGCCAATCCGACACCGCGCCGTCGAGTTCGGATTTGTCGGCGAACATCCGGTACAGACGCGGTTTGGCCACGCCCATCTCCCGGGCCAGCGTTTCCATGCTCACCTGGGGTCCGTCGCGGTCGATGCACCGCACCGCACCCGCGATGACTTGTTCGCGGGTGAGCAACCGTACTGGCGACCGGCGCACCGGCCTCGACGATGTAGTCACTGTTCTCCCTGATCCGCCCTTCGCGTACGGCCAGGATAGCGGCGTGCGGCGACGGCTCCGCCGCCCTGTCGCGGGCAGTCTCGGCAGTCTTGTTGACAGCGGGCCGCGAGATCCTCAAGATATTCCCGATACCCCGCGTACCGCATATCGGTACCGTCGGTACTATCGATTGTGCGCGGAGCAACGAAGCCCCGTGCGGAAGGAGTCTCGTATGACGCGCGAAACCGGCACCGACAATCCCGGGGCAGCGTCATCCAGATCGCATCTGGTGCGCAACGGCGACATATCGCTCGCTGTCTACGAATTCGGTCCCGAAGACGGCATTCCGGTGGTCCTGGTCCACGGGTGGCCCGATACCCATCACCTGTGGGACGGCGTCGTGCCGCTGCTGTCGGGCAAATATCGCGTGATCTCCTACGACACTCGCGGGTACGGCCGATCCAGCGCGCCGACCGAGGTATCGGCCTACGAGCTGAACCGTCTCGCGACCGACTTCTTCGCCGTGGTGGAGGCTGTCAGCCCCACCGAACCCGTGCACGTCGTGGCCCACGACTGGGGCTCGGTCCAGGTCTGGGAAGCGGTGTGTGAGCCGGGCGCGGACCAGTACGTGGCGTCGTTCACCTCGATCTCGGGCCCAAACCTCGACCACCTGGCCACCTGGATGCGCCGTGGCGTGCTGTCGGGTACGCCGCGCGGCATCTGGGGCACGCTCAGCCAGTGCCTGTCGTCGGCCTACACCACCTTCTTCATGCTGCCGATCCTGCCGGGCCTGTTCTTCCGGCTCGTGGGCACCGAGAAGAGCTGGAAGTTGTTCCTTCGCGTGATCGAGGGCACCCCCGCCGAGCAGATCTCGCTGGCTCCGACCCTGAAACAGGACATGATCTCGGGGCTGCGCTTCTACAAGGCCAACATCATCGCCCGCATGTTCGGGCCACGGGAACGACGCACCACCGTTCCGGTGCAGTTGCTCGTGAACACCCGTGACATCGCCGTGCGCCCCGCGGGCTACGACGACACCGCGAAGTGGGCCGATCAGGTCGTGCGACACGACCTGTCGCGCGGGCACTGGCTGCCCTACTCCGACCCCGCCGCGATCGCCGGATACGCCGACGCGTTCATCCAGGCTCAGCCCAAGTAACGACGAATGAGAGAAAAGCCAATGCTCGATTTCGACATCGTCATTACCGACGGTCGCTGGTTCGACGGCACCGGAGCCGCGTCCGCACAGCGCACTATCGGCATCCGCGACGGCATCGTCGAGGCCGTCTCGGTGGACCCGCTGCCGATCGGCGCCGACACCGAGGTGATCGACGCCGCGGGCAAATGGGTGCTGCCCGGCTTCGTCGACGTCCACACCCACTACGACGCCGAAATGCTGATCAAGCCCGAATTATCGGAGTCGCTGCGCCACGGCGTCACCACTGTCGTCGTCGGCAACTGCTCGCTGTCGACGGTCCTGGCCTCCAACGCCGACTGCGCGGATCTGTTCAGTCGCGTCGAGGCCGTGCCCCGCGACGCGGTGCACGGCGCCCTCGACAAGCACCGCACCTGGTCGGATCCGGGCGAGTACGCCAAGGCGCTCGACGCGTTGCCGTTGGGTCCCAACGTCGCCGCGTTCCTCGGACACTCCGATCTGCGCACGCATGTGCTCGGGCTCGGCCGCGCGGTCACCCGCGATACCAAACCCACCGCCGCCGAGATCGAGCAGATGACCGCCCTGCTCGACGCGGCGGTCGACGCCGGCTTCCTCGGGCTGTCGTCGATGACGAACAAGCTCGACAAGATCGACGGCGACGAATACCGGTCGCGGTCGCTGCCGTCGACCTACACCCGCGGCAAAGAGGTGCGCGCGCTCAACAAGGTGTTACGCAAGCGGGACCGGGTGCTGCAGAGCGCCCCGACGGTCAGCCTGAGCCCCAACATCGCCAAGTTCTTCCTCGCCAGCGCCGGCATCGGCCGACCCCGGCTGCGCACCTCGCTGCTGTCGGCGGCCGACTCCAAGGCTTACCCGCCGCTGGTGTGGTTCATGCTCTACGCCGCGCCGCTGCTGAATCGCTTCGCCCGCACCAACTTCCGGTGGCAGCATCTGCCCGTACCGTTCACCGTCTACGCCGACGGTATCGACCTGGTGGTGTTCGAGGAGTTCGGCGCCGGCGCCGCGGCCCTGCACCTCAAGGATCAGGTCGAACGCAACGAGCTGCTGCAGAGTGAGCCGTACCGTCGCTGGTTCCGCAAGCAGTACGACAACAAGTTCACCCCTCGCATCTGGCACCGCAACTTCTTCGACGCCGAGATCATCGCCTGCCCCGACGAGTCGGTGGTCGGCAAGTCGATCGGCCAGGTCGGCAAGGACCGTGGCCTGCACCCGGTCGACGCCTACCTCGACATGGTTGTCGAATACGGCCCGGCGCTGCGGTGGCGCACGACGATCGCCAACGATCGCCCCGACTACCTGAACAAGCTCGCCGCGAGCCCGGGCGTGCAGATGGGATTCGGCGACGCGGGCGCGCACCTGCGCAACATGTCGTTCTACAACTTCCCGCTACGTCTGCTCGAAAGAGTGCTGCGCGCCCAGGAATCCGGCAAGCCGTTCCTGAGCCTGGAACGTGCCGTCCACCGCCTCACCGGCGAGCTCGCCGACTGGTATCAGATCGACGCCGGTCACCTGCGCGAAGGCGCTCGCGCCGACCTGGTCGTCATCGACCCGGCCGGACTCGACGAGGAGGTACACCAGCTCCACGAAGCGCCGCTGCCCGAATTCGGCCTGGACCGGATGGTCAACCGCAACGACCGCGCCGTCGTCGCGACCGTCGTCAACGGCCGCCGAGTCTTCGGCGCGGGCGAAGTAGCGCCCGGAATCGGCGCGGACTGGGGAACCGGGCGGTTCCTGCGCGCAGGACATGCCGACTCCGCTCCCCAGGCACAGGAGACCCGATGAAACTCCCGAACCGGCGTGCGGCCAAGACCCCGCGCACACCTGATGTCGCCCTGCAGGCACGCAATGTGAAGTTCGACTGGACCTCGGCACCACTGCACTGGATGCCGTCCGAGCCGATCGCCTCGCACGTGGTGAACTCGCTGAACCTGCTGCTGCCCGAGGGCGAGCGGATGTTCTGCGCCACCTACCGCGACGCACTCCCCTACGTGCGGGATGCGAAGGTGCGCGAGGCGATGCTCGGGTTCATCGGCCAGGAGTCGATGCACGCCGAAACCCACGCCAAGGTGCTCGATCAGGTTTTCGCCGCCCACCACATCGACACCGCGCCCTACACCCGCCAGATGGAGTACGTCTTCCGCAACTCGCTCGGCGCCCGCGAAGGCAGCCCGCAAGCGGCCCAGACCCGCCTGGTCGAACGGTTGACGTTCATCGCCAGCCTCGAGCACTTCTTCGCCTGGCTCGGTGACTGGATCCTCAACGCCGACTTGGAATCCCACGGCGCCGAACCACGCGTGCTCGATCTGTTCCGCTGGCACGGCGCCGAGGAAGTCGAGCATCGCAGCGTCGCCCACGATGTCGCGATCTACTTCGGGGCCGGGTACATCCGGCGGGCGGGAATCATGCTGCTCGTCATCCCGATCCTGCTCAGCTTGCTCGTGCGCGGCACGAAGTACCTGGTCAATCAGGATCCGGAGCTGCCGAATATCGGCTACCCGCAGCTGATCTGGAAGATTCTGGGAGCGATGCGGCGGGGCGCGCTGCCGGGCATTCCGGCCCTGCTGATCAGTGCCGGGTCCACGTTCAACCCCCGCTACGACCCGGCGAATGTGGGCTCCACCGAACAGGCGATCGCCTATCTGGCCAAGTCGCCGGCAGCCAGGGCGGCGGACCGGTGACCGTCTACCCCGCACCCACGGTGATCCCGCCTGACCTGTACGGCAAACACGAGCACGACCCGACGACCAGAGTGCTCGACACGGTCGCCAACCTGCGCGTGCGCTGGTCGACCTTGATCAACCGCCGCCCCCTGCTCACCAGGGCCGACGATGCCCGCTTCCCGGTGGTCGTCACCGACCGGGCGCTGGTGGCCGAGGACCAGGCCGTCCTCAGTCTCGGGCTGCGCGCACCCGATGGTGCTCAGCTGCCCCGGTGGGCACCGGGCGCGCACATCGACATCGAGCTCCCCTCCGGGCGCCTGCGGCAGTACTCGCTGTGTGGCGACCCGGCCGAAACCGGGGAGTACCGCATCGCGGTACGCCGCATTCCGCACGGTGGCGGCGGGTCGATCGAGATCCACGACGAGCTGACGGTCGGTACCGCGGTGGTGATCCGCGGGCCGCGCAACGCGTTCCCGTTCGCGCCCCCGGGGCGTGGCTCGTCGGCGAAACGCCTGCATTTCGTCGCGGGCGGCATCGGCATCACCCCGATCCTGGCGATGGCGCGGGCCGCCGACCGGCTAGGCATCGCCTGGACCCTGGTCTATTGCGGGCGAAGCCGCGACACCCTGCCCTTCCTCGACGAGCTCGCCGAACTCCGCGGACACGTGGTGGTGCGCACCGATGACGAGCACGGAACACCCGGTGCCGCAGATATTCTCGACGGCGTCGACCACGACACGGCGATCTACTGCTGTGGACCCACTCCGATGACGGCCGTCCTGATCGCCGCTGTGCGCACGATGCCCGGCATCGAGTTCCACTCCGAAAGGTTTTCTCCCGCACCGGTTGTCGATGGCACCGCGTTCGAGGTGGAGTTGACGAGCACGGGTGAGGTCATCGCCGTCGGCGCGGACCAGACCATGCTCGACGCACTACTGGCGGTGCGCCCCGACCAGCCCTACTCGTGTCGCCAGGGCTTCTGTCGCACCTGCGTCGTCCGCGTCACCGACGGCACCCCCGACCACCGCGACGGCGCGCTGACCCCCGAGGAACACGCCGCCGGAGTGACGCTGGCCTGCGTCTCCCGCTGCGCGGGAAAGCGCCTGGTTCTCGACCTCTGAGCCCGAGCACAGTTTTTCCCGTCTCATCCCCCACGGGGGCAATCGGCATCGAAGAACACCACTGTCCGCGTAGTGTGCGACGTGCAATACCGTTCGCACACAAGGAGTTTCCGTGGCGTCCTCTCTGATGAAGCGCTTGTCCGCGCTGTTCGGCGCGTCCTGCGCAGCCCTACTACTCGCGGTACCGGCGGCCGCGCCCGGCCATGCCGACCGGGCAGTTCTCGAAAGTCCGGCCGACGAATGCCCGACACCGCCGAACTACCCCGGCAACATCGGGTTCGATGGTCGGCACTACCGCGTTCACGTCCCGTCAGGCGTGCCGGCGGGGGCACCGCTCGTGGTCGCCATCCACGGTGGTTACGACTCACCCGAAGGCGTCGAGGCGGAGTGGGGGTGGAACGCCCTCGCCGATCAGCACAAGTTCATCGTCGTCTACCCCCGGGGTACCAAGAAGGAGTGCCAGACGGACGGCTCCCCTGGTTGGGGCTGGAACGCCGATGCGGCCGACGTCACGCATATCAAGAACGTCGTCAACGCGGTCGCCACGCAGTACGGGGTGAACCGCAGCCGGGTCCACCTCACCGGCCACTCCAACGGTGGCCAGATGGCCTCGCGCGCGGCCTGCACCGCACCGGAGGTGTTCGCTTCGGGCGCCGTGTACGCACCCGCGCCCCCGCCCACCGGCTGCAATCCCGCCCGCTCGGTCTCGTGGGGTGTGTTCGCCTCGGCGAGCGATCCCATCGTCCTCGAGCCCATCGCCTACGGCCACGTCATGTACTGGAGCTGGGAAAACCGTCCGTGCCAGAACGAGCAGCCCGGCGACGGCACCGACGTCAAGGACTCCAGGCACTGGGACTGCGAGTCCGGCACCGAGGTGCTGTGGCGGGTCTACAACGGCGGCAGCCATACCTGGCCGACGGGCGCGCGGCGCACCGAGATGATGAACCGGATGTGGCAGTTGTTCCAGGACAACCCGCGCCCGTAACGCCCCCGGTGCAAGGGCTGGTCGCCGCGCCCCGGCTCAGCCGACCAGCCCTTCCGGGTCCACCAGCAACCGCTTGAGCACCTTGCCGGTCTCGCCGCGCGGCAGCGCGTTGAGGAAGGTGACATCGCGCGGGACGGAGAAGCGGCTGAGGCGGTTTCGGACGTAGGTGCGCACCATGTCCGAGTCGAGCCCCGAGCCCTCGTTCTTGACCAGGAACGCGGCCAGTCGCTGGCCGAATTCGCGATCCGGCACGCCGACCACCGCGACATCGGTGACCTGCGGCAGATACGCCAAAGCTTCCTCGACCGGTCGAGGGAAGACGTTCTCGCCGCCGGAGATGATCATCTCGTCGTCGCGCCCCGCCACGAACAATCTGCCTTCGGCGTCGAGGTAACCGAGATCGCCGGTATCCATCATGCCGTCGGATTCCTCGGGTGGTGCGTCGCTGACGTAGCCGTCGAAGAGCATGTGGTTGCCGACGAAGATCCGCCCGACCACGCCGATCGGCACTGCTTTGTGCTCGGCATCGAGGATCGCGATCTTGGTACCCAGTGGCGGGCGTCCTGCGGTAGTGGGCGCGGCGCGCAGGTCGTCGGGCCCGGCCACGCTGGCCCAGGAGACCTCCGTGGAACCGTAGAGGTTGTAGAGGACATCGCCGTAGTCGTCGAGGAACCGGTCGACGGTGACGGCCGCCAGTGGTGCGCCGCAGCTGATCACATGCTGCAAGCTGCTCAGGTCGTACCGCTCGCGCACCTCGGCGGGCAGGTCGACCAGTCGCTGCACCATGGTGGGCACCGCGATGAGGGTGTTCACTCCGTGTTCGGTGATCCGGCGCAGGCATTCCTCGGCGTCGAAGCCCTGTGTCAGCACCACCGTGGCCCGCACCGCGGTGCTCAATTGCAGCGCCGACAACCCCCAGGTGTGAAACAGTGGCGCCGGGATCATCATGGTGCTGCCCGCGTGGATCGGGATCAGCGACAACAGCGCGACCAGAGTGTCGAAGCCCTTCGGGTGCGGGCGCCGCGCTCCCTTCGGGGTGCCGCTGGTGCCCGAGGTGAGCACGATCTGACGTCCCGGCACCGTCGGGACGGGAAACTTCGAGTCGCGGGTCGCGATGAGGTCTTCGATCGTGATCCGCGTCGGGTCGGTGGGGGCGTCGTCGGTGAAGAAGCGCGGCAGATCGGCGTGCAGGTATTGCACGAGATGAGCCAGATCGGTGTCGACGAACAACGCCGAAAGCCGGTGCCGCTGCACGATCTCCTCGATCCGCCGCCCCGAGAGTCCCGAGTTCAGCAGTGCGACGTCGACACCGAGCTTGCCCGCCGCGACCATGGATTCGACCATGCCGCAATGGTTTCCGGCCAGCAGGCCCACCGCGTCACCCGCACGCAGCCCCACCTCGTACATCGCGCCCGCCAACGCGGTGGTCCGCTTGTCGGTTTCGGCGAAGCTGGCGGTGCTGGTGTCGTCGATCAGCGCGATCTGGTCCGGGCTGTGCGCGGCGCCCGCGGCGTATCCGCCCGCCAGATTGAATCCCCACCGGTACAGCGACCGCAACTGCCTGGCCGAGGTCAGCGGCGGCGACACCTGACCCGAGTTCACCCACCAGCGCACGAGTTCGGATTTTCGCCGGATCGGCGCCCGGTTGCCATTGGCCACCACCGAGGTGCGGGCTCCACCCACGACATCGGCCGCGCGACGCAGACCGTCCTTGACCCATCCGACGATCACCGAGTTCGTGACGCCGGCCAGCGTGGGGTGTAGCCGCGGCGCGGCGAAGACGGTGACGCTCACCCTCGTGCGCTGCTCGTCCCCGGTGAGCCGGATCATGGCGAAACTGCCGGATTCGGGATTGTGCAGTTCGAAACTCTCGTACCAGCGCCCGATGGTCAGCACCAGCCCGGTGCGCCGCACGCCGACCGCCCTGTCCCCGATCCTGACCTCCCAGACGGTGCTCCCGTCGGGGTTCGACACCCGATCACAACCCCCGATCCCGGCCCACAACCGCGGGTAACTCTGCGGCTCGAGTAATACATCCCACAGCGCCCGGCGCGAGACGGAGAACTCCACGGACACATCGACGACATCACTCGGCATTGCTGCGCGCCTTCCTCGGCCCGGCCACACTGCCGGGTAGTGCCTGCTCGCCTCGGCCCCCGTGCCGCGACGGTGCCCGTCGTGAGGCACTGCACCAGAAGTCATCATCGGCCTGCCCGCGCGTGGGCGAACGAAATATCTACGGATTCTGGTGACCGAACGAACACAACCCCCGGCAACTGTGAGCGATGCCAATATCTCCCGGCAGCCGCCGGACGAGGCATTCACCGTGCGAACGGCACAATGGAGTCGATGAAACCTTGGCAGCGCGATCCCGGCACCGATGACAGCACCCTTGGCAACGGCGAAGGCGTCGGTATCGATGACCTGCGGGCCCTGCGGGAGCAGTTCGTCGACTTCATGCTCGGCTACAAGTTCGCGATCGACGAGGTGACGACCAAGATCAACATCTTACGTGAGGACTTCAACAACACCCACGAGTACAACCCCATCGAACACGTGGGGTCGCGGCTCAAGTCGCCCGAAAGCGTCCTCGAGAAGGTCCGTCGCAAGAATTACGCGATGAATCTGGCGGCGATCCGCGAGAACGTGCTCGATATCGCCGGGGTCAGGGTGGTGTGCAGCTTCATCTCCGATATCGGCACGATCAGGGACATGCTGGCCGGTCAGGAAGACATCACGGTCCTCGAGGAGCGCGACTACATCACCCACCGCAAGCCGAACGGCTACCAGAGCATGCACCTGATCGTGTCGATCCCGGTATTCCGTTCCGACCGCACCGAGCGGATTCCGGTCGAGATCCAGATCCGCACGATCGCGATGGACTTCTGGGCCAGCCTCGAGCACAAGATCTACTACAAGTACCGCGGCGAGGTCCCCCCGAACCTGCGTACCGACCTCGCCCAGGCCGCCGAGGTCGCCACCCAGCTCGACGAGAAGATGGAAGCGCTCCACCGCCAGGTCGACCGCAGCGCGCACCCGAAGCCGAAGCCGAACACGGACTCACTCGACCTCAGCGTGCTGTACAACAGCCTCACCGGCGGCCACCCCGTCTACCTCCGCCCCACCGATCCACCGGCCTGACATACACCGTGGTCGTCGCGTGTCATTGTGCGAGGGAACCGGCGCCGATCGCCAGATAGGCCGTCATCAGGATGAACAGGAACCAGCCCGCGCCCTGCCACACCCTCCAGCTCCGGTCCGCGCGCCACCGTTGATAGGTGTGGACGAACGCACCGATACCCCCGGCAAGCAAGATCAGGCCGGGACCGAACAGCACCGCGGTCTTGGCCGCGTCGTCGCACAGCCGGGTCTCGGCCGCCGCACACGCGCTCCTGTTCGCCGCCCAGACGGTGGCGATCGCACACACCACCGCGGCCGTCGCGATCACCGACAGGCCATAGATCACGGCTCGCCGAAAAGCCGGGTCCTCGGTCCCCTGATTCGCGCCGTCGTCAGGCAACGCTGGTACCTCCCATGACTCGGTCGGCGATCCTGTCTCCATCTGAGCACAGGATCGCCACCGTGCCCACCCGCCCGATCCTGTTTAGGTCCCGGCATCTGCGGTACCGCCACATTGACATCGCCTGCTGGGCGCCAGAGCCAGGAAGGAGCCGAAGATGACTGACCGGACGCTGACAGGACAGCGCGTCGCGATCCTCGCCACCGACGGGGTGGAGCAGGTCGAACTCGTCCGACCCCGCGCGGCGGTGGAAGACGCGGGCGCCGTCACGACGCTGGTATCCCTCGCTTCCGGCACCATCCAGGCGATGAACCACGATGTCGACAAGGGTGACACCTTCACCGTCGACGAGCTGGTCGCCGACGTGAGCCCGGCCGACTTCGACGCGCTCCTGCTCCCGGGCGGCACCACCAACCCCGACAAACTCCGCCAAGATCCCGCGGCGGTCCGCTTCGTCAAGGAATTCGTCGGCACCGGCAAACCGGTCGGCGTGATCTGCCACGGACCGTGGACGCTGGTCGAGGCCGACGCCGTGCGCGGCCGCACGCTCACCTCTTATCCCAGCGTGCGCACCGATATCCGCAATGCCGGTGGCACCGTTGTCGACGAGGAGGTCGTCGTCGACCGGGGCTTGGTCTCGAGCCGCAACCCCGACGATCTGCCCGCGTTCTGCGCCAAGATCGTCGAAGAGTTCGCCGAGGGACGCCACCCGGCCGCCACCTAGTCCTCGGCCGGGGCTGCCTCGATATCGAACTCACAACCACTGCGACCTCTGGGTATTTCCGCCGTCCGCGCATCGGCGATTCCGCTACTGTCCGAGCAGGTTCATCTCGAACAGCGTGGCGCGAAAGGAATCCGGTGGCGCTCTCACGTCGGAAGTTGATCACCGCGGCCGCGGCGGGCGGCGCGATGGCCGCGCTCGGAATGCCTGCGGGCCGCGCCGAGGAGCGGGTGCTCGGTGCGGGCGATGTCGAGTCGCTGGCCTCGCGCGGGTACAACCGGCGGTTCCTGGCGCGACCGGCGAAGATCTATGTGCCGACCAGCGCCGAAGAGGTTCGCCGCGCGGTCGCCGAGGCGGTGGGCGGAGACGGTGGGATCGCGGCCCGCTCGGGCGGGCACTGCTTCGACGATTTCGTCGACAACGCGCGGACCCGTTCGATCATCGACCTCGGCCGACTCGGCGCGGTGTACTGGGACGAGCACCACCGCGCGTTCTCCGTCGACGCGGGCGCCGATATCGGCACCGTCTACAACGCACTGCACCGCTGGGGCGTGACGGTGCCGGGTGGGATCTGCCTCGGTGTCGGGATGGGTGGTCATGTCTGCGGTGGCGGCTACGGTCCGTTGTCACGGCGATTCGGGCTCGTGGCCGATCACCTGGCTGGGGTCGAAGTGGTCACCGTCGATGCCGACGGCACCGCGAAAGTGGTTGTGGCGACCGAAGACGGACCCGACCGCGACCTGTGGTGGGCGCACACCGGTGGCGGCGGCGGCAATTTCGGTGTGGTGACCCGGTATCTGCTGCGATCTCGCGACTCCGACGGCGCCGACCCCACGCGCGCACTGCCGAAACCGCCGGGCAGCATGCTGAACGCGCGACTGATCCTGCCCATCACGACCGAGGATTCGTTCGTTCGGTTGCTCGGTAACTACCTCGGGTTCTTCGAACGCCACAGTGCGCCGGGTAATGAATTCGCCGGTCTCTACGCACCGCTGATGATCAGGACGACCGGCACCGGCGCGGCCGAGATGCTGATCCTGTTCGATGCCGAAACACCCGACGCGCGAAAACGTTTCGACGAATTCGTCGCCACGGTGAGCGACGGGGTATTCCCGCCGCCCATACTGACACCGGTCACACAGCTGTCCTACCCGGACACCGTGAACCAGGTGTATTACGCGAAGGCCACCAACACCACACGGGTCAAAGTGAAAGCCGCCTATCTGCGTAAGGCGTACTCCCCCGAACAACTCCGAATCTTCTACCGCTACATCACCGATCTCGGCTTCCTCGGCGAATCCCAGCTCGAATTCCTGCCGTTCGGCGGCGCGATCAACGCCGTGGCCGCCGACGCGACGGCGATGCCCGCACGGGATTCGTTCATGAAGATGCTGATCCACGCGTCGTGGCGACTGCCCTTCGACGACGAACGGTATCTGCGTTGGGCGCGCGAGATGTATCGCGAGGTGCATGCCGGCACCGGCGGTGTTCCGGTGCCGAACGCGGCCTACGGCGGCAGTTACATCAACTACCCGGACCCGGATCTGGCCGACGCCGCGTGGAATACCTCCGGCCTGCCGTGGCACGCCTTCTACTACGGTGACAACTATCGGCGATTACTGCGAGTCAAAGCGGCGGCGGATCCGAGAAATGTTTTCCAGCACCGGCTTTCGATCGGCCGACCGGACTGGTGATGACAGTCAGGTGAGCGCGAGCACTCGACACGGTCCGCCGGTGCCGCCCGCGTGTTTCGGTGCGCCGATGACGACCGTCGCGCCCTTCGGCGGAACTGCGGCGAGGTTGGCGAGCATCTCCACGCCGTAGCGACCGGCACCGAGAAAGGTTGTGTGCGCACCGTATTCGGGATCGGCACCGCAATCGAGGCTGAGCGTGTCGACTCCGGCGCCGACGATTCCGCAGTGCGCGACAAGGTATTCCGCGGCGTCGGCGGAAAACCCCGGCGCGTGGGGCGTTCCGCGCTCGTCGAGATTGAGGAAGGTCGACGGTCGGTCGATGCGGTCTTCCCACCCGGAGTACATCGCGACGAATGCCCGCTCCGGGAGGTCGCCGTGCTGTGATCGCCAGTTGTCGATATCGGCGACGGTCACCACCGCGTCGGCGTCGACGGCGGCCTTGGCGCTGATATCGATGACGACGAGCGGCGCGACGAGGTCGTCCACGACGAGGGCATCGGTCGTGGCGGCGCCGGGAATCCGATGCGCGGGCGCGTCGAGATGGGTTCCGGTGTGCTCCCAGTACCCGAGTGCGAACTGCCCGAACCCACCCGATGCGTGCGTGGCCACCGGGACCATGACCAGCGGCGGATTACCCGGCCACACCGGAAGGTGCGGCGTCAGCGTGTGAGTGAGGTCGACAACGCCGGAGCGCGGCGCGGCGACGGCGGGCGCGGGGGCCACCGCGGCCAGTGCGGTGAGCCCGGCGAGCCCGAGCAGCGCCCGCCGACTCGGCTGCGGCGCGCTCTCGTGGGCGAGACGAACGATCTCGGGCGAACACATCGGACTCAAGATAGCCGAGCGAACCGGGTCCGGCGCCCGATCGGGGCCGACGCCGCGCTCCGGTTTTTTCGGCCGACCAGGCGGACCACCGCCGACGAGGCGCGACTACCTGTCGACGCGGCGATCGCCGCCGTCACGCAGCCGATTGTCCGTCGGAGCAAGGGCTCGGTGCAGGTTCGAGGGGCCGAGACCCCGGGACAGGCCGAGAATCATTGCGGCGCAACCGAGTCCGGACAGGACGAGCCCGGTGGCGAAGAGCGTGGGATAACCGGCTAATTCGCCGACGACCCCCGCGGCCATCCCTGCCACGCCTTGGACGACGACGATCGCGCAGGCGAGCAGGGTGTAGTCGCTGCCCGCGTATTCGGGTTCGGAGGCGTCCATCATCAGCGCGAAGACGGCGACGGTGGCCGCACCACCGAAGACATGCTCGGCCAGGCTCGCGGTGACGAGAAGTTCGAAACCGCCAAGGCCGAGGGCGGCGAACAGGTACAGCGCGATGCTCGCGGTCTGGGTGACACCGCCGATCAGCAGGGCCTTGCGGCGGCCGAAACGATAGGCGAGCCAACCGCCGAGGGCCGCGCCCGCCAGCGCGCCCGCCGAGGAGAGCACGCCTTTGATCAGGGCGATCTCGCTGAGGTCGAGTCCGGCGTCGGACAGGAAGGGGCCGGTGAGCGCCGCGGCCATCGAGTCACCGAATTTGAACGCGCCGATCAATGCGATGAAGGCGAGAACGCCGGGTCGACGCAGTCTGGTCCACCAGGCGCCGAGCAGCTGTGCGGGCTTCGGGCTCGGCAGCCGGTCCGCGACCGGCTCGCGCATCAGCCACACCGGAACCGTGGTGAGCACGATCAAGGCCGCCATCGCGAGAAAGAGCGCCCGCCACCCGGCCAGCGCGTACAACCACAACAGGGCCCCGCCGCCGACGATCATGCCGACCCGGTAGGCCCCGACCTGGATGCCGTTGCCCAGCCCGCGCTGACGCGGACCCAGCAACCGCACGGCCGAACCGTCGGTCGCCACGTCCTGGGTCGCCGAGAGCAGATTCACCACCACGATGCCGACGAACAACCAGCGCAGCGAGGACGACAGATCCAGGCAGGCCAACACCATCGCGACCGCGGCCGACAGCAGTTGCAACACCAGCAGCCAGGTGCGCCGGGTGCCGTACCGATCGACATAGGGCGCCCAGAGGAACTTCAACGCCCAGGGCAGGTACAGCACACCCGAGGCGCTGATCACCACCAGCGAATAGCCCGATTCGCGCAGTACCACCGGCAGCGCCTGGGTGAAGAAGCCGAACGGCAACCCTTGCGCGAAGTACAGCGACGACAACAGAACCAGCGTGCCTGCCGTGATCACACCCGGTCGGGTGGTGGTGCTCATGGGCACATCGTCGCAGAGAGTCCGCCCGAGCACAGCGCACGGACTCGGCGTGATCCGATGTCAGATCGTGGGCTGCGGACTGCGAATGTGCTCGAAGACCAGGCTGGTCTCGGTCGAGGCGAATTCGCGGGTCGCGCTGAGCTCCTGCGTCACGAACTCGCGCAGCGCGTCCGGCGAGGCCGCCGAGACCTGAATCAAGAAGTCGACCGTCCCAGCGAGGAAGTACACGTTCACCACACCCGGCAGTGCGGCGAGCTTGGCGCTGAGCTCACCGATGCGGGCCCGCGCCGCCGGTTGGACCTGGACCGAGATCATCGCCTGGATCGGCAGCCCCAGCGCCTCGGGGGCGATGTCGGTGTAGAAGCCGCGGATCGCACCGAGTTCGCGGAGCCTGCGTAGCCGCAGCGAGCAGGTCGAGGCGGCGATGCCCACCCGCGCGGCCAGGACATTGTTGGGTACGCGCGCATCCTCGGCGAGTTCGGCGAGGAGCCGGCGGTCGATATCGTCCAGGTTCGCCGGGGACCCACGGAACGGTTGCACGGGTTGCGGTCGGTGTTGCTCTCGCGACGCCATCACCGCAGGATACTCAGCTTCGACACCGAATTCCGTCGATCATGCAGGTGTCATCGCCGATTGCCGCACTAATTCTCGATGCTTGTAGCAGAACCCGATCATCCTGAAGGAGCAGCTCCCATGCGCGTCGGTGTCCCCCAGGAAGTCAAGAACAACGAATTCCGCGTAGCGATCACACCGATCGGTGTGCACGAACTCGTGTCGAACGGTCATCACGTGGTCATCGAAGCGGGCGCCGGGCTGGGATCGTCGATTCCCGATGCGGAATACCTCGCGGCAGGAGCGCAGATCCTCGCCGAAGCCGACGACGTCTGGGCCGAGGCGGATCTGGTGTTGAAGGTCAAAGAACCTGTCGCGCAGGAGTATCACCGCCTGCGTGAAGGGCTGATCCTGTTCGCCTACCTGCATTTGGCGGCAGACCGGCCGTTGACCGAACAGCTACTGGCGCAGCGGGTTACGGCCATCGCCTACGAGACCGTGCAGTTGCCGTCCGGCGCGCTGCCGTTGCTGTATCCGATGTCGGAGGTCGCGGGCTGTCTGGCGCCGCAGGTGGGCGCGCACGCGCTGATGAAGCCCTATGGCGGTCGCGGGGTGTTGCTCGGCGGCGTCGGCGGCGTCGACCAGGCGAAGGTGGTCATCATCGGGGCCGGGGTGGCGGGACAGAACGCGGCCAATATCGCCTTGGGCATGGGCGCGCACGTGACACTGCTCGACACCGACCTCGACAAACTGCGAATGTCGTTCTGGCGCTACAACAATCGCGTGCGCGGCTTGGCCTCGTCGAAGCTGGCGATCACCGAGCAGGTCCGCGCGGCGGACATGGTGATCGGCGCCGTCCTGATCCCCGGCGCCGCGGCACCCAAGTTGGTGAGCAACGAACTCGTCGCGCAGATGAAGCCGGGATCGGTGCTGGTCGATATCGCGGTCGACCAGGGCGGCTGCTTCGAAGACACCCACCCGACCACCCACGCGGATCCGACCTATCCGGTCCACGCCTCGACGTTCTATTGCGTGGCGAACATGCCGGGCTCCGTGCCACATACCTCGACCTACGCACTGACCAACGCGACCCTGCCCTACGTGGTGGCCCTGGCCGACAAGGGCTGGGAACGCGCCTGCGCGCAGGATCCGAGCCTGGCACCGGGCCTGAACACCCACGCCGGCAACGTCACCAACGCACCGGTCGCTGCCGCCCATGACCTCGTGACACAGGTCCGGTGAGGGGCACAGGCGGCAGTGAATCAGTCCTGTCGCGGGCCGGGTATGTCGACCAGCTCGGCCAGACGCGACCGATGAATACCGCCCGTGCCGAAGGTGATCTGGTCGGCCTTGGCCCGCTTGAGATACAGGTGCGCGGGATGTTCCCAGGTCATACCCATACCGCCGTGTAACTGCACGGCTTCCTCGCCAGCGAATACCGCGAGATCGCCGCAGAACGCCTGGGCCACACCGGCCGCCACGGCGGCGTCGGCGTCGTCTGCGGCGAGGGTGGCTGCGGCGTATCGAGCGGCCGCGTTGGCGGACTCGACCGCGGTGTAGAGATCGGCCAGCCGGTGCTTGATCGCCTGGAAGCCGCCGACCACCCGACCGAACTGGCGTCGCTCCTTCAAGTAGGCCACGGTCTCTTCGAGGCACCACCGGGCGAGGCCGTATTGCTCCGAAGCCAGCAGGGCGGTGCCCGCCTCGAGCGCGCGACGCACCGCGACCTCTCCGTCGGCGACGACGTGCTCGCCCGTGACGGCGTCGAAGGTGATGTCGGCCAGCTGCCGAGTCATGTCGAGCGAGATCACCGGGCTGATGTCGGCACGGTCGGCCGAAACGGCATACACCGCAATGCCATCGGGCCCGCTGACCGGAACCAACAGGACATCGGCCTCGAGCGCACCGGCCACGCTGGTGACGGTGCCGGTCAGACCGTCCGGCCCCAGGGACACAGTGGGAAACGTCCCGTGGGCCGACGTGGACAACGGTGTCACGAGCGCCGCGGTCAGCTCCCCCGCCGCCAACTGACCGAGCAGCGGACCGTCGGTGTCGAGCAGCAGGGTGGTCGCTACTACCGCACTCGTCAGGAACGGCACCGGCGCGACGAAACGGCCGAGTTCCTCGAGCACGACCGCGGCCTCCCGTGCCGAGGCTCCCGCACCGCCGCGGTCCTCGGGGACCAGCAGCCCGGCCAGACCGAGGTCGACGGCGATGCTCTTCCACAGGCTTGCGACCAGCGACCGGTCCCCGTCGTAGAGCGCCGTCACCGCGCCCGGATCACACTGTGCGGCGAGCACAGCGCGCACGACGTTGCGCAGGTCGTCCTCGACCTCGGTGTAGAGCAGATCCAGCTCGGTCATCGGGCAACCTCGTTCCATGGTCGGTCCTTGTCGGTTCGCGACTCGGGTGGCAGGCCGAGAATCCGCTCGGACACGATGTTGCGCAGAATCTCGGAGGTGCCGCCCTCGATCGAGTTGCCCTTGGCCCGCAGGTAGCGGTAGCCCGCGTCCCGGGCGTTGAAATCGACCCGGTCGGGCCGGACCATGGTCCAGTCCGAATAGCGCAGGCCCTCTTCGCCGAGGATCTCCAGTTCCAGGCCGGACAGCTGCTGGGCGACCCGGGCGAAGGTCAGCTTCATCGCCGCCCCTTCCGGACCCGGTCTGCCCTGAGCCAGCTTCTGTCGCAGCCGCATGCCGGTGATCCGGCCGACCTCGGCATCGACCCACAACCGCAACAGCCGGTCGTGCAACTCGGATGTGCGCCGGTCGGGATGCGCGCGCCAGGTGTCGGTGACCACGCCGACGATCCCGGACTCGCGGTCACTGGCCCTGCCGCCGATCGCGACCCGCTCGGTATTGAGCGTCGCGTTGGCCACCCGCCACCCGTCACCTTCGCCACCGAGACGCTGGGCATCGGGAATGCGGACACCGGTGAGGAAGACCTCGTTGAACTCGGCCTCGCCGGTGATCTGACGCAGCGGCCGGACCTCCACGCCGGGATCGGTCATGTCGCACAGGAAGTACGTCATGCCGCGGTGCTTGGGCAGCCCGGTGTCGGTGCGGGCCAGCAGGATCGCGAACTGCGCGAGGTGCGCCCCCGAGGTCCACACCTTCTGCCCGTCCACGACCCAGTCCTCACCGTCGCGGACCGCACGGGTGCTGACGTTGGCCAGGTCCGAGCCCGCGCCCGGCTCACTGAAGAGCTGGCACCAGATTTCCTCGCCGGTCCACAGCGGCCGCAGGAAGCGCCGCTTCTGCTCGTCGGTCCCGTAGGCCAGGATCGTCGGCGCCGCCATGCCGAGCCCGATCCCGTTGCCCTCGGGGTTGTTGTCGGGTGCGCCCGCCTCCGCGAAGGCACGGTCCACCTCGAGTTGCCGGGCAGGCGCCAGACCCAGCCCGCCGTGGCCGTGCGGGAAGTACACCCAGGCCAGTCCCGCGTCGTAACGGGCGCGCAGGAACTCCAGGCGCTCGGTCGTGGCCGGATCATGGGCGGCGAGGAACTCCTCGATCGCCCGGGCCAGTTCGTCGACTGTCATCGTGCCTCCTGACTGTGTGGCTCGGCGCCGGCTGGAGCGATCTCGTCGGCCTCGAAACCTAGTGCGGCGAGACCGGTTTCGAGCAGCGGTTCGACCGAGGCGCCGATGGTCTCGAAGCCCTCGCCCACGGTCTGGCCGTGCAGGTAGCGGTAGTGCACGCCCTCGAGGATCGCGGCGAGCTTGAAGGCCGCCAGACCCAGGTAGAAGCCGAAACGCGACATGTCGCGGTCGCTGCGCGCGGTGTAACGCGCGATGATCTCGGCTTCGGACAGGAACCCGGGCGCGGCAGAGGCGTCGGCCACATTCGTGTTGGTCGAGGTCGCGGCGGCGAGGCGACCGTAGACGACCATCAACGCCAGATCGGTGAGTGGGTCGCCGAGCGTGGCCATTTCCCAATCGATGACGGCAGCGAGTCGGTCGTCGGCGTCGGTCAACACATTGTCGAGGCGGAAGTCGCCGTGCACGATCCCGACCGCTGACTCGGCGGGCACGTCGGCGGCAAGGCGCGCGTGGAGCTCGACGGCCGCGGGCAGGTCGCGGGTGTGCGAGGCGTCGAGCTGCTTGCGCCACCGGTTCACCTGACGGGCGAGAAAACCCGTCGGGCGACCGAAGTCCGCCAGCCCGACCGCTGCCGGATCGACAGCGTGCAACGCGGCGAGGGTGTCGATCAGGCCGGTCGAGATCGCCCTGGTCCGTTCGGGTCCCAGCACCGCCAGCTCCGCGGCGTCGCGATACGGCGTGCCGTCGACGCGCTCCATCACATAGAACGGCGCGCCGACAACATCGGCGTCACCGCACAGCGCGTACATCTCGGGCACCGGAACGGCGGTCGGCCGCAGCGCCGCCATCACCCGGTATTCGCGCGCCATATCGTGCGCGGTCGCCAGGACATGGCCAAGCGGCGGACGACGAACGATCCACCGCCGGGTGCCATCGGTGACCTCGTAGGTCAGGTTCGACCTTCCACCCGCGATCAGCCGACCACTGATCGGCGCGTCGGCACCGGGGATCTCGGTCCGCAACCACGCCGCGAAGCGACCGAGATCGAGCCCGGGAAGTTCGGTCCGGATCCCCATCACACCACCACGAGCGACACGGTCTCGACCACGCACACCGGCTTGTCGCCGCCCTCACGCTCGACGGTGACCTGCGCGGTTACCAGGTGTCCGCCACCACCGGGCTTCACCGAGAGCAACTCGACACCGGCGCGAACCTTCGAGTCGACCGGCACCGGCGCCGGGAACCGAAGCTTGTTGGCGCCGTAGTTGACACCCATGCGGACGCCCTCGATCCGATAGACCTGTCCGACCAGATCCGGAACCAGCGACAGCGTCAGATAGCCGTGCGCGATGGTCGTTCCGAACGGGCCGTCGGCCGCCTTCGCCGGATCGACATGAATCCATTGGTGATCGCCGGTCGCGTCCGCGAAGGTGTCGATCTGTGCCTGGGCCACGGTGTGCCACTCGGAGTAGCCGAGATGAGTGCCGACAGCCTCGGTCAGTTCGTCGATGCCGTGGAAGGTCCTCATGCCTTCGGCCCGCCCGCGACGTAGAGCACCTGTCCGGAGACGAAACCGGCGCCCTCGCTGACGAAGAACGACACCGCGTGCGCGATATCGTCGGGCACGCCGGTGCGCGCCACGGGGATCTCGGCCGCGGCCCCGGCCTTGAAGTCCTCGAACGGAACACCGACGCGCGCCGCCGTAGCCGCGGTCATCTCGGTCTCGATGAAACCGGGCGCGATCGCGTTCGCGGTGACGCCGAACTTGCCGAGCTCGAAGGCGAGGGTCTTGGTGAATCCCTGCAGCCCGGCCTTGGCGGCGGCGTAGTTGGCCTGTCCTCGGTTGCCGAGCGCCGAGGTGCTCGACAGGTTGACGATGCGTCCGAATCCGGCCTTGGTCATGTGCTTCTGGACCGCCCGGGTCATCAGGAACGACCCGCGCAGGTGCACGTTCATGACGGTGTCCCAGTCGTCGGCGGTCATCTTGAAGATCAGGTTGTCGCGCAGGACGCCTGCGTTGTTGACCAGGACGGTGGGCGCGCCGAGCTCGGCGGTGACCCGCTCGACAGCGGCGTCGACGGCGGCCTCGTCGGCGACGTCGGCGCCGATCGCGATCGCCCGGCCACCGGCGGCCTCGATCCGGTCGACCACGGGTTTGCCCGCGGCCTCGTCGAGATCGATGACGGCGACGGCGAATCCGTCCGCGGCCAGACGGCGGGCCACGGCCGCGCCGATTCCTCGGGCGGCACCGGTGACGATCGCGGTGTTGGTGGTACTCATGGGAGTCACTCCTGTGGGTTCGATGTGTGTTCGGCTGGGCGAGCCGATATTTCAGACGCTGCCGGTCAAGGTCATGCCGCCGTCGACGACCAGCAGCTGGCCGGTGATCCAGGCGGCATCGGCGGAGAGCAGGAACGCCACCGCGCCCGCGATGTCCTCTGGCACTCCGAGCCGCTTGAGCGGGTAGGTCTCGGCGAGTTCCTGCTCGCGACCCTCGTAGAGCGCGGTCGCGAACTTCGTCTTCACCACGGCGGGCGCCACCGCGTTGACCCGGATGTTCGGGCCGAGCTCGACAGCCAATTCCTGGGTGATGTAGGTCAGCATCGCCTTGCTGGCACCGTAGAAGCCGATGCCCGGCGCGGGCCGTACGCCGGCGACCGAGGAGACGTTGACGACCGCGCCGCCGTGCTCGCCCATCCACGCCTTGTGCGCCTGCTGAGCCCACGACAACGCCGCGAGGCAGTTGACCTCGATGATCTTGCGGGCGGCCTGGAGATCCATCTCGATCATCGGCCCGAACACCGGATTGATTCCGGTGTTGTTCACCAGCAGATCGACGCTGCCGAACGCCGCGATCGCCCGACCGACCGCATCCGCCTGGTGCTCGATGTCGTCGGCGCGGCCTGCTACACCGAGCGCATGCTCGGCGCCGCCCAACTGTTCGACGGCGTCGTCGAGCGCGTCCTGGGTGCGTGCGGTGATCACAACCTTCGCCCCATCGGCCACCAGTCGCTCGGCGATGCCGAGGCCGATGCCCCGGCTCGCCCCGGTGACGATCGCGGTCTTGCCCGCGAATCGGCCGGTCACGACAGACGCTCCAGCACCATCGCCATACCCTGGCCGCCGCCGACACACATGGTCTCGAGGCCGAACTGCTTGTCGTGGTAGCGAAGTGAGTTGATCAGGGTGCTGGTGATCCGCGCGCCGGTCATGCCGAACGGGTGTCCCACCGCGATCGCGCCGCCGTTGATATTGACCTTGTCCTCAGGGATGCCGAGCTCGCGAGCCGAGCCGATCACCTGCACCGCGAAGGCCTCGTTGATCTCCACCAGGTCGATGTCGTCGACAGTGAGACCGGCGCGCAGCAGCGCCTTCTTCGACGCTTCGATCGGGCCCAGGCCCATGACCTCGGGCGACAGCGCCGAGACTCCGGTGCTGACGACCCGGGCCAACGGGGTGAGGCCGAGTTCCTTGGCTCGCGTGTCGGACATGATCACCAGGGCGGCCGCGCCGTCGTTGAGGGCACAGCAGTTGCCCGCGGTGACGGTGCCATCGGGACGGAACACCGGCTTCAGCGCCGAGACCGCTTCGAGGGTGACCCCCGCGCGCGGACCGTCGTCGGTGCTGACAACCGTGCCGTCGGGCAATGTCACCGGGGTGATGTCGGTGGCCCAGAAGCCGTTGGCGATCGCCTTCTCCGCCAGGTTCTGCGACCGCACGCCGAAGGCGTCCTGTTCCGCGCGGGTGATGCCGGTGAACTGGGCGACATTCTCCGCCGTCTGCCCCATCGCGATGTACACATCGGGAGCCAGTCCGTCGACGCGCGGATCACCCCAGGTCGAGCCGCCCGCGGCACGCGTCTCGGTGCGAGCCACCGCGTCGGCGAAGTAGGGATTCTGTGTGTCGGGCAGGCCGTCGGCATTGCCCTTGAAGTAGCGGCTCACTGTCTCGACACCGGCCGAGATGAAGACATCGCCCTCGCCGGCCTTGATCGCGTGCAGCGCCATCCGGGTGGTCTGCAAGCTCGACGAACAGTAGCGGTTGACCGTCGTACCCGGGACGCCGTCGAGCCCGGCAAGTACCGAGACCACCCGGGCCATGTTGAAGCCCGACTCCCCCGCGGGCTGCCCGCAGCCGAGTACCAGGTCCTCGATCTCGGCGGGGTTCAGTGCGGGTACCTGCGCCAAGGCGGCCTGGACCATCTGAACGGTCAGATCATCGGGGCGCATGTCTTTGAGCGACCCCTTGCCTGCCCGGCCGATCGGGGAACGGGCGGCGGCGACGATCACGGCTTCCGGCATCGAATCTCCTCAATTAAGTAAGCGCTTGCTTAGTCAGCATGGTGCAACAGCCCGCCCACGGCCGTCAATACGCGGATCCTTGTAATCCACGTCACACCACCTGGTCCGAGGCAGGCGGTTCCGGGGCGAGATAATGACCCGGCGATGACCGACATGACAGAAGCCCGCTCCGATGCGACCCGCGCGCGTCTACTCGACGCGGCCATCGCCGCGTTCGCCGAGAAGGGCTTCAACGGCACCACCACGCGGGATATCGCCGCGGCAGCGGGCCTGAGCCCCGCCGCGGTGTACGTGCATCACAAATCGAAGGAAGAGCTGCTCTATCTGATCTCGCGGACCGGGCACGAGGAAACACTCGACCTCGTTCTGAAGGGGGTCGAGTCGTCCGGCGAGCCGGCCACCGCGCTGCGAAATGTGGTGCACGCCTTCGCTGTTCACCATGCCAGAGGGCACACCGGCGCCAGGATCGTGAACTACGAGCTGTCGGCGCTCACCCCCGAGCACTACGCCGAGATCCTCGACATCCGCCACCGGATCGACCGGGAGATTCGCGGACTCGTCGAGCGCGGCGTCGCGGCGGGCGTCTTCGACACCCCGAGCCCGCGGATGGCGGCGGTCGCCCTGCTCTCGCTGGGCATCGATATCGCCCGCTGGTACCGCGACGAGGGTGAATGGAGCCCCGAAGACATCGCCGCCGCCTATGCCGACATGGCGCTACGCATCGTCGGGGCGCACTGACCCGGCAACCCCGGTGAGCTGTCGCGAATCAGCGATCCAGCGGATTCAGCGTGATGGCGACCCGCATTCCCGAGCGCCAGAGCGTCGCGGCCGTCGAGCGCGGCCGGATGCGGGCCTCGTCGCGCATGGTCGCGGTGAACTCGGCGGCGAATCCAGCCCTGTCGTGGCGGGCATCGATGGCGGCGAGTTGACGCGAATCCAGTTGGTAGGCACGTAGACCCGTGACGTCCAGATGGGCGGCGTCGTGCAGCAACGCCGCTTCCGCACCACGATCACGCGGTGTCGCCGGGTCCATGTGGCGTGCGATGGCGGTATGGACGCACTCACCCAGCTCGGGCGTGGCGCCACGGTCGAGGACGAACGTGCGAGCGCGCCGTGCGCCGAGCAGCGCGAAACACCCCACCGTGGGGTCGGCCGGCTCCCCCACCGCGACATCGTGCAGCACACAGGCGACATAGAGCGCCTCGGGGTCGGGCCGTAGGTCGTCCACCTGCGCCAAGGCCATCCCGAATTCCCAGCATCGCAAGCTGTGAGCGAGCAGCGCGGGCGTGAGTACCTGGGTGGCCTCGTCCAGGGCGGACCGGCACAGTCGCGAATCCGGCGGTACCGGCGCCGCCCACCCCGCGCCGTCCCCCTCCCGACGCAGCCCTCGGATCAGATGGGGCAAGGACGTGGCCTGTATACCCAATGCCGAACCCGCGGTGCGGATCTGCTGCATAAAACTCAATTCGCCGTCACGCATCGTGGTCATCTCCTACGTGGGAAAGCAGATCGGCTCGGGCGATGGCGAGCATGGCCGCCAGGGTTGATTCGTCGACGATCCTGCGCTGGAACAGCGAGTACGCCCCGTTCACCGTGGCCCACGAAACCATCACCAGCGCATGGGGTTCGACATCACAGCCCGCCAGTCGCACTGCGGCGGCGAAGGATTCGATCAAGTCGCCGAGCACGGCGTCGATGCGCACTTTCGCTTCGGTCGCCAGTTCGGATTCGCTGACGTCGATGTCGGTCAGCGCGAGAATGCGCAACGCGAGCGGGTTCTCTCGATGGAAGGCGACGTAGCGGTCGCACACGGCGGCGACCTCGCCGCGCGGGGTCGAATCAGCGCCGATCGGGGCGGACATCGCTGCCACGTGCAGGGTCGCTATCCGCCAGGCCAGCGCGGCGTACACGTCGGCCTTGCCCTCGCGAAAATTGGCGTAGATCGAGCTCACCGCCACGTCGGCCTCGGCGGCGAGCATGTCGATGGTGGTGCCGCGGTAGCCCTCTCGCAGGAACAAGACCTGCGCGGCATCGAGCACCGCAGTGTGGGTCCGACGTTTGCGTCGGTCGACAGGGGGTTCCAACGTCATACGAAATAACGTAGTCTCATTCCGATATCATAGTCAACTTCCGATAGGAATCTCGATGACCCTCTCCCCGCAGATCCCCCGCACCGGCAGCGAAGCCATGGCGCTGTTCCTGCCCCAATCTCCCTTCGTCCGGCACATGGGCATCGAACTCGTCGAGATCGAGGAGGGCTCGGCCCGTCTCCGGATGCCCTTCCGCGAGGAACTCGTCACGGTCGGCGACATGGTCCACGGCGGCGCCCTCGCGGGCTGTATCGATATCGGCATCATGGCCGCGGCCTGGGCCGGAGCCCGGCTCCCCGAGCAATTGCGCGGGGTGACCGTCTCGATGTCCATCGATTTCATCCAGCCGGCCAATGCCGAAAGCATCGACATCATCGGCACTCGCCTGCGCGCCGGGCGCCACCTCAGCACCTGTCGGGTCGACATCGTCGCCACCGACGGCGGTCGCCTCATCGCCGCGGGCGCGGGCACATACAAGGTGGGCTGAAACCACCGGCCGGCGGGCCTAATCTCGACAGCATGGAGTTCCGCAAGACAGCGTTTCTCGTCGCGCCCGCCTTCGCTCTCGCTCTACTGTGCGCGTGCTCTCCGGGCGAGAGTTCCGACCAGTCGAGCACCCCGTCCCACTCCTCCGCGCACGATTCCCCCGTCACCGATGAGCTCGACGCGCCGTGGTCGATCGCCTTCCACGGCGCCGCCGCACTGGTGAGCGAGCGAGACAGCGGTCGCATCCTCGAAATCGGCACCGGCGGAACACAACACGAGGTGGGCACCGTCGACGATGTCGAGCCCTCGGGCGAAGGCGGCCTCCTCGGCATCGCCGTGCGCGGGGCGCAGTTGTTCGCCTACTACACCGCCGCCGACGACAACCGCATCGAACGATTCGACCTCACCGGAGAACCGGGCAACCTCACGCTCGGCGGCGGCAGAACAATCCTCACCGGACTGCCCGCCGCGGCCAACCACAACGGCGGCCGGATCGCCTTCGGTCCCGACGGGATGCTGTATGCCACCGTCGGCGACGCGGGCAACCGGCCCGCGGCCCAGGATCGCGCGGCCCTCGCCGGAAAGATCCTGCGCATGACACCGGACGGGCAGGCACCCGTCGACAACCCCGTCCCGGGCTCACTCGTCTACAGCTACGGCCACCGGAACCCGCAGGGCATCACCTGGGCGGCGGACGGCAGGATGTTCGCGAGTGAATTCGGCCAGAACACCTGGGACGAACTCAATCTCATCGAACCCGGCGGCAATTACGGCTGGCCCGAGGTCGAAGGCATCGCAGGCCGAGCCGGTTTCATCGACCCACTGCAACAGTGGAAACCGTCCGAGGCCAGCCCGAGCGGGATGACGAATGTCGGTGGGTCCCTCTACATCGCGAATCTGCGCGGCGAGCGACTACGTCGAATCCCCCTCGACAACCTCACCCAGTCGACCGAGTCTCTGGTCGGCGAGTACGGGCGTCTCCGTGACATCGCCGTCGCCCCGGACGGATCGCTGTGGGTACTGACGAACAACACCGATGGTCGCGGCGAGCCCACCGCCGGCGACGACCGCATCGTCCGCCTCGAGCCGGACGAGCCGACCGCGTTCACCGCTCCGGATGCAACACCAACACGGTGATCTCACTGGGTGCGAACACCCGCATCGGCGGACCCCAATAGCCGGTGCCGCGACTGGTATAGAGCTGGGTACCGTTCGCGTGCCTGCTCAGTCCCGCGACTACCGGCTGGTCGAGCCGGACCAGGTAGTGGAACGGCCAGATCTGACCGCCGTGCGTGTGCCCGGAGATCTGTAGTTCCACCCCGGCCGCGGAGCTGTCGGCGACCTGTTTGGGCTGGTGGGCCAGCAGGACGACCGGCAGGTCGGGGTCGGTGCCCGCGAGCGCGGCGGACAGGTCGGGACCGTGGCCGGGCACATCGGCGGTGGGGTCGTCGATTCCGGCGACAACCAGCCGGCCACCGTCGCGCTCGACGGTGCGGTGCGCGTTGTGCAGCGGCTGCCAGCCGATCGAGGCCATGTAGTCGATCCAGCTCTGGGCATCGTCGAGGTACTCGTGATTGCCGGTGATGTAGAACCGGCCGAGCTGTGCTTCGACGCGCGCGAGCGGGGCGACCTGATCGGCTCGCTTCGCCACCGAACCGTCGACGAGATCCCCGGCGAGACCCACGATGTCGGGCCGCTGCGCGTTGACCACGTCGACAACGTCTCGTGACCACTGCTCCCGGTCGATCGCGGCGAAGTGGGTGTCGGTGAGCACCACGACGCGCAGCCCGTCGAGGCCCTCGGCCAGGCCCGGGATCGCGACATCGACGGTACGAACCTGCGGCACCCGCCGCGCCTCGTACACCCCGTACCCGGTGAGCACCGCCGAGACCACCACCACAGCGAGCGCCACGCCCCGACTCGCGCGCAGCCGATCGACCCTGGCGGCGCGCAGCGCGCCCCGGACGATCGATCCGATCAGCGACCAGACGAACACCACCCACAAGACCCCGAGCAGAACGTCACCGACGATCGCCGCCGGATCGAACTGCGGCGGCCCGTGCCCGAGGAACAGCGCGACGAGCAAACACAGATACCCGCCCACACAGGCCGCGGTGCCGACCCGGAACAGAGTCCCGCTACGCCCCGTCGGCGCGGCAACCAGGGTCCACCACGGAACCGCGAACATCAAAGCCGGAACCAGCAGGACCACTATCACCAGCACCACCGAGGTCACGAGATCCCGTTCTCAACAAGGCCGCCCCCCGGTCGGGCCGCATCACATCAGATCATCTCAGGTCACTTTCGGCCCGGACGCGACCCATGCCCACTCAAACAAGAGCACTGCTCTTGCTTTGTTGACGCGACTGTGTGACCATCGATCTCGAGAAAGAGCACCGCTCTCGAAATCGGGCGGTGCGCCCCCAAAGGAGTGCCATGTCCCTTCCCTCGCTCGCATCGCGTCCCGACAACCGCGCCCGCTGGGGCGCCTTCGCCTTCGCACTCGCGGGCATCCTGTTCCTGATCTATGAGGCTGCCGCCCCGCGCGTTTCCGACCAGACCACGCTCGACAGCGCCGAGTCGTGGACAAGCCTTGGCTGGTCCCTCGCACATATCGCCGCGATCGCCGGGCTCATCCTCATCCCGCTCGGATACAGCGCATTGCACGGTCGGCTCCGGGGCACTCCCCACGAGGGCACCGCTGCCGCGGCCGCGACGATCGGCTACATCGGATCGGCCCTGACGATCTCCTACTACGGCGCGGAGGTCTACGGCCTCAAAGCAATCGGACAGCGCGCCGTTGCCGACGGGGACGCCACGCTGACCGAGGTCGGCAACGCCTTCCGGTACGACCCGACCGCGATGAGCGTCTTCGCGATCGGTCTCATGCTGATCACGGTCGCGGCGATACTGGCCGCGGTGGCGGTGTGGCGTTCGGGCACTCTGCACCGCTGGAGCGCCGTCCCGCTCGCGGTACTACTGGCGACGATGCTGCCGCAGTACTTCCTGCCCCACACCGGCCGAATCGCCTGGGGCGCAATGGTGGCGGTCGCGGCCATATGGCTCACCGCCGAGATGGTGCGGGACCACACCCCCACCGAGCGGGTCGAAACTACCCACCGGCCACGATCCGCAGCATGATGGTGGGATGGCCGAGATGATGAATGCATGCGCGCACTGCTGATACTGATCGTCGTGCTGATGATCGCACTGGTCGTCGGCGATCGAGTCGGGGTCGTCATGGCGCAGAACGAGATCGGACGCCAGATCGCCGCCGAGTACGACCTCGCGCACCAGCCCGAGGTCGAAATCGGCGGCTTTCCGTTCCTGACCCAGGCCGTGAACGGCACCTATCACGACATCGATATCCGGATCGGCGACTGGAGTGGGTACGACATCTCCGTCCACAACCTCGATGTCGCACTGGCCGACGTCTCCGCACCGCTGACCGACGTGCTCAACAACCGCACCTCGAACCTTGTCGCGGCCACGGCGACCGCGACCGCCGTGGTCCCCTACGATGTCGTGCTGGGTTTCGCGCCGTCGCAAGTGGATTCGATCTCCGACAGCCCGGACGGACTGCGCGTGACCGGGAGGTTCTCGGTGGCGGGCATCTCGGTACCGGCAACGGTGTTCGTCACCGTCGCACCGACCGAAGCGGGCATCGAGGTCACCCCGGTCTCGGTCCAGTCCGCGGCAGGCGGACCGACGATCTCCCTTGCCCTGATTCGCCAGTCACTGACCTTCGTCGTGCCGCTCCAAGAATTGCCACTCGGCGCGCGCCTGACCGCAATAAAACCGGGCGCGGACGGCCTTCACGTCACCGCCGTCGCTCACGACGTTCGGCTCGACAGCCTGCCGTGAGGATCTCGCAGTGCCGGGTCAGTGCCGATCGGTATCGGTGAAGGTGATCCGGACGGAGATCGGCGCACTCTGCAGCGCTCGGAAGGTGGCGGCGGTCAAGCCGGCGAACGCGGGATGCGACGCGAAGGTGCGCGCCCGAGCGTCGACATCGTCGTCGGGCACCAACTGCGCGGTACCGGTGCGCCAGGTGCCCCCTTGCCGAATGCGCACCTGCGGGTCGGCGGTGATGTTGGCGGTCCACCCCGAGCGGGTGCCGTGCTGGGAGATCACCCACGCGCCGGACTCGTCGAAGGCCGCCGCGATCGGGACCAGACGCAGTGCGCCGCTCTTTCGTCCGATCGTTTCCAATTCGGTGGCGAGCGCGGTGTCTATTCCCAGGCGGCGCAGCGCGCGCACGGTGGGGTTGGCGACGTAGCGACCCACGCCGCGCTCGAAGAGAAACTTGCGCCGGGCGCGCTGATCGATCTGCTCGGTCATCGTTGTCGGCCTCTCTGTTGCAGGTGAGGTGAACTTCAAGGTGAACTTCAGAGTTCGAGAAGTTTGACGAGGTTGGTACCCGCGTCATCGAGCGGCTGCAGGGATTTCGTGCTTCGGCATTGGATGATCGCGCCTTCGACCGTGCTGATGATGACGCTGCCGACCGAGGCGGCCGCAGCGGAGTCCATCCCCGCCGATCTCAGGAACTCGGCCAGCCGACCGGTCCAGTCGCCGAACACAGTGGCCGACGCCGCTTGCACGGTCGGCGAGTCGCTGCCGCTCTGCGCGGCGGCCACGATCGGGCATCCGGCGGTGAACGACGAAGTCTGGAGTATCTGCTTCCAGGCTTCCACGAGTCCGACGACCACCTCCGCCGGGGACGACGACGCGGCGATCAGCGCCTCGATCATCGCGGTGATCTGCTGCCCGGCGTGCAGGGTCGCCTGCTCCATGAGCTCGCTCTTGCCGCCGGGGAAGTGCAGATATATCGAGCCTCGGGCGGTCTTGCTGTGGGCGAGCAGGTCGGTCAGTCCGGTCGCCGCGACTCCGTGTTCGCGCATCATGAGAATCGCGCTGCGGATGAGGCGTTCTCGTGGTCCCGCTACCGGGTTCATCGGCACCCCTTTCGCCATAGACCGATCAGTTCATCATACGGTATCGTCACCGATGATAGAACGATCGGTCTATCAGGAGAGGGCACCATGACCACCACAACGCACCACCCCGAAACGCCGGATTTCGCCACCATGAGCGGCCTCGACCTGCTCCGCGCCGCGGCCGCGATGCCCGATCGAGTAGGAATCGGCTCGCTGCTCGGAATGACGATCGAGGAACTCGAGTTCGGCCGGGTGTCGTTCAGCCTCGTCACCCGACCCGATTTCGCGAACCCACTCGGCACCACCCACGGCGGAATCTGCGCGACCTTGCTGGACTCGGTGATGGGCTGCGCGATTCATTCCGCGCTGGACGCGGGGGTCGGGTACGGCACGTTGGAGCTGAAGGTCAACTACATCCGGTCCGTGCCGATCCACGGCCGCCGCCTCATCGCCACCGGCTCGACGCTGCACGTCGGCCGCACCACGGCGACAGCGGAAGGCAAGGTGCACGACGAAGCGGGCAAACTCGTCGCCCACGCCACCACCACCTGCATCATCCATCGCTGACGGGGGAAGTCGATGCCGGTCGAGGAGGCTCACGTGACGAACGACAGCGGGGAATGGCAGGCCAGTGCGTGCATTCTGTGTGAGAACAACTGCGGAATAACCGTCAAGGTCGAAGGACGGCGGTTCGCGAAAATCCGCGGCGACAAGGCCCATCCCGGGTCCGCCGGGTACACCTGCAACAAGGCGTTGCGGCTGGACCATTATCAGAACGGCGGCACCCGGATCACCTCACCGCTGCGGCGCGAGAACGACGGCACCTACACCGAGATCAGCTGGGATGTCGCGATCACCGAGATCGCCGACCGACTGCGCGCGGTGCGCGACACCCACGGTGGGGAATCGATCTTCTTCTACGGTGGCGGCGGACAGGGCAACCACCTGGGCGGCGCGTACAGCGGCGCGTTGCTGCGTGCCGTCGGCGGACGTTATCGCTCCAACGCGCTCGCTCAGGAAAAACTCGGCGAGGCCTGGGTCGACGCCCATCTGACCGGCGGACATACCCACGGCGACTTCGAACACGCGCAGGTCAGCGTGTTCATCGGTAAGAATCCGTGGCAGTCGCACGGCGTTTCGCGCGCCCGCACCGTGCTCCAGAACATCGCCAAGGACCCCGCACGCACCATGATCGTGCTCGACCCGGTGCGCACCGAGACCGCCGATATGGCCGACATCCACCTGCAGATCAGACCGGGCACCGACGCGTGGTGCCTGGCCGCGATTCTCGGTGTGATTGTTCAGCAGGATCTGGTCGACCACGAGTTCCTCGCCGCACACACGACCGAGGCCGAGCCGGTGCTCGCCGCCCTGCGCACCATCGATGTCGACGCGTATGCCCACCTGAGCGGCGTCGATCCCGCATCGGTCCGCAAGGCCGCGCAGTTGATCGGGACCGCGGAGAGTGTGTCGACCTACGAGGATCTGGGTGTGCAACAGAGTCCGAACAGCACACTGGTGTCATACCTGAACAAGCTGACCTGGTTGCTCACCGGGAACTTCGCCACCCGCGGCGCCATGCAGATGCACTCGTGGGTGGTCCCGCTGATCAACTACTCGGTGAAGATGAAGACCACGCCGGTGACCGGAGTGCCGATGCCCGGCGGTCTCGTGCCCGCCAATGTCATCGCCGAGGAGATTCTCACCGATCATCCGCAGCGGTTCCGCGCGATGATCGTCGAATCCTCTAACCCCGCGCATTCGCTGGCGGATTCGCAGCGCTTCCGTGAGGCATTCGAGTCCCTCGAACTCAGCGTCGTGATCGATGTCGCGATGACCGAGACCGCTCGTCGCGCCCACTATGTCCTTCCGGCGGCGAGTCAGTTCGAGAAGTGGGAAGCGACCTTCTTCAACCTCGAATTCCCGATCAACACCTTCCAGCTCCGTGCCCCGCTGCTCGAGCCGCTGCCAGGTACGTTGGCCGAGCCGGAAATCTATGCCCGCCTGATCCGCGAGCTCGGTGCCGCCCGCCCGCTGGCGTTGTCGGTGCTGAAAGGCGCGTTGCGCTTCGGCCGCAAGGTCTATGGTCTGACGTTTCTCGCGCTGCTCGCACTCGACAAGAAGGCCGCGGGCATGGCCCCCTTCCTGCTGTACGAAACGCTCGGCCCGACCCTGCCCGGCGGCGCACGGTCAGCGGCAGTGCTGTGGGCTCTGGCCCAGCGCGTCGCGCATCTGCATCGGAAATCCATGCGCCGCGTCGGCCATGCGAACGCCGAGGCACTGTTCACCGCGATGCTCACCGAACGATCCGGCGTCGCGGTGACCGCCGACGAACTCGACGGCGGCTGCTGGACCTACGTGCCCGCACGCAATCTGCCGATCAACCTGACCATTACGCCCCTGCTCGAATCCCTGCGAGGTCTCGACCGCAGGGAATGGGCGCACACCAGCGACGAATACCCCTTCGTGCTGTCGGCGGGCGAGCGCCGCGCGTTCACCGCGAACACGATCTTCCGTGACGACAGTTGGCGCCGCCGCGATACCACCGGCGCACTGCGTATCAGCCCTGCCGATGCCGAGCGCCTCGGACTGGCCGACGGCGGTCGAGCACTGATCACCACCAACCGCGGCTCCGCGACCGCGACGGTCGAACTCAACGACCGAATGCAGAACGGCCATATCTCCCTCCCCAACGGTCTCGGGCTCGACCTCCCCGGAACTGACCAGCGCACCGGTGTGGCGCCCAACGACCTCACCGATCTGCGACGGCGCGACGAGTACTCCGCCACCCCCTGGCACAAACACGTACCCGCCCGGGTCGAACCCCTCCCGACAGCCTGACCCGGGCACTTTTCACTGATTACGTTGTGGCGCTTCGGTATCGGAGTGGCGCAGCGGGGCGCCGACGTGGTGCAGGTGCGTCAGTGCCTCGCGGTAGGAGGAGACGAGTCCGGTTTCGTGGTACGGCACACCGATCTCGGCGCAGTAGTCGCGGACGATCACCTGGGCGTGACGCAGGTTCGGCGTCGGCATACTCGGGAACAGGTGGTGTTCGATCTGATAGTTGAGTCCGCCCAGGGCGAGATCGGTCACCGCGCCACCGCGCACATTGCGGGACGTCAGGACCTGGCGACGGAGGTAGTCGGGGCGGTCGTCGCCGGTCGAGGTCGGCATACCTTTGTGGTTCGGGGCGAAGATGCAGCCCATGTACAGGCCGAAAAGACCCTGGTGGACAGCGAGGAACACGAGAGCTTTGTCGGCGGGCAGAACCGCGAACAGTGCGGTCAGGTAGAGGGCGAAGTGGCCGAACAGCAGCGCGCCCTCCCATCCGCGGTGTTTGACCGACTGATTGCGCAGCGCGCGAACGCCGGCCACATGGAGGTTCAGGCCCTCGAGCAGCAACAGGGGAAAGAACAGGAACGCCTGGGCCCGTCCGATGAGCCGGGGCAGACCGCGGCTGGACCGGGCCTGCCGCTGTGACCAGACCAGAATGTCGGGCGCGACATCGGGGTCGAGTTCCTCGTGGTTCGGATTGGCGTGATGACGGGTGTGTTTGTCCTGCCACCAGCCGTAGCCGAGACCGATGCCCGCGTTGCCGACGAGTCTTCCCACGAGCTCGGTCGGCTGTCGTAGCCGGAAGACTTGACGGTGCGCGACGTCATGCATCACGAGTGCGACTTGCGCGAACGTCACGGCCATGAACGCCGCGACCAGCAGCGTCCACCACGAATCGCCGACGAGAACGAACGCCGCCCACCCGCCGACGAACGCGATCCCGACGAGGCTGAGCCGCACGGCGTAGTAGAAAGGACGTCTGCCCATCAGCCCCGCCTCGGAGATTCGGCGCAACAGGCGGGCGTAGTCACCGTCGGCGCCGCGCCGCGGTGACCGTGGAGATGATTCGGGGACCAGAGCAGGTGTTGTCATAGATCCCGAAGCTATCGCTCAGATTCTCGTCGGCCGTAATCCCTTGGTATGAGACAGAATCGGACTGCGGGGTGATATCGCGGGGCAACCCCACAGCACCGGCAGTCGAGTCCGTGCTCGAAACCGAGGGTTCAAACCAGACGTCCCTGGGTAAAAAGATGTCGATACCGTTCGCGAATCGGGCGAACGGGACGTCTTAGCAGGCGTTTCACAGTGTGGAGACCAGGTTGCTGAATTTGATCGAGCTCATACGCAGACCGGCGCAGTCGACGATCCCGACCGAGCCCCCCACCGCGGCCGGGTCGCTGCGGGCAGGCGATGTCGTACTCACCGCCAAGCGCAGCTACCGGGTGGTCAGCACGAGCTTCGCCGACGACGCGCGTCGCGCGGGCCGTGTGGTCGCCGACACGGTCGACCTGGTCACCGGCCGTCTGCGCGTGCTCGATTTCCCCAGCGCCGACACGATGGTCACCGTCAAAGCGGCGTAGTCCGTCAGACCGGCCGGTGCCGGACGTCGGTGGGGGGAGGAAAGCGGCGGGTAGTCGATTGCTTCCCGTCGGCGGGAACCACCACTTCTTCTTCCTCGACCACACGGCGCTGATCGACGCCACGCGTGCGTTCGGCGAAGGCGATATCCCGCGCACTGCGCACCGACAGGCGTCCCAGTGAGCTCGCGGCGAAGAACAGGATCAGCGCGCCGAGTCCGTAGAAGTACGTCAGCTCCAGCAGCGCACGCTTCAGATCCGAGGTGGCGACCGGCTCGCCGATGGCCCCGAGTCGCAGCACCGCAGCCAGGAACGGCCCGATCACGAACCACACGCCCGCCGCCACCGCCAGCCAGCCACCGAAGCTGGCGACCAGCCTGTTCCGGCTCAGCAGCATGAGCAGCCCACCGACGATCGCGACGGCGCCCGGCAGGACCTCGAGCCAGCCACGAGCCGACGTCCAGACCCACGCCTCGTCGGGGGTGTAGGCGAAATCGAAATAGGGGCCGACAAACGGAATGAGTGCGCCCCAGATGCCGAGAAGCAGCACCACCAGCCCGCCCAGCGCGCCCCGGCTACGCGGAATATGAAACCGTCCGCCGTTCCCGGTCGAGACTTTCTCGTCGACATTCATCATGACGCCTCCATCATCGGAGAACAGAACTATGTAGCGCTTACCCCGCTCTGTCCCGATTACGCACTGACGCCGAAAACGGAATCAACTTCGGCCGATCTCGATGTCGCCGAGAAATCTCGAGATCTGTTCGATGACGGGCCGTGGCTGCTCCTGTTGGACCCAATGACCGGCATCGGGTATCAACACGGAGTCGGCGAATCGAGCGCAGACGACGTCCGCCATCGTGCGCAGCGCACCGGGCGATTGCCACACACCCCAATCAGACCGTCCGGCGATGAATTGCGTGGGCACTTCTATTCGCGAGTCGCGCTGTGCTGCGGGGTTGGGCAGCGTCAGGGCCGCGTACCAATTGAGTGCGCCCTGAAATCCGGTTCGACCGAATTCCCGTGCGTAGAAATTCAGTTCTTCCTCGGTCAGCCATTCACACGTGGCCCGCTGCTGCGAGGAAGGGAAGTGCGGCGCTACGGTTTCCGGCATGCTGAGGCCTGCGTCCATGACGTAGTAGCGCGGCAGAAGTGCCAAGTCCGGTGCGGTAGATCCCGGCAGTTCCCCGGCGTCCGCGTTTCCCGGCCAGTCCGCGCTCTTCATGTGGAAATACGCGCGCAAGAAGTCGGCGATCCCTTGCGGGGCGTCGGCGATATCGGACGCACTCGTCGTTCCCGCGAAGTAGTGCTGGTAATGCCTGCGCGGTGGTGACAGCGCCCGCAGCGCGGTGTCGAGTTCGGCCGAGGACTTGGGGACGCCCGCGCCGGCGAACGGCGCGCTCATCAACGTCAACGATTGGATGACACGTTGGTCGCCGAGCGTGGCCGAGCCCGCGACGACCGAGCCGAAGTCGTGCCCGACCAGATGAGCCCGGTCGTAGCCGAGCGCGCGGATGAGCTCGAGGGCGTCCCCGGCCAGGTTGTCGGTTCGGAAGGATGCGAGGTCGGTGGCATCGCTGCCGGTGGTCCGGCCGTAGCCGCGTTGGTCAGGAGCCACCACGTGGAATCCGGCGTCGGCCAGCGGCGCCAAGACCTTGCGCCAGGAGTACGCCAGTTCGGGAAATCCGTGCAGCAGCAACACCAGCGGACGACCGGAACCGACGTGACCGGACTCGAGGATATGAACGCGCAACCCGTTGACATCGTCGAGGAAGCGGGATCTGACTCCGTCCGCCAGCCCCGGAAAGTCGACGTCCTGGCCCATAGCGCCCTCCTCCAGCTGTGAATGTGGTTGCGCCGCATTCATGGTGTAGCTCACCACACCATCGACTCGGTGGGCAGCTCGATCGAATTTCCGCGTCGCGACGACAACCATGGAGTCATGACCGAGAAACCAGCCGAGTCGACCCTCGTGATCGACCTCGCCGACGAGCCGACCGTCGCGCTCGACGCACCACAGGATGAACCGCGACGCCGCACCGGACCGTTGACCGCCGTACTGCGCGCGCCGATCGAAGCCAGGACCTGGAAGGAACTCGCCTACCTGGTCCTGTCGTTCGTGCTCGGCTGTGTGGCCGTGTGCTACCTGTTCTTCGGGTTCGGCGGCGGACTGTACGCGTCGATCCTGCTCATCGGCATTCCGTTGCTGGCGACCGTGCTGCTCGGCGGGCGGGTATGGGGCAGGATCTATCGGTTCCTCGGCGGCGCACTGCTCGGGACCCGGGTCGACTCGCCACCGGATTTCACCAGGGCGAGCGGCCTGTTCGGCTTCCTGAAGAGCGCGTTCACCGATCGGCCCAGCTGGCGGGTCGCGTTGTTCCTGATCGCGCAATCGGTGCTCGGTGTCGCGGTCGGCTACGTCGTGCTCGTGGTGATCGCGATGGTCGGGTTCACGGCGCTCTCGCCCATCCCGTGGGTGCTGCTGGATCCGGTCCAGGTGGACGACAACGGCGTCGAGCACCACAGTCTGGCGCAATTCGGCACGTTCTACATCGACACCTGGCCGCGCGCGCTCGCCCTGTCCGGGATCGGCGTCCTGCTGTGTTTCGCACTGCCGTGGCTGGTCCGTAGCGTCTGCTGGTTGCATCGGATGCTGATCGTCGGCCTGTTGGCGGCGACACCGCGCGACCGGCAACTGGCGGAACTGCGGGCCAGCAGACGGGCCGCGGTGGACGATGCGACCGCCACGCTGCGCCGGGTCGAACGCGACCTGCACGACGGCACGCAGGCTCGGCTGGTCACCATCGCCATGGCGCTGGGCAGGGCCGAAGAACGCCTGGCCGCGGGCGGCGACGCGCGCGACCTCGTCGCCGAGGCGCGCGCCAACTCCAAGGAGGCGTTGACCGAACTGCGCGAACTGGTCCGTGGCATCCATCCCCCCGCGCTCGAGCTCGGCCTCGGCCCGGCGCTGGAGACGCTCACCGCCCGCTGCGCGGTGCCGGTCGACCTGCGGGTGCAGATCCCCCACCGGCCGAGCCCGGCCATCGAGGCGATCGCCTACTTCTCCGTCGCCGAACTCCTCACCAACGTCGTCAAGCACGCGCACGCGAGCCAGGCCACCGTGTCGGTGTTGCCCGAGGGCGGGCGCCGCCTCGCGGTCACCGTGCGCGACAACGGAATCGGTGGTGCGCCCCACCCCGGCACGCCGACCGTGACCGGTAGCGGGTTGGCCGGGCTCGCCGCGCGTGCGCTGTCCGTCGACGGCACGCTCACCGTCGACAGTCCGGTCGGCGGGCCTACCGTGGTGACCATGATCCTGCCGAACGAGGGCCCGCAGTGACCGCGGGCAGTGCATCGCACGGACCCCTGCGGGTGGTGATCGCCGAGGACAGCGCCATCCTGCGCGACGGGCTGGCCGGGCTGCTCACCGAACGCGGACACGAGGTGGTGGCGATGGTCGGCGACGCGACGTCGCTGAGCGAGATCGTCGAGACCCACCGGCCCGACGTCGCGGTGGTGGATGTGCGGATGCCGCCCACCTTCACCGACGAGGGCCTGCTGGCCGCCATCGAACTGCGCAGGAAACATCCGGGCACCGGCGTGCTCGTGTTCTCACAGTGGATCGAAACCCGGTACGCGACAGAACTTCTCGCCGCCGGAGCCAGCGGCGTCGGCTATCTCCTCAAGGACCGCGTCGCCGACGTGGGTGATTTCGTCGACGCACTGCATCGGGTCGCCACCGGCGGCACCGCCCTCGACCCCGAGGTGGTGAGTCAGCTGATGGGCGCGTCCCGGCAACAGGATTCGCTGGCCCGGCTCACCCCGCGCGAGCGCGAGGTGCTCGAGCTGATGGCCCAGGGACTCACCAACAACGCCATCGCCGCCTCGCTCACCGTCACCGAGCGGGCCGTCGAGAAGCACATCGGCAATATCTTCACCAAACTCGATCTGCCGCCGTCGGATACCCGCCACCGCAGGGTGCTGGCGGTTCTGCGGCTCAAAGGGTGAACCGCGCAACCCCACGCACGTCGGCCGTTACTCGCCCGCGGTCGGTGCCGTCGCGGCGACGCGGCCCACGATGCCCTTGGCGATGGAGCCGGTGATCCGCTCGGTCACCGCGCTCGTCGAGCGCAACAGCAGTTGCAGGGCGGGCTTGCCCTCCACGGCGAAGGTCCACGTCAGCCTGGTTCCGGTGGCGGTCGACGTCAGCTCGATGTCCTCGGCGAAGCGACGCAGTCCCGGGATCGAGGCGAAGTCGACGGTGAAAGTCATGCGCCGCTGGTCGTCCCAGCGGTAGAACCGTTCGGTGAGCGCGGCGATGCGCCCGAGTGTGACAATGCGGCCGGAGCCGACGCCGAACGGTCGCGGCGTGGTCCACCGCATGCCGGTGACCAGCCCGGACCACGACACCAGCGCGTCGTCGGCGACCAGGGCCGCCCAGACCTCCGACGGCGGCGCGGGAATATCGAGGACGTGGACGTAGCGGTTCGACGCGCTCGCGAGGAATTCGTCGTCGGATTCGGTCAATGCGAATGCCTGAGCCATAGCTATCGGTGTTCTTCCTGTTGTCGATCGACTGTCGATAGTCCGTTCCAGCACAGGGCGGACGCGGTGTCGACCGCGTCCTTTTTCGAGATGGGCCGCCCCGCTTCCAGCCAGTGGCTGGCCGCGAGGCGGCTGAGACCGACCAGTCCCCAGGCGTGGATGTCGGCCCTGGTCGCATCCACACCCACCGCCCGCAGTTCGGCGCTCACCAGGACGGCACAGTCACGCATCGCGTTGCGCACCCGCCATTCGACGCACGGTTCGCTGGGCACCGGCGATTCGAACACCAGCACATACCCGCCGAGGTCGTATTCGACGAAGTCGAAGTAGGCCTGCACCGCCCCGCGTACCCGGCGGCGCGGCTCGGTGTCCGCCGCGACGGCCACCCGGACACCGTCGACCATCCGGTCCAGATTGAGTTGCAGCACAACGAGATACAGATCCAGCTTGCTCGCGAAATGATCGTAGAGCACCGGCTTGCTGATCCCGGACCGCGCGCTGATCTCGTCCATCTTGGCGCCGTGATATCCGTGGGCGACGAACACCTCCTGCGCCGCGTCCAACATCGTCTGCCGCCGGTGGGCCCGTGCCGCGGGCCCCCGAAGCCCTGCCGCCGACGTGGCCGCTCCCCCGGCACCCGAGGTCACCGGGTGCCGGGTGTCGCCGCGCATCGTCGTCATCGCAGACCGATCACTAGCGATGGGTGAAGTTCGGTGGCCGTTTGTCGACGAAGGCGTTCATGCCTTCGGTCTGGTCCTCGATCGCGAACAGCGAATGGAAGACGCGGCGCTCGAACCGGATTCCCTCCGCGAGGGTGGTCTCGAAGGACCGGTTCACCGCCTCCTTGGCGATCATCGCGACCGGCAGCGACTTGGCCGCAATGGTCTCGGCCACCTCCGCCGCGACATCGAGCAGGTCGTCAGCGGGCACGATGCGCGAGACGAGTCCGGCGCGTTCGGCCTCCTCGGCGCCGATCGTGCGACCGGTCAGCACCATGTCCATCGCCTTGGCCTTGCCCACCGCGCGGGTGAGCCGTTGCGAGCCGCCGATGCCGGGGATCACGCCCAGCTTGATCTCGGGCTGGCCGAATTGCGCGGTGTCGGCGGCGATCAGGATGTCGCAGAGCATGGCCAGCTCACAGCCACCGCCCAGCGCGTACCCCGCGACCGCGGCGACGGTCGGCTTGCGGAACTGCGCGAGCCGGTCCCAGCGAGCGAAGTAGTCGTCCATGAACATGTCCATGTACGACTTGGGCGCCATCTCCTTGATGTCGGCGCCCGCCGCGAAAGCCTTGGCGGAGCCGGTGATCACGACCGCGCCGACCTCGTCGTCACGACCCAACGCGTCGAGCGCGGCGACGATGTCGTCGAGCACCGCGCTGTTGAGCGCGTTGAGCGCCTTCGGTCGATTCAGCGTGATCCAGCCGACGCGGTTCTTGGTCTCGACCAGGATGGTCTCGTAGTCGGTCATTCGGAAACCTCGCCGGAGCGGTCGCGAATGTCGGTGACGATGGCGGAGAAGTCCCGCCCGGCGTCGGTCTGGTTGAACCGCGCGTAGATCGCGGCGGCGAGTTCGCCGAGCTGACCGTCGATCCCGTTGGCCTGCAACGCGTTCGCGGCCAGGGTGAGGTCTTTCGACATCAGCGCGGTGGCGAAGCCGGGCTGGTAGTCGTTGTTGGCCGGGCTGGCGGGCACCGGGCCGGGCACGGGGCAGTAGCTGGTCAGCGCCCAGCTCTGGCCCGACGCGGTGGACACCACGTCGAAGAACGACTGGTGGCTCAGGCCGAGCCGCTCACCGAGCACCAGCGCCTCCGACAGCCCGATCATGGAGATCCCGAGCAGCATGTTGTTGCAGATCTTGGCGGCCTGACCCACACCGGCGCCACCGCAGTGCACCACCTTGCCGCCCATCACCGCGAGCACGTCACCCGCATCGGCGAAGTCGGCTGCCGCGCCGCCCACCATGAAGGTGAGGGTGCCCGCGGTGGCACCGGCGACGCCACCGGAGACCGGCGCGTCCAGCGGGCGGTGACCGGCCGTGACGGCCAGTGCCGCAACCGCTTTCGCGTCGGCCACATCGATGGTCGAACAGTCGATGAACAGCGTGCCCGCCGTGGCGGCGGGCAGCAGCTCGGCGTAGACGTCGAGCACGAGTTTGCCGTTGGGCAGCATGGTGATCACCACGTCACGGTCGACGGCGGCCTCGGCGGCGGTGGCCACCACGGTCGCGCCGTCGGTGCGCGCCTGCTCCTGTGCGGCGGGCACCGGGTCGAAGGCGAGCACGTCGTACCCCGCGCGCACCAGGTTCGCCGCCATCGGGCCGCCCATGTGTCCGAGCCCGAGGAAACCGATCTTCTTCGTCATCGCTGTGCCTTCGCTGTCGTCGATTCCAGTTCCGCCGCACCGAGATCAGTGAAGTAGGCCGCCACCTGATCATCGGTCACCTCGGCGAGGGTTGCCGGCCGCCACTGGGGATTGCGGTCCTTGTCGATCACCTGGGCCCGGATGCCCTCGACCAGGTCGTTGGAGCTGAGCGCGGCGACCGAGACCCGGTATTCCTGGTCGAGCACCGCCTCGAGGCTCGTCAGTTCACGTGCCGCCCGCAGCGAACGAAGCGTGACCTTCAGCGCCACCGGCGATTTGGCCAGCAGGTCCTCGGCGGCCTTGGCGGCATCGGGTGATTCGTGGGCGCGCAACCCGGCCACGATCTCCTCCACGGTGTCCGCGCGGTAGCAGGCGTCGATCCAGCTCTGCTGAGCGAGCAACTCCGAGGCAGGCGCGGCCGCGGTGAACGGTGCGATCGCCTCGTCGGCGCCTGCCGTGCGCAGGGCGTCGAGCAGGGCGTCGAGGTTGCCGGAAGGCACGTAGTAGTCGGCGAAACCGGCCGCGATCGCGTCGCCCGCGTTCATCCGCGCGGTGGTCAGCGCCACATGGGTGCCGATCTCGCCCGGCGCCCGCGAGAGCAGGTAGGTGCCGCCGACGTCGGGGACGAAACCGATGCCGACCTCGGGCATCCCGATCTTGGACCGTTCGGTGACGATGCGATGGCTGCCGTGCCCGGCCAGGCCGACGCCGCCGCCCATCACGATGCCGTCCATGATCACCACGTACGGCTTGGGATAGCTGCCGATCAGCGCGTTGAGCAGGTACTCGTCGCGCCAGAACTGTCCGGTCGGCGAATCGGCGCCCGCCGTACCGCCTTTCGCGTCGGCGTGGATGGCGACGATGTCGCCGCCCGCGCAGAGTCCGCGCTCGCCCGCGCCGGTGACCACGACGGTGCGCACCGCGTCGTCGTCGGCCCAGGACCGCAGCGCGTCGGTGATGGCCAGGGTCATCGCGTGATTGAGCGCGTTGATGGCCTTGGGCCGGTTCAGGGTGATCAGGCCGAGGCCCTCACGCACAGCGATCAGCACTTCGGGTTCGTCGGTCATGCTGCTCCGATCAGCGAGCGGGCGACGACCACCCGCATGATTTCGTTGGTGCCCTCGAGGATCTGGTGCACGCGCAGGTCGCGCACGATCTTCTCGAGGCCGTATTCGTGCAGGTAGCCGTAGCCGCCGTGCAATTGCAGCGCCTTGTTGGCCACCTCGAAACCGGTGTCGGTGGCGAATCGCTTCGCCATCGCGCACAGGGTGACCTTGTCGGGCGCGTCCGCGTCGAGCGCGGCCGCGGCCCGCCACAGCAGCGTCCGCGCCGCCTCCAGTTCGGTGGCCATATCGGCGAGCTCGAACTGCAGTGCCTCGTTGCGCACCAGGGGTTTACCGAAGGCGTGGCGTTCAGTGAGGTAGCGGACGGTCTTGTCGAGCGCGGCCTGCGCACCGCCGAGCGAGCACGCGGCGATATTGAGTCGGCCGCCGTTGAGGCCGTTCATCGCGATCGAGAAGCCCTCGCCTTCCTCGCCGAGGCGATTGGCGACCGGCACCCTGGCGCCGTCGAGCAGGACCTGGCGGGTCGGCTGGGCGTTCCAGCCCATCTTCCGTTCGTTCGGTCCCACTGTCAGACCCGGTGTATCAGCCGGGACGATCAGCGCCGAGATGCCGCGCGGGCCTTCCCCACCGGTGCGCACCATCATCACGTACACGTCGTTGGAGCCCGCGCCGGAGATGAATTGCTTGGCGCCGGTGAGGATGTAGTCCTCACCGTCGCGAATGGCCTTGGTGCCCAAGGCCGCCGCGTCCGAGCCGATGCCCGGCTCGGTGAGGGCATAGCTGCCGAGCAACTCCAACGACGCCATCCCCGGCACCCACCGGTGACGCTGCTGCTCGGTGCCGTAGGCATCGATCATCCAGGTCGCCATATTGTGGATCGAGATGTACGCCGACACCGAGGGGCACCCGGTGGAGAGCTGTTCGAAGATCCGCACCGCGTCGAGCCTGCGCAGTTCGGAGCCGCCCACATCGGCGCGTACCGAGATGCCGCCGAGTCCGAGCGGGCCTGCCTTGCGCAGCACATCGACCGGAAAGTGTTTGCGCTCATCCCAATCCAGCGCGTCGGGCGCCAAGAACTCGTCGGCGAATTGGCGCGCGGTGTCACCGATCGCGCGCTCGTCCGCATCGAGAGTGAACATCGCCGCCTCAGTCCATCGTCGGAATCACGAACGCGTTGGACTCCTTGAGCCCGGCAGGCCAACGCTGGGTGACCGTCTTGGTCTTGGTGTAGAACCGGATCGAATCCGGGCCGTGCTGGTTGAGATCGCCGAAGCCCGAGCCCTTCCAGCCACCGAAGGTGAAGTAGGCGATCGGCACCGGGATCGGCACATTGACCCCGACCATGCCGACCTGCACGCGGGAAGAGAAATCGCGGGCGGTGTCGCCGTCGCGGGTGAAGATCGCGACGCCGTTGCCGTATTCGTGCTCGTCGACCAACCGCAGCGCCTCCTCGTAGTCGGCCGCGCGCACCACGGTCAGCACCGGGCCGAAGATCTCTTCCTTGTAGATCCGCATTTCGGAGGTGACGTTGTCGAACAGGCTCGCGCCCACGAAGAAGCCGTCCTCGGCGCCGTCCACGGACAGTCCGCGGCCGTCTACCAGCAGCTGCGCGCCCTCGTCGACACCGATCTGGACGTAGTCGTTGACCCGGTTGACGCCATCGAGTCCGACCAGCGGACCGAAATCGGCGCCCGGGTCGTCGGAGCGGCCGACATTGAGCTTGTGCACCCGCTCGGTGAGCTTCGCGACCAGCCGGTCCGCGGTCTCCTGCCCCACCGGCACCGCCACCGACAGCGCCATGCAGCGCTCTCCCGCGGACCCGTACGCCGCGCCGATGAGCTGATCGGCGACGTCGTCGAGGTCGGCATCGGGCATGACCACCGCGTGGTTCTTGGCCCCGCCGAAGCACTGTGCGCGCTTGCCGTTGGCGGTGGCGGTCTCGTAGATGTACTGGGCGATCGGGGTCGAGCCGACGAAGCCGACCGCCTTGATCCGACGATCGTGCAGGATCGCGTCGACGGCTTCCTTGCCACCGTTGACCACGTTGAACACACCCGGCGGCAGACCGGCCTCGAGGAACAGCTCGGCCAGGCGCAGCGGTACCGAGGGATCACGCTCAGAGGGCTTGAGCACGAAGGCGTTGCCACAGGCCAGCGCCGGTCCGGCCTTCCACAGCGGGATCATCGCCGGGAAGTTGAACGGCGTGATGCCCGCGACGACGCCCAGCGGCTGCCGCATCGAGTACACGTCGATGCCGGTGCCCGCGCTGTCGCTGTACTCACCCTTGAGCAGGTGCGGGATGCCGATGGCGAACTCGATGACCTCGAGGCCACGCTGGATGTCGCCCTTGGCGTCGGCGATGGTCTTGCCGTGCTCGGACGAGAGCAGGGCGGCCAGGCTGTCGATCTCGTCGTTGACCAGGCTCACGAACTTCATCAGCACCCTGGCGCGCTTCTGCGCGTTGAACGCCGCCCACACCGGCTGAGCCGCGGCCGCGTTGTCGATCACCGCGGTCACCTCGGCGGTGTTCGCCAGCGGAACCCTGGCCTGCACCTGCCCGAGATTCGGATCGAAGACGTCGCCGAAGGCGCCGGATGTGCCGGTGACGTGCTTACCGCCGATGAAGTGCGTGAGTTCGCGAGCCATGCCAGTCCTAGTCGTTGAGGTCGGTGCGCGCCGCGCACAGTGGAAGGTTGTCCAATAGTTGGACGTCCAAGCAATTGGTACGATCGCAGGACCGTTGCCCCTTTGTCAACAGCGGATCCCACTATTGACATAACGCCAACAAGGTCTTCACTCTGGTGCACAGACCATCGAAACGAGAAGAGGAACTCGATGAGCACCGTCGACACCGATACCGAGTCCGAACTACAGGGCCTGTCCGAGCTGGCCCGCGGCTTCTTCGTCAACACCGTCGCGCCCCACCGCGAGGAGTTCGCCGCGCAGGGATTTCCGAGCCGCGAGGTCTACCGCCAGGTCGGCGATCTCGGCCTGCTGTGCATGTCGATTCCCGAGGAATACGGCGGCGGCGGTGGCACTTTCGCGCACGAGGCGGAGCTGTTCACCGAGCAGGTCAAGGGCGGCGACTCCTCGATGCAGCTGGGGGTGCACACCGGCATCGTGCCGCACTACCTGCTGTCGTAACCGAACTGTTCTTCGACGCGCTACGGGTGCCGCAGGCGAACCTGCTCGGCACCGCTGAGGGCCAGGGCTTCATCCAGCTCATGCAGCAGCTGCCGCAGGAACGACTGATCTGCGGGGTAAGCGGCCGCGGCCGCGATCGAGGCCGCGGTGGACGAGACGCTGGCCTATGTCAAGCAGCGCAACGCCTTCGGCAAGCCGCTGTTCGCCATGCAGAACACCCGCTTCGAGCTGGCCGACTGCGCGACGATCGCGACCGTCGTGCGCACCCTTGAGGTCATGAAGGACCTGATCGCCCGCTTCCCCTGACGCGTCGACCTGCGGCTACGACCCGGGTACCAGAATCGGGAGCACGTAGGTGCGGGCGAACGACGCCAGGGCCTGCTCCGAGCCGGTATCGATGGTGCCGACCGGCTGCAGGATCAGCGAGTGCACCACCCGGCAGACCACTTCCACCCGGGCGCCGAGATCGGGGATGTCGGGGAATCGATTGTCCTCGAGCACCTTTCGGATGATCTCGGTGGACGCGGCGACCGAGAGCAGGAAGAACGACGCGCCGTCGACGGTGAGTTGGGGCAGCAGACGGTCGGCCTCCAGCGTCAGCAACCGCTCGACCAGCGGGTGCGCCCGCCAGCGCGTGATCACGGTGGTGAAGACGTCGACGACGATGTCGTCGAAAGTGTCGTGGCGCGCCGGGATCTCCCCCAGGTCGACGAGCAGCCTGCGCACTTCCCGCTCGAAGGCCGCGCTCACGACATCGTCGCGCGACCCGATGCGCCGGTAGACGGTGGCGCGGTCGACATCGGCGGCCTTGGCGATGTCCTCGATCGTCGTTTTGCGCACGCCGACCCGCTCGAACTGCACGAGGGCGGCATCGAGAATTCGTTCTTCGACCGAGTCGGCGGTGGGCGAATTCCCCGAGGTCGCGGCGGTGGAGAGCACGCTTCGACGGTATCAGGCGCGGCGGGGTGCCGATCACAACCACAGACCGGATTCGTCTGCAACATTGCGATACTATTTGTTGCACTGTACGGTTCCGGTATGGCTGATAACAGTGCAACGGCGCGCTCCTATCAGGAAGAAGCGCACGCAATTCACGCGCGGGATGTGCATTTCGACTTCTCGTCGGTGCCCATGCACTACATCCCGGGCGAAGTACTCGCGACACATGTCACCAATGTGATGCATCTCGTACTTCCCGAAGGCGAACGAGCGATGGCAACCTGCCTCGCCGAGGCCCTGCCCTATATCGAGGACGAGCGGCTGCGGGAGGAGGTCACCGGGTTCATCGGCCAGGAATCGATGCACGCCAGCAGCCACGAAGGCGCGCGACGGCATCTGCAGTCGATCGGACTCGATGTCGAGTCCTACGTCGCCAAGATCGGCTGGCTGGTCGACCGAGTACTGGGCGACCAGGGACTCACCGGCCGCGCCAAGGAGGAATGGCTCAAGGAACGTCTCGGCCTGTTCGCCGGGATGGAGCACTTCACCGCCGTCATCGGCGAGTGGCTGCTGGAATCGGATGTGCTGGCCGAGCTCGGGATGGATCCGACCATGCTCGATCTGGTGCGCTGGCACGGCGCCGAAGAGGTCGAGCACCGCAGCGTGGTGTTCGACGCCTACATGCACGTCGACGGCGGTTACGCCCGGCGACTGCGCACCGGGCTGCTCGCCAGCGGAACCCTGCTGCCGCTGTTCATCATCTCGACCGCGTACCTGTATCGCCAGGATCCGAGCAAGGACAAGGGCCGTTCCTGGGCCAGGCAGTTCGTGAGCGCGACAGTGCGCGGAGTGATCCCGAGCTTCACGACCTTCGTCACCGAGATGCCACGCTATCTGCGGCCGAGTTTCCATCCCTCCCAACTGGGTTCGATGGACAACGCCCTGCGGTACCTGGCGCATTCGCCGGCGGCGCGCGCGTGAACCCTTCCACCGCGGCCGCGACACCGAGCCTGCGGGTCATCGGTGCCGCCGTCGACGTCTACAAGAAGGTGTTCACCCAGCCCACGCTGTCGCCGCCACGTCCGGTGCGACACAACGGCTTCGACCTCGACGTCCGGGTAGAAGCGGTACACGCCGAGGCCGCCGACGTGGTGAGCCTGACCCTGGCCGGCGTCGAAGGAGGGTCTCTGCCGTCGTGGCGGCCGGGTTCCCACATCGATGTCTTCCTGGCCTCGGGTCGCCAACGCCAGTACTCCCTGTGCGGCGATCCGCGCGACCGCCACCGCTACCGCATCGCGGTGCGGCGCCTCGACGCCGGCGACGGTGGGTCGCGGGAGATGCACACCCTTCGCTCGGGTGATCGGCTGCGCATCCGCGGTCCGCGCAACGCGTTCACCTTCGTCGAGACCGCCCCGTCGTACCTGTTCATCGCCGGGGGTATCGGGATCACCCCGATCCTGCCGATGGCGCGCGCCGCCGGTGGTCGCGGACGGCTGGTCTACCTGGGCCGATCACGGGAGACCATGCCGTTCCTCGGCGAGCTCCCCGCGGGCACCGACGTGCGCCCCGACGACGAGTTCGGCACACCCGACCTGCCCGCGCTGCTCGCCACCGCCGCTCGTGGCGCCGCGGTCTACGTGTGCGGGCCCGCCCCGATGCTCGACGCCGCCCAGCACAGCCTGTTCGCGGTGAATCCCACTGCCTCGCTGCACACCGAACTGTTCTCGGCGCGGCCGGTGACCGACGGCGAGGAATTCGACATCACCCTCGCCCGGAGCGGCGAGACCCTGCGCGTCGGCAGCACCGAGACCGCGCTCGACGCGATCCGCCGGGCGCGACCCGACGTCGCCTACTCCTGCCGGCAGGGCTTCTGCGGCAGCTGCAAGACCAAGGTCGTCGCGGGCGAGATCGATCACCGCGACCGACTGCTCCCGGCGGGCGAGCGCGCCGACCAGATGCTCACCTGCGTGTCCCGTTCCGCCGGTGGCGCGCTCACGCTGGATCTCTGACCGCGAAAGGCATGGTCCCATGACCACCACCCTCACCTTCGACGTCCACAGTCCGGCGACCGGCGCCCTGGTCGGTTCCTATCCCAGCCACGACGAGAGCGCCGTCGAGGCGGCCGTCGACCGGGCCCACGGTGCCGCGACCTGGTGGCGGGCAGCGGGTTTCGACGAGCGCGCCCGTCGCCTCGATCGCTGGCGAACCGAGATCACCCGCGGCCGTGACGAACTGGCCCGCATCATGAGCCGGGAGATGGGCAAGCCGCACTCCGATGCCGCGCTCGAGATCGTGATGGCGCTCGAACACCTGAAATGGGCCGCGCACAACGCGAAAGACGTGCTCGGCTCGCGTTCGGTCGCACCCAGTCTGTTGACCGTCAACCAGGCCTGCCGGGTTGAATACCGCCCCTTCGGCGTGGTCGGGGTGATCGGCCCGTGGAACTACCCGGTGTTCACCCCGCTCGGCTCGATCTCGTTCGCCCTGGCCGCAGGCAACGCGGTCGTGTTCAAGCCCAGCGAATACACCCCGGGGGTCGGCATCTGGCTCGCCGAGGCGTTCGCCCGCGCTGTCCCCGAACAGCCCGTCCTGCAGGTGATCACCGGCGGCGGTGAGACCGGCGCGGCGCTGTGCCGCAGCCGGGTCGGCAAGATCGGGTTCACCGGTTCCACCGAGACCGGCAAGCGCGTGATGGCCGCCTGCGCGCAACGGCTCACCCCGGTGCTCATGGAGTGCGGCGGCAAGGACGCACTCGTCGTCGACGCCGACGCCGACCTCGGCGCCGCGGCCGACGCGGCACTGTGGGGCGGCATGTCCAATGCCGGGCAGACCTGCCTCGGGGTGGAGCGGATCTACGTCCACACCGACGTCTACGACGCGTTCCTCACCGAATTGCTCGACCGCGCGGCCGACCTGCGAGCCGGGACGGGCGCGGCGAAGATCGGTCCGATCACCATGCCCAAGCAGCTCGCGGTGATCCGGCGCCACATCGAGGACGCCCTCGCGCGCGGCGGCCGGGCACTGCTCGGCGGGCCCGACGCCATCGACGGCCAGTTCGTGCAGCCGACCATCCTGGTCGACGTGCCGCACGACAGCGCGGCGGTCACCGAGGAGACCTTCGGCCCGACGCTGGTCGTGACCAGGGTCGCGTCCATGGACGAGGCGATCGAGCTGGTCAACGACTCCGAATACGGACTCGGCGCCACCGTGTTCGCCCAGCGCGACGGCGACGCGATCGCCGACCGCATCGAGGCGGGCGCCACCTCGATCAACGCGTTCGTCGCGCACGCCACCATCCCCGCGCTGCCGCTGGGCGGGGTCGGCGCCTCCGGCTTCGGCCGCGTGCACGGTCCCGACGGCCTGCGCGAGTTCACCTACGCCAAAGCGACTACTCGGCAACGGTTCTCCTCGCCGCTGGCGCTCACGACGTTCACCCGCAGCGCCCGGATCGACACCGTCGTCGATCGCCTGGTGTCGGTGCTGCACGGAAGGATCGGCTGACCCATGCCCACAGAACACACGCACATCGTCGTGCTCGGCGCCGGATTCGGCGGAATCGGGCTGACGATCAAGCTGCGCGAAGCCGGGTTCGACGACATCGTCGTGCTCGAACGCGCCGATGACCTCGGCGGCACCTGGCAGGCGAACACCTACCCCGGCTGTGCGTGCGATGTCCCTTCCCAGCTCTACAGCTACTCCTTCGCGCCCAACGCGGACTGGTCGCGCACCTACGGCAAGCAGCCCGAGATCCTCGACTACCTGCGCGCGGTCGCCCAGGACAACGACGTGACCCGGCACGTGCGCCTCGGCACCGAACTGCTGGACGCGCGCTGGGACGACGAGCAGTCGCTGTGGCGGATCGAGACCTCGCGTGGCGAGCTCACCGCGGACTACTTCCTTTCCGCGGCGGGCATTTTCGCCGAGGCGAAGTACCCGTCGCTGCCCGGCATCGAGAACTTCGAGGGCACGGCCTTCCATTCCCTGCACTGGGATCACGACCACGATCTGACCGGCAAGCGGGTCGCGGTGATCGGTACCGGCGCCTCCGCGGTCCAGTTCGTGCCGGAGATCCAGCCGAAGGTCGACGCTCTGACGGTGTTCCAGCGATCGGCGCCGTGGATCGTGCCGCGGATGGACCGGGCGACCATCGGCCTGGAACGTCGACTGTTGCGGCAGATCCCGTTGGCGCAGAAGGCCGTTCGCGGTACCTGGTATTCGTTGATCGAGGGATTCGGCCTGGTCGGGTTCGTCGACAACCGGTTCCGTCATCCCTTCGAGCTGCTCGGCCGGATCCAGCTGCGGCGTCAGATCCGAGACCCGGAACTGCGCGCCAAGGTGACGCCGGACTACATGATCGGCTGTAAGCGGGCGATCTTCTCCGACGCCTACCTCCCCACCCTCGACAAGGACAACGTCGCGGTGGTGACCGACGGCATCGCCGAGGTGCGCGCGCATTCCATCCTCACCCGCGCCGGAGTCGAGATCCCCGTGGATACCATCATCTACGGCACCGGATTCACCACCACGCCCAGCGTTTTCGACCGCATCGTCGGCCACGACGGGCGCTCGATCGCGCAGGTCTTCCAGCAGCGGCCGCAGACCTATCTCGGCGCCGCGGTGTCCGGATTCCCCAATTTCTTCTGCACGCTCGGGCCGTTCGGTGCGGCGGGCAACCAATCGGCGGTCTTCATGATCGAGTCGCAGATCGCCTACATCGTCGACGCGCTGAGCACGCTGCGCGCCCGCGGCGAGACCAGGGTCGAGGTCCGTCCGCAGGTGCAGCGCGATTTCGTGGAGGAGATGGGCAAACGCAGCGCCGACACCGTCTGGCTCACCGGGGGCTGCGAGAGCTACTACACCACCGCCGAAGGCGGCAACGCCGGGCTCTATCCGAACTGGAGTTTCGAATACCGCCGCCGCACCCGTCGATTCGACATCGAGTCCTATGAGGTGTCGGCATGATGCGCCTACCCGATCTCGCGCCGGCCAGCTGGTTCGCGCCCTCCTATGACGTGGCGGGCAAGGTCGTCCTGATCACCGGCGCCGCTCAGGGCATCGGCCGAGAGTTGGCCGCGATCCTGTCCCGTCGTGGTGCGCGGGTCGTCGTGGTCGACATCGATGCGGTCGCGGCCCGCCGGGCTGCCGACGAGTTGGGGCTGGATGCCCACGGTATCGGCGCCGATGTTGCCGACCGAGCACAGATGGCAGCGACGGTCGACGAGGTGGTGCGGCTGTTCGGCGCGCTCGACGTGGTCGTCGCCAACGCTGGCGTGACTCCCGTGCCCGCCACCGTGCGCACGATGGACCCGGCGGACTTCGACCGGGTGATCGGGATCAACCTCACCGGTGTGTTCAACACCGTGCATCCGGCGCTGGACCACATCGTGTCCGCGCGCGGACACGTCGTGGTGGTGTCCTCGTGCGCGGCCTTCGCGCCGGGGATGGGCGGGTCGCCGTACATGGTGAGCAAGGCCGCGGTCGAGCAGTTGGGACGGGCACTGCGCGTGGAACTCGCCGCGAGCGGGGCCAGTGCGGGCGTGGCCTACTTCGGCATCGTCGACACCGCGATGACCCATGACATGCTCGACTCCGACGATCTGGGCAAAGAGCTCGACGGGATGCTGCCGTGGCCGCTCAATGTGCGGATCACCGCCGAGTACGCGGCCCGCACGATCGCCGACGGCATCGGCCGCCGGGCGCCGCGCACCATCGCGCCCAGCGGGTGGGAGCCTTACGCCCTGCTGCGTGGAGCGATCAATGTCGTCCTCGACCACCGGCTCGCCGCCGACACCACGGTGCACGAGCTGATCCGGGCGATCGAGCGCCGCCGATGAGCGGCGAACGCGGGTCGCTGCGGGCTCGCACACTTCGGCAGATGTCGGCGTTCACCGTGGGCCAGTTGGCGGCGCTCGCGCCGGTGAACGCCTACACGCTGCCGGCGTCACGGCTGCTCATCGAGCAGGCCATGCGGGCGGGCGCGCCGCCGTTGCGCGCGACGACCACCGAGCGCGTGGACACCGACGGGATCCGCGGCGAGTGGGTGCGTGGGCCGCGAGCCGACCGCACCGACGCGGTCGTCCTCTACGTCCACGGTGGTGGGTTCGTCGCGGGCTCGGCCCTCGGGTATCGCGGCGTCGCGTCCCGATTATCCACCGCGACAAAGCTTCCGGTGTTCACCCTGGACTACCGGCTCGCCCCCGAGCACCCCTGTCCCGCCGCGCCGTCCGATGTCGCCGCGGCGTTCCAGTGGCTGACCCGGCGTTACAGCGCCGACCGGATCGTCGTCGCCGGGGATTCGGCCGGTGGCTTCCTGGCGGCTCACCTGACCGTCGAGAATGCCCGCGCGGGGCGGCCCGAACCGGGTGCGCTGGTGTTGTTCTCCCCGATGGTCGACCTGAGTCTGGCCATCGCGGTCGACCACGAGAAGCACGAGCACCGCGACGGTCTGCTGTCCACCCAGATCGCCAGGCAGGCGATCGCCGCCTTCACCGCCGAACCGTTCGAGCTACAGCCCGTCCACGGAATGCGGTTGCCGCCCACCCTGATCCACGCCAGCGACACCGAGTATTTCGGCGCCGACGCGACCGAACTGGCGCGGCGCTGGCAGGCCACCGGGGCGCACTGCGAGCTGCAGGTGTGGCCGGATCAGATGCATGCCTTCCAGACGCTGCCCGCCGTCGTCCCCGAGTCCAGAACGGCCTATCGCGCGGCGGCGAGGTTCGTCGCCGCCCATCTCGACACCGCCCCCGCGGTCATGACCCAGAAAGTTCCTGCCTCGTGAGCATTTCCCGTTTCGACACCCTGCCCGCAGCGTTCCAGCACACCGCGTCGCGCTATCCCGACGCGGTCGCTCTGCGCACCCCCGGTGACACCGAGACCATCACCTGGGGCGAGTACGCGACCCAGGTTCGCGCGGTCGCCGCCGGGCTGGCCGGTCTCGGGGTGCGCCACGGCGACACCGTCGCGTTGATGATGAGCAACCGGGTGGAGTTCTATCCCCTCGAGGTCGGCGCACAGCACCTGGGCGCCACCTCGTTCTCGGTGTACAACACCCTCTCCCCCGACCAGCTCGCCTATGTGCTCGGCAATGCCGCGGCGCGCGTGGTGATCTGCGAGCCGCAGTACGCGAAGCTGATCGCCTCCGCCGGTGTCGACCTCGACCACATCGTGTGCGTGGACGAGGCGCCCGAGGGCACCTTGTCGGTCGCCGAACTGCTGGCGGCGGGCCGCGACGATTTCGATTTCGATGCCGCCTGGCGTGCGGTGCGCGGCGACGATGTCGCGACGCTGATCTACACCTCGGGCACCACCGGCGCGCCCAAGGGTGTCGAGACCACCCACGCCGCACTGCTGTTCCAGGTGTACGGCATCGCCGAGATCCTCGGCATCGAATTCGGTGACTCCATCACCTCGTTCATGCCGACCGCCCACATCGCCGACCGCCTGACCGGGCTCTATGTCCAGGAGGTGCTCGGCACCCAGGTGACCAGCGTCGGCGACCCCAAGCTGATCGCCGCCGCTCTCGCCGACCTGCATCCGACGATCTGGGGCGCGGTGCCGCGGGTGTGGGAGAAGCTCAAGGCCGCCATCGAATTCAAGGTCGCGGCCGAACCCGACGAGACCCGCCGCCAAGCCATGGCCTGGGCGATGTCGGTCGCCGCGGCCCGCAGCGCCCATCAACTGGCGGACGAACCGGTGCCCGCCGAGCTCGCCGCCGAATGGGCGCGCGCCGACGAACTGGTACTGAGCAAGCTGCGCGCGGCCCTCGGTCTGGACCGGGTGCGGTGGGCCATGTCGGGCGCGGCCCCGATCCCACCCCAGACGCTGGCCTTCTTCGCCGGACTCGGTATTCCGATCGCCGAGATCTGGGGCATGTCGGAGCTGTCGTGTATCTGCAGCGTCAGCCATCCCCGCGACGCCAAGCTCGGTGCGGTCGGAAAGCTGTTGCCCGGCATGGAATCACGGCTGTCCGACGACGGCGAACTGCACGTGCGCGGACCGCTGGTGATGAAGGGCTACCGCGGGCTGCCCACGCAGACCGCCGAGGCGATCGATACCGAGGGCTGGCTGCACACCGGTGACATCGTCAGCATCGATGACGCGGGCTACCTCCGGGTCGTCGACCGGAAGAAAGAGATGATCATCAACGCGGCGGGCAAGAACATGTCGCCCACCAATATCGAGAACGCGATCAAGGCCGCCACCCCACTGATCGGCGCCATGGCCGTTCTCGGCGACGGCAGATCCTACAACACCGCGTTGATCGTGCTCGACGCCGAATCCGTCGAGCCCTACGCGCGCGAACACGGGCTGCCCGATGCCTCCGCCGCCGCGCTGGCTGTCGACGCCACGGTGCTCGCCGCGATCGAAGCCGGTGTGGCAGCGGGAAACAGCAAGCTCTCGCGCGTCGAGCAGGTCAAGCGCTTCCGCATTCTGCCCACGTTCTGGGAGGCGGGCGGCGACGAGGTCACGCTCACCTTGAAGCTCAAGCGCAAGGTGATCGCCGAGAAGTACACCGCGCAGATCGACGAGCTCTACGCCGAGAACCCGTCCGCAGACATCGTCAACGTCGGATAGCAGGTCACCTCAGCCGAAACTAGAACAGCCCCAGCCGATCTCGACTGGGGCTGTTCGCTGTGCCGAGCTCGTCGATGCCCGACAGGTCACCCGAGCACAGTGATGAGGCGCCGACCACGCGCGGCCATCGCCTCCGCGGATTCCTCGGGGTGGCGTTGCCACCAGGAAACCATCGCGCCGACCACGCCCATCCAGACCTCGGTCAAGGCGGACAAATCAGCGGGGTCGGTGACGCCGCGGGAGATCGCGACCGCCGCGGATCCCCTGGCAGCCTGCTCAGCGATACGGCGGCGGGCGGCACGCGCGGCGTCGGCAGCCGGACCGTCGACCGGGTGCGTACGGTCGGTCAGCACATTCCATTCGTACGGGCGCTGGGCGAGTACTCCGAAGATCGCCGCCAGAGTCGCGTCGGCCATAGCCAGCTCGGGCGGTCCGGCGAGCACCGGTTCGATCGCGTCGGCGATGGCGTTGCCGATCCGCGTCACGCACTCCGAGTAGAGGCCGTCCTTCGTGCCGAAGTAGGAATACACCAGGGGTTTCGACACCCCGACGTGTTCGGCGACGACGCCGAGCGAGAGCCCCGCGTATCCGAGATGAGCGATCTGCTCGGCGGCGGCGGCGATGATCTGGTCCTCCCGCTGGGCTCGCGGCATCCCCTTCGTGCCCGCCGTCCGAGGCATGTCGTGGCCTTTCGTCGCGCGAACGGTCAATTTACCAAAACCGCGTATTCATTCAATTCATCGCACACCAGTCCGGCACCTATTGACGCGCCTACCTGCGCAATCTATATTACCAATTGGTCAATACTTTCTGTTACTACTCGTAACGCCAACTTGGTTCGGCCGAGGAGATGCGATGAACAATCGACTGCTGGAACGTTTCGGCGCGTGGTGCGGTGTGCTCTATCTGGCGGTGTTCGGCACCGGCTGGTTGCTGGTAGCGCGCTTCTTCCCCCCGATCCCGCCCGGCGCCGGACCAGAAGAGGTCGCCGCTCAGTTCCAGGATCGGCATCTGCCGCTGATGCTGGCCGCCGTGCTCATGATGTGCTCGACGTTCTTCCTGTTCCCGGTATCGGCACTGCTGGTGCTGGTGACCCGAAAGATCGAGCGGCACACCGGGATGCTGACCCTCATGATGGGGTTCACCCTCGCGACCTATCTGGTCTTCAACTTCTACACCCCGTTCTCGTTCGCGATGGCCGCGTTCCGCTCCGATCGCAACCCCGACCTCGTGCAGTACGCCAGCGACTACGGGTTCCTGCAGTTCATGGGCGGCATTCCGATGTTCGTGCTGGTGTGGGTCCTCATCGCCTACGGCGTCCTGGTGATGAGCCCGCGTGAGGATCCGATCGCGCCGCGCTGGTTCGGCTACCTCAACCTGTGGATCGCCGTGCTGTATCTGCCCGAGCTGCTCGTCTTCTTCTTCCACGACGGACCCTTCGCCTGGAACGGCCTGATCGGATTCTGGATTCCCGCGGTGTTGTTCATCGTCTTCTTCGTTATCTCACCGTTCGTGTTGGTGCCGATCGTCGACAAGCACTTCGCCGTCGAGGAACCCGAACCGGTGGGACACGGCGCATGACGCTCACCGCGACCAGGGCGAAGCCGTCGCGGCATGTCCCCGGCGAACCCGAGCTCTGGCTGTTCGTTCTCGGCGATCTGACGGTGTTCGGAATCTTCTTCGGGGTGTGGGGCTGGAATCACCGAGCGAGCCCCGAGCTGTTCGAGCTGGGCCGATCTCAGATGAATCAGGCTGTCGGGCTGGCGAATACGGCCGCACTGATCACCAGTTCCGCTGCCGTGGCGATGGGTTTGACGATCGCCCGCGGCGGCGGACTGCGCACCGCGCGGCGCTGGTATCTCGCCGCGATGGCCTTGGGTGGGATGTTCGTGGCGCTCAAGGCATTCGAATACCACCAGCATCTGAACGCCGGGACAAGCCCGGATCTGCGCGACTTCTACATGTACTACTTCGTCTTCACCGGGATCCACCTGGTACACGTACTGGTCGGCTTGCTCGGACTGACCGTCGCCGTGCGGCGATGCCACCGTGATCCCCGCACGAACGACATCGCGGTCCTGGAAGGAATCGGCGTCTATTGGCACATGGTCGATGTGCTGTGGATCGTCCTGTTCGCCTTGATCTACCTACTCTAGGGAGCGGTTCGTGTCCAAACAGAACATGATCGTCTGGCTCGCCCTGATCACGTGCACGATCGCCTCCTGGTCCGAGAGCTCGGCGGCGAACACTTCGAGAATCGTTGCCGCCGTGGTCCTCATGCTCACAGCAGGCAAAGTCGTCCTGGTGATCGGCTCCTACATGGAGGTCGCCCGAGCTCCGCTGTGGTTGCGACTGGCATGCGGGCTGTGGGCAACCGCCGTCTTCGGCGTCCTCACCTTTGCCTACCTGGTCGGGACCGTATGAGCTGGCACTGATTACGCTTCGCGGCCGACAGCCTCAGCCGTCTCAGGCGTCAGCGTTGCCGGACGGCGTCGTAGGCCAGCGGCAGCGCATCGCCGGAATTCAGCGCCAGCAACGCTCGGTGCAGGTTGGTGCGCTCATCGGGATCGAGGCCGTCGAGCAGGTCGTTGTTCAGTGTGCCGACCAGCTCGTCGGCCTGCTCGACCGCGCGCATCCCCTCCTCGGTGATCTCGATGAGAAACCGTCGGCGGTCGCGGTGATCGCGAATCCTGGCGGCCAGCCCGGCGGCCTCCAGATGGTCGATCGCGGCGACCATCGTGGTCGAGTCGATGCGCAAGCGCGTACCCAGTTCGAGCTGCGAGCTGGCCTTGTCGCCGGCCAGCACCTTCAAGATCATGAAGTGCCTCGTCCGCAGCCCCAGCGTGGCGAGCCGATCCTCGCTGACTCGGAACATCACCTGTCCGAGCTTGATCAGCAGGCAGGTGGTGTGGTCGGCGACCATATCCGGGAGCAACGGTTCGGTCACTGGTGGAAACCTCGATTTCTGGACTGGACAGCAGACCGATAGTAGTCGGGACGAGCCCCTGCCTCGGCCACCACAGCCGATAATCGCGACAAGTAATAGTTCGTACTACTGATAGTCTGCCTCGCATGGAGTCAGAATTCATCCAGAAGATCGACCTGACCGACAAGGTCGTCGTCGTCGCGGGCGGAACCAGCGGCATCAATCTCGGTGTGGCCGAGGACTTCGCGCGAGCGGGCGCCCGGGTCGCGGTGCTCAGTCGCTCCGCGGACAAGGTCGACGCGGCCGTCGAACGGCTGCGCGCGCTCGGCGCCGAGGCGATCGGCGGGAGCGCCGATGTCCGCGATTACAGCGCGACCGAAGCGGTCCTGGAATCGGTGCATCAGCAGTTCGGCGACTTCGACGTGATGATCTCCGGTGCGGCGGGCAACTTCCCCGCCGCCGCCCTCGGCATGTCCGCCAACGGCTTCAAGTCGGTGGTCGACATCGATCTGCTCGGCACGTTCAACGTCCTGCGCGCGAGCTACCCATTCCTGCGCAAGCCGGGCGCCTCGGTCATCAACATCTCGGCACCGCAGTCGGAGTTGCCGACGATCACCCAGGCGCACGTGTGTGCCGCCAAGGCAGGCGTCGACATGCTCACCAAGGTCCTGGCGCTGGAATGGGGTCCGCACGGAGTCCGCGTCAACGGCGTGATCCCCGGCCCGATCGACGGAACCGAGGGTATGGCCCGCCTGGCGCCGACCGAGCAGGATCGGGCCCTGGTCACCGACAGCGTCCCGCTGCGCCGCTACGGCACCCCCCGCGACGTCGCCAACGTCTGCCGATTCCTCGCCTCCCCGCTCGCCGACTTCATCTCCGGCGTCGTGCTGCCCGCCGACGGCGGCTGGGTGCTCGGTGGCGCCTCGCAAGCGATGGGCGTCATCGGGCAGCCGCTCCTCGATGCCGCACATGAGGGTTCCTGATCACCGATCTCACCCACGAAAAGCACCCGTCACACCAGGTGGTGTGACGGGCGCTTTTCGACTTACTCAGCCCTCTTTGACCAGTTCCGGTTCCGGCTCTTCCATGACCGCTTCACCGCGCGCGACCATGCCCGCTTCGTCGGACAGGGTCAGGTGCGGGATGAACAATGCGAGTCCGAACGCGAGCACCGCGCCGGGGATCAGGTACCAGAATCCGGGGACCAGCGCGTCGACGTAGGCGCCGACGATCGCGTCGTGGAGCTTGTCCGGCAGGTTCTTGACCACCGAGGGGATCAGCGCGCTCGGGTCGATTTTCGCCGCCATCGCCTCCTGCCAGTTCGCCTGGAACGCGCCGGTGAGATTCTCGGTCAGCCTGCTGGTGAAGATGGAGCCGAAGATCGCGATGCCCAGTGCGCCACCCATCTCGCGGAAGTAGTTGTTCGCGCTGGTCGCCGTGCCGATCTGGTCGGGCGCCACCGCGTTCTGCACCACGAGTACGATGATCTGCATGATCAGGCCCAGGCCCGCGCCCATGACGAACAGCATGGCCGAGACCAGCCACATCGAGGTGTTGGCGTCCAGACGCGTCAGCCACAGCATGTCGATCGCGATGAGCGCGGCGCCGATCGGCGGATACACCCGGTAGCGACCGGTTTTGGTGATCGCGTTCATCGAGGTGATCAGCGTGAGCATCATGCCGATCATCATCGGGATCAGCAGCAGGCCCGACACCGAGGCGGAGGTACCGCTGGCCATCTGCAGGTAGGTCGGGATGAAGCCGATCGCCGCGAACATCACCAGGCCGACGAGGAAACCGATGAGCGAGGTCAGCACGAAGGTCCGATTGCGGAACAGCCACAGCGGCAGCATCGGCTCCGCGGCCCGCGACTCGACGAACACGAAGGCTCCGACCACTACGACGAAGGCGGCGATCATCGACACCATCACAGTCGAGCCCCAGTCGTACTGCTTGCCGCCCCAGTCGGTGATCAGGATCAGCAAGGTGGTCGCGCTCGACATGAGCACGATGCCGAGGTAGTCGGGCCGGGACTTGGGGCGATGGCTGGGGATGTTCAGGTAGCGGAAGGCGATGAACAGCGCGGCCAAGCCGATCGGCACATTGATCCAGAAGCACCACCGCCAGTCGAGGTGGTCGGCGAACAGACCGCCGAGCAGCGGTCCGGCGACCGAGGTGATACCGAAAACCGCACCCATCGGAGCCATGTACTTGCCGCGATCCTTGGCGGGCACCACATCGGCGATGATGGCCTGCGCCAGGATCATCAGCCCACCGCCGCCGACGCCCTGCAGGCCGCGGAAGGCGATGAATTCCCAGAACCCGGTCGACGCGGCGGCGCCGATGGACGCGGCGGTGAACACCGCGATCGCGAACAAGAACAGCCAGCGCCTGCCGAACATATCGCCGAGTTTTCCGTAGATCGGCATCACGATCGTGGTGGCGAGCAGATACGAGGTGGCGGTCCAGGCCATGTGGGAGACCCCGCCGAGTTCGCCGACGATCGTCGGCATCGCGGTGCCGACGATCATCTGATCGAGGCTGGCCAGGAACATGCCCGCGATCAGAGCGGAGAAGATCAGCCAGATCCGCTTCTGCGTCAGGACGATCGGGGTGGGCGGCGAGTCGGCCGTCGTGGTCATCGGAGCGTCTCCCTTGTGCTGTCGTCCGGCCGATCGAACAGCCGGGCGGCCATGGCGCAGTGCTCGTGCAGCGCTGCGGCCAGCGACCCGTTCGGGTCCGCGGCCAGCGACATCGCCGCCCGCGTGGTGATGGTGGTCATGATTCCCGCAGTGAGCGAGGCGAATTCGGGAGCGACGTCGGCCCCGAGCCTGGCCGCGAGGAGTTCGGCCGTAGCGGCCTCCATCCGAGCGCCGGAGGCGATGAACGCGGCGAGCACCCTCGGCTCGGCCATCACCAGCTTGGTGATCAGCGAGATACCTTCGCGCACTTCGTCTTCCGGCTGAAAGCCCGCAGCATGCAGCCAGGTGAGGTCTTCGATGAGCACACCGGTCGGACCGCCTGCGACGAATTGCCGCCTGGCTTCGGGCGTGCCGATCTCCTCGATCGGGCCGACCACCGCGTCGAGTTTGGTGTCGTAGTAGTTGAAGAAGGTGCGCGAGGAGACACCCACCGACTTGGCGATGTCGTCGACGTTGGTCGCATCCAGCCCGTGCTCGACCGCCAACCGCCGTGCGGCCAGGCATAGATCGAGCAGAGTCCGTTGCTTCTTCTGTTCGCGCAGCCCGATCGAGGCCTGTTTGGCCGGCTCCTGAGTCACGTCAATAAATTAGCACAAACTGCAATATTTCAGAAACTGCAAATCATTGCCCGGCGAGCCCGGCCGCGTGCCGAGTCAGTAGTCGGCGCAGCGCGACCGGAGTGTGGCCGAGGTGCTCGCGGACGGTTCGAGTCAGGTGGGGTTGGTCCGCGAAGCCGAGGTCGGCGGCGAGATCGGCGAGGCCGGTGTCGCCGTGGGTGAGCCGATCGAGGGCCTGGCCGACGCGTACCCGGTTGCGGTAGTGGGTCAGTGAGACGCCCATGTGGTGGGAGAACACCCGGCTCAGCCGGTACGGCGAGACCATCAGCAGTCCGGCCAGCGACCGCAACCCAGCGGCTTCGGGCGCACCGGCGAGGATCGCGTGGCGCGCGGCGGCGACCATCGCCTGGTCGGCAGGACGGGGACGCGGGGCCGACCGGCCGGTGGCGAGAGCGACGAGCCGGACCAGCTCCTCGGTCAGCGCGTAATCGATATCGCCGAGGGTGGCGGCACCGAGCAACCGGTGATGGGCCAGCTCGACGCGCGCGTCGATGTACACCGCTCGCGCGGCCGTCGGTCCCTCCCAGAATTCGGGCGCGATGCTCACCGAGGTGCAGACGTCCCCACCCGCCGGATGGGCGAACCGTTCTTCCTCCCCGGGTGCGCCCAGGTAGCCGAAAGTCGGATCCAGGTCTGCCTCGACCCCGTCGGCTCGACGCCGGAATCTACCGCGCCGCACGAGAACCAGGCGGTGCTCCCCGCAAGCCTCCGGCGCCGACCATCGGGTGTGGTCGGCATGGCAGGTCACCGTGGTCACGGTGAAATCCGGCCGGGCGGCAAGGGGTACGGCGCACAGCATGGACTGACCGTACGCCGAGGCTACGACACATCGACCCCGCAAAGATCTTCAAGACCGGGGACCGGTCGGGACTGAATGCTGAGTGGGCACGAACCCCGCGGCCTGACCTGGAGGACACCATGGCATCTGTTCACAAAGAGTTTCTCGTCGACGCCGCACCGGACGAGGTCTGGGATGTACTGCGCGACTTCGGCGCTGTCCATGAACGACTCGCTCCGGGCTTCGTCACCGATACCCGGCTCGACGCCGACACCCGCACAGTCACCTTCGCCGACGGGACCGTCGTCGCCGAACGGCTCGTCGACCTCGATCCGGTGAGCAGGCGTGTCGCCTACACCGTGGTCGGCGGAAGTCTGCACCCCTCGCATCACCATGCTTGGATGCAGGCCGTACCGGAGGCCGACGGCAGGACCCGGTTCATCTGGCACACCGATGTTCTTCCCGAAGCGCTCGCCGCACCGATCGCCGAATCCGTCGAGCACGGAGCCACGGTGATCCGTTCGGCATTGGAGGCGGGGGCGATGAAGCCGATCTCGTGACGTCGGTGGTGCTCACTCGTTGCGGGTGAGCACCGCCGCCGCATCCGGTGTGTCGTGTTCCACCAGCGCCGGTCGAGCGATCAACTCCACCACCACCAGGGCCGCTACCGCGACGAGCACGGTCACCACCACGACCACGCCCGACGGGTACGGCCAGAACACCAGGGTCGCCACCGCGATCACGATGATGACCACCCGCAGTGGAACCCTGAACCGCGCGACCGCGGACTCGAACGGATACGGTGCCCGACCGTTCTTCGGTACACGCAGCGCGTCGAGTGCCTTCACACCCGCGCCACGGACCGCGACCGCCGATCCCGACGATCCGGTGAGATAGCCGACGACAGCGACCACCACCGCCAGCACGAAAACCGCCCGCAACATAGTTCGCAGCGGGACCAGCATCGTGTCGATCAATACCGCGGCACTCTGCTGGGACAGGACCTCCGCCGGGATGGCCCCCATATACAGCGACCGGCCGAGCGCGATCGCCACGGCCAGCAGCGCCATCGCCACCGCGATACTGACTCCCACCAGCGAAATGGCCCGTCGGCGTGCGCCTTTCGGTGACACCCACACCGCAGCCGCGGCAACCAACAGCACCAACCAGGGCAGTACCGAGGAGGCCTTGTCCAACGCTGAGGTCGCCCGCTGTGCCGTGGCGAGTTCGGACGATTCGAACAGCACGAACGACTTGTCGATCGTGGGGATCTCGTTCGCGAACGCGAATCCCCGATCGATCAACGCGGCGCGGACCCGGTCGATGATCGGGGCCAGCGAGATGCTGACCACGCCCTCGTCACTGATCTCGACGCCGGGTCGGGTATCCCCGGTCAACACCGCGACCAGCCGCTGATGCGCCTTCCGATTGGCCTCGATCCACAGGGCTTCGAATCGGTCGGAGGCCACGAACGATTCCACCGTCCGGTGCACCAACGTCTCGGCCTGATCGGCGATCACCGGCGCCAGACCGACCACAGCGGGCGGCACCCGAGGAGCCTCTTCGGCGATCGACCGCAGCGCGTCGGCGGTGACGGCCTCGACGTCGAGGCGGGTCACGATCTCCTTGGTGATCCGATCGGTGAGTTCGCCCTGCAGCACCGGATTCGATCCCAGCGACGCCATCTTCTGGACATAGCGGTCGGAATCGAGGACCTCGTTGTGGGTGTAGCGGGCCAGGACCGCGAAAAAAGACAGGACGACGACCAGCACCAGCAGGATCGCCGCACCCGTCCACCGCAACTTCCGGTGGCCGGACGCTTGTGTGCGGCCCGCGGCCGAGGTTTCGTTGCCGAGTAGCTCCGCGCGTTCCCGCCGCAGACGCTCGAGTTCCTCGCGCTCGGAAGCGTTCAGAGGTTCATCAGCTCCGGATGAGGCATTCACGATGCTCCTTCGATGTGGCGTCCCGTCCACGGACGAATCCCCACTGTGCGAAAGGTGAGAGCGAAAGGTGAGATCAGTGGACTACTGCCGCGAAATCGCGACCCGGGAGATATCAGCGGGATCGATGAGGTGGGAATGGTCGTCGTCGCCGACGTCGATCTGGACGACATCGATTCGGCCGGTGAACTTGCTGGCACCGGCATAGGCGGCACTGACGGGCATCCCGTAGTCCTCGCCGATATCGGTGGTCTCGTCCGCGGAGAAAATCATCGGCTGAGTCTGCTCGATTCGGCCGTTCCCGACCGGAACGCCGTCATGGAACAAAGTCAGATCACCACCTTTCGCCAGCCCACCTCCGTCGTAGGCGAACTCGGCGCGAACTTGATGGACCCCGGGGGTGACGGGTTCGGTTGCGACAGTGGTGAACTCGGTCATGCCGAGTAGGTTGTAGACGAACGCCGCATGTCCGTCTCTGAAATACAGCGCCCAACCACCGAATCGGCCACCTTGGGCGATGATCACACCGCTGGTGACACCCTCTCGGGGTATTTCGATCGAGGCGGTGACGCTGAAGGACCTGTTCTTGATATTGATGACGCTGTGCTCGCTGAGTCGCTTCATCCCAGGGAACAGCACCTGCGTGGTGCCTTTGATCAGCTCCGGGCGTCCGGCGATGGTCGGATTCAGCCGTTCGAACCGACGGTCGTCGATGGGTAGGACGTTGTATTTGACGGCCTCGATCAACCACAATCGCTGGAGGTAGGCGAGCTTCTCCGGGTCTTGTTCAGCGAGGTCCCTGGCCTGAGTCCAGTCGACGTTCCCGTCGTAGAGTTCCCAGACGTCGTCGTCGAGGGCCGGGAGTTCTTCGTCGGGGAGCCACGGCGTGCTGTGTCGAGTGACCGCGCTCCAACCCTGGAAGTAGATGCCCCGGTTACCGGCCATTTCGAAATACTGCAGGTCGTGCCGTTCCGGGGCATCGGGGTCATCGAAGCTGTAGTTCATGCTGACGCCCTCGATCGGCGATTGCTGAACGCCCATGACGAACATCGGCTCAGGAATCCGCGCCGCTTCGAGAATCGTGGGCGCCACGTCGATGACATGGGTGAACTGAGAGCGGATCTCACCTTTGCCGGTGATCCCGTCGGGCCAGTGCACGATGGTGCCGTTACGGGTGCCGCCCCAGTGTGAGGCGACTTGTTTGGTCCATTGGAAGGGCGTGCACATCGCCCACGCCCACCCCACTGAATAGTGGTTGTAGGCATCGGCCCCGCCGAGTTTGTCCTTGACCTCGGCCATGAACTCCGGAGTTTCGATAGCGGCCAGCCCGTTGAAGTTGGCCATTTCGTTGAAGGCACCGTTGACAGTGCCTTCTGCCGAAGCACCGTTGTCGCCGATGATGTAGTAGATCAGCGTGTTGTCGAGGGCACCGACGGATTCCACCGCATCGATGACACGGCCGATGTGAAAGTCGGTGTGCTCGAGGAATCCGGCGTAGACCTCCATCTGCCGTTCCAGGACGGGCTTGAGCTCGTCGCTCATCTCCGCCCACGACGGGATCACGTCTGGTCGGGGCGTCAACTCGGCATCAGCCGGAACCACCCCGAGTTCCTTTTGCCGGGCGATGATCGCTTCGCGCTGGGCATCCCAGCCGTCGGCGAACTTGCCGACATATTTATCGGCCCATTCGGCGGGGACATGGTGAGGCGCGTGGGTGGCGCCCGGGGCGAAGTAGACGAAGAACGGCTTCTCCGGCGCCAGCGCCTTCTGGGTACGTATCCAGTCGATGGCGCGATCGGCGAGGTCTTCGGTGAGGTGGTAGCCCTCTTCTGGCGTCCCGGGCGGTTCGACCGGGGTGACTCCCTCATAGAGGGCCGGGTAGTACTGGTTGTTCTCGCCACCGATGAATCCGTAGAAGTGCTCGAAGCCACCACCGCCGGTGGGCCACGAGTCGAAGGGGCCGACCGGTGAGGTCTGCCATGGCGGTACCTCGTGGCACTTGCCGAACTGGGCAGTCGAGTAGCCGTTGAGTTTCAACGTCATCGGCAGCGCGGCCTTGGTGTTCGGTCGCAGACCCGAGGAACCGGGTGCCGCGGTCGCGGTCTCGGTGATCATGCCCATGCCGACCGAATGATGGTTGCGGCCACTGAGCAGCGCCGCGCGGGTCGGAGCACACAGCGCTGTGGTGTGGAAGCGGTTGTAGGTCAAGCCACCGTTCTGCAGGCGTTCGGCCGTCGGTGTCGCCGCGGGCCCGCCGAACGCGCTGCTGGCACCGTACCCGACATCGTCGAGCAGGATCACCAGCACATTCGGTGCACCTTCCGGCGGCAGCAGGGTCTCGATCGGCGGAAAGGACGTCTGGGGATCTTTGGCGTCATAAGTCACCAAACCCAGGTGCTGGCGATCGGGTATGGGTAGGTTCTCTCGACCCGCTCTCAGTTCTTCCGCCATGGTCGGCTCCTGGTTCTGCTCGGTAGATTCGGGGGTACTCCACTTCAGCTGCGATGCCGAGGATCTTCGGTGAGCGCCGAACCGCCGTGCCGACAAACCTCGTGGAGTGCGACCAGTCCTTGACCCCAGCGATGCTCGTTTCGAGTCTCAACCGGCACTAACCCGAAGTCCTCACCCCTTTGGGATGAGATCCCCGAGGGGTTGATAGTGACGCCCGCTACCGATCACCCGAGACGGAAAGCTCGACGCCGTCGGCGAAACCGTGTCCTGCCCGAACAGTTCGAAACCACTGAATGCGGCCTGTGGGCGCAATACAGTGGCCGGGTGCGTGGACAATTTCGAATTCTGCTGTGTTCGACCGCAGCAGTCACCGCAGCACTAGCGCTGCCTACCCTCCCGACTGCGGCAGCCGAGCCGGCCCCCCATCCCGACGGCTGCGCGGAGGTCCGGGTCGTCACCGTGCGGGGCACCCTCGAACCGCAGTTCGGCAGCCTGCTGCTCACTCCGCTGGGCGGGCGGATCGCCCAGGAATCCGGCCGCCGCACCACAGTCACCGAACTCGAGTATCCGGCCTCGATGGCCCCCAACAGCGCCGTGCGCGGTGTCGAGAATCTGACCGCACTGCTGAACGAGACCGCCGCCGCGTGCCCTGACCAGCGGCTCGTCCTACTCGGCTACTCCCAAGGTGCGCGCGTTATCGGCAACTCCCTCACCGCGCGAGCCGCGTTGACAGACCAGGCGGCCGCGCGAGTCGACGCCATCGCCCTGTTCGGTAGCCCGCTGTTCAACGGCGCGGAGCCCTACAACCGTGGCAACTTCGATCCGGCCCTGTCCGGGACCGGTGCGCTGCGCGGGGGCGCGCTCACCGAATTCGCCGACCGCTTGCGCGACTTCTGCAATGCCGGTGACCGCGTCTGCCAGGGCGGCGACCCGGCCGCCGGGTTCGGAAACGCCGCGAGCTACGGCCATGTCGCGTACTTCCTCAACGACACCCGCGACCAAGCCGCGGCATTCGTCGTCGGACAGCTCGGCGGATAGCCCGGCCGCGCCGTCACGGAGTCCGGGCTATCGGTTCAGGCACACCATAACGAGCAGCGGACCATACCGATTCTCGGCACTGCCCGCCGCGACCAACAGGCCGCCGACCGGGCTGCAGAGCACGTCCAGACTCGACGAGCCGCTGTCTGCCACCGGCTGCTGGGCATGCGCGGAGCTCGCGCCGACGGCGGATGCGAGCAGGAAGAGAGCGAGGGCGGACGACGCCGCGAGCTTGTTCATGGCTCAACCGTGCCGTGCGTCCTCGCGCCGCGCACGCCCCGAATTGCTGGGGCGCACAACGGGAACCGCCGACACGGCTGTGGCGCGGCCGATCTGGCGGCCGATCCGGGTCAGCAGCTGTCGAGTCAGTTCGGGGTCACCGGCGGTATCCCTGATGGTGTAGTCACCGAGGGAATAGATGCCGGTGAATCCCGCCGCGTTCCATCGATCCGGGGACAACGTGCTCCGACCCGCTACGGCGACCACCGGAACGGGGTGGGCGCGCCGGGCCAGAACCGCAGGCAGTTTGCCGTTCGCTGTCTGCTCATCGATACTTCCCTCCCCGGTGATCACCAGGTCGAATCCGGGCAGGTGCCGATCGAACTCGAACAACTCGAGGAAGAACTCGGCACCGGACACGATCCTGCCGCCGAGCAAGAGCGCGGCGAAACCGATCCCGCCCGCGCTGCCCGCCCCGGCGGCGGCCGCGACAGCCGTCGCGTCCGGGTAGCCACTCCGGCCGAACGCTCGGACGAGATTCGTCAGAGCGGTGTCGAGGAACGCCACTTCGGCGTCGGTCGCCCCCTTCTGCGGCCCGTATACGGCCGCCGCACCGTCCGGTCCCAGCAAGGGATTGGTGACATCACTGGCGATCACGATGTCGACCCCGGTCAGCCTTACCGCCCGGGAGCAGTCGACGGTGTGGACGCGGGCTGCATTCCGTCCGCACGCGCGCAGTTGCCTACCGCTGGCATCGGCGAAGGTGAAGCCGAGTGCGGCGAGCAGTCCCATCCCGCCGTCGGTGCTGGCACTGCCGCCGAGGGCGAGGACCAGCCGCTGCGGCCGAAACCGCAATGCTTGCGAGATGGCCTGTCCCATACCCAGACTGCTCGCATCCAACGGGAGCATGCGACCGCTCGGCAGGGTGGCGAAGCCGCAGGTATCGGCGACCTCGACCACGGCGGTGCCGCCGGCGACCGCGATCCGCCCGTACCTCGGGGTACCAGCGGCCCCGGCCACCGTCACCGGATGAGCAGCGAAACCGGCCGCTATCGCGGCGTCGACGCTCCCGTCACCGCCGTCGGCCAGCGGCATTCGATGGCTGTCGACGCCCGCCGACGCCAAGCCCTCCGCCAACCTGTCGGCCACCTCCGCGGCGGTCAGGCTTCCTTTGAATTTGTCCGGGGCAACCAGAACCCTCACGCGAATGACTTCCTATCAGTCCGCTTGCGCCACCGAGCCGAGCAGATCCCGGACCCGGTTGGCCACCGTGATGAATTCCGGAGTCTCCATTGTCGTGGCGTAATCCCGGTGCGCGGGCAGGTCGACGTCGAGCAATTCGATGATCCGGCCCGGCCGCGGACTCATCACCACCACGCGGTTGGCGAGGTACACGGCCTCGGCCACCGAATGGGTGACCAACAGAACCGTGGTGCCCGTTTCCCGCCAGATCCGATGCAGCTCGACGTTCATCCGTTCCCTGGTGAGCGCGTCGAGTGCGCCGAACGGCTCGTCCATCAGCAGCACTTCCGGTTCGTGCAGCAGGGCCCGGCACAGCGAAACCCGTTGCTGCATACCGCCGGAGAGTTCGTGCGGTAGGGCGTTCTCGAACCCGCTGAGTCCGGTCATCTCGATCAGACGCGCGCATTCAGCCTCGGCGGCTCGCTTGTTCATGCCCCGCATCTCGGCTTGGAGCAGGATGTTCTTGCGGACGGTCCGCCATTCCAGCAGTGCGGCTCGCTGGAAGACGTAGCCGATATTGCGCTGCGGCCCGCGCACGGGGGCGCCGCGGAGTTCGACGCTGCCCCCGCTCGCTTCGGTAAGACCGGCAACGACTTTCAGCAGCGTCGACTTGCCGCAGCCCGACGGGCCGACGATCGACACGAATTCGCCGGGGCGGACCTGGAGATCCACCTTGTGCAGGGCGGTGACCTCGCCGCGTTTGGACGCGAACCGCACGGTCAGGTCATCGACCGCGACTGCGGTATCGGTGCGGGCGATGGTATCGGTGGGTGTGCTCATATCGTCACCTGTTCCGGTCACGGCTTGCTGGTCGGCGTGAATTTCGAGTCCCAGTACTTGGCCGGGTCCTCGGCTTTGTCGAGGAGCTTCGCCTGGCTGAGAACATCGACAGTGGCGCGCCAATTCGCTTCGACGTTGGTTCCCGGCGCCTTTCCGGCGGTTTCCGGGGTGCTCAGCAGCGGGATGGTCTGCTGCCACTGCTGCAGCAGTACCTGCTGCGGCGGCAGTTGCGGATCCTTGCCTTCCATCGCGGCGACGGCAGCCTCAGGCTTCGCGACAGCGGCCGCGAAAGCCTCACTCGTCGCGTCCACCATGGCCTGTACCAGCTTGGGCGAGGACTCGATGGTGGCCTGGTTGGCGATCAGGCCGTTGCTGAAGAAGTTCAGCCCCTGGTCCGAATACCGAAGGTAGCGAACCTCTTTGCCGCTCTTGTTCGCGATGGTGGGGCCCTGGTCGTGCGCGAAGCCGATCAGCCCGTCGACGCGACCCGAGAGCATCGCCGACATCTTGCCCGCCGAGTCGAGGCTCTGCTGAGTCACCTGATCAGCCGGGACGCCCGCCTTGTCCAGATAGACCGGGAAGGTGGTGGTCGGCGCGTCGCCTGCGGAGACGGCGATGGTCTTGCCCGCCAGATCGGCCGGCGTCCGAATATTCGAATCGGCGAACACCTGCACCGCCGACGGCGTGGTCTGCAGGAAGACGCCGACGCTCTTGATCTTGACGCCCTTGTCGATATTGCTGAGGACGGCCGGGGTATCGGCCCAGCCGAAGTCGGTCTGCTTGGAACCGGTGGCCTGCGCGGTCTTGGTCGAGCCCTGCCCGGCCGAGATCTTCAGGTCGATGCCGTGCTTGGCGAAGATCCCTTCTTGCACCCCGTAATAGAACGGGGTGTGCTCGCCGTAGGGGTACCAGTTGAGCATCAGCGACACTGCGGTGGTCTTCCCGTCGGTCCCGGGATCCTTCGCCTCGTTGCCGCCGCCTCCGCAGCCGGTCAGTACCACCATCGAGGCCACCGCGGCGGCGCCGATCATCGTGAGTGTGCGAGTTCGGAATTTCATGCGAGTTCTCCAGTTGCTCATGCGCCACCGACGACCGAGGCCGTGGATCGACGGGAGGCGTGCCATGGGATGAGGAACTGCTCGGCGATTTCGATGATCGCGAACAGGATGATGCCCAGCATGGACATGATGATCAGTGCGGCGAAAAGCATCGCCGTGTCGATATTTCCGTTGGCTTGCAGGATCACGTAGCCGAGTCCCTCGTTGGCGCCGACGAATTCGCCGACGACGGCGCCGGTGACCGCGAGGGTGGCGGCGATCTTGAGCCCGGACATCAGTTGCGGCAGCGATGCGGGAAAGCGCACCTTCACGAAGGTCTTCCAATTGCTCGCGCCCATGGTGGAGGTGAGTTCGAGGATTTCCGGATCCACCGAGCGAAGTCCGGCCATGCCGGAGATGACGATCGGGAAGAACGCCATCAGCACGGCCACCAGGATCTTGGGGCTGGTGCCGAAGCCGAGCCAGACGATGAACAGCGGTGCGATCGCGATTTTCGGGATCACCTGCGCGAAGAGGATGAGCGGATACATCGTTCGCTCGATGCCGCGTGAGTAGATCATCACCAGGGCGACGGCTTCGCCGATCAGCGCGGCGATGACGAACCCGACCACGGTCTCGTAGGTGGTGACCCAGGTGTTCTCGAGCAGGTAGGTCGAGTTGTCGACGGTGGTGCGCCAGGTATCCGCCGGCGACGGCAGGATGTAGGGCTCGACGAGCTCGAATTTCGTGACGGCCCACCATGCGGCGATGAGCGCTGCCACCAGAGCGAGCGGCCGCCACACGGTCGACCACACAGTGGCGAGGGATGGGAGCTTTCGGCGCCGAGTGCGGACGGGTTGCGTCGCTTTCGGTGCGGAGGAACTGGCCTCGACGGACGTGATTACCGCCATCTGGAGTCCTAAAGCTAGTAGTGGAGCGGGGTTCGAACTGCACCCGCTGGGAATGCGCTTTCCGAAGCTGGGACCGAGGCTAGTGTGACCGGCCACACAGTGTCAAGGGTTTCGAATTGTCGCAGGTCAGGCAGGCCGAAAAACGGTGCTGTCGCGCAGGATCACGCGACCGGGCGCGAATTCGTGTGCCTGCGAGGCCGTTGCCGAGTCGTCGAGCGCGAGCGCGACGGCGCGCTCGCCGATGTCGACCAGCGACAGCGCAACGGTCGACAGGCCGGGCACGTGGTCACGCAGCGTCGGGATATCGTCGAACCCGGCAACGCAGACGTCATCGGGGACCGCGAGGCCGAGCTCACGCCATGCCGCGATCGCCCCGATCGCCATCACGTCGCTCACGGCGAAGACACAGGGCGCGGCGGTGTCGACCTGGCCGGGACGTAGTTCCAACGCCGCGGAAAGGCGTCGAGCGGCGCTGAAACCACCGTCGCGGGAGAAGTCGCCCGCGATCTCCACCAGCGGCGTCACGCCCTGCGTCGCGAGCGCTTCGACGAAGCCGTTGCGCCGGTCGACAGCGGTTCTGATGTGGCCGGGCCCGCCGATGAGGGCGAAGTCCCGGTGCCCCTGAGCGAGCAGCGCATGCGCCAATTCCGCTGATGCCAAACGGTTTTCGGGCTCCACGGCCGCGCCGAAGGACAGCGGCTGACCGATCACGACCACCTTGCCGCAGTTGTCCAGATACCGCGCGCATTCCTTCTCGAGATCGCGGTCGAGATCGCCGCTCTGACGTGAACCGGCCAGGATGATCGCATCGGCGCGGTGCGAGATGAAGGTGCTCACGGATTCGCGTTCGATATCGAAATCGCGTTGCGTGCTGGCCAGCAGGACGAGTTTGCCCGCCCGGCGCGCCGCCGTCTGCACACCCTGCACGATCGAGGAGAAGTAGGGATCGGCGATATCGTGCACGACCAGTCCGATGAGCCCGGTCGACGACCGCGCGAGTGCCTGGGCCTGGGCGTTTGCCACATAACCCAATTCGGCGGCGGCCGCGCGAACCCGGTCGGCGACGCCTTCGCCGGGCACCCGCGACGATCCGTTGAGCACGCGGGACGCGGTCGCCTGGGAGACGCCGGCCCGGGTCGCGACGTCTTGCAATCTCACAGCCGCCATGGCTTGGTGCCTCGTTCTCTCGGTGCGCGGGGGTTGACCGAACTTCGTGACTAGCATAGCTTGGAAAGCGCATTCCGACGCTGACTTGTCCACTCGATGTGTGCGGGTCCATCCGCACCGTCCACGACCCATTCTGCGGTCGTCAGCCACGCAAATCAGAAGAGGCACATACCAATGCCCGATTCCACCACTCCCCCGCGCACGCTCCGCATCGCCATGAACGGCGTCACCGGTCGCATGGGCTACCGCCAGCACCTGATGCGGTCGATCCTGCCGATCCGTGACGGCGGTGGCCTGCTGCTCGTGGACGGCACCCGCGTCCAGGTCGAGCCGATCCTGGTCGGCCGCAATGCCGCCAAGCTGGCCGAACTCGCCGACGAACACGGCATCGCCGAATGGAGCACCGACGCCGCCGCGGTCATCGCCGACCCGTCGATCGATATCTACTTCGACGCGCAGGTCACCTCGCGTCGCGCCGAGGCACTCACCGCGGCGATGAAGGCGGGCAAGCACGTCTTCACCGAGAAGCCGACCGCCGAAACGCTGGCCGAGGCGGTCGAACTCGCCAGGGTCGCCGCGAACGCGGGCATCACCGCGGGGGTCGTGCACGACAAGCTCTACCTGCCCGGCCTGGTGAAGTTGCGCAGGCTCGTCGACGAAGGCTTCTTCGGTCGAATCCTGTCGCTGCGCGGCGAATTCGGCTACTGGGTCTTCGAGGGCGACGGTCAACCCGCCCAGCGACCCAGCTGGAACTATCGGGCCGAAGACGGCGGCGGCATCGTCGTGGACATGTTCTGCCACTGGAACTACGTGCTCGAGGGCCTGCTCGGCAAGGTCGAGGCGGTCACCGCGAAGGCGACGACCCACATCCCCACCCGATGGGACGAACAGCGCAAGCCCTATCCGGCCACCGCCGACGATGCCGCCTACGGGATCTTCGAGATGGAGAACGGCGTTGTCGCCCAGATCAATTCGTCGTGGGCGGTGCGCGTGTACCGCGATGAGCTCGTCGAGTTCCAGATCGACGGAACACACGGCTCCGCCGTCGCCGGCCTGCGCAAGTGCGTTGCCCAGCACCGCTCGCATACGCCCAAGCCGGTCTGGAATCCCGATCTCCCGGTCACCGAGCCGTTCCGCGATCAGTGGCTGGAGGTCCCCGCGAACGCGGAGCTCGACAACGGCTTCAAGCTGCAGTGGGAGGAGTTTCTTACCGACGTGGTGAACGAACGGCCGCACCGCTACGGGCTGCTGTCGGCCGCGCGCGGGGTTCAGCTGGCCGAACTGGGACTGCGCAGCTCCGCCGAAGGCCGTCGGATCGAGATCCCGGAGGTCACCCTGTGACCTCGACAGCCACGGGTGTGTCGGTGGTGCTGCCCATCGACGGCCGACTCGAACCGTACGTTCTCGGTGCGCCGGGTGTGTGGACGCGACCGAAGCAACCGATCATCTCCCGCGTGGCTTTCGCTGCCGCGCATGTGATTCCGCGTGCGGCGGGCGACAACACACCGGGTGCGCCCGCTGCCGTCGACTGGGAAGCGTCGCTGGCCTACCGGCACGAATTGTGGTCCTACGGACTCGGTGTCGCCGATGCCATGGACACCGCACAGCGCGGGATGGGCCTGGACTGGCGGGCGACCGCGGAATTGATCCGCCGATCGGGCGGCGAGGCGGCATCGGTGGGCGGCAGACTCGCCTGCGGTGCGGGAACCGATCAACTCGACCTCGCCGGACTTCCCTCCGGATCGGCGGGGCTGGCCAGGATCGTCGATGCCTATCGCGAGCAGATCGACGTGGTGACCGAGGCCGGCGCGCAGGTGATCCTGATGGCCTCGCGGGCACTCGTGCAGGTCGCGCAGTCGAGGGCCGACTACCTCTCCGTCTACGAGAAACTGCTGGCCGGTGTCGATCGTCCGGTGATCCTGCACTGGCTCGGCACCATGTTCGATCCCGCACTGCACGGCTATTGGGGCAGCGCTGACATCGACACCGCCACCGAGACCTTCCGCACGCTCATCGAGAACAACAGGTCGAAGATCGACGGGGTCAAGGTCTCGCTGCTCGACGCGGCCCACGAGGTCGCACTGCGACGCGCGCTGCCCGACGGGGTACGGCTGTACACCGGCGACGATTTCAACTACCCCGAGCTGATCATCGGTGACGCGCAGGGACATTCGGATGCCCTGCTCGGCATCTTCGCGGCGATCTACCCGGCCGCGTCCACCGCGCTGCAGGAACTCGACAACGGCAATGCGGCGCGCGCGTCGCAGATCCTCGGCGCCACACAGGAACTCGGGCGCCATATCTTCGCCGCACCGACGTACTACTACAAGACGGGGATCGCGTTCCTGTCGTGGCTCAACGGTAAGCAAGCGGGCTTCTCGATGGTGGCGGGCCTGTCCACCGGTCGATCCGTGCCGCATCTGGTCGAATTGTTCCGGCTCGCGGACAAGGCCGGGCTGCTGTCGGACCCGGAACTGGCCGCGCACCGCATGCGGATATACCTCGAACTGAACGGACTCGGCTCATGACATCGGTTGCGGCACAGCACATGCCCTACGACCTGGCCGATCCGTATCGGTCGCTGTCCTTGAACACGGCGACGACCAAGAGGTGGACCCTCGCCGAGGCGGTGGACGGGGCCGCCCGCGCCGGGCTGGGCGCGGTCGGACTGTGGCGCGACCGGGTCGACGAGATCGGGGTCGCCGCGGCGGCGAAGATCGTCGCCGACGCGGGGTTGCGGGTGTCCAGTCTGTGCCGCGGCGGCTTCCTGACCGAGCCGGGCGACGGCCAGGCGGCACTCGACGACAATCGCCGCGCCATCGACGACGCCGCGACGCTGGCCACGCGGGAACTGGTCATGGTGATGGGCGGCATTCCCGACCGCGACCTCGCCGCCGCGCGGGCACGGGTCGAAGAGCGGCTCGCCGTGCTGGTTCCGTATGCGGCCGAACGCGGCGTCCGCATCGCCCTGGAGCCGCTGCACCCGATGTTCTGCGCGGACCGAGCGGTGATTTCCACACTGGCACAGGCATTGTCGATGGCGCAGCCGTATTCGGCGCAGACCGTGGGTGTCGTGGTCGACACCTTCCATCTCTGGTGGGATCCGACCCTGGAACAACAGATCGCCCACGCCGGCGCGTCCGGGCGGATCAGCTCGTATCAGGTGTGTGACTGGTTGAACCCGATGACCGCCGATCCGCTGTTGTCGCGGGGAATGATGGGCGAGGGCGTCATCGACTTCGCGACTATCGGTCGGTGGGTTCGCAGCGCCGGGTACCGCGGCGACGTCGAGGTCGAAATCTTCAATGCCGCGGTCTGGGCCGCCGACGGCCATGACGTGATCGAGACGATGAAACAGCGCTACCGAGATCTGGTCCTTCCGTCCCTGGTGGGCTGAACTGGACGCGGGCGCATATTGGGTCGGCTGGAAACTCCCATCGACACGGGTAGGTCGGTAACGTTGGCAAGTGGCCAACTACGAGGAGACGACGGCGATGCCGAAGATTGTTTTGTTCGGGGCAACCGGGTACACCGGACGCCTGACAGCCGAAGCCCTCACCGCACGCGGCGCTTCGCCGGTGCTGGCGGGACGCAACGGGGCCGCGCTCGACAAGCTCGCCGCCGACCTCGGCGGCGCGCAGACCGCGGTCGCCGACGTCACCGACCCTGCTTCCGTGCGGGCTCTGCTCGGTCGCGGCGATGTTCTGGTGACGACGGTCGGCCCGTTCCTGCGCCACGGCCGTCCCGCGCTGGACGCGGCGATCGCCGCCGGCGCGCACTACTTCGACTCCACCGGCGAAGGTCCCTTCATCCGCACCGTGTTCGAGCACGACGAGCAAGCCCGCGCGGCCGGGTCAGGTCTGCTGAGCGCGTTCGGGTTCGACTACGTGCCGGGCAACCTGGCCGCCGGGCTGGCCTTGCGTGAGGCGCCGACCGCTGTTCGGGTCGACGTCGGCTACTTCATGGAGAAGCCGAGTACCAGTGGCGGGACCCGCGCGTCCATGGCGGGAATGCTGTTCGAACCCGGCTTCGCCCTGCGCGCCGGTCAGGTCGTCGCGCAGCGCACCGGCGCACGCCTGCGTTCCTTCGATGTGGCGGGAAAGAACCTGACCGGTACCTCGATCCCGGGCTCGGAGCATTTCGCGCTGACTCGCTCCTACCCGAACCTGCGTGAGGTCGACGTATTCCTCGGTCTGCCTCCGCTGGCCGCACAGGGGTTGCGCGCGAGCTCGCGACTGACCGCGGTCGTCGCGAAGGTGCCGCCGCTCAAGCGAGGACTCGACGAAGCCCTGTCCCGCATCGTCAAGGGCTCCACCGGCGGTCCCGGCGCCGAGACTCGCGGCCGCAACCGCACCTGGGTCGTCGCCGAAGCGCGCGACGACGCCGGGAAGACTTTGGCGAGCGTCACCCTGGAGGGTGGCGACCCCTATGATTTCACCGCGGCGATCCTGGCCTGGGCGGCCGATACGGCGCTGGGTGGCGGCCTGCTCCGCTCCGGCGCGCTGGGCCCGGTCGACGCGTTCGGCCTCGACGCGCTCTACGCCGCCGCCCTCGACGCGGGCTGGACCCGCCTCCCGGCCACCTCTGCGAGCTGAACGGGCAGTTCCGCTATTACCGGGTTCTCGGTGCCGTGGGTGTCGCCGACGGAGTCCGTGCCTCGCTGCGATGCTGGTCCCACCAGGAGGGGCCGTCATCGTGGGAGGGGTTCGGGTCCTTCGGCGGCATCGACGTGCTCGGTATGCCGAGGACCCGCAGTCGCCAGTCGTCCTCACGGATCGCGGCCACGATCCGGACGGGAACAACTGCCGTGAGCAGCAGGTAGTTACCCACGCAGATCATCAGACAGATCGGCGGAATGGAAACCACGATCGCGGTCCCGAGGGTTCCCATCTCGATCGGATCGCGGGAGATGGCGAGGAGGTTTCCGCAGATACTGGACAGCACGGCGGCGACGAGCAGCAACTCGTAGACCCGCACCAGGGAGGTGGCCTTCTCGTCGCGGATACCTACCAGCGTGATGAAGGTGCAGGCGACCAGCGCGACGGTGAGACCGACCACCACCGGCCACAACCAGGTCAGGTGCTCGGCGACGCCCGCCACCCGAGCGAGGGTGGAGGTGAAGGTGAAGGATGCGATCGCGGCAGCGACAACCAACGCTGACCCTAAGCCCACTAGCAGCTTCGGCACCGTGACTGGAATAGGGCGGGGGAAAGGGTCCGTGTGGTCCATCAGGCTCCATCCTACGGTCTACGGTCACCAAACATGCACGCACTCAACAGAGTACGGGCACCCGCCCCGCAAGACGCCGTAGAAACCGCCACGGGGCGGTCACCCACCGCCGCACACCCCTCCCCCGACGCCCACAGGGTCTACTTCGACTGCCCCAGAAGCGCTTCGACGGCACGTTCGGCGCTCTGGACGGCGCTTTCCATCGTGGCCGACCAGTCGGTGCGAGTCCAGTCGCCGGCGAGCATCAGATTCGGGACCGAGGTGCGCTGCCCGGGGCGCAGATCGTCGGTGCCGAGAACCTGCGAGAAGGTCGCCTTCGGCATCTTCACCACATGGCCGGCCACGACTTTCGCGTCGGCGGCTTCCGGGTAGTAACGGCGGATGAGATCCATCTGCTCGGTGACGATCTCGTCGTTGCTCTTGTGGATCTGCTCGTAGGCGCCACTGGTGGTCAGGCAGTACAGCCAGGTTCCGTCGGGGGTGCGGTTGTGCATGCGCTGACGGTCGAAGACCTGATCGATCACGCCGGTGCCGCCGATGAGCGCCTCCATGGCCGACTTCGTCTTCAGCGGCCGGTCCAGATACAGGTTCGTGCTCACGATCGGAGTGACGCCCAGTTTGTCTGCGGCGGCATAGATTTCGGCATGTTCGGGCAGGTCGTCGAGAAGGCCGCCGATATTGGAGTTCGGGACGGCACAGATCACCGCGTCGGCCTCGATCACCGAGCCGTCCGCCAGCTGCACACCGGTCGCCTTACCGTCGGCGATGACGACCCTGCGGGCCACCGCCCGATAGCGCACGTCGACCCCATAGCGCTCGAAGACCTGCTTCGCCCCGGCGATGTAGAGGGTGTCCAGGTCCACGGTGGGATAGCCGATCGTGACCCCCGACCGGTCCTGCATCCCGATCCGAACCCCGGTAGCGAGCACATCGGCGAACACCTTCGCCGACTCGATGTGCACCGGCTCCGCCGCGATGCCGAGCGCGAGCCAATCCCACAGAGCCTCACGGGCTTTCGCGGGCATGCCGACGCGCTGGAACCACTGTTCGGTGGTGATGTCGGCGAGGTCCTTCGGCTGCCACAGCGCCTGACGAACCAGCTGCAGCGCGGACCGCAACGCACGCAGCTTCTCGAGCGGGCTCGCGTCGGGATGGGCGCCCATCAGCGTGCGCCAGGCCCCGAACCCCTTCGTGTACAACATCACCGCGCGCCCACCCGGCCAGCGCAGACTCCCCGCGCCGGGAAACTCCACGTACTGGCGGGTGCCGACGCTGTCCAGGTACCGCCACAGGCTGCGATATCCGCTGGCCACCACATGCTGGCCGTTGTCGGGGAGATCGTTCACCTCGGCGACGTGCATGGCCTGCGTGCGTCCACCCAATCGGGCGCGCCGCTCCAGCAGGGTCACTTGTTTGCCTGCCTCCGCCAGCCACACCGCGGCGGCCAGGCCCGCCAGGCCTCCCCCGATGACGACGAACCGACGAGGGTCATGTGCATCCACCATTGATGCAATGTATCGCTAACTCTCTCTTTGCATCACGGAATGGCCGGTTCGGATCCGCCTCCCCGCACCGGTGGTCAGTTCTGTTTCAGGCTGCCCACCGTGAGCGATCCGCTCGCCGGGGTCTGTCCCTTCTCCACCGCGCGGACGTAGCTGTCGGGATCCTTGTCGACGGCCCGCACGCCGGCATAGTTGCGGGCTTCGTAGGTGGCGAAGGTGACGGCGAGCTGATGGCGCTGCGACAGTCCGGCCAGGCGCCGGAAGTCGGTGAGGCCCTCGCGTTCCTCCTCGGCCATGTGGTCGCTGTTGGCGAGGTTGGCTGCCGCCACGGCGGCGTACCAGTCGTCGGTGCCGACTTTATGACGCGCCACGTCGGCCACCGCGTCCCTGATGTCGTTGTGGTCATGGATGGCGTCGAGCGTCTCGTCCTCCACCGCGCTCGTGCGTTTCGCCGCGATCCCCGTTTGCAGCAACGCGGGGTAGAAGATCTCCTCCTCTGCCTGCGCGTGGAGCTCCAGAAAGGCCGCGAGCCTGTCCCAGATCGCCGACAGCGCGCCGGTGTCCGTGCGGTTGATCTGTTCCAAGATCGCGAACAGTCGGCGCTGCTCGCGGTGGTCATCAAGGATCAGCTCGGTAATGTCCACGATTCCTCCCTGATACGGCTTGCCAGGTCAGCGCCGACGTTAACGCACCGCCGCCGTGTGTGGTCCGCACCAGCCCGAGTCTCCGGCGCGGCGATCGTCCTAAGGGAAGGTTAGGAACCGCCCGTGTGGCTTCCTTCGACTTGTGACAGCCGACACAGTGGTCTCCGACGGCGCAATGCCGCGCCGATAGAGGAGGGTCCAAGGTGACAACGACACAGGCCGGTGGTGAACGGCGAGTAGTGGCGAACGTGCTGCGCGGCTCGATCGGCAATCTCGTCGAATGGTACGACTGGTACGTCTACGCCGCGTTCAGCGTGTACTTCGCGAAGGCGTTCTTCCCCGACGGCGACCCCACGGCGCAACTGCTGTCGACCGCGGCGGTGTTCGCGGTCGGGTTCATCATGCGCCCGATCGGCGGTTGGGCGCTCGGGCGCTACGCCGACCGGTTCGGCCGCCGCGCCGCCCTCACGCTCTCGGTGACGGTGATGGCCGCGGGTTCGCTGATGATCGCGGTGACACCCGGATTCCAGACCATCGGTATCGCGGCTCCGGTGTTGCTGCTCATGGCCCGGCTGCTGCAGGGACTGTCCGTGGGTGGCGAATACGCCACCAGCGCGACGTATCTGTCGGAGGTCGCGTCGCCGGGTCGACGTGGTTTCTACTCGAGCTTCCAGTACGTGACGCTGGTCGCGGGCCAGCTCGTCGCGCTCGGGGTGCAGATCGTGCTGCAGCAGGTGCTCTCGTCCGAGCAGATGTACAGCTGGGGTTGGCGCATTCCGTTCCTGATCGGCTCCGGTGGCGCGATCGTGGTGATGCTGCTGCGGCGCGGCATGGACGAATCGGACTCGTTCAAGGCCATGGAGAACACGAGCACGACCGGCGAGGCGACCGCGAGCAGCTCCCGCGGTTCGCTGCGGGTGCTGCTGCAATACCCCAGGGAATGTCTGCTGGTGGTGGGCCTGACCATGGGCGGAACCGTGGCCTTCTACACCTACACGACCTACATGCAGAAGTTCATGATCAATACCGCGGGCATCTCCAAGGACACCGTGGCCTGGATCAACTTCGTCGCGCTGCTGGTGTTCGTAGTGCTCCAGCCGATCGCGGGAGGTCTGTCGGACCGGATCGGGCGCCGCAAACTGCTCATCTTCTTCGGTGTCGCGGGCACGCTGCTGACGGTGCCGATCATGACTGCCCTCGCGCATACCTCCAACCCGCTCGCGGCCTTCGGCCTGATGATGGTCGCGCTGGTGATCGTCACCGGCTACACCTCGATCAACTCGATCGTGAAAGCCGAGCTGTTCCCCACCAAGATCCGTGCGCTCGGTGTGGGCCTGCCGTACGCGCTGACCGTCGCCGTGTTCGGTGGTACCGCCGAGATGATCGCCCTCGCTCTGAAGAAGGCCGACCTCGAGTCCCTGTACTTCTTCTACGTCGCCGGATGTATCGCCGTCTCGCTGGTCACCTACTACTTCATGCGGGAGACGTCGGCCGAGTCGACCATCGATGCCGAAGCCGTCGTCGATGCGGTCGAGCCGGAGCCGACGATGGCCACCGTGCGTGGCTGACCGTCCGGAGCACGCGCCGGTCCTCGGGCTATGGGAGGATCGGCGCGTGCGGCTGGCGGTGGTCGAGGACGACGACGGAGTGGGCGACGCCCTGGTAGAGGCGCTCACCGCGCGCGGCTACCGAGCCGAGCGCTTCCGCCGTGGGGCCGACTTGCTCATCGCCCACCGCGACTTCGACGCCGTGCTGCTCGACCTCGGCCTGCCCGATGCCGACGGGCTGCAGATCCTGCGACAGCTGCGCGAGATCAGCACCATCCCGGTGCTGATCCTGACCGCCCGCAGTGACGAACGCTCCATCGTGCGCGGCCTGCGTGGCGGAGCCGACGACTATGTGGTGAAGCCACCACGAATCGCCGAGCTGATGGCGCGGCTGGAGACCGTGCTGCGCCGCTCGGCGGCCGCCGCCGAGCAAGCGCGGACCGAAGTCGTCACCGGTGATGTCCGGGTGGATCTGCGCGCCCGGTCCGTCGAGGTGGCAGGCAGCCCGATCTCGCTCACCCAGAAGGAATTCGAGCTCGTCGAGGTGCTGGTGGAACGGCCCGGCGCCGCCGTGAGCAGGCAACAGCTCATGGACCGCATCTGGGGCGACGCGTTCGTGGCGGTCTCGCGATCGCTCGATGTCCACATGACCGGGCTGCGCGCCAAACTGAACCGGCCCGGACTCATCACCACCATCCGCGGCTACGGATATCGGTGGGGCGCGTGAGGGCCGGAGCACGGGCATGCGCCGCAGACTGCTGACAGCGCTCACCGTCTTCGCGGCACTCGCGGTGCTGGCCTTCGCGGTTCCGTTGTCGCTGACCGCCGCCACCAGCCGTACGCAGCAGTTCGTGCTAGGCCGTTCCGGTGACGCCGACCGCTTCGCGACCCTCGCCGACGCGGCCGGGTCGGCGAGCGGCGTGCGGGCACTGGCCGACGAGGTCGGCCGCTATCACGAGCTGTACGGGGAGAACGTCCTGGTCGTCGATGCTCGCGGGGCGCCGATCGTCAATGCCGGGGTCGAGGTGAGCGATCCGCGGATCAGGGCCGCGGTGGCCGCGGCTCGCCGCAACCAGCGCCCGCAGCAGGTGGATCGGCTGACGCCGTGGAGCGCACCGATCATGCTCATCGCGCGTCCTGTCGGCACCGGCGTGCAGGTGAACGGCGCGGTCGTGATCGAGGCGTCGACCACGGCGGCACGCTCGGCGATCGCTAGGACGTGGGCGGTGATCGTGCTGGGCGCGCTCGGTGCGATGGTCGTCTTCGTGCTGTTGGCGCTGGTCCTCAGTCGATGGGTGCTGCGCCCACTGGCCGCGATGTCGGGCGCGGTCGCCGAACTCACCGCGACACTGCCGAAGCCACGGGGTCGCACCCCGGCGGCGATCACCCGAAAATACGGCGGGCCGCCCGAAATCCGAGCCCTCGCCGAGTCCGTCGATGCCATGGCGACGGCCGTAGCCGATTCCACCGACGCGCAACATCAACTCGTCGCCGATACCGCGCACGCCATGCGCAATCCCCTCGCCGCCTTGACGATTCGACTCGACTCCCTGGAATCGGCCGTCTCCGAGAGTGCATCGGCGACCTTCCGCGGTGCGAGCGCGGAAGTGGAGCGGCTGACCGCTCTCCTCGACGATCTGCTCGAGCTGGCCGTGGCACAAGCACCCGCATCCTTCGGTGCCGCGGCATCCGCCGAGGAACACTGTGACCCGACGCAGGTCGCGGCCGACCGGATCGATGCCTGGGCATCGGCGTTCGACGAGGCAGCAGTACAGCTGACCGCAGCACCCACCGACCACACACCGCGGTCCGGCGAGGACGGCTCGGCGACAAGTATTCGCACTCCCCCGCCCGGCGAAAGTGCGGTTTCCGGCCCTCGCGCCCAGGCCGCGATCAGCTCGGCGGCTCTCGCCCAGATTCTCGATGTGGCGCTGAGCAATTCGTGCCGGTATGCGGGATCCGGCGCATGCACGGTGGTCGGTGTGACGGTCGAGCCGAGATGGGTGACGATCCGCGTCGCCGATAACGGGACAGGCGTCCCACCGGATGAACTCGACAAGCTCACCGCCCGGTTCTTCCGCGGGTCGACCGCGGCCTCCGGCGGCACAGGGCTGGGACTGTCGATCGCGCAGGCATTGGCCACGGCATGGGGTGCGACGTTGACGGTCGAGGCGGTGCCGCCGCACGGCCTCGCCGTGGCGGTCCGGGTGCCCACGGTGTCGCGATGAGGGGCGATGCGCCGATGTCGCGTCGCCGGATGCTGACCTTGGCCGCGCTCGTGTCGGCGGGCGTATTCGGATGTGGCACGAACGGCTCGGCGACGGTGCGGCTGGCCTCGGGCGAGGACGGCGGCTTCTACTTCGCTTTCGGTCGACTACTGGCCGCGGCGGCCGCGCGCGAAACCGACACCCTGCGCATCGAAACGGTGGAAACCGCAGGCTCGCAACAGAATCTGCGAATGGTCGCCGACGGTGATGTCGAAACCGCACTGGCGCTGGCGGATTCGGCGAGCGACTTCGGGGGTCGAGTGGTAGCGCTCGGCCGTGTGTACGAGAACTACCTACAGCTGGCGGTCCGCACCGAGAGCCCGGTCAACGAGGTCGCCGACTTGCGTGGACGCCGCGTCAATCTCGGCGCCGCGGGCTCGGGAGCCGCGGTCACCGGTCGGCGACTGCTGGCGACGGCCGGTCTCGATCCCGCCGTCGATGTCGTGGTCGAGCATCGTCCCCTGCGCGAGGCCGCGCAGGCGCTGACGGACGGCACCATCGATGCGTTGCTGTGGGCCGGTGGCGTGCCGACCGCCGCACTCACCGTGCCCGAACCGATGCGACTGATCGACCTGGGCGCCCACGCCGCACCGATGCGAGAACAGTACGGACCCGTCTACGACCGGGTCGCCGTCCCCGCCGACGCCTATCCCGCCGGCCCGGCGATCCACACCATCGGCGTCGCCAACCTGCTCCTCGCCGCCGCGACCCTGCCCGACGAGACAGCAGCCGCCATCGTCGAACTGCTGGTCCGGCACGCGGACACCCTCGTCCCCGACGAGGCCGCGGGCACCCAGTTCCTCGACGGTCGATCCCTGATCGGCACCGGAACCGTCCCGCTACATCCGGGCGCGGTCGAGGTCTACCGGCGCTGGCACGGCTGAACCGCGCCTTCGACCCCCGTCGATCGACAGCGCCTTCACCGCACCTGTACTAGAAAGCCCCGGTGGCGAATTTGGCGAGACGAGTGGAGACCACCTCGGGTCGGCCGTCGTTCTGATGAGCCGCGGCGGTGAGGACGTCGATGTGGTTATAGCCCGGGAGGTGGATCACTTCGTCGCGGGGGCTTCCCGAGTCGGCGACCGGAATACCGCCGCTGCTGCGGAAAGTCAGGATGGGGTTGCGATCCACGCCGTCGAGGTGGATGTGCTGACCGGCGAACGACGGCGCAGTCGTCTGTTGGAGGTCGAGGCTGAGACGGGTCGGGAAATACCATTCGGTGAAGTCGAGGGGCGGTTCGCAGAGACTGCGGGCCAGTTCACCGATGGCGGTCACTTCGCTGGTCGGGGATGTGTAGGGGGCGGTCAGTTCCGCTGTGTCGTCGTAATCCGCCCAGCGGTAAAGGGTGTCGGGACGGTAGACGGTCGGCGAGACCTTCGGTGCGTCGCCGAACATGCCCATCGCCAGTGGGCTCAGCGCGATCGAGTCCGGGAGCGGAAAGGATTTCGGGCCGATCGGGCCGCCGACGGGGAAACCCACACTCGCTTGGAGGAATCCGAGTGGTTGGGAATTGTCGTCGAGGATCGCCCCGAGCACGGCTTCGTTGGTGGCGTTCAGATCACGCACATCCGGTTGTCCGGTGACGAACATCGCGGCGTCCTGGGAGAGCAGGGTTCGCAGGGTCGCGGCGACGTTGGGATTGTCGGGCAGTCGTCGGACGAGGTCGTTGACGCCGTCGGGACTCAGTCTGGCCGCGAGGCCCGCCAGGGCGAGGAGGTTGGTGGTTTCGGGGTTGATCACCGCGGGCAGACGTAGGACCGGCAGCGCGGTATCGAGTTGCAGCGAACCGGCTTCCACCACTCCGGCGATCGATGCGGGAAGCTCGGGGACCTGGAGGCCACGCAGGCTCAGTCCGGCTTGAATGGTGGTGTCGAGCGCGAAATAGCCGGAGCACTGGTTGTATCCGGCGTCCTCGGTGGTTGCCGGATTCCCGTCGAAATCCCACTCCGCGAAATAGCCGGTGACGAAGCCGCCCAGCGAATGCCCGCCGCACAGCACCTTTTGCTTGCGCACCGCTTGGTCGGGGAATTCGATCCGCAGCACGTCGTATTCGTCGCGCAGGGTCTGTGCCAGTCCCTGATCGCGCAACCACGCTGTTTCCGCGCCCTCGGCGTACCCACTGAACCGGCGACCGTCGGCCTCGGCGCCGCCGAAGTAGTAGTCCGCCGCGGTATCGAACGATCCGGTTTGTAAGGCCGCGGCGACCCCGGTGTGGTCCTCCAAGCAGTTCGACCGACGATCCAGTGCCCAGAATTCGATATATCGTCCCGAGTCGGCGGCCAGCGCGACGGTATTGCGCGCCACACTGTCGAAGGCGCCCGCACCCTCGAAGACACCGGGTTGCGCGACCAGGACACGCTCGGCGTCGGCCGAGGACCGCGGTCCGCCGACCGCTCGCCACCGCAGATACGACAGGGTGTCGCACGCCTGCGGATGCGGCAGACTGCCCGGCGGCAACGGCACCGCGAGAGTGACTTTCGACGCGACGACCGACGTCACCGGCGACGAAGTCGGGTACACCGTCTCCGTGCGGCCGGGCACCTCACCACTCGCGACCGGTGTCGCGGCAGACACCCCGATCGCGGCCATCGCCACTGCTGTCACCAATGCCGAGACGCTGTTTCGCCGAAGTCGCATACGAACATTCCTTCATTCACGGTCATCGATATCGAACCCTGTCCCACTGTGAGGTGACAGGAATAGGCCCGCGCCTGTTTTCGATCACAACGGCGGGCCGAACGAAGCGCAGCGCATCACAACGAACACCCGGGTCCGAGCCCGCTTATCCGGTCGCAGAATGGCATGACATGCGTTCATCGATTGAAGGGTCCGGAGCCACGGCGTTTCAGCGTCAGAGAGAGTTCGTGAGCGTGGCGGAGCAACAGCGTACCCAGCACCTCGTGACGCTCGGCGCGGAAACGGCTCTCGACCCCATTCAGGCTCAAGGCCCACCGTGGCTCGTCGCGGCGGTCGAACACCGCCGCTGCCATTCCCCAGCTTCCCTCGACCAGCAGACCCGGATTCACGCACCAGCCTGTTTCTCGGGTCGCGTCCATACGCGGCACGAGCTCGTCACGGGTATGACTCGCACCCCACTGCGCACTCAGATCGGTGCGGCCGAGATAGTCCTCGATATCGCGGTCTGGTAGGTGGGCGAGGATCGCCAGGCCTGCCGAGGCGACACCGAGTGGGAAGCGGATGCCGACGTGCAGCACGTGCGAGCGCAGGGGAAAGCTGCCTTCCTCGCCCGCCAGACACACCGTCTCGTCACCACGCCGGGCGGACAGGAACACACTCTCCCCGGTCTCACGGGCGAGCTCGCGCAGCACGGGACGCGCCACATCGGTGATGTCGTAGCGCTCGGCCGCGAGCGAACCCATGAGGAACAGTTCCGGTCCGAGAAACCACAGACCCGAGCCCGCGTCGCGGTCGAGAAAGCCCTCCTCGGCCAGCGACGAGAGCAACCGATGCGCGGTAGGCCGCGCGAGATCGGCCCGACGTGCCAGATCACTGGTCGACACTCCCACATCGCCACCGGCGGCAACCGCACGCAGCAGCGACGCCGCGCGCCCGAGCACAGATGGATTCGGCTCTCCACTCACGCCCGCATCCTACGTCCACTCAATGGACGACATGACCCCAACCTGTTCACTCGCCGAGCAATTTCGGCTCCCATGGATTTCCATCTTGCCAGTTCGAGCTACTGGAGTGTTGTGTGAGCACGACGGAAACAAGCGTCCAAGGAATGAACGGTAAGACGAAAGGCACCTCAGGAATGAACTCGAAAGTGGTGGATACGGCAGTCGCCGCCGTCGCCGATATCGGCTCGGGGGCGACGTTGGCCGTCGGCGGATTCGGGTTGTGCGGTGTCCCGGACGCGCTGATCACGGCGATCACCGAGAGCGGGGCCACCGACCTCGCAGTGTTCTCCAACAACTGCGGCGTCGACGACTACGGCCTGGGAATCTTGTTGTCGGCCGGACGGATCGCACGGGTGACCGCCTCGTACGTGGGTGAGAACAAGGAGTTCGCGCGCCAGTACCTCGGCGGTGAACTCGAGGTGGAACTGATCCCGCAGGGAACCCTCGCCGAGCGACTACGGGCGGGAGGTGCGGGCATACCCGCCTTCTACACCCCCGCCGGGGTCGGGACCCCGATCAGCGACGGCGGCCTCCCATGGCGCTACGGACCGGACGGGTCGGTCGCGCTGGCCTCGCCACCGAAAGAAGTCCGGCAGTTCGGACACCGCCACTACGTCCTCGAAGAATCCATCGTCGCCGATTTCGCCCTCGTGCACGCCGCCATCGGCGACACCGAGGGAAACCTGGTCTTCGAGAAGTCGGCCCTGAACTTCAACCCACTGGTCGCGATGGCCGGTCGGATCACCATCGCCCAGGTCGAACGGCTCGTCCCCGCCGGTGAACTCGACCCGGCACACATCCATCTGCCGGGAGTGTTCGTCCAGCGCATCGTGCACACCGGCGCCCAGGACAAACGCATCGAGAAGCGGACCGTTCGACAGGAGACCACCCGATGAGCTGGACGCGCACCGAAATGGCCGCCCGCGCGGCGCAGGAACTCTCGCCCGGGGAGTACGTCAACCTCGGCATCGGCCTGCCCACCCTGATCCCGAACCACCTGCCCGACGGCGTAGCGGTGGTGCTGCACAGCGAGAACGGCATCCTCGGCACCGGCCCCTACCCGCGGGAGGGCGACGTCGACCCCGATCTGATCAACGCGGGCAAAGAGACCGTGACGGTCGAACCCGGTGCCTCGTTCTTCGACTCGGCGCTCTCGTTCGGCATGATCCGGGGCGGACACATCGACACCGCGGTCCTGGGCGGGATGCAGGTCTCACGTCACGGTGATCTGGCGAACTGGATGGTGCCCGGCGCGATGGTCAAAGGCATGGGCGGCGCGATGGACCTCGTCCACGGCGCCCGCCGGGTGATCGTGCTGATGGAGCACACCACCCGCGACGGCTCACCCAAGATCGTCGATGCGTGCACCCTGCCGCTCACCGGCCAAGCCGTTGTGCAGCGGGTGATCACCGACCTCGCTGTCCTCGATATCGCCGACGGCCAGGTGATCCTGCGCGAGACCGCGCCCGGTGTGAGCGTCGAGCAGGTGCGCCGCGCCACCGGAACACCACTGACCATCGGTACCCAGCCGCTCACGCCACAATTCTGAGCGGGCTCTCGAGCAGGATCTTCAGGTTCGCCAGGAATTGGGCTGCCACCGCGCCGTCGATGGCGCGGTGGTCCGCGGACAGGGTCACGCGCAGGATCTTGCGGGCAACCACCTTCTCGCCGTCGAGGCGTAGCTCGTCGGCCGCCGCCCCGACCGCGAGGATCGCGGACTCGGGCGAGTTGATGACCGCGGTGAATTGCTCGATGCCGAACATGCCGAGGTTGGAGATGGTGAAGGTACCGCCCGACATCTCCTCCGCCCGCAGCTTGCGATCACGGGCGCGAATCGCCTTGTCCCGGCTCTCGGTCGCGATCTCGGACACGCTCTTGCGGTCCGCGTCCCGAATCACCGGCACGAGCAGCCCGGCCGGGGTCGCTACCGCTACACCGAGGTGGATTCCCTTGTGACGCAACAGCTTGTCGCCCGCGAAGCTGACATTGACCGAGCCGTCCTTTCGCAGCGCGACGGCGACCGCCTTGACGAGCAGGTCGTTCACGCTGACCTTGCTCTCGCCCGCCACGTCCAACGTCGCGTTGATCTGCGCCCGGAAGGCGAACAACTCGGTCACGTCGATCGCGCTGGTCAGATAGAAGTGCGGCGCCTGCTGCTTGCTCTCGGTGAGCCGGACCGCGGAGACGCGCTGAATGTTCGTCAGCGCAACCTCCTCGAACTCCCCTGAGGCCGGAACAGGTTGCACAGCAGCCACACTCGCGTCACGTGACGGAGTCGCGATCTCAGCGGGTGCGGCGGTCACGGCGCTGTGGGCCGCCTCCACGTCACGTTTGGTGATCCGCCCACCCGGACCGGTGCCGACGACAGCGTCGATATCGACCCGCATCTCGCGCGCGATCTTGCGGGCCAAAGGCGAGGACTTGACCACCCCGGTCCGGCGCAGGCCCGCGTGCGCACCGGGCTGTGGCGCAGCGGTCGGGGCAGTCGAGGGCGTCACCGCAACACTTTTCGGATCCGCGGGTGCCGCAGTCGATGTGGTGCCATCGCCGACGATCGCGATCGGTTCGCCGATCGGGACGCGAACACCCGGCTCGGCGAGGATCTTCTCGAGAACCCCGTCGTCGTAGGCCTCGAGTTCCATCAGGGCTTTGTCGGTCTCGATTTCGGCGACGATCTCGCCGCGGGTGATCTGGTCGCCGACCTGCTTGAGCCAGGCGGAGACGACGCCGTCCTCCATGGTGTCGGAGAGCCGGGGCATGACGATTTCGGGCATGATTGCGTCCGTCCTGTTCCTGGTTCTCAGCGCCGCCGGCCGACGGCCGCCAGGGTTTCCGTCACCGCGGTGTAGAGCGATTCCGCGGACGGCAAGGCGAGTTTCTCGAGCGGCTTGGCGTAGGGCAGCGGAACCTCGGCCATGGCGACGCGACGGACCGGCGCGTCGAGGTAGTCGAACGCACCATCGGAGATCGACGCCGCGATCTCCGCGCCGATGCCGTAGGTCAGCCAGTCGTCCTCGCCGATCACCGCGCAACCGGTCTTGCGCACCGATGCCACGATGGTGTCGCGGTCCAGCGGACGCAGGCTGCGCAGGTCGATCACCTCGACCGAAATGCCCTCCCCGGCAAGACGTTGCGCGACCTCGGTCGCGACAGTGGCCATCCGCGAGTAACCGATCAGCGTGATGTCGGTGCCCTCTCGGGTGACCGCCGCCTTACCGATCTGGACAGGTGGAAGATCCTCGGGGACTTCGCCTTTGGTGTTGTACAGCGACAGGTTCTCCAGGAACAACACCGGATCGTCGTCGGAGATCGCCGCCTTGAGCAACGCCCGCGCATCAGCGGGAGTGCTGGGCGCCACGACCTTCAGGCCGGGCACGAAGGCGTAGTACAACTCGATATTCTGCGAATGCGTCGCCCCGAGTTGTTGCCCGCCGCCACCGGGAGTCCGGATCACCATGGGCACATTGGTCTGCCCGCCGAACATGCCGTAGATCTTCGCGGCATGGTTGACGATCTGATCCAGCGCCAGCAGCGAGAAGTTGATCGTCATGATCTCCACGACCGGGCGCAAACCGAGCATCGCGGCGCCGATCGCCGCACCGACGAACCCTTCCTCGGCGATGGGGGTGTCGCGCACCCGCTTCTCGCCGAACTCCTCGAGCAGACCGGCGGTGATCTTGTAGGAGCCTTCGAAGACGCCGATCTCCTCACCGATCAGAAAAACATCGTCATCGCGGCGCATTTCTTCGCGCAGGGTTTCGCGCAGCGCTTCGCGATAGGTCATGACAGGCACAGTGGAAGTCCTCAGTGGGTGAAGAGCGGATCGGCGGGCAGACGGCGGGAATCGCCCGGCACGGGAGTGGCGTAGGTGTAGTCGAACAGGCTCGACGGCTCCGGATGCGGGCTCGAATCGGCGAATTCGACGGCGGCGGCGACTCCGTCGGCCACCTCGCGGTCGACATCGGCCAGCGCCTGTTCGGTCAGCACCCCGGCGGCGAGCAATCGCCGCTGCCACAGCTCGATCGGATCGTGCTCGCGTGCCGCGGCGACGGTATCGGTGCTGCGGTACTTCGCCGGGTCGACCACAGAGTGGCCCTTGAGCCGGTAGCTCACCGCTTCGAGCAGCGCGGGTTTGCCATCGCGGCGGGCGTCTTCGATGAGCTCGCTCGCCAGGTCGCGCACGGCCAGCACATCGGTGCCGTCGACCCGCTCGCCCCGCATGCGGTAGGCGGCGGCGCGCTTCCACAGATCCGGTTCGGCCGAGGACTTCTCGACCGTGGTGCCCATGCCGGTCTGGTTGTTGATCACCAGGAACACCACCGGCAGCCGCCACAGCGCCGCGATATTGAGCGACTCGTGGAAGGCGCCGATGTTGGTGGTGCCCTCCCCCATCTGACACACCACGACGTCGTCACCGTCGCGGTAGTCGATGGCCAGCGCCGCACCGATGGCCAGCGGAACCTGTCCGCCCACGATGGCGTAGCCGCCCAGCAGCCGGGTCGCGGTGTCGTACATGTGCATCGAGCCGCCCCAGCCCTTCGAGGTGCCGGTGGAGCGCCCGTAGAGCTCGGCCATCACTCGACCGGGTTCGATGCCCTTGGCCAGTGCGTAGCCGTGTTCGCGGTAGTTGGTGAACAGGTAGTCGGTGGGGCGCATCGCGGCGCCGAGCCCGACCACGGTGGCTTCCTCGCCGAGGTTGAGATGGCAGTAGCCGCCGATCTTGGCCTGCTGGTAGCTCTGCGCGGTGCGCTCCTCGAAGCGTCGGATGAACAGCATGTCGCGGTAGAGACCACGCAGGATCTCGGGATTCTCGGCCGCGACAGCGGAGTCGACGTCCGAAGCGGTCTGGGTCTGCTCGCGGGCGGGCGTGCTCCGCGCGGTAGTCGTGGTCATGGTCTAGCTCCTCAACGCTTGCGTGGCGCGACGTGCACCGGCAGTCCGAGTCCGGCCATGGCCGCCTCCATACCGATCTCGCCGAGTGTGGGGTGGGCGTGAATGGTGTCGGCCAGCTCGTCGAGCGTGGCTTCCAGCGAGATCGCCAGTGCGCCCTCGGCGATCAGATCGCTGGCGGACGGGCCGATGATGTGCACGCCGAGCACTTCCTGATGTGCTTGCCCCGCAACGATTTTGATGAAGCCGTCGGTCTCGCCGAAGGTCTTGGCCCGGCCGAGCGCCGCGAACGGGAACTTGGCGGTGATCACCTCGTGTCCGGCGGCGCGGGCGGCTTCTTCGGTGAGCCCGACGCTCGCGATCTCCGGGTGGGTGAAGGTCGCGGCCGGGATGACCGAGTAATCGATGTGGGCCTCGTGCCCGGCGATCACCTCGGCCGCGGTGATGCCCTGGTGCGAGGCGACGTGGGCGAGCAACGCCCGACCGGTCACGTCGCCGATGGCGTACACGTGCTCGACCCCGGTCCGCAGTCGATCGTCGACTTCGATGAAACCGCGTGCGTCCGTAGCGATTCCGGCTACATCGAGCCCGAGTTCCGCGGTATTGGGTGCTCGCCCGACTCCGACGAGCACCACGTCGGCATCCAGGTCGGCTGCCGCCGGACCGCCGACCGAGACCCGCAGTACGTCGCCCTCGGTGATAGCGGTGACCGTGGCCCCGGTCAGGACGGTGATGCCGCGCTTGCGGAACGAGCGCCCGAGCGCGTCGCCGATCTCCTTGTCCTCCAACGGAACCAGGCGATCCCGCATCTCCACGACGGTGACCTGACTGCCGAACGTGGCGAACAGGCTGGCCCACTCCGCCCCGACTGCGCTGCCGCCGATGATGACCAACCGTTGTGGCACCTCGGTCAGCCCGAACGCGCCGTCGGAGGTGACCACGCCGGGCAATCCCGCGCCCGGAATCGGCACCTGAACCGGCACCGAACCGGTCGCGATGATCACGTCGCGTGCGCTCACCCGGCGAATCGCGGTTCCCGCGGCGGCCGCGTAGCGGGGGCCGCCGTCGAAGATCGGCGACGCGCCGACCTCGTGCACCTCCACCACGGTCGACTCGACGAACCGGGCGTGACCCTCGATCACCACGACCCCGTTGGCCTTCAGCAGACCCGCCACACCGTCGGTCAGTTCTTTGACGATGGAGTCCTTGCGCTGCCGGACCGCGGCGAAGTCGTAGCGCACATTGTCGGCGTACACCCCGAATTCAGCTGCGCTCGCGAGGGTGTGGAAGACCTCCGCCGAGCGGAGCATCGCCTTGGTGGGGATACAACCCCAGTTCAGGCAGACACCGCCGGGGCGCTCCTTCTCCACAACGCAGACCTTCAGGCCACGTTGCGCGGCGCGGATGGCGGCTACATATCCGCCCGGTCCACCACCGATCACCAATAGATCGAATTCCGGCACTCGTGGTGCTCCTCAGCTCGACGATCGACCCATCCACGGTCGTGGCTTGGATCATCTGTCGAGTCTCACGGTCCACAAATGCACAAACAATCTACCGACAGCCCAGAATTATGGGCTCGAAAATGGGCGCAGCGCCCAATCGTTCCTGGCGGTGTGGCACTCAGCCCGGTGTCCGCACGCCCATCTCCAGCGCGGCCAGGGCGAGGGAAAGCTCCAGGTAGGACCGCTGCCCTTCCAGGCGTCGACCCAACAGGGCCGAGATCCGCTGTAGCCGGTTGATCACGGTGTTGCGGTGGCAGTGCAGCCGGGGCGCGGCATTCGCCGCCGAACAGTTCTCCTCCAGCCAGATCGACAGCGTGCGCAACAAGATCTGGTGCTCCTTCGTCGGCAGTTCCAGCACGGGACCGAGGGTGCGAGCGACCATCAGTGCGGTCAGGTCGGGCGAGCGCAGCAACAGCGCTTCCGGGTAGCGCTGCTCCAACGACACCAACCCCCGCTCTGTGTCCGGCAAGGTCTCCAAGCCGAGCATCGCCAACGCGTGCCCGGTCTCGATCTGCGCCAGTCCCTGCACCACCGGTGACGCCGCTGCTCGACCACGGATCCGATTCCGCACCTGGTCCAGCACAGCGGAACCGTCCCGCTGCTCGAGCGAGACCAGTCCCACCACGGTCTCGACGCGGTCGTGCCAGACCGACCTGATACCCAAGGCCGCCAACGCGGCCTCGGTACCTATCTCCACGTTCGGGCGCTCTCCGCGCACCGCGACCACCAGGTACCCGCCGTGGGCGGGCACGTTCAGCTCCCGCGCGGCACGCGCGGCGAAGGTCGCGTCGCGGGCACTACCCGCCAGCAGATCCTCGATCAAGCCGTGCCTGCGACGCTCGTCGCGACGTACCTGCTCCAATTCGGTGCTGCGATAGGAGGTGACCAGCGCCGACGACATGCCGTCGATAGCCGACCACGTGGCCACACCGATCTTGCGGACCTCGGCGGGCGGGAGTTCGCCTGCCTTGTCGAGTAGCGCCTCCCACACGATCTGACCGCCGAGCCGGAACGTCCGCAACATCACCTCCAGCGGCACGCCCTGCGCCGCACGATTGCGGCCGATGGCAGCGGCGACATCATCACGACCGGGGACGCTCACCTCACCGGCGACCAGATCCAGCACCCTGGTCAGATAGCGGCAACACGCGGTGTGCAGGTCATCCCGGCTGACCGGCGAGTAGTCCGTCCACTCCGGGATGTCGGTGAAGATCGCCGCGATCAGCTGCCGAGTGAGCACCGGGATATCGGTTCGGCACGCAGCCACCAACCGCCTCGTACCCGCTGAGATCGGGGTGTGCTTGGTTCTCGCTGCCATAACGCCAGACGCTACGCCCGGGCGCGCCGCTGATCCGCACGCTTACCGTGTAGTCGACGCTCGCCTAGCCGCTCGGCCCGACACCGAAGGAACACCGATGGGTTTCGAAAACGAGGAGTTCGATTGTGACAGCCCACCATTGGCGGTCTCCCCCGACGATGCCCGCCGGTATTGGTCCGAGCACAGCCGCCACGATTGCGAGCTCGGCGCCGCCGCGTGGGAGGTCCTGACCGGATCCCGTGGCATCCCGTGGCCGCACGCAGCCCAACTCCAGAACCCCCGGGACTGGATGGATGCCTATCGACAGCGAGGTCTACCTACCGACATCACCGCCGACGGGTCCGGGGTCGAGCTGGTATGCGACGACACCGTCACCGCTTTGCTCGTCCCCGCCGGACTCGCCGCCGCGACCTACGACCACAACGCTTTGGCGGTCCCCACCCTCGCCACGGCGCCACCGTATGTTCCGCTGCACCGGTGGGCGATGCTCACCAGGACCGCGCCCCTGTCCGACGAAGCCACCGGAGTCCTCGCCGATCTCCACGTCACCGTCCTCGTGCCCGGCGATCGGCTACAGCTCCCCACCGGACCCGACAGCCGCCTCGACTCACCGCGCTACTGGCATGAATGGCCCCGGCAGTCCCATCCGGGCAAGCCGTGCCTCGTTCTGCTTCTCCAAGTCGCCAACCTCCTGCTGCTCGGTAGCAGGGCCGGGTGCAGCCTGGTACCGATCAACGGTCGGCTCGAGGTCCGCCGCCACCGGTGATCACGCCGCCCGACAGGCCGAGGCGTTCTGTCCGCGAGACAAATTCGAAGGGGAAAATTCTCCGAATGATGCAGTGACACAAGCCATTCGTGGCACCGATACTTGCACCGACCCGGGTTGCGGGATGGCACCGGCGCCGACCCTACCTGCCCGAGCCGCGGCGGTGGAGATGTCCGTCGCGCCGAAACGGCGCCGGAGTGCACGTGCGGTGCCCGCAATGAGATGAGGGACGGTGCGAGTACTCGCGCGGATGGCTGTGGGTCGACCGAAAACCGTGGTCGCGGTGATCGCGCTGGTGCTCGTCCTCGCGGGTGCGGGCGGGGCCTCGCTACAGCAGCGACTGTCCGGCGGCGGGTTCTGGAACGCGGATGCCGAATCCGCGCGCGCCGCCCGAGTACTGGCGGAGAAGTACACCACCGGAACACCGAACGTCATTGTGCTGGTGGACGTCGCGGCCGCATCGGGAACCGTCGATACGCCTGCGGTCGCCACCACCGGCCTTCGGCTGAGCACCGAGTTGGCCGCGGTGGCGGGCGTGCGTTCGGTGAGCTCGTACTGGTCCACCGGATCGCCGGAGTTCCTGCGCAGTGCCGATCGCGGCAAGGCGCTGGTCGCCGTGGATGTTCCCGGTGACGAGATCGTGGTGGACGCGGTGGTGTCGCGACTGCTCGACAGCTACCGGGATCGGGACTACGGCGAGCTCCACCTGCGCCTGGGTGGGGCCGCGGTGAGCTATCACGACGTGACCGAACAACTCTCGCACGACATGAAGGTCAGTGAGGCGGTGACGATTCCGATCCTGCTGGTGCTGCTGGTGTTGGTCTTCGGCAGTCTGGTCGCCGCGGGACTGCCGCTGGTGCTCGGCCTGGTCTCGATCATCGGCACGCTCGGAATCCTTCGATTGCTCACCGAGTTCACCCAGGTTTCCAGCTATGCGCTGAATCTGACCACCGTGCTCGGTCTCGGTCTCGGCATCGACTACAGCCTGTTCCTGGTCAGCCGATTCCGCGAGGAACGGCACGGGGGCCGCGACGTGCCGACCGCGGTGCGGGTGACGGTGACGACCGCCGGGCACACCGTGCTGTTCTCCGCCGCGACGATCGTCATCGCGATGCTGGCGATGCTGCTGTTCCCGATGCCGTTCCTGCGTTCCCTGGCCGCGGCCTGCCTCTCGGTGACGCTCTTGGCCGCGCTCGCCACCGTGACACTGCTGCCGGCTCTGCTGATGCTGTTCGGGCACCGCATCGACGCGCTCGACCTACGCCGAGGCGTACGGCGGCTGCGTGGCCGACCCGATCCCGCACCCCACCGGCCCGAAGAGGGATTCTGGTATCGCACCGCGCGGCGAGTCACCGCGCGCCCCTGGGCCTTCGGTGGTGCCGCGTTGCTGGTGGTGATCTTGCTCGGCGTGCCGTTCGCCGGGTTGAGATTGGGCCTGACCGACGATCGGGCCTTGCCCGTGACGGTGGAGAGCCGTCAGGTCGGTGACGTCCTGCGCGCCGAGTTCCCCGCGACCGCGGCGGGCCGCTTCGACGTGATCGTCGACGGGCCGATCACCACGACCGAACTGGCCGAGCTGACACAACGCGTACAACACCTGGACCATGTACGGCTGGTTCGTAGCATGCCCGGGCCCGAGGGCGCGCATCTGACGGTGATCCCCGACCTCGACCCGTACTCGCTGGCCGCCGAAACCTTGCTCGACGACATCCGGCGAACGGACTCGCCCGCTCCGCTGCTGGTCGGCGGCGCCACGGCCGAGAACGCCGATACCAAATCCGGCTTGGCGGGGCGACTTCCGTTGGTCGTAGCCCTCATCGCGGTCGCGATGCTCGTGCTGTTGTTCGCGTTCACCGGCAGCGTGGTGATCCCGCTGAAGGCGGTGCTGCTCAACACGTTGAGCTTGTCGGCGACCTTCGGCGCGATGGTCTACATCTTCCAGGACGGGCACCTGAAATGGCTGGTCGGCGATTTCACCGAAACCGGTTATCTGGCCGCCCCGGTGCCGGTGCTCGTCTTCTGCTTGGCCTTCGGGCTGTCGATGGACTACGAGGTGTTCCTGTTGTCCCGGATCGCCGAGGAGCACCGGGCGCGGGGCGTGACGGCCGACGCAGTCGCCTACGGGCTGGAGCGCACCGGCCGCATCGTCACCGCCGCGGCCGCGCTGATGGCGATTGTCTGTGTGGGACTGGCGTTTTCAGAGGTCGCCTTCACCAAGTTGATGGGCGTGGGCTTGACGTTGGCGGTGCTGATGGATGCCACGGTGGTCCGTGGCGTGTTGGTGCCCGCCTTCATGCGCCTGCTGGGAACCGCGAACTGGTGGGCACCGGCATTCCTGCGACGAGTCCACCGTCACATCGCGGTGCGTGAGAACTGACTCATCGCCTGCGCGACGGTTTGGTTCCCGATGCAGTTTTTCGTCGTCGTATTCGTTTCACGGAACCAATTATCCGGACAATTCGACGTCGGACCGGTCGATTATGCGTGTAAGTGACTTCCGTTACGGCACAACAACATTGGCTATCGAATAGCCCGAATGACACAGTGATCGGAGCGCCGTTTGGGCGCACGGACCACTCGTGAAATCGCCCGATCAGCCGGGCGAAGATCGCCACCGGACGGAATTCGGATCGCAGCAGCGCCGCGCGATCGAGCACATTTCAGCTCTTCACCTCAGGGGTACATCCATGTCCGTTTCCATGCGCTATCCACTCACCGCCTATCAGCGCGACATCTGGACGATCGTGGAACATTTTCCCGGTCTGCCCAGCTATCTGTCCAGCGTGGTCGGCCGCTTCTCGCTCGCCGTCGATGTCGCCGCGATGGTCGCCGCGATCGAGCGGACCTGGGCACGCAACGACGGCCTCCGGCTGCGGTACCGCGTCCTCGACGGTGTTCCCTACCAGGAACTTTCGACCGAACCGATGCCGCCGGTCCAGGTGATCGACGTCGGCGACGCCCCCGATCCGCGGGCCGAGGCGCAGCGTCGGATCGAGCTGCTCACCGGTTCGGCGATCGACCTCACCGGGGCGGTGCCCTTCCGGGCGCACGTCATCCGCGCCGGTGCGGAGTCTTCCTACCTCGTCTTGACCACTCACCACGTCGCCGCCGACGCGACCGGGCTGTTCCACATCGGCGCCCAGATCCTCACCGACTACGCCACCACGATGGCGGGCAATCCGATCGAGCTGCCGGGGTCGTCGTTTCTGGGGTGCCTGCCGTTCGAACGTGACTATCGGGCGAGCGATCAGTACCTGCTCGACCGCGACGCTGTGGTCAGTGGGCTGAACGCCATCACCCCCGCGCTATTCGACCGGCCCCGCGCCACCGATGGGCTGGCACCGGTCACAGCCTACGAGTTCACGTTGGATCGCTTGCTGGTCAACCGAATTCGCGATGCCGGCCTGTCGCTGTACCCGTATTTCTGTGCGATGCTCGGCCTCTACCTGTCGCGGACCCTGCGCGCCGAGGAGATCGCCATCGGCATCCCCTTCGGCAATCGTGTCAACCCCACCGAGCAGGCCACCATCGGTAACTTCGCCAACACTCTTCCGCTGCCCATCCGAACCGCGGGCCATCGCACCCTGCGCGAATTGGTGTCCACGGTGAAAGCCGATGTGCGCCGACTGAAGCAGCACGAGCGTTATCCGCTCGGCGATCTCATGGGCGAGTTGCGTCGTCTCGGCAGCCCGGCGAGACAGCTGTTCGATGTGACGGTCGCCTATCCGCGCCTGCCTTCGGCCGCCGGTTTGATCGACGGGCTCGAGGAGGTGCAGACACCCTCGCAGGGGTACAGCCCACTGGCCATGGCCTGGACGATCTCCGAGATCGATGACGACGGGCCGCTGCTGATCCGGCTCGATCACGCCGCCGACATCTTCGATGTCGACTACCCGATCGAGTCCGTCGCCGATCACCTGATCGCGTTATTGGAGGCCGGGATCGACGCCATCGACACCGATCCGTCGCTGCTGCCGATGTTGTCCACGCCCGAGCACGACCTGCTGGTCGACCGCGCTCGCGCGACGGCGCGCCCCTACGCGGACCAGAGCACCGTCATCGCCCGGATCACGGCCCAGGCCGAGCGCACGCCGGACGCGGTCGCGGTACACACCGCGACCGGAGCCACGATCACCTACCGCGCTCTCACCGACCGTGCCGCCGCCCTGTCCGGCGTGCTCCGCGATGCCGGGGTCGAGGCGGGCGATCTGGTCGCGGTGCTGCTCGAGCGCGGTCCGGACATGCTCGTCGCGATCCTGGCCGCCCTGCACGCCGGAGCCGCTTACGTCCCGATCGACCCCGGCTATCCGGCCGACCGGATCGCCTACCTGTTGGCCGACAGCGCCGCCAAGGTGGTGCTGACCGACACCGAGCTGTCCAGCGGGGCCGTCGTGCTGTCACCGGAGAACTGGTCGACGGACACGCCGGCGCGGACTCCGGTCCCCACGGGCTCGGACCCGGCCTACGTGATCTACACGTCCGGCTCCACCGGTCACCCCAAAGGCGTTGTGGTCGAGCATCATTCGGTTATCAATCGCATCGGCTGGATGCAGCGACAGTATCCGCTGGGCCCCACGGATGTGATCTTGCAGAAGACGCCGTCCTCGTTCGACGTGTCGGTGTGGGAGCTGTTCTGGTGGGCGGTCGAAGGCGCCCAGGTGGCCTTGTTGCGGCCCGGTGGCGAGAAGGATCCCCGCGAACTACTCGCCGCCGTCGCCGACTTCGGTGTCACGGTCATGCATTTCGTGCCGTCGATGCTGACGCCTTTCCTGGATCTGCTGGAATCCGACCCGGCCGCGGTGGACAAGGCCGCCGGACTGCGGACGGTGTTCTGCAGCGGTGAAGCGCTACTCCCCCATCAGGTCAACCGGTGGAATCAGACTTTCGCCGGACTGGGTGCCACCGCACCCCGGCTGGTCAACCTGTACGGCCCGACCGAGGCCACCGTGGACGTGTCCTACTACGACTGCCCCGTCGACCCGGCCAAGACGGTGACCCGGGTGCCGATCGGCCGACCGATCGATAACACCCGCCTCTATGTGCTCGACCCCACCGACCAGCCCCAACCGGTCGGCGTCGCGGGCGAATTGTGCATCGCCGGAGCCGGTCTGGCGCGCGGGTACCGTGACCGCCCGGAACTGACGGCGGAGAAGTTCGTCGCCGACCCCTTCCATCCGGGCGAGCGGATGTATCGCACCGGCGATCTGGCTCGCCGCCTCGCCGACGGAGAACTGGAGTATCTGGGCCGCATCGACCGGCAGGTGAAGATCCGCGGGAACCGGGTCGAACTGGGCGAGGTCGAGAACGCGCTGGCCGCGCTGCCCGGCGTCACAGCTGCCACGGTCATCGACCGTCAGTCGCCCGAGCGTGCCACCTATCTGGCCGCCTATTGTGTGGCGGCCTCCGCACCGGAGCCCGCCGCGCTGCGTGCGGCCTTGGCGAAGACTCTGCCGGAGTTCATGATTCCGTCGCTGTTCGTTCGGGTCGACGCGATTCCGCTGACCCCGAGCGGCAAGGCCGACCGCGCCGCACTCGCAGCGATCACCGCCGAGAACCCGACCGTCGGGCACACCGCGCCACGGACACCGGCCGAGGAACAGTTGGCGCTCATCTGGCGCGAGGTGCTCGACCGCGAGTCGGTGTCGGTGTTCGACAACTTCTACGACCTCGGTGGCGACTCGATCCTGCTGCTACGCGTGCGAGCCAGGGCCGAGGCCAGGGGGCTGGTGATCAGCGCCCGTGACATCGCCGAATGCCCCACCATCGCCGAACTGGCCGAGCGGGCGGGCACCGGCGCTGTCGCCGCCGCGGCCCTCGCACCGTTCGAGCTGGTGGCCGGCATCGACCGGGCCCGCTTACCGCACGTGGTGGACGCGTACCCGTTGACCAGATTGCAGCTCGGCATGCTGTTCCACAGCCGCGAACGCGCCGAATCATCGCTCTACCACGATGTTTTCCGGTATTCGCTGCGGATGCCGTGGGACGAGGCCGCCCTGCGCGCCGCACTGCGGCGATCGGTCGCCCGGCACCCGATGCTGCGCACCTCCTTCGAGCTCGCCGGCTACTCCGAGCCACTACAACTCGTGCACGCCCACCTCGATCCGCCACTGACGATCGTCGACCTGCGCACGACCGACGCCGACGAGGCCGGCGCCTCGATTCGCGACCATGTCGAGCAACGACGCCTGCGCCGGTACGTCTTCGAGCAGCCGGGCCTTTTCGACCTCGCGGTGTTCCGGCTCGCCGATCGGATCGAGCTGGTGCTCTCGTTCCACCACGCCATCCTCGACGGCTGGAGTGTGGCGACGCTGATCTCGGAACTGCTGGCGGACTATCGGGGCGCGGGCACCTTCCCCACCGAGCTACCGTCCTTCGCCGAATACGTTCGCGCCGAGCGTGATTCGCTGGACGATCCGGCCGACCGGGAATACTGGACAAGGGAACTGGAAGGCGCGGAGACGATCCGTGTCCCCGGATCGCGTCCCCACGTGCCCGTCGATGCGACGCCTCCCGTGGGTCCGCCGCAGGCGCGTGTTTCGGTGTCGGTTCCGGTCGGCGCCGATCTGCTGGCCCGCGCCGACGCGGTGGCCGCCGCCGCGCATATCCCGGTCAAGGCAGTCCTGCTGGCCGCGCACCTGTGCACCGTGGGCCTGCTGTCCGGTCGCACGGATGTGACCACCGGCGTCGTCACCCACGGGCGGCCCGAGCGCATCGATGCCGAGCGCATGGCCGGGCTGTTCCTGAACACGATGCCGCTGCGGCTGGACTTCACCGGCCGCAGCGGGCGCGAGGTGCTGACAGGCGTCTTCGAGCGCGAGCGCAACAGCGCACAGCACAAGCGGTTCCCGCTCACCGACATCCAGCGTGAGGTGGGCGTCGTCCTCGACACCGCGTTCAACTACGTGCACTTCCATGCCGCGGGCGCGGCCATGGACGCGCTGGACGTGACCCTGCTCGGCATCGACATTCGCGAGGACACCAACTTCGCCCTGCTGATCAACGCCGTCCGCAACCCGCTCGACGGAACGCTGGCCCTGCGCGTCGACGGAGACCCCGCGTCCTATACCCGCGATCAACTGGTCAGCGTCGGCGAGACCTACCTGCGGGTCCTCGACCTGCTCACCGGCGATCCCTCGGCCACGGTGGACTTCGGCTCGCTCGGCCCTGCCCCGCAACCACTGGTCGCCGCGCCCGCACCCGGCACGGTGATCGAGCTGTTCGATGCCTGCGCGGCCCGCACACCCGATGCGGTCGCCGTCGAATTCTGCGGCTGGACCATGACTTACGCGGAATTGCTGTCGATTGCCGACCGTATCGCGGTGAGCCTGGTGGCGCGCGGGGCACGCCGGGGCGATCGCATCGCGATGGCACTGGACCGATCGCCCGAACAGATCGCGACGGTGCTCGGCATCGCCAAGGCGGGCGCGGCCTGCGTACCGCTCGATGTCAGCTATCCGCCCTCGCGTCTGCACGCGATGCTCGAACAGGCGCGGCCGTTCGCGGTGATCACCGGCGCGGGCCACGAAACCCTGGTGCCACCACGGTATTCGCGACTCACCGTCGACGAACTGATCGCTCCGGGTGACACCGTCGCACTGCCGATGGACGATCCCGACGCCATCGCGTACGTGTTGTTCACCTCCGGCTCCACGGGAACGCCGAAAGGCGTGGCCATGCCACATCGCGCGCTGGCCAATCTGATCCGCTGGCAGCTCTCGACCGCCAGCGGCTCTCTGCCCGCACCGGCGACAACACAATTCGCCCCGTTGTCGTTCGATGTGTCGTTCCAGGAGATCTATTCGACGCTGTGTGGCGGCGGTCGCCTCATCCTGCTGAGCGAGGAGCAGCGCCGTGATCTACCCGCGCTGGCGCGATTGCTGGCGAGCACCGGCGCCGAACGGATCTTCCTGCCCTACGTGGCACTGCAGCAGCTGGCCGAGGCCGCGATCCGGCTCGGCACGGCACCGCCCGGGCTGCGGGTGATCATCTCCTCCGGCGAGCAGCTGCGCGTCACCGACGAGATCCGGGCGCTGTGCGCGGCTGGTACCGAGGTCCTGCTGGAGAACCAGTACGGTCCCACCGAAACCCATGTCGCCACCCGATACACCATGACCGGCGACCCGGCGCTGTTCCCGGCGCTGCCACCGATCGGCACCGCCATCGACGGGGTGGAGATCCTCCTCCTCGACGACCGACTGCGCCCGGTGCCCGACAACGTGCCCGGCGAGATCTATCTCGGTGGCGCCGCACTCGCCGACGGCTACGAGCACCGGCCCGATCTCACCGAGGCGGCCTTCGTGCCACACCCGTTCGCGCCGGGGAATCGGCTCTATCGCACCGGCGATATCGGCCGCAGGCTGCCCAGCGGTGCGGTGATCAGCGACGGTCGACGCGGCGGCCAGGTCAAGATTCGCGGGCATCGAGTGGAGCCGATGGAGGTAGAGCTGGCGCTGCACCGCGTCACCGCGGAATCGCCCGGCCTCAGCGAGGTCGCCGTAGTGGCGCACACCGCCGCGGGGACTTCCAGCGCACAGACACTGCTGGTGGCCTTCCTGGTCGGCTCCCGCGGCGACATCGACGAGTCCGAGATCGCTGCCGCGCTGCGGGAATGGTTGCCGGACTATATGATTCCCAGTCGCCTGGTCTGGCTCGACGCGATGCCACTGACACCGAGCGGCAAGCGAGCCGACGCCGTCCTGGCCGGCATGGCACTGCCCGCCGCTACCTCGGCGGGTCGGGTTCGCCCGCGCACACCCGCCGAATCAGGGCTGGCGGCACTGATGGCCGAAGCGCTGGGACTGCCCGAGATCGGCGTGCACGACGACTTCTTCGCTCTCGGGGGTACCTCCCTCACCGCGATGCGGCTGATCGTGTCCATCGAACAGCGCTACGGCGTGTCCCTGCCGGTCTCCACCCTGGCCACCGGTCCCACGGTGGCCGCGCTGGCCGCGCAGCTCGACGAACGAGCCGAGGTGGGTTTCGATCCGCTGGTGCCGCTGCGACCGGGTACCGGGACGCCACTGTTCCTCGTGCACCCGATCGGCGGAAATGTGCTCTGCTACCTCGAATTGAGCAGATACCTGCCCGATGACCAGCCGCTGTACGGCCTCCAGGCAGCGGGTCTGGAGACGGGAAGCACCCCGGCCGAGTCCATCGCGGAGATGGCGAGCAACTACATCGCCGCGATGCGCCGCGTCCAACCTGCGGGGCCCTACCATCTGGGCGGCTGGTCACTGGGCGGGATGGTCGCCTTCGAAATGGCCCGCCAACTGGCCGAGGCCGGTCACGAGGTGGGCACGCTGGCACTCATCGACACGATGACCGTGCGCCACGGCGACGGCATGCCGGTGCCCGAGCACGCGCTCTACGAGTTCTTCCTGTGGGAGTTGCTGTGGCTGGCGCGCGGCGCCGACACCGCCGTGATCGAGATCCCGCAGGAGCTCGACACCGACGACGCCGTCTTCGATTTCATCCTCGCCACCGCCGTCGAAGCAGGCGTGCTACCGCCGACCGGGTCCCGTGCGCTGGTCCGACGTTTGTTCGAGGTGTTCGTGGCAGGGTGGCGAGCGATCGACGCCTACCGGCCGCAGGCCTACGACGGTGACATCACCCTGCTGCGCGCCGCGGAGCCGCTGCCGCAGGTGCTCCGTCCCGCCCACGACCGGGCGGGCACCCTGCATCGCGATCCCACCAACGGTTGGGACACCTACGCGACAGGCCATCTCGAGGTGATCGAGGTGCCGGGTGATCACCTGACGTTGATCCAGTCCCCTCATGTCGCCGAGGTAGCCGCCCGACTCACTCGATTGCTCGAACAAGCGGCGGCGACCGCATCATGATCCTGTCGAATCCCGCTACACAGCAAGGAATTTCAGTGAACTCTCCCGTGAAATCGGCACTGGTGGTCGGCGCAGGCATCGGCGGTCTCACGGCCGTCGCGGCCCTGCGCAGGGCCGGAATCGATGTCGTGCTGTGCGAGCGCGGCCCGGAACTACGCGCGGCCGGATTCGGCCTGTCGGTGCAGTCCAACGCCATGAACGCACTGCGCACGCTCGACCTCGGCATCGACGAGGAACTGCTGCGCGTCGGCGGACAGGCTCGATCGTTCACCTTCCGCCGACCCGACGGTTCGGACATGCGACGGGTCGACGTGACCGCGATCGACGCCGAATTGGGCGCTCCCGCAGTCGCACTCGCCCGCAAGGACCTCCACGATGTGCTGCTGGCGGCATGCGGCGACGATCTGCGGGTCGAACTCGGCGCCGAGGCGGTCGGCTTCACCGAGACCGCCGACGCGGTGCAGGTCGAGTTCGCCGACGGCCGCACCCTCAGCGCCGATGTACTCATCGGCGCCGACGGCATCAACTCCGCGATCCGCGCCCAGCTGCACGGCACCGAGGCACCACGGCCGGGCAAGTTCGTGTGCTGGCTGGCGCTGGTGCCGTTCGCGCACCCGGCGATCGAGCCGGGCGCCTCGATCCACTACTGGGGCAGGGGCATGCGCTTCGGCATCCACGACATCGGGCACGGCAATGTCTACTGGTGGGCCACCCTGACCACCACCGCCGAGCAGGCCGCCGACTGGCAGCACGGCAAGGACGATCTGCTCAGCAGATTCGCGGACTGGGCACCGGAAATCATCGACATCATCACCGCCACGCCGGAATCCGACATTCTCGCGCTGCCCGCGCAGGACCGGCCGCCGCTGACCGAGTGGGGCAGCGGTCGGGTGACCCTGCTCGGCGACGCCGCCCACCCGATGCTGCCCAGCCTGGGCCAAGGCGCGAACTCGGCGATCGAGGACGCGGTGGTGCTCGCGCACGCGCTGGCCACCCACGACGACGCCCGCACCGCGCTGCGGGTCTACGAACAGCGGCGAATTCCGCGCACCACGATGCTCGTCGACGGATCCCGCAAGCTGGGCCGCCTCGAACAGACCCGCAATCGCGCGCTGATCGTCGTTCGCGACGGCTTCATCGCCAAGGGCAACGAGGCGAAGCTGCAGGCCAGTCTGGCCGAACCGATGACCTGGCCCGGCCTGGGCGATCCGGAACCCGTCGCCACGCTGCCCCGGCCGTTGTCCACCCTCGAACGCTGGCATTGGACCGTGGACCAGGTGGCGCCGCTGCACATCGTGTCGCGGGTGCGCGTCACCGGCGATCTCGACGCGGACGCGATCCGTGCCGGGCTCGCCGCCCTGACTCGGCGGCATCCGATGCTGCGCGCCGTGGTGCGCAGCGAGGACGGCCGTCGGCCACGCTTCGTTCCGATCGCGATGCGGCCGATTCCGTTGCGCGAGGTGACATCCGGGGACTGGACAGCCGAGGCAGACACCGAGTTGCGGACACGATTCGACCCGACGGCACCGCTTCTGCGCGCCACCTTGGTCACCGCCGCGCCCGGCGTCCACGACCTGGTGCTGACCTCCACCTACACCATCGCCGACGCGGTGACCGTGCTGTCGTTCGCCCGGCAGGTGCTCGAACTCGCCGCCGAAGCTGATGGCTGGGTCGCCGAGGTGCCCGCGCCGCCCTCCCCGGAAGCCCTGTTCCCCCGGCCTTTCCAAGGTTGGCGGGGCAAGCGCAAGGCCATCGCCCGGCTGGCGGCCGATGGGTTGCGCGACCTGCGAGTCAAACCGATGCGAGTCAGCGCCGACGCCGAAGTCGCACCCACCCAGCGTTTCACCAAGCTGACGCACCGGGTAGTGGACGGGACCGAGTACCGAGCGCTCCTGGCCGCCTGCGATGAACACGACGTACCGCTGTCGAGTGTGGTCGCCGCCGCACTCGCCCGGGCGGCGGGAAACGATGCCGGTGCGCCGGACGCCCACTTCCCGGTCGGTGTCTCGGTGCTGTTCCGCGAGCAACTCGAGCGACCGCTCGATGCCACCCACACCGGCGCCTACCAGGCGATGATCGCGCTGCCGACGCCGGCAGGACAGCCACTCTGGAAGACCGCCGCCGCGTTCACCACCGACTTCGCGAGTCGTATCGAAGAGCGCCAGCACCTGGCCAACCTGGGTGGAATCGGCTTCATGCTGCCCAAGACACCGGCGCAGCCGGACAAGGTGGTGGGCCTGCTGGACGCTCGTGGGCCGGGCAACCTGTGCCTGACCTTCGTCGACACCCGCGACTTTCCCGCCCGCATCGGTGCATGGGAGGTCTCCGGCGCCGAGGTCGTCTCCGGTATGTCGATCAGCGGTCTGATGATGCTGACCGTCGGCCACGGCACCGACGAATTGTCGCTGAACCTCGGCTATATCGAGGGACTGCTGTCGTCCGAACGCGCGGACGCCTTGATCGACACCCTCGTCGACGCACTGCTCAGCCTGGTTTCCACGCCGGAAGTCGCTGCTGTGCACTGAGTTCCGCGACGAAAGCGATCGTGACCGGACCGGCTACGGCACTTCGGTATCGACACCGAAGTGCCGTAGCGATGCGGATCGAGGCACATCACCGGACGGCGTGGCACCTAGACCGCCTGCACAGAGTCCCGTGAGATCCACGCGAGGAGTTCGTTCTCCACCTCGTCGCGGTTGATCTCGTTGAGGATCTCGTGGCGCGCGTTCAGGTAGACGCGGTAGGTGATGTCGGTGAGCCCGGCATCGCGGTAGCGCTGGACCTGCAGATCACTCAGTCGCGCACCGTCGTTGAGCGGGTCGCTGCCGCCGACCATGACATACAGCGGCAGGTCTGTTCTGATGCCGCGGGGCCGGGCGAGCCGTTCGTTGCCCAGCTTCGCCAGCAAGGCCATATTGACCGCATCGATCTCGAATCCGCACCACGGGTGGGCCAGGTAGGCGTCGACCTGGGCTTCGTCCCGGCTGAGCCAGTCGGCGGGGGTGCGGGTCGGCTGGAATCGGCGGTTGAACAGGCCGAGCAGATCACCTTCGGCGGCGGCGATCTCGACGAACAGTTCGTCCACCGCGGTGGTGCCACACAGGACCGCGGCGTCGACCAGCGCGTCGTGATCGAGCAGGTACTGCTGGACCGCGAACGAGCCGAGGCTGTGCCCGAACAACAGCACCCGCCGCTCGGGGTGGATCTCGCGCAGGATCGTGGTGAGCGCGGTCATGTCCTCGACGAGCAGATTCCAGCCGTTGTCGCCCAGGTCGCCGGGCGCGCCGACCATGCTGTGACCGTGTCCGCGATGGTCGGCGGCGTAGACGGCGTAGCCCAGCGCGACGAGCCGCTCGGCGAGATGGCTGTAGCGCGCGCTGTGTTCGCCCATGCCGTGCGCGATCTGGACCACGCCGGTGACATCGTCGCCGGTGGGCAGCCAGGACCGGACGTGGATGGTCGTGCCGTCACTGCTGAGATAGCTGAACATGAATCACTCCTGTGTGATGCGCTGGCTGATGGCGCGTTTGAGAATCTTGCCGGTCGGCCCGGTCGGCAGGGCATCGAGAACCCACACCTGCCGCGGGTACTTGTAGGCGGCGACCCGGTCGCGAACGAATTCCTGGATCTGCTCGCCGGTCGTGGTCGCGCCGACGCGGAGGGCGACGGCGGCCACGATCTCCTCGCCCAGATGCGCGTCGGCGATCCCGATGACGGCGGCCTGGGTGATCTCGGGGTGCTCGTAGAGCACCTCCTCGATCTCGCGGGGGTACACGTTGTAGCCGCCGCGGATGATCATGTCCTTCTTGCGGTCGACGATGTAGAGGTAGCCGTCCTCGTCGCGGCGGGCGAGGTCACCGGTGCGAAACCAGCCGTCGGGGATCGCCGCGGTGGTGTCGGCGGGACGGCGCCAGTACCCCAGCATCACGTTGGGGCCGCGCACCGCGATCTCGCCGATTCCGTCGATGCTGTCGACGAGTTCGACCTCGACGTCACGGATCGGCGTGCCGATCGAGCCCGGTTTGCGTGGCTTGCCCGCATGGTTGAACGCGACCACCGGACTGGTCTCCGACAACCCGTATCCTTCGAGAATCACACAGCTGAACCGCTTTTCGAAGCCGTGCAACAGCTCCACCGGTAGCGAGGAACCGCCGGAGACGCAGCGGCGCAAGGTCGAGACATCGGCCTCGGCGGCGCCCGGGTCGTGCAGCAGCGCCGAATACATCGTCGGCACACCGGCGAACACGGTGACACCATCGCGCGCGATCGCCTCGAAGACCGCCGCGGGCTCGAAGCGCGGCACCAGGGTCAGGCAGGCGCCGCTGCGAATCGCCGCGTTCATGGCGCAGGTCTGGCCGAAGGTGTGAAACAGCGGCAGACAGCCCAGGATCACGTCGTCGGTGCCGATATCGAGCACGGTCGTGGCATAGATGTCGGCGTTGTGGACCAACCCGGCGTGCGACAGCGCCGCACCCTTGGGCGTGCCGGTGGTGCCGGAGGTGTAGAGGATGACTGCCGGTTCCTCGGCGATGCTCGAGTGATCGGCACGGCGGGGGACGTGTCCGGCGAGCAACTCGGCCAGGAGGTCGGCGTCGATCGTGAGCGCCTTGGTCCCGGCTTCCCGCGCACCATGCGGACCCTCGCCGGGGCCGTCGACCCAGTCGAACAGCAGCACCGCCGCTGAATCCCGCAGGTAATAGGCAACTTCGCGCGATTTGAGCAGCGGGTTCATCGGCACCACCACCGCACCGGAGCGCAGGATGCCGTAGTACAGCACGACGAATTCCGGCACGTTCGGCAGCATCAGCGCCACCCGATCCCCCGGCTCGATGCCACGGTCGTGCAGGAACGCGGCGACCCGAGCGGTGCGCTCCTCGAGCTCGTCGTAGCTCAGCACGGTGGTGTCCGAGCGAAGCGCGGGCCGGTTCGGGTGGCGCAGCGCGGAGTGCAGCAGGTTCTCGCTCAGAGCGGGCATCGGCAGATCCTCGGGACGATAGCGGTCGACAACGCGAAAATCGTCGCACCGCTGTGACGCCGATCCCATGGATCGCCGGACAGCATCGCCGCGAGAGCATTGTCCCCGGGAACAATCGCACCCCCGGTAAGCTGCGGAAATGGTTCGAAAGTCGCCGCCAGGCCCGATCGTCGACGTCGCCGCGGCGCTGCTCGCGCGCATCGACGAACTCGGGCTCCAGCTGGCCGAGCGCTTCCTCGACGAACTCGAGACCTACCGCAACGAGAATCAGGTGCCCTTCGACACGATCCGCACCTCCTGCACCCGCAATCTGACGCTGATGGTGCAGCACTTCACCACCGCCGAACCAGTGGATCCCGAGCCGCCGAAAGAGACCGGCAGGTTGCGCGCCCAGCAGGGCGTGCCGCTGGCCGAGACCCTGCACGCCTTCCGGATCGGGTTCGAATTCCTGTGGTCGGAGCTGGTCGCCGAGGCCAGACGTCATCCGGCGGTCACCGACGCGGTCCTGGTCGACCTGGCGGCCGAGGTGTGGGCGTTGGCGGGCGAGTACTCCGTCGCTGTCGCGGCCGCGTACCGGGAGATGAGCTCGGAGCTCATGCTGCAGCGTGAGCACGAGCGGTCGGTGCTGGTCGAGGCGTTGTTCACCGGCGTGATCGCCGATCCGACCACGCTCGGTGAGGCCACGCGCGTCCTCGGGTTGCCGCCGCGTGGGCGCTACGTGGTGGTCGCCGCCGAGGTCAGCGTCGCGGGCCGGGAGGCGCTGCCCGGCATCGAGACCACGCTGCGCCGTGCCCAGATCACCTCCGCCTGGCGGCTCCGGCCGGATCAGCAGATCGGCGTTCTCGCGCTCCCGGCGAATCGGGAGTCCACCACGCTGGCCGCGCTGCGCAAATACCAGGCGCGGATCGGTATGAGCCCACCGTACGAGTCACTCACCGATACTCCGCAGGCCCTACATTTCGCCCGGCTGGCGGTGGTCGGTCTCGGCGATCGCGCCGCCGGTGTCGCCCGATTCGACGACAATCCGCTGGGCATGGTGGTCGCCGCCGCGCCACTGGAGGCGGCGCACATGGTCGACATGCGCCTGCGCGAGCTACTCGCCCTCCCCCACGACGACCGCCTCCGCCTGCTGGAAACCCTCGAAACCTGGTTCGCCGCAGGCGGTTCGGCGGCCACCACCGGCGAACGCCTCTATCTGCACCCGAATACTGTGCGCTATCGCCTTCGCCATATCGAGAAACTCACCGGCCGCTCCCTTACCGATCCCGCCGCGGTGCGCGACCTCGGTGCGGCGTTGCAGGCGTGGAAGGTTCTGGCCACCGTGCGCGCGGATCCGAGCAGGTGACTGCTCAGGGAACCGCCGGTGGACGCTCGGGGACCAGGAGGGTGCTGATCGCCGAGCCGATGCCGACGGCGTTGTTCTGGTTCGAGTTGGACGTCGGGCCCAGGGTGGCGTAGACGACGACGGTCGTCTCGGTTTTCGTGTCGTAGAAGGCGACGCCGTCGTAGCCGCCGTAGGACGGGTTCATGAACAGCCAGTCGGCGAGATGGACCACGCCGAAGGCGAAGTATTTCTCTGTGGTGAAGGGGCCGAGGCCGGCGGTCGACGGGCCCATCATCTGCTGGAACTGGTCGGGGGTGAGTCGTTCGCCCGTGCCGAGGGCGCGGACCCAGCGGCCGACATCGGCGACGGTGGAGTTCATGTTGCCGCTGTGCAGGAAGGCGGTGGGGTTCCAGAAGGTGGAGTCTTCGAAGAAGTTTCGTTCGTTGGTGTAGCCGTGCAGGATCGGTTCATCGATCTGCGGGTTGAGTACTACTGTGCTGGCGTGCATCCCCAGTGGGATGGTGATGTGTTCGGCGATCAGCTCGCCCAGTGGCTTGCCTGCCGCCTTCTGCAGCACTTCGCCGAGCACGACCAGGTCGCTGTGGGCGTAGGCGAAGCTGGTACCCGGCTCGAACAGTGGTGGACGGGCATTGGCGCGTTCGAGCAGTTGCGGTGCGGTCCATTCGCGGATCGGGTTCTCGCCGAAGATCTTCAGGAACTCCGGCTCGGTCACATAGTCGGAGATCCCGGAGGTGCTGTCGGCGAGCATCCGCGGGGTGATCTTGTCGGCGCGGGGGAACTCGGGCAGCCAGCGAGCGATGGGCTCGTCGAGTTTCAGCACGCCGTGTCCGTCGAGTCGCCACAGGACCGTGGACAGCATGGGTTCCATCGGCTGGCCGACCCGCAATCGCATATCCGTGGTCGCGGGTACACCGAGCGGTGATCCGCCCAGGGCCCCGAGAGCGATCCGATCCTCGCCTCGCCATGCGCCGTAGACCACGGAACTGAGGTCGAGTTCGCTCATCTCGGCGCGCACGATGTCGGCGATTTTCGCCACTTCGGCATTGTCGACCGGCGAGGAGCCGTCGGACTTCTCCTGCGTAGAGCAGCCGCCCGCGGCGATGGCGAGCACGACCGCGAGCACCGCACCTGCTCTGCGGCATCGGCGATGCCTGGGCGACTTGCTCATGACAGAGATCCCTTCGTCGAGGAACGCTCACGATCAGCAGCGATGCCGAATCTACGCCTCCACGGAGCTCAATCGGCTCAGACTCGCGAGCTGTTCGACGCCGCCGAACGCGCCCACCACGAGGTCGGGGACGTGCAGCGTCGGCGGAAAGCCCGTGCGCAGATCACCGCACGGAGCGAATCGGAGCGACGGCGAGCGCCCCCAGCACCGAGAGCACACCACCCAGAACGAACAGCGCTGCGTAGCCGACCAGGCTGACCACCGCCGACGCCACGAACGGCCCGAGAATCTGCGGGCCCGCGCTCGCGATATTCAGCACGCCCATGTCGCGAGCGGCATCCTCGGCCTTGGGCAGCACCATGGTGACCAGGGCAGTGTCAACGGCCATGAAGCAGCCGAAGGCCACGCCGTTGAGCACGGCGAAAGCGAGCATGCCGCCCCAGGTCGGACTGAACACCGGAATGAGCAGCGCCACCGCCGCCAGCAGCGAGGAGATCGCCACGAAGGGTTTGCGCCGGTCCAGCCGGTCGGACAGCACGCCACCGACGATCGTCGACAGCGTCATTCCCACCGCGGAAATGGGCGTGAGGATGGCTACCGCAGTAGCGGGTCTCATGCCCTCTGGCAGCCGGATATGGTCCTGCAGAATGTAGAGTTGGTAGCCGACCACGCAGAAGTAGCCGAGTACGAGCAGCGCACGGCCGATGAACGCCCAGCGGAAGTCGTGCTCGCGCAACACGCTCAAGAAGGCAGTTGCCTGATCACGCAGGGGCACAGGCTGTTTGGGTGCCATTCGTTGTTCGCGCGCACCGGCGGTGAAGATCACCGCCGCCACGGCGACCAACACGCCGAGGGCGAGATAACCGGCGCTGTAACGGTCGGCGACGACAGAGGCCAGCACCACGCCGATCACCGACCCCAGTGGGACGCCGAGACCGACTGCCGCCGAGGCCGTTCCACGGCGTTCGAGGGGCACTCGATCCGGGACGACCGAGGTGATGGCGGCCTGATAGACATTCATCACCGCCTGCCCCACGCACCAGGCGATGGCTACCAGCAGCACGGTGTGCATATTTCCGAGCAGTGCCATAGCGGCGATGGTGCCGAGGCCACCGGCGAGAATCCACGGATTGCGCCGACCGGAGCGATCCGACAATGCACCCGCTATCGGGTTGAACACGGTGGCGAAGACCGCGGCGACACCGGCGACCAGCCCGAGGTTGGCGATCTTGTTCGCCGGGTCGATGTGCTCGATCTGCAGGGGCAGCAGCACACCACCGACACCGGAGTACAGCGCGTACATCGCGGCATTGCCGACGAAGAGAAGAGGCAGCAGGCCCTTGGTGGGAGCGTTTGCAGTAGAAGGTGTTTCGTCGACAGAGAAATTGGCATCAGTGTTCGCCACGGTGAAATCCAGGGTGTGAGAGAAAGCGTGAACAGGAAGTTCGCCGCGGCTTCATCGAGAACGATCGACGCGAAGGTCCCTCGCCTCAGCCCACCTCGTCATCCCGGGACTGCGTGGCCGGGACGACGAGGTGGCTCGCCACAGAGACGAGGGGTGTATCAGCTGATTTCAGCGGTGAGCGGGAGTGCGGATACCGACGTGCCGACGTGCAGGGTGAATGCACCCGGTTCGACGTCCCAACCCTGGTCGGTCCAGTGCTCGAAGGCCCGCTGTGGCAATTCGACGGTGGCGGTGACGGTTTCGCCCGCGTCGGCCTCGACCGCGGCGAAGCCCGCGAGCCACCGCACCGGACGGTCGATGGCGCTGTCCGCGCGCGACAGGTACGCCTGCACCACTTGGCGGCCCGAACGCTCGCCGATATTGCGGACGGTGACGGTGGCGGTGTGACCGCTCACGGTCAGGTCCACCAGTTCCCAACTGGTGTAGCCGAGCCCGTGCCCGAACGGATAGGCCGGAGTTACCCCGGATTTCAGCCAGGCGCGATAGCCGATGTGAATGCCCTCGGTGTAGGGCAGGGTGTTGTCGGCGGCGGGCTTGGTGTCCAGAACCGGCACGTCGGTCATGACCTTGGGCCAGGTGGTGGGCAGACGGCCGCCGGGCTCGGTCGCACCGGTGAGGACATCGGCGAGCGCATCACCGAATTCCTGGCCCGGGAACCACGAAAGCAGGACGGCGGCGACATCGTCACGCCACGGCATCTCCACCGGCGCACCGGAATTGACGACCACGACCGTGCGCGGGTTCACCGCGGCCACCGCCGCCACCAGTTCGTTCTGGCGGCCGGGCAGCGACAGATCCTTGCGGTCGTAACCCTCGGATTCGATCGCCTCGGTGGTTCCGACCACGACCACAGCGACGTCGGAGGTGCGCGCCAGTTCCACCGCGGCAGCGAACTCTTCGTCGGCGGAGCGGCGCGGGCGACCGATGCCGAAGGTGAGGCCCATGGCGGGCAGACCCTTGTCGAGCGCGGGAACCAGTTCGATGAGCACATCGACCTCTTCGCCCTCGGCCAGAGTGCGGCTGACCCAGCGCTGCGGCGGATTCAGCAGCATCTCGACCGGATCGCCGCCCTCGGGGAAGACGGTCTCGCTGTGCACGGTCTCACCGTCGAGCTCCAGACGCAGCGTGCCGACGCCCGCGTAGCCGATCCGCCACTCCCCCGCCGCATCGGCACGAAGCCGACCACGGATCTCGAAGGACTTGGCCTGCACGGCGAAGGGTGTGCCGAAGAGCATGAGATTGCCCGCGGTGCGGTGCTCGGAATTCAAGACCGTCTCACCGTCGAGGAAGCGCAGGTTCACGCCCGCCGTACCGGTCTCCGGATCGGTGACCAGATCCAGCGGCACCGCGATCATGTTCTCGTTGAGGTGAACGCCCGGCGTGTACACCACCGGCAGCACCTCGCGCAGGCCCTGCAGCGGCGAACTCGTGTGTGATGGAACGACTGTCGAGCTACCACCGCCACCGAAGCGCGGCTCCGCGGCGGCCGCGCCCAGCAGGGCGACCTGGGTGGGCTTGCCCAGCGGCAGCACGCCGTCGTTGGTGGCGAGCACCATCGCTTTGGCGGCCGCGTCTCGAACCAACCGGCGCGCCGCTTCATCGGTGAAAGCCGGTGTTCGCCGCGGGGTTCCGTTCAGCGCGCCCACTCGCTGCGCGAATCGCAGTATGCGGCGGACCTTTTCGTCGATCGCGGTCTCGGGCACCGTACCGCTGCGCACGGCCTCGATCAGCGGCGCGGCCCAGAGTTCCCACGGGCCCGGCATGGCCAGGTCGGTACCCATGGCGGCGCCCTCGGTGGAGCGCACGGCAGTCCAGTCCGAGACCACCACACCGTCGAAGCCCCACTCGCCCTTCAAAGGCTCATCCAGCAACGGGTTTTCGGTCATGGTGGCGCCGTTGACGGAGTTGTACCCGTCCATGATCATCCACGCGCCCGCGTCCACGGATCGTTCGAACGGGTAGAGGTACAGCTCGCGCAGGGTGCGATCGTCGACGATCACATCGGCGGTGAAGCGCTCGGTTTCGGAGTCGTTGGCCACGTAGTGCTTCGGGCACGCGCTGACGCCGTGATCCTGGACGCCGGTCACATAGGCGGCGGCCATCTCAGCGGTGAGCATCGGATCCTCGGAGAAGCATTCGAAATGCCGTCCGCCGAGCGGGGACCGGTGCAGGTTGATGGTCGGGCCGAGCACCGCGTACACGTTCTTGCGGCGCGCCTCGGCGGCGATGAGCCCACCGATCTCGGCGAGCAGCTCGCGATCCCAGGTGGCGCCCAGCGCCGAACCGGACGGCAGGCTCACCGAGGGGTCGCGCTCGTCCCAGGTCTCGCCGCGCACACCGGAGGGACCGTCGGACACAGGCATCTCGGTCAGGCCGATGCTCTCGTCACCGGCGAAGCGGAAGACATTGGATCCGGAGATGAGCCGGATCTTGGCCTCCAGGTCCAGCTTTTCCAGCAGCTCTTCGATGTTGTCGCTCATGCCAGCTCTTTCCAGAAGTTCACCAGATCGGCGGCTACCTGTGCGGGGACGTCCTCGTTCGGCACATGTCCGATACCCGGGTACACCGCGGTCTCGGCCCGCAGCCGGCGAGCGAAGTTTTCGTGGACCTCGGGATCCCACAGATCGTTCGTGTCGCCATAGGCGATGAGCAACGGCACGCCGGCATCGCGCAGCGCGGCGGGATCAGCCAGCGGCGGGGTCTCCATGCATTTCAGAATGCCGAGAATGTTCGCCTTCTTGGTCTGCACGAGGCGGTTGTGCAGGAATTCGGCGCGCTCGGGCGACGGGGTCTGCCCGGCGGCGTCCATGGCATCGCTCATCTGCTGCCAGAGAAACTCCTGGCCGGCGGACTCCACCACCTGCGCCACGAGCTGTGGCGGCGAGAACTTGATGTCCTCGACCGAGGAGGGGCCCGAGGCCAGCAGCGTGAGGCTGCGGAATCGCGTGGGCTCGTCGACCAGGCTGACACGGGAGACGTAACCGCCGAAGGAGTGCCCCACCAGGTGCACGGGCGCGTCCGGCGAGACCTGATCGACAACACCGCGCAGGTCGGCGACGAAATCGGCCATCGTGTAGCCGGCGATATCGTCGGGTCCCTCGGACTGCCATTGGCCGCGCTGGTCGTAGGCGATCGCGCGATAACCGGCCGCCGCGAGCAGCGGGAGCATGAGTTCGAAGTCTTCCTTGGAACCGGTGAAGCCGGGCACCAGCACCACGGTGCCGAGGTTCGGCGTACCGAGGGGCGGGTTGACCTCCCATCCGGCGAGCGCACCCGCACCCCCTCGCAGCGTGATCGATTCGATCGGCATCTCGGTGCCCTGAGTCATCGGCTGTCCTTCCTCGCACGTCCCGTCTCGGTACGGCTGGCACGAGTGTGCCAGCGGACAACCAGTCTACCGAGTGGTCACTCGGTACTGTTACCTGTTCGTTATCTCGCTGGTTTTGCTGGTTCCCCCGTTCGACTACTGTCGCTGCTCATGACGCCGCATCCCCAACGCCGGAGACGGGGCGAGGACCGCCGCGCGCAGATCATCGACCAGGCCCTCGGGAGCTTCGCCGAGAACGGCTACCACAACTCCTCCATCGCCGACATCGCCACGCGCTGCGGACTTTCCCAGCCCGGCCTGCTGCACTACTTCCCGAACAAGGCGGCCCTCCTCGCCGCGGTCCTGGATTACCGCGATCGCCTCGACTACGACCGCCTCGGCATGAACCGCCAACTGCGCGGCAAAGAAGCCTTGCAACAACTGGTCCAGCTGGTCGAGCACAACATGCACGTCCCCGGCCTCGTCCAACTCTTCACCGTGGTCACCAGCGAAGCAGTCACCAGCGACCACCCCGCCCGCGCCTGGGTGGTCAATCGCTACCGCATCCTGGAGACCTACCTGGCCGGCGCCCTCGATGGCGGCGTCACCGACGGCACCTTCCGCCCCGACATCGATACCGCCGCCGTAGCCCGTCAGATCTCGGCCATGATGGACGGCCTGCAACTGCAATGGCTCCTCGACCCCGAGCGCGTCGACATGGCAGAGCTCTTCCGCACCTACATCGACGACTTGACCACCCGACTGTCGACGTCATCCTGCTGAGCGGATCGATGCCATCGCCGTTCGTTCGTCGGTCGGCCGCACCGCGCGCGATCGGAAGTAGTTCCTGGGTCCATGTCGGCGGGATCGGGCAACTCCGAGAACCAGAGGTGTATCCAGCAAACGCGCATTCGTCGCGCCCGTCCCGATGCGCGGGGTTCGAGCTGCCGTTTGATCTGGCAAGCTCTAAAAACTGGGTGCGTCGCCCGCGGAACTCCACGACAGCGTTCGGGTTTCGGGAGTGTCAGGGCTGCAGGTACAGCCGCTCGTTGGGCAGGCGGGGCAATCCGCCGCAGTGGCCGGCGTAGACGGCGACGGTGCCGGGGCGGCGAGCGGTCACATCGCAGACGAACACCAGCGCGGCAGTCAGGCACGCGGCGAAATCTATTCGCACACTGGGAAACTGGACCGCGAGATGGATGTCGGGTTCATCAGGGCACGGTGACCGACCGCCGTTGTTCATCACCGGGCCTGCCTCGAGGTCGATTGCGCGCATTCGATCACCACGGCCCCCGACGGGCGGAACACGCTGGTAGCTGGAGACACCCACGTGCGGACCATCAGCGGGTCCGGCATTGGGGACGGCAACGCGATATCGCCATCGCGGATCACCACCACCCGCGCCTCCCACAACCGCGCCACTTCGGCGGGGTCACCGATCGGCCGAATATCAGCCCTGACCAAGAAGGTCCACACGTCCGCACGTGGATGACCGATGATCGACAGCGGAGCAACCCCACGAATGTCGAGGCTGGTTTTGACCCGATGAGCCAACGATGTCGGCATCATCACTGCCCCTATCAACCCGGCCCTCATGGTGATCCGTCCCGTGCAGGGGTCGAGCACAGTGGGCAGGCAACACACGCTCCGATAGAACTCACAGCGCGATCGGGGGGTTTCGGCGTATGCCGAGATAGGCAGGCTGGTATGGGTCATCGGGACTCCTCGGGCAGCCCGGATGCAGGAGCGGTTGGCTCGCTGGCTTCGGCCGCGAGTGTGGTCGGCGTACTCGTGAGCCACCCGGCCTCCCGCATAGCTTCGAGTGTTCGGCGAAGTTCGGGCAAAGACTCCGCGGGCGCAACGGGGACAGGGCTTATCATCGCGAGCCCTGCCTTTCCGAGCGACACTGCCCGACCGTTACCCGCCACTGGGCGTGCCGGTTCCGAAAGGCGTCACCGTTGCGGCGCAACGAATTCAGAGCACGAGCTACTCGCCACGGAGACATGTTCAGGTTGCGGGCGATCGTGTCGGCGGTGAGCAGACCACCCGGGGCGAGGACATCGAGCACCCGTTGCTCGACATCGGTCAGATCCTCCCTGCTCATCGGCCCCCCTTGATAGTCACGGTGGCAACGTTGCGAGTCGGGTCGGCCCATAAACGGTCGGCAACACGCCGCCTCTTGTCGGGCGCTGATGAGTGCACGAAGACCGTCATAGCTGCTGACTCCTATGAAGAAGGTGGTTGCTGCTAATCACCCTCCCAGCAGGTCACGGGCCTTCACACCTGCTGGGCGGTACAAGCGCCAACGGGTTTTTGGGTAGCTTGACCTGCGAAGATATGGTGAATTACGCAAGTTGCCCATTGCGATGGGTAATCTTCCTGGCAACTACTGCTCCTGGGGTGAAGGGCTGTCGGTCATGGGAACGTCGTCGAGGTCACCGGGCGCGAACGCACGCATGAGCCACCAGATGAGTCCACAGGCGCGCGGTCGTGAGCTGGCCGCGCAGGGCAAGAAGCTGTGGACCGAGTTGGGGTCGGTGAAAGGCGCGGCGGCTGAGCTGATGGCCCGGTACCCAGACGTGCCGAGTTTGCAGGCGTACCGCTATGCGGCGGGCCTATCCCAGGATCAGGCGGCAGCGCGCTATAACGACGTGACGGGAAACCAAACCAGCCTTGGTGGCACATCGGTCAATGCCTGGGAGTCCTGGGCGCGTCGCAGGGGGCAGGGTTCTCCGCCTCCGATGTCAGGTTTGCTGATCTTGTGCGCAGCCTACGGACGGGGGCCACTGGGGGTCGCGGAGGAGAGCATCAGCCCAACAGAGCTCATCGCCGAAGCCTACGAGCGGCTGCCTATCGAAGATCAGCTAGCGCTGAAAACCTTTACACAGGAGAAGGTTCCAGCCGGTGGACAAAAATCGGCACTTGAGCATGGTGCGATATGGAGTCAGTCCCCCGCCCCACACATTCGAGGAGGTCAAGTCGGCCCGGAGTTCATATTGACGGTTCCAACTGTCGAATACGGGAACCCCGAGGTAGATGTGTTCACCCTACCCAATCCTCAGCCAGGCAGATTGATCGATCTCACTTGGGAGACCTTCGGGTATGGGGTGGAACGCTTGTCGCAACAGATTAAGAACCTGGGCAAACGCCTAGATATGGATATCTGCTTCGGAGTCAATGAGGCCGGTTTGGTTATGGCAACATTCCTTGCTTCATCCCGATTTTCCCGATGTCGAATCGGGTACTTGCGGTGCAACAAAATGCGTGACGGCATAGACCTAGATAGTGCATCTTTCTACCCGGAAGCCAAAGACGCTCCTACGATTGTCATCTGCGATTTCGAGGTCAAGCACGCCGACGTAATCGGCTACCTCACCCGGCAACTGCGCGACCGCTACCCCAAGGCCGAGCTGTATTTCGCCGTCTTTGGCGCAATGACCAAAGACCGCCGATTGGACGTCGATAGCTTCGATGACCTGACCGGCGCTAAGATTATGCGTGCGGCAGAATTCGAAGCCATTTTCATTGCCGCAACGATGGGCCCGCCCGGCATTGAACCACCATTGGAGTTGCGCTAGATTCGAGCAAAGGTGACCTTCGCATGAGTGATCAGAACACGACCGAGCTGGCGCAGCACATTACCGGCATGGTGACAACCATGATGGCCGAGATACGGCCCCGCCTGGTGGAAGCCGCACTGACAGGGCGCCGCTCGGAGACTGAAAATGTCCGCCACGAGGACAACTTCTTGTCGGAGTACGACTTGTGGATGCACCGACGCTACAAGGAACTTCTGTCCGAGTATTTACCGTCATTCATATACGCATCGGAAGAGGCCGATCCGCAAGTCATTGGAAGTGACTCGGAACCAGACTTGTGCGTCCTCGTCGATCCGTTGGATACAAGCGAATTGGCCGTTCGATCCCTGCACGGCTACACCCACATCATGGTCTACTCACGGTCGCTGAAGCGACCTATCATTGCGGTAGTCGGCGACATTTTTCATCATGTTCAGTTATACGTGGCCCTGCGAGAAAGCGATGGTTCCGATCGCGCCTTTATGGTCACTGCGAGCGGAGACCGCCACACGCTGAACAGGCCTTCGAACGCCCGACTTTCCCATGCGCTGGTTACGAACTACATGATGCGCCCAGATGAGCGATTTCACCCCTTGGCAAAGCAGCAACGATTTTTTGATGCGCTGAGCGCGGCATCGGACGATGGTAAAAGAAGAGGGCGCATCGGGGTTGATTTCGGCTCTGCCAGTCTGTGCCACGTCGCTGCCGGATTCACTGATGCAACCGTGGAGTTCGCCAAGGGATTTGCCGTTTGGGATCTGTCGCCCGGACATTACATTCTGCATGCAGCCGGGGGCGTGGCGATCGATCTTGATGGTAATCCGATCCCGCTGGATTGCGGACTCAACAGCGCGCCCGAGATCAACAAGACGATGGGTACACGCCGGAAGTTCATCGCCGCCGGCAATCGAGCCCTCGCAGATGAGATACGCGAATCCATTCAGCAGTGACCTCGGGCGTCACTTCGACTGGCCTACCAGTCGATTCCGTGACCGGCGTTGGGCCCCGGCAGTCCGCCGAACGCCGCCCTGCCACGGCAGGGCGGGCCCGGGTCGTCGGCCACAAGGCGTGCAAACCGGAGCCGGGCTGCCCGCAGAAGTTGTTCACGCTCATGGAGAAGAGTTGGTCGCCGGACGTATTGCTCGATGAGCTGATCAGTCTCCGATGCAGCTTGCTCCTTTGATACCGACGGCGAGTTCGGACCCATCGGCGGAGACAACGGAGACGCTGTTCACGTCCTCGGTGTAGGCGACAGTCGCTGCTGCGGTACAGATTCGGAGTGCGGTCTGAGCACCGGTCGGATCGTCGGCCAGGTTCGTCTCGATGTCGACGGCGGTGCATTGGCCGGTTACCGAGACTCCGGTGATGGCGAACTCGGAAACGGCGTTCCTGATCTGATCGACGTCGCCGCACCCGTCGCCGGTCGGCTGGAGACTCGCAGGAGACGACGCTGATGCCGGTACCCCGGTCGAGGTGTCCGATGTGCTCGCGCACGCGGCCGACATGCCCAGTGCCGCAAAGACAACGAACCATCGCAACGCATCGTAGGGACTGCTCATCACATGGTCTGCGCGTCGATGAGCGTGCCGGTCGCGTGTAGGACATCGAGATGCTCTACCACCGGCTCGCCCGGGCGGTGGCCGGCGAAGGCGGTGTCGACGGCGGGATGGATGCGATCTTCGAAGGCACGAGAGCAGTGCGCCTCGGATTCCCACACGTCGATGTAGCGCAGCCCGCCGTCGGCGCGGCGCACGCACAGGTGGAGGAGCGAGCCATCGAGCGGCTCGGGGCCGAGCTCTTCGATGATCCGGCGGTAGAGCTCCTCACCGATAGGGACGTCTTGAATGTAGGCGTAGACCATGGCGGTATCCCTTCTGAATTGATCCGAATCTGGTTCGGATCAATAGTGGGTAGGATAAGCGTCCATGGACGAGAACGTCAAGGTCGGCAAGCGTCGATACAACGCTCCGCGGCGCGCCGCGCAGGCGGCGGATACGCGTCATGCGATCCTCGACGCCGCGCGGCGCTTGTTCGTTCAGAACGGGTACGTCGCCACCACCGTGAGCGAGATCGCCACGGAGGCCGGCGTTTCCGTCGACACTGTCTATGCGTCCATCGGTCGCAAACCGGTGCTGCTCCGAGAGCTCGTCGAGACCGCCCTCTCCGGCACGGACCAAGCGATTCCGGCCCGGCAGCGGGAGTACGTTCGCGCGATCGGTGAGGCGAGATCGGCCGAGGACAAGATCGCGATCTACGCCCACGCGCTGGCCGCGATCCAGCAACGGCTCGCGCCGATCTTCCTTGCCCTGCGCGATGCCGCGACGACCGACGCGTCCTGCGCCCGGGTATGGGCGGAAATCGGCGATCGACGGGCCGCCAACATGCGCGAGTTCGCGGCCGACCTGCGCAGCACGGGGCAGCTGCGCGAGGATCTGTCCGACGACGAGGTAGCCGACATCCTCTGGAGCATGAACGCGACCGAATATTGGGTGCTCCTTGTCGGCGAACGCCGTTGGACGGCAGAGCGCTTCCGGGACTGGATTGTCGACGCATGGACCCGCTCGCTGTTGACTGACCCCGAAGCGCCCCACGCCTGAGCCGGTACTGCCGCCTGTCCCGAGCCCGCGTTCGGAGACTGTCGAGGTGGCGGCCGTGTGCCATGATCGGCAGGTGAACAATGGGGGCGATTTCGCATTCGATCGAGCCGAGTTCGATCAGCTCGTCGGCTCGTTGCGCGCGGAGTTGCACGTGCACTGCTATCGGCTCCTCGGCTCGGTGCACGACGCCGACGATGCCTTGCAAGAGGCGATGCTGCGCGCCTGGCGTTCCCGCGCGAATCTCACCGACCCGCAGAAGTTCCGGCCGTGGCTGTACAAGATCGCTACGAACCGGTGCCTGACCATGCTCGAGCAGCGCGGACGCCGGGAACTGCCGATGGACAGCGCACCGAATGAGCTTGCGGCCGAACGGCTCTGGCTCGAACCCTTTCCTGGTCTCGGTGCGGGTGAGCCGGGACCGGAGGCTCGCTACACGGCGAGGGAGGCCGTGGAATTAGCTTTTGTGGCCATGATCCAGCAGCTACCAGGACTCCAGCGCGGTGTCTTGATCCTGCGCGATGTCCTCGGCTTCACCGCACACGAGACAGCTGAATTGCTCGACGTGACCGTCGCGTCGGCCAACAGTGCCCTGCAACGCGCTCGAGCGCACGCCGAACAAAACGCTTCCACTCCGTCACAAGACCCGGGTGATCCGCGGACTCGCCACCTCGCCCAGCGCTACGCGGCCGCGTGGGAGGCTGCCGACGTGGACGGCATCGTCGAACTGCTCGCCGCCGACGCCAGGTACGCCATGCCACCACTACCCGGATGGTATGCCGGGCAGGCGGCCATCCGAGACTTCCTGGTGGCCGAGCCGTTGCGCTGGCGCTGGCGTTTCCTGCCCACCGTGGCCAATGGCCAACCAGCCTTCGGCACCTATTCGTGGGATGCCGAGAGCCGCGTTTTCACTGCCATGGCACTCGATGTGCTGGTGGTGCGCGACGGCGCGATCACCGACGTGGTGTCGTTCCTCGACCCGACGCTCTTCCCCCGTTTCGACCTTCCGTGCACCGTGTCCGACTGATTTCCCGCCCGACGATTATTTCGGCACCCATCGCAGGGTCATATGGGCAGTGGGACGTTCCCACCGGCCGAGACCCGAGCGCCTCGGCACATCGAAGGGAGACCGACATGTCGGAAGACCAGGCCCGGATCCGCACACTGGTACACGCGTGGGCGAGCGCCATCCGCGACCGCGACCTCGACCGCGTACTGGCCGACCACACCGCCGACATCGTCATGTTCGATGTTCCGCCGCCGCAGAACGGGGTCCGCGGCATCGACGCCTACCGGGAAACCTGGCCCCCCTTCTTTAAATGGCTGGCGCGCGGCGCGGAGTTCGACATCGTCGAACTCGACGTGACCGCAGGAGCCGACGTCGCCTACGCGAACGCTCTGCTGCGCTGCGGTACTCCAGAAGACTTTGCCGCACAACCGGATACACGATTGCGTCTCACTCTTGGCCTTCGCAAGGACCACGGACGCTGGGTTGTCGCGCACGAACACCACTCGTTCCCGGACACAACCGTCACAGACCCGCAGCCGTCTCAGGGCCCGAGACTATGAGTACTACACGGGCACCCTCGAAGACTCCCGTCAGCTCTACGGCGGTCTGACGGGCCGCCAGACCGGCCACGGCCCGGCCGGGGCCGTAGCCGTGGCCGGGCGGTGGCATGCAACACAATCGCGCGTGGCGTCAGCAGTCTCGGTCCGCGGCCAGCGCCGCGAGCAGGTCAAGATCTGCCAGGGCTCCTGCGTCGGACCCGACCTGCGAGATCGCCGACATCGCTTCCTCGTACAGCTGTCGCGCTTGCAGGCGGCTCCATTCCCGCCCGCCTGCCGCTTCGATCAGCTCGGCGGCGCGGACCAATTCGCTGTCGTCGAGCGGCTTTTCGCGGAGGTAGAGGTCGGCGAGCGCGCCTGCTTCAGGGGTGTTCGAGCGCAGTGCGAACACCACCGGCAGCGACTTCTTGCGACTGCGCAGGTCGGAGAACACCGATTTGCCGGTGACGTGCGGGTCGCCCCAGATGCCGAGCAGGTCGTCGGTGTGCTGGAAGGCACGGCCGAGGCGCCTGCCGAACTCTTGCAGGTGCAGGAGCTCACCGGAGTCCGCGTTTCCGAACAGGCCACCGAGGGCGGCCGAACATCCGAACAGCGCCCCGGTTTTCTGGTCGACCATCGTGAGGCATTCGTCGACCTCGACATCGGTGCGCCGCTCGAATCCCAGGTCGGCGCACTGGCCCTCGACGAGGTGCAGCACCGAGCGGCTCATCAGGTTCGTCGCTTCGACGATCGGTGTGTTCGGCTCCGCGGCGAGCAGGGAATAGGCCTGGGCGACCAGCGCGTCGCCGGCGAGGATGGCAGGACCGATACCGAAAGCGGTCCACGCGGTCGGGCGGTGCCGTCGGGTGGTGTCTCGGTCCATCACATCGTCGTGGAGCAACGAGAAGTTGTGCACCAGTTCGACCGCGACGGCCGCGCGCACGGCAGCCGCCACGTCACCGCCGGTCAACCGGGCGGCCGACAGAACAAGCGCGGGGCGGATCGCCTTGCCACCGTCGTGCTTTTCCGGCCGCCCTGTCGGGTCCCACCAGCCGAAGTGGTACCCGACGATAGTGCGCACCGTGGCAGGCATCATCTGCACGGCGGCGTGCAGGGTGGCGGAGCAGGCCTCGCGACATTGATCGAGTACGTCGGCGGCCGTGCGTGAGCTCGGTGACACCGCGGGTGCTGTCACGGGTGCCTGCGCCAGGATCGGTGTGCTCGCGGCCTGCGGAGTGCTCATCGATTCACCTGCACTTCGGTCAGTGCACCGAGGGCGTCCGGAACAAGAACGGCCGCAGCGTGATTGGCGCTGATGAGGTAGGAGGCGATCGCTCGGTCATCGATGCCGGTGAAGCGTACGTTGATGCCCGGCTCGACTTCGTCGGGCAGGCCGGTCTGGCGCAGGCCGATCACCCCGTCGTCGGATTCACCGATCCGCATCGCCAATATCGTGCTGGTCCCGCTCGGCGAGATCGGGATCTTGTCCGAAGGCAGTAGCGGCACATTGCGCCACGCGTGCACCCGCTTTCCCTCGACTTCGGTGGGATCCGGGTAGATGCCTCGGGCCGTGCATTCGTGGCCGAACTGGGCGATCACGCGAGGGTGCGCGAGGAAGAACGCGGTCTTACGACGGCGAGCCAGCAGGCGATCGAGGTCATCGGGTGTCGGGCGGCCGGTGGCAGAACACAGCCGCTGACTCGGGTCGACGTTGTGCAGCAGGCCGTAGTCGTGGTGGGTCAGCAGGTCGCGTTCCTGGCGTTCCCGTAGCGCTGCTATCGACAGGCGCAGCTGCTGGTCGAGCTGGTTCATCGGCTTGTTGTACAGGTCGGTGACCCTGGTGTGTACGCGCAGCAGCAGTTGCGCGATGCTGAGCTCGAGTTCGCGCGGTTGCTGGTCGTAGTCGACGTAGGTCCCGGGCAGGGTCGGCTCGCCCTGCTGGCCCGACAGCAGTCCGATCGCCGCCTGACCGTATTTGTCGGCACCGGTCCGTTCGGCGGCGACCGCGGTCCCGAGGTCGGCGACGTGGGCGGCCAGACGGGGTTCACGGGCACACAGTGCGTCGAACACCGCGCGCGGCAACGCCAGTACCGTGCAGGCGGTGTTCGCGGTCGCCGTGTATTCCCAAATCGCTTGTCCACCGAGAAGAGTGGCGGCGCCGAGGTGGCTGCCGTCGTCGAGCACGTCGAGCTGCACCTGCTGGCCGTATTCGCCGGGGCCGGTCAGCACGACCCGGCCGTGGGCGAGCACATAGGCCGCATCGATTTCGTTGCCGAACTCGCAGATCGTCTCCCCCGCCGCGAACTCCTGCTGAGTGAACAGGCGGGCGAGCTCGACCAAGGTGTCGTCGTCGTCGAAATCGCGCAGCGCCCGCAATTCGCGCAGTTCGGCCGGGATCACTTGATAGCGGCCGTTGGCCAGCGTGCAGGTGACGTATCCGTCCCCGACGGTGTAGGTCAGGCGCCGGTTGACCCGGTAGGTTCCGCCGTCGACCTCGACCCAGGGCAACATGCGCAGCAGCCAGCGGGGCGTGATTCCTTGCATCTGCGGAACAGATTTGGTGGTGGTCGCCAATGTGCGGGCGGCGGCGACACCGAAGGCGGTCGGTGGGTTCTGGGCGGTGCTGGTCACGAGGAAGTCCTTCCCGGCGAGGTGGCATGGGTGGCGACGCGCGGACGAATGCGGGCGGCGGCGGTGCCGATACCCGAGGGTCCCCACGTGTGGACCGGGCGGGCGGCAGTGTGCGGTTGCCTGCCGACCGGGTAGTGCAGGTTCTCCGGGCTGTAGCGGCTGGTGCCGCGATGCCAGTGCAGGATGCCCGCGATCCAATCACGCAGTTCGTCGATGTAGCTGGTCAGCGCCGCGCGAGCGGTGGCGTCGAGCCCGTGGTGTTCGAACAAGACGGGCAATTCGTCGTCGACGAGTCGCTGGAACTGTCGCATTCTGGCCCGCATCAGGTCGTCGACGACCTTGGCGGCGATGTCGCGGTCGCAATCGAAGAACGACTCGACCACCAGGATCGCGTTGTGCAACTCGGCTTCGTACTCGATCTCCTTCTGATAGGAGAAGAAGTCGTTGATCAGACAGCCGTAGTCCTGCGCGGCGTGTTCGATGCCGCGCATGGTGGTGGACTCGAACACCGCATCGGGTATCAGGCCGCCGCGGGCGATCTTCGACAGCGCGATCGTCAGATCCGAGCCGAAGGTGCGACGGCGCATCTCCAGGTAGTCGACCGGGTCGGGGACCCGATGCTGGATGTGGTTGGCCAGCTCCCACAACCAGCTTTCGGTCATGGATTCCACCGCTTGCCGGAACGTACGCCGAGCTGCCGGCGACATCGGCCCCGCGGTGCGCGACCACAGGTCCATCAACGATCGTTCCAGTGGATTTACCGGTGTCCCTACAGGTTTCAGGTCCAACGGCATGAACGTCGACAGTCTGGCGTTGCAGGATTTCGCCCCGGCCATCGCGGCGGCACCCTGGGTGGGTGGGAAGACAGTGGGAAAGTAGTCGTCGCCCCAGGTCCCCCAGGTGAGCCATTCGGCCGACAGCGTCAGCGCCTCGATATCGGCGTCGGGATCCAAACCGGCTGAGCACAGCGCGAAATCGAACCCGACCGTATCCTCGCGAGCCCACAACTGCCGCCCACCGAGCTCGGGCAGCGGATCGTGGAATCCGACCTGTTGCGCCCACTCGATGCTGGCCGCGCGCGCCACGGGCAGGTGCGGCGACAGACTCAGTTCGAACGGCACATCGAAGTCCGGCAGCGGCAACTGCCCGGTGCGGCGCAACGGAATCTGGCGGTGACTACGCGCTCCGCCCGGCCCGGCCAGACCCTTCCAGAACCCGGGTCTGGCCAGCTCGGTGCCGAGCCCCGCGGGACCGAACGACATCGGTCCCGCCGCCGCGGAGCCGTTCATGTACCGATTGGACCGCAGATGCCATTCGTGGCCACCCGACTGCCAGTCCTGCAGACCTTGCGCATACGACAGCGTCGCCGCGCACTGCACCGCGTCCAGCCTGTGCTCGTCGAACAGCAGGGGCAGCTCGGTGAGCACGGTGTTCTCGAACTGGTGGATCCTCGAGGTGAGCTGGTCGTTGACGATGTCGGCGGCCTGCTGCGGCGAACAGTCGAAGAACCGCTCCACCACCAGGACTCCGTTGTTCACCTCGCCTTCTTCCTCGGTCTCGCGCTGATACGAGAAGATGTCGTTGCGCAGGTGCACCGCGTCGGAGAAGGTGTCCTTGAGCACGCGCATCGGCCGGGTGCCGACGACGGCTTCGGGAATCTCGGTGCCGCGGGCGTACTCCACCAGATCGGCCGACCACGGTGCGCCGCCGACCCTGCGCCGCATCTCGATGTAGTCGATGGGGTTGGGAATCCGGGCGGTATTGATGTTGCCGATCTCCCAGACACAGTCGAGCAGCAGGTTCCGGGTGCTTTCGCGGAACCGTTCCTGCCAGCCCTGCGACATCGACGGCACCGTCCGCGCCCACAGGTCGGCGAGACCGCGTTCATCGGGGTTGGTCGGTTCGGGCATCGCGGCACCGTCGGGCGGCATGAACGCGGCCAGGCGGTCGAGATACCGCCGTGCGCCGTCCATGTCACCGGTGCGTTTGAACGCGTCGAGGAAGTGGTCGTCGAAGTAGAAAACCCAGGTGTACCAGTCGGTGACGGTGTCGAGCACCGGTGCGCTTGCCTCCGGATGGGTATAGGCGCACAGGCCGGCGTAGTCCATGCCGTCGAAACTCGCCTCCTCCCACACCACGTCGCCACCGACGGTGTCGCCGAGCATTCCCATCTCGTAGGCCCACTGTTTGGTATGTGCCCGTGCTTGTTCCACGTGCGCGTTCAGCCGCGCGGGATGAGCGACGTAGAACTCGGGCAGCTCGAAGGGCTGCACGATGTCAGGCCTCGGCGCCGAGCTGCACGTTCTCGAGAATGGCGAGGGCATCGGGCACCAGCACGGCGCCCGAGTAGTAGGTGCTGACCAGGTAGGAGATGATCGCCTTGTCGTCGATGCCCATGAAGCGCACGTTCAGTCCGGGCTCGTACTCGTCGGGAATCCCGATCTGGCGCAGGCCGATCACGCCCTGGGCGGCTTCACCGGTGCGCATCAGCATGATCGAGGTGGTGCGGCTGGCCGAGGTGCCGATCTTGTTGCACGGCAGGATCGGGATGCCGCGCCACGACGGCACCCGATGCCCGTTCAGCTCGGTGCTCGTCGGGTAGATGCCGCGGCGGCTGCACTCGGCGCCGAAGGCGGCGATGGCCTTCGGATTGGCCAGGAAGAACGTGGGTTCCTTCCAGACCAGTGCCAGCAATTCGTCCAGGTCGTCCGGTGTCGGCGGGCCGGTGCGGGTGCTGATCCGCTGACGTGGTGCCGCGTTGTGCAGCAGACCGAAGTCGCGGTTGTTGACCATCTCGTCTTCCTGGCGCTCGCGCAGGGCCTCGATGGTCAGCCGCAGCTGCTGTTCGATCTGGTCCATCGGCTTGTTGTAGAGGTCGGCGACTCGGCTGTGGACCCGCAGCACGGTCTGCGCGATGCTCAATTCGTATTCGCGCGGTGACAGGTCGTAGTCGACGAAGGTGCCCTGCAACTGCGGCTCGCCGTCGTGGCCCGAGGCGAGCTCGATCGAACTCTCGCCGTAGGGATTTGCCCGCTCATCAGCGACGGCGTCGTCGAGCTGGGCCACCCGCACGTGCTCGCGCAATCCTTCGATCCGGGCGCTGACCTCGGCCAGAGCGCGGGAGGTGAGGACCAGGCAGGTGCACGCGGTGACGGCTTTGACGGTGAAGTCCCACGGCTGCGCGTCGGCACCGAGGATCCGTTCGCCGATGAACCGGCCGTCGGTCATGATCTCGAGAACGGTCGACTCGTCGTAGGCGCCGGTGCCGAGCTTGTCGGCCTTGCCGTGGGCGAGCACCACCAGCTCTTCGGCCGGCTGACCGGCTTCGGCGATGACGTCGCCGGGCGCGTACTGCCGTTCGACGAAGGAGTCCGCAAGCACCTGCAGGGCAGCGTCATCGGAGTACTGGCGCAGATAGCGCAGCTCACGCAGATCGGGTGCGAGAACCCGGGCCTGACCCGCGGTGTCGTAGCAGGTGATCAAGCCGTCACCGACCGTGTAGGTGAGGCGACGGTTGACGCGGTACACACCACCGTCGGCCTGCACCCACGGCAGCAGTTTCAGCAGCCACCGAGAGGTGATGCCTTGCATCTGCGGCACGGATTTGGTGGTGGTTGCCAGGTTTCGCGCGGCCACAGTGCTGAGGCTCAGCTGGGCGGCGGCAATGGTTCCAGAGAAAGGTTCAGCCAGTTCAGTCATGAGTTCTTCCTGCTTCTAGAGACATGGGAGAAACGAGATGACACACCACGGGGAAACGAACGAATCAGTTATCCACCGGCTATCGATAGCGGCAAAACTACTGTAGCGGAAAGCATGCGATGTTCGAGGACGATTCAGCTGAATTCCGTTGTGCGCTAATAAGATTCAAAGCCATGGACTGATTCGCGGCATGCGGCAACCCAGGTCGGAGCAGCCCTCGTGACACTGCCACGAGGATGCGAAATAGTTGCTGTTACTGCTCACGAACGTCGCAACGCCGCCCTGGCCGCACCCGCACTTCCCATGATCAGCACCAGGGCGGTCAGCGCCCAGCGCCGCTGTTCGACGGCCACCGGCTGGGCAACCACCGCCTCCGGTTCCTGCTCGGGGGGCGGAAGAAACCTCATCGGCGTGGAGACCGGGACGGGTGGGCTGGGCGCCTCTGGCGTGGGCGACGGAAGCGGCGGCGCGGGACTGACCGACACGCTCGGTGGTGGTGGCGGAGGTGGTTCTCGGACCGGTGACGGTTCGGGTGCAGGCGGCACTATCAGCGGCGGGGCCGAGGGCAATGGCATCGGTACGGGCAGCGGCGGCGGCGCGGGAGCAGGCAACCGAAAGGGTGGGGGCGCTGGAACAGGCAGCGGGAGCGGAGGCCGGGGCGCCGGAACATGCACTTCCGGTCCATCGAACGGGCGGGCTGGAGCCGGCAACTCCAGACCCCCGCGGGGCGGTACCCGCTCCGGAGCAACCGGCACCTCGTACGAGCGTTCAGGAACGGGTATCTCCAGCCCGTCGTACGGGGGAACGACCGGCTTCTCGAATGCCCTTCTCGGCGTGGTTGTCTCCGGTCGATCGGGCCGTTCACCGTGACCGGGGAGCAGGGGTTCCGCGAACGGTCGCCGGGTGTCAGGGGCATCCGGTTCCTCGAACCGAGGCACCGATCGAGGAATCCCGCCCGGCGTCGGTTGCACGGTCGTGGCGCCGGGCGGCACGCGAGGCGTATCAACGGGTTCCGCCGGGGCGGTGGTGAGCGTTCCAGCTCGCGGCGTGCTTCGGGGTAGGACGACACTCGGCGGCTCGACCGACGGGGACATCGGAGTCGCACCGACCGACCCCGGCGCGAACAGGCCGACCCCCGACAGCAGGGCAGCCCAGATCCCCCTCCGCACAGTCATTTTCACCTCAGCTGCGCCAGCACGGCGTCGAAGGCCGTCGGTGCGACCGCAGCGGCGCGGCCGTAGGGATTCTGTAGCTCGAAGATGGTGAAGATCATGAACGTCACCACCGCCGCGAAACTGGCCACCACGACGACATGAATGCGCGCGCTGGTGCCGGAGAACAGCAGTGACAAACCCACCGACAGAATCGCGCCGAGCGCCAGTGCCAGCCACATCATCGGCGACAACGCGCTGCCCGCGGCCTCGATCCTGGACTGCCTGGCCTCGTAGACCTCCCACAGCCGATCGGCTGCCGCGATCTGGCGCGAACGTTGCCATTCGTCGGCGGCGGGGGTGGCGGCAATGGCGGTGCGCACCGTCGACAGCTGGTTCCACGCCTTGTCGTCGACATCTTCGCCGGAGGTCATGGCGGGCCACTCGACCTCGATCACCTGGCCGGTGTAGGCATGCACGGCCCTGGTGACGGTGCCGCGGGCAGGTTCGGACAACGCGTCGCCCGCCCACTGCAGGGCGAGCAATCGGTCCGCTTCGTCGGACGCGGCCTTCGCCGCGCTCGCGTTGGTATCGAGCACGCCGATGAGCAGGAACGACGCCAGCACCACCTGCAGACCGCCGACGAGGGTGAAGACCTGTCCCACCGACTCGTTGGTGGCCTCGCCGTCGCGGCCCTTGCCGCGCCTGCGCAGCAAGTAGGCGGCGGTCCCGGCCAGTCCGGCGGCCACGATTACCCACAGCAGTGCTTCCCAGAGCATGTCTCGGTAGTCCTTCGTCGTCGAGGTGGGCGATGATGCGCGCCGGAAATCACTGAAGATTTGTGTGGACCACCTCCGAGGAAGGGAGGACACGATGAGGAATCCTGCGACCGACAACCACGGAATAGCAAGGGAGCCAACGGTGTCGAGATTAGGCCGCGGATACGAGTGCCGCAATGACCAAGCAAACCGTCGACGAGCTCCCACACCGACCGCCGGATGACCGAAATCGGCAGGCGGGACCCTCCTTCGAGGCAGTCGACCGCGCTCCTCTCGCAGACGGTCCTGGCACGACATCCCGGCGAACCTGGCACGGAATGCGAGTGTCGTCCACGCGTCGATACCGAGATCGACCCGACCGCACAGAGGCACCGAATTACGCTGTTATCCTTGATCTTTCGAGAGCGATTCCAGATTGTCGACAGGTGCAGGCAACCGGTGACGGATCCGCGTCCTACCCGTTCCCGGCGACCGCGCACCCCTGCGCGGAGGTGGGATATGCACAGCGAGACGGACGCGCACGAGATCGAGGCCGGACGGCCGACCGAGCCCGGCGGACAGCGCTCGGCCCGGGCCAAGGTCGATCCGAGGACCTCGACCCGAAAGAAGTCCGCTTTGTTCGGATTGGGGCAATCGACGAGCGAATTGATCCGACCGGAAACAAATTGTCCGCTGGAACGCCCCGGCCCCGCCGATGACCAGGGTGTGGCCCTGCGCGGATCGCGCGATCTCCAGCGGGTGGGGTTCGGCTGCGACCTACGTGCCCGGGAGGATTTCGCTGCCACACTGTGGACCTCTAGCACCGGGTCGGTATTGGTCGCCCGGCTGCGGTCCTCGGACATCACCGCCGAGCGCGGTATCGGTGTCGACGACGACCACTACAGCCAGTACCTACAACTGGGTTTGGTGCTGGCCGGACGAGCCACGCTCGAGCAACGGGGCCATCGATCGACCGCGGTAGCCGGGGAGGCATTCGCGCTGTGCCTCGACAGCCCGTTCCGCTCGACTCTCGCCCGATGCGAAACCCCGGCCACCGACGTGCTGTACCTCTATCTCCCGGTGGATTCGCTGACCGCCTGGGGTCTGAACGCCGCCGCGGCGGGCGGCCGGTCGTGGCCGCTGTCGCGGGCGGCAGTGTCTGCCCTGATGGTTGCTCGCGATATAGCTTGTGGCGCAACGATTCCCGGCAGCTTGCGGATAGTCGCGCGCATCGACGAGATCCTGTTCCGGGCGGCGGTCGTCGCTCTGCTGGAACGGGATCTCACCGATGCGACAAAGGAACTCACCGCCGAGGATGTGCTGCGCCGCCGCGCGGCCGACTTCATCGACCGCAACTTCGCCGACCCGGCCGTGAACCCGGATGCGGTCGCGGTTCGGTTGCACGTGAGCAGGCGAACCCTGTTCCGGGCGTTCGAACTCCAGGGCATGTCCGTCGGGCGGCTCATCCGCACCCGCAGACTGGCTGCCGCGGCGAGTGCGCTCAGTGACGACACCCGCGGGCTCCGCGATATCGCCGACAGCTGCGGTTTCCGCACGGTCGACCAACTCTCGCGAGCCTTCCGCGCCAAGTACGGGGTAACCCCCGCCGCCTACCGCACCGCACGGCGCAGGGATGCGATGGCGGGCTGGTGACCGCCGACAGCTCGACGTCGATCAAGGGCTCGGCGGCGTCGAAGCGACGCCGAGCACCTCCCGGCCGATCTCGCCGGCCAGTACCTCCGTCGAGTACGCCATGAGCTGCCCGGCCTCGGCGTCGCGTAGGTGTCGCTGGATCGGCGACCCGCGCAGATAGCCCGACGCTCCACCCACGCGCACGCCCAATTGCGCGACGTCCACGGCCACCTTGTTCGCCAGGTACTTCGCCCGCGACAGAGTGGCGAAAAAGGCGGGGTTGGCGCTGTCGGCTTCGCGCAGACCCTGGTCGTAGAGGGCGTGCGCGGCGGCGAGCCGGATCTGCACGTCGGCGACCTCGTGCTGCACCCACTGTTGGTCGGCCAGCGGATTGCCGAGGATCACTCGCGAGCGCGCGTGCGCGACCAACGCGGCAAGCGCCGCGTCGGCGATACCGAGGGAGATGGCAGGCAACCCGGCCGGGATCACCGCGAAATCGCCCGGTCCCGGTGCGCGACCGCGATATTCGGCGCGCAACACGGTGTTGTCGAAGGCCAGCAATTGACTGCGGGTCGCTCGCAAACCGAGGGTGTCCCAGATCGGGATGATCGATACGGACTCGTCCGGTATCACTCCGAAGAACGTCGGCACTCCCGAGACCAGCGCGTTCACCAGCAAGTAGTCCGCGATCTCGCTACCGGAGACAAACCGCTTCGCACCGGCGAGCGACCAGCCGCCCACCGCGGGTTCGGCCACCTGCTGCGGCTGCAGAAAGCGGTTGCCGCTGCCCGGTTCGGACAAGGCGTTGGCGAACCGTTTACCCGCGAGGAACTCGTCGGCGAAGAACGACCCGACCGAATCGCCGGTCAACTCCGCCAACGCGACGCCCGCGCCAGCATGCATCACCCAGATCGTGGCGATGGACGGATCGGCCTTCGCCAGTATCCGGACCACTGTCCCGAACGACTGATAGCTCAATCCGAGCCCACCCAGTCGGCGAGGCAGCACCGCCCGATCGACCTGAGCATCATGCAGCGCGGTCAGCTCCTCGACCGGAATCTCGGCCCGCTCGTCGTAGTCGGCCGCGTCGGCGGCGAAACCCACCGCCAGTTCGGCCACCCGATCCAGGATCTCCTGCTCGCCCGACTCCGGCGACGATCCGACCTGCGCGCTGATCACGAATTGTCCTCCGCTCGAAAGGGTTTCGACCAGGATACGCAGCACGCCACACGCAGCCGCGAGATCGGGATCTCGGTCCGCGGAAATTGCGGCGGCGAGCCCGAATCTGCTGCTCTCCGTGATCATCCGGATGCTCGGCCTGTTTGAGATTCGATTGTCGAGGCATTCCGGGACAAGAGGCTCGTAGAAGGAGAACTTGTGACTTCCGGAATTCTGGTAGCTGTCATTGTCATCGTGGTCGTACTCGCCGGTGCGGCTTTTCTGGCCCAGCCGTACCTACGCCGGAGGCGTCTGCGAGGCCGCTTCGGGTCCGAATACGACCGGGCGCTCGAACAGACCGACGATCGCCGCGCCGCCGAACGCGAACTGGTGGAACGTGAGCGCAGGCACCACTCGCTCGAGCTGCGTGAACTGACCTCCGAACGCAAGCAAGAGCTCACCGCGGCCTGGACGAACGTGCAGGAACGCTTCGTCGACAAGCCCGCCGACGCTGTCAGCGAGGCCGACCGGCTCGTCACGACCGTGATGGCCGAACGCGGCTATCCCACCGAAGGTTTCGACCAGCAGGCCGCCGACCTCTCCGTCGAGCATGCCGCGACCCTCGGTCACTACCGCGACGCCCACGACATCGCGATCAAGCACGCGGACGGAAAGGCGAGCACCGAAGACCTTCGGACCGCCCTCGTGCATTACCGCGCGCTGTTCCTCGATCTGACGAACGGCCACACCACGCACAAGAAGGACACAGTGTCATGAGCACCGAACACAACCGAATCAAGACCGATGCGCGCACCGACGACGTCGAGCACGCCCCTCTCGGCGAACGCGATCGCCTCACGGCAGGCAAGCACGTCGATCACCAGGTGATCGACGCCGAGGTCATCGATCCGGATTCCGGACGGGATCCGAAGGCCTCCGGCACCGTGGACGAGACGCGGCCGGATCGCCGTCCCGACGAAACCGCCGCCGGGAAGCGCGCAGACGGCAAGCACGCTCCCGTGGCGGCCGCCACCTCAGGCGAGGCCGATGCGGATCTCACCGGTACCCGGCCAGAGGTCGGCACCGAACGCGACGCGGTCGCCGATGAGACCGACTCCGTTCACGCGGGGCAGCCGGCAGTAACGCAGAAGAGCCCCGCTACCGAGGTGGAGGACGACGTCGTTCCGCTGTTCGACGAAAAGTCCCTGGAACAGCTGCGGGGACGCTGGCGTGATCTGCAGGGCTCCTTCGTCGACGATCCCCGTGATGCCGTGTCCCAGGCCGACACTCTGGTCGCCGAACTGATCCACGAGCTGACCAGCACCTACGCCGAACGCCAGAAGATCATCGCGGGCCGGTGGTCGGAGAGCCCGGACACCGAGTCGTTGCGGCGCGCGCTGCGCAGCTACCGCGCGTTCTTCGACCAGCTGCTGACCCCCACCGCCTGACCTCGGTATCTGCCACAGAACCGTACGAGCGCTCGATACACCGCAGCGCTCGTACGGTTCTGTCGTCTTCTGCGGACTACGCGAGATTGACCTCCCCCAGCGTGGGTACGCGCGCCGTATGGAACTCCTCGTGATCGTCGCCCTGGTCGTGTTCGTCGCGGTTGTCCTGCTCAGAAGCAACCGCACCAAAAAGCCGCCGGACCGTCCGTCGTCAAGGGAAAACGACCCGGAATAGGGTGCGCGATGGGCCGCGCCCGCGGACAGCCGTGATCCGCGGCGAGCCCGCACTGTGCGAGGTCAGTGATCGATTGCCGGTTCGGAGTCGCGGGACCGGGTAAGCGCCGTTGTGACCAGCGAGGATGACCGAACCGAGGAGACGATCCACGACATGGTTCAGGTGACGCGCACGATCAAGGCCCCGGTGGACGAAGTGTTCGCTGTGCTCGCCGACGGATGGTCCTATGCGAGTTGGGTCGTCGGCGCCTCGCATATCCGCGGAGTGGACGACGCCTGGCCGGCCGTGGGAGCTCGCATTCATCACAGCGTCGGGCCGTGGCCGGGCACGATCCAGGACACGACCGCCGTTCGCGCCGTCGATTCGCCGCACAGCATAGAACTCGATGCCAGGCTCTGGCCATTCGGCAGCGCAATTGTTCGGCTGGAGCTACGCACCCTCGGCCCCACCTCGTGTGAGGTCGTGATGACCGAACGAGCCGTTCGCGGACCGAGTCGATTCATTCCGCATGCGGCGCAGGCGCTGCTACTCGCGCCACGTAATCGCGAGTCGTTGTCACGGCTCGCCGATCTCGCCGAGGGCGGGTACGTGGACGCTAGGGCCGACAGTCCGAACTGAGGTCGCTGGGGTGAAATAGTGAGACTCCCCCACCGCCGACCGGTGGGAATATGCCGGACCCAGGCACTCATTTCCCTCGAATTCGTAGGGGCCGAGTTAAAGTTGCACCGCGCGGCATTTCCCCTCCTGAGCAAACGCCGATCGGAGAATCATGGGACACCGGACGAGTATCGCAGTGTTGGTCGCGACCGCGGGTTTGTTGATCGCCACGGGCTGCGGCACGTCGTCGGACTCCGGTGACAGCGCCACGAGCACGCCGGTCCCCTCGCAGGCCGAGCCCGCGTACGCCGCCACTCTCCGGCCGGTGATCACCCAGCTGATGAAGGACAATGTCATTCCCGGCGCCGTCGTGGTCGTCAAATCGCCGACGAAGGGGAACTGGACCGAGACATTCGGCACTCGCGTCATCGGGACCGACGACCCTATGTCGGTGGACGATTATTTCCGTATCGCGAGTAACACCAAGACCATGACGTCGACGGTGATCCTGCAGTTGGTGCAGGAGGGCAAGCTCGCCCTCGATGACACGATCGACAAATACTGGCCCGGCGTTCCGAACGGCGATCGCATCACCATCGCTCAGCTGTCCGAAATGCGAAGCGGCCTATACAGTTACACGTTCGATCCGCAATTCAACGCCTTGCTCGACAGTGACCCGAACAAGGTCTGGACGCCGGAGGAATTGCTCGCGATCGCCTTCTCGCACCCTGTCAATTTCGCGCCGGGCGAGAAATTCGATTACTGCAATACCAACATCATCCTGCTCGGCCTCGTCATCGAGAAGATCACGAAGATGTCGGCCGCCGAGAATTTCCAGAAGCGGATCTTCGAGCCGCTGGGCCTGAAGCACACCTCACTGCCCGCGGCGGCGGACCCCTCGATCCCCGATCCGCACCCGCAGGGGTACGCGTTCGGCACCAATGTCTCCACCATCGACACCTACGCCCTGCCGCCCGAAGAACAGGCGGCCGCGCTCGCGGGCACGCTGCAACCCAGCAACGCGACCGACCAGAGCCCGTCGTGGACCTGGACCGCGGGCGCCGCGATATCGACCGTCGATGATGTGGCCACGTATGTGCGGGCACTCGTCGAGGGCGACCTCCTGGATGACGAGATGCAGCGGGTTCGCATGGACAGCATCCAGCCGATCGATCCCGCCGCTCCCGATGTCGCCGGATACGGTCTGGGCATCGTCCGATTCGGTCTACATCTGTTCGGGCACGACGGTCAGATGCCGGGATTCATGACCTTCATGGGCCATGACCCCGCCTCGGACCTCACGATCGTGGTCGCCACGAACCTCGCGACGGTGCCGTCGGGCGAGGGGTCGGCGCTGGTGCTGGTCAAGGGCATGCTGCCGACCTTCTACGGTCCCGAGGCGGTGCCGGGCAATCCCGCCGCACCGAGCACCGACGCGACGACCTCACCCACCAGCCCTGCCGGACCGACCACTACGGGCCGCTGAGGTTACACTGCAGGACGAACAGAAGTTACTTGTGGTTCTTCTTCGCAAAGACTAGCAGCCAGCAGGCGTGGCGAGCACTTACCGGATTAGCCCCTTGATTACGAACTGTACTCAGATCGACGAACAGGGGACAACTCACAAGCGGGCTTGATAAGTTACTATCCATTCTTGATCCACGCACAACGGCCGACGAGGTCGTCGACCGCACGATCGGGGTCCGTGGGCTCTCGACGAAGAAGGATGCTGCGGACGGCCGCTCTCGGGACAGGCGGTCGACGACCGATGCCGTGTGGGTCGCGACCCGAAGGAGCCACGATGTCGATCGAACTGGACTGCTCGCCGATGCGGGCGCCGTTGCCTGATACGGCAAGCCTCGCAGGCCAGCTCGTCAGCCACTTCATCGACAATGTGGCCACCCGCGACACTCAATTGGGCGACGCGATCCACGAAGACATCGCCACGGTGACGAAGAAGTGCCTGGAGATCGGCGACGGTGTCATCGCCGGCCGCAACGTCTCCGACCAGCTGGACTGGTTCTCGGCTGCCGCAGCGGGCTGGGCCCGCGAAGCCGTGCCGATCGACACCATCTTGGATGCCTTCTACGAATCGCTGCGCGTGAGCGTCGACCGGATCTGCACTTCCGACGCGGCCTACGATCGCGACGCGCTGATCGACAGACTCCGCACGACCATGGCGATTTCGAACCTCATGTCCACCACGATGATCAATGCCTACCTCCGCGAGTACCGCGGGGTGGTCAGCGAACACCTCACCGCGACGCGCGCATTGACCGCCGCCCTCCTCGCAGGCCGAGCCACGACCAGCATGGCCCGCGACTGCGGCGTCAGCGTCGCCGATACCTATGCGGTGCTGGCGGTGTCGATCCCCCGAGACCCCGACGATCAAGACCCGCAGATCGACGACGACATCGTCGCACGGCGAAAGCTCCGCAGAGTCCACACCGCCCTCGCGGAGCACTGCGACGACGCTCTCGCCATGCTGTCGGTCGACGGCGGAACCGTCCTGGTTCCCGGTGCCGATACCGACGACACCCGACTCGACATCCTGATCGAGGCGCTCTCCCGCGCCGCCAGGGTCGACATCACGGCGACCCTGATAACGACCACAACCGGCCAGATCCCGGACACCGCACAGGTCGCTCATGACCTTCTCGACATCATCGCGAGGCTCGGCTACGCCCCGCGCCTCTATCGATTCGAAGACCTGGCGCTCGAATACCAGCTCACGCGGCCCGGCCCCGGCCTGACCAAGCTCGGCGAGCTACTCGCGCCGCTGGACAACCATCCCGATCTCTATCAGACACTGCAGATCCTCATCGCCAATGACATGAACCGCCAGCGCACCGCCCGACTCCTGCACATCCATACGAACACCATCATCTACCGACTGCACCGCATCGCGAGCCTGACCGGGCTCGACGCGATGCACGCTTCCGGTCTGTGGCAGCTGAAGTCCGCGGTGATCGCCCGCGCATTCGAGCTGGCGCGGTCATCACACCAGCGACCGACCGAGGGCACGGCGGCGGTGCATTCCCGCCAGGTACGACTCGAACGGATACAGCCGCCGGCGTTCGGAAAGCACTGACAGCGCGCGACCGAGGGTGCGCATCGTGACCTCGAACAAGCGCTGACGCCGATCGCGCCACGGCGGGCGAGCTCGTCGCGACCCACCGGCGACCTCTGCAGCACCAACAAACGGACACGCTGCGCCGTCCACAACCACGCGGCGGGCAGCTTGTAAGTTACTCAACATTTTGCCGATACTCTCCAACGAATCGCTTCGATGGTCACACTCGCGCCGCGCATATGAGCGGAGAACAGCGGACGGCAAGGGGACTGAATAATACGCTGTCCAGTCAGTTCCCTGCCAACCAGCGACGATGCCGCCAGCATGAGCAGCGAAGCCCAGCGGGTTCGGCAAAAACCTCGACCGCATCCATAAACCTTGTTAAGTTACTACCTATTCTGAGGCTCGACCAGCTGAGACACGGGATAGTTTCATCACACCGCCGGGCCTGCGCATACTCAATGAGGAGTAATTTCATGGACGGCCTGAATAGACGCAACGCGTTGAAAACCGGCGGAATCCTGGGTGCGATCGGCGCGCTGTCGATCGTGACGCCCGTGCGAGCCGAGCCGTGGACCTGGTCTCCACAAGGGTCGGTGGCCGGGAGCGGGTCCGGCGTCGACCCGATGACCGTGTGGGATCCCGAAGTCGACGAGCTCGTCGCCGGACTGATCGATCGCGGGGAAGTGCCGAGGGTCAACGAACTGTTGCGGACCTGGACCAGAAACGGTCAAACGTTGCCGGACGGTTTACCGACAGAGCTGCGCGACTTCATGGAGTACGCCCGCCAACTGCCGCAATGGACCGATCTGGGCGCACTGGGGACCGCGATCGAGTTCAACAAGAAGCGCGGACTGTATCTCGGTGTCCTCTACGGGTTCGCCAGCGGCATGATGAGCACCGTCATCCCGAAGGAAGCGCGAGCGGTCTACTACTCCAAGGGCGGCCACGACCTCAAAGACCGCATTACCAAGACCGCGAAACTCGGTTATGACATCGGTAGCGCGAATGCCTATGCCGCCGACGGGGAAATGATCGTCACCTGCGTCAAGACCCGGCTCGTTCATGCCGCGGTGCGCCACCTGCTGCCGCAGTCACCGCACTGGGTGCAGTCGGCCACCGAGGACATCCCGATCAGCCAGAACGACATCATGGTCACCTGGCACAGCCTGCCCACCACCGTCATGAAGCACCTGACCGCCTGGAACGTGCCGATCCCGGCGCACGAATCGGCGGCGTTCCTGCATTCGTGGCAGGTGGCCGCGCATCTGCTCGGCGTCCGCAACGAATACATCCCCAAGATGTGGCCCGACGCGAATTCCCAAGCGGCACAGGTCCTCGACCCCATCATCGAGGCAACGCCGGAAGGGGCGAAGCTCGCCGATCGACTGCTGGGATTGGGCGCCAACATCGACTTCGCGCTGCTGAGCAAGCCGATCCTCGGCGCGTTCACCCGCTTCCTGCTCGGCGACGCCATCGCCGACGGACTCGCGATTCCGCGGGAACCGGTCTGGGACCCGCTACTGCGGTTCAGTTGGGGTCCGTTCATCGCCGTTCGCGAGGGTCTGCTGACCGCGGTCCCGCCCCTGGGCGACCCTTACTGGCTCCTCGACGAATTCCTGCGCAAGGCCGCCCTGGTCTATCTGGCCGAACTGCGGATGCCGATCAGCATCGAGATTCCGACGATGAACCGCGACATGAACCAACCCCACCGCTGAACTACGGCAGGCGCTGCAATGATGTTCTACCCGCTACCGTCCGAAACCCCCGAACCGTGCGAGGCCTCGTCGATCTACGAGCAGGTCGGCGGCTATGAGGCATTACAGGCTGTCGTCGACGCGTTCTACACGCGAGTACTCGCCGACGAGGCGCTCGGCCCATTCTTCGCCGGCACCAACATGACTCGCATGAAAGGTCGTCAGGTCGAGTTCTTGTCCGCCGCCCTCGGTGGTCCGGACCCCTACATCGGCGCTGCGATGAAGCAGGTACATCGTGGCCGCGGCATCACGAAGGTCCACTTCGATCTCGTCGCAGGGCACCTCGCTGATGCCATGACTGTCGCCGGAGTCCGGTCGGAGTTGCTGGCGCAGATCCTTGCCGTGGTGTCACCGCTAGCCGATGACATCTGCTCGGGCCCGTGACCGAGGACCCCGTCCACCGTTCGCCTCACCCACTGAAACCAAGGACCACATGATGCGTACCACCTTGAATATCGCCGCCGTCACTGTCGCGGCAGCGGCGCTTGTCGGCACCGCGACCGCTGTCGCCGAAGGGCAAACCGGCTCGGCGGCAGTCGATTACGGCTCGTCGGCAGTGCAGTCGGCCGGCAGTTTCGTCGAGCGCGGCGACATCATCGGGTTGATAGTCCTGCTCGGTATCACCCCGATCCACATGCTGACCGGCGGCATCTGCGATCTGGCCACGTTCTCGGCCCTTCCGGATCCCTGCTCCCCTACCCGCTACTGACCCTAGCGATCCGCTGATGCCGCCCGAAGAATGGATCATCCGGCAGTGTGCGCGAGGACGGCGGCGGACAGTTCCGCGAGCACTTCGCTCGGGAGCGTGTGACCCATGCCCGCCACCATCATCAAGCGCGCGTCGGGGATCTGTTCGGCGATGAACACACCGTGGCCACGCTTGACGGGCTCCTGAGCGCCTTCGATGACCAGCGTGGGCGCCTGGATCCGAGACAGGACGCCCACCGGTTCGAAGTCGGGGTCGGCCGCGGCGGCCAGTCGGTGGTTGACCACCGCCGACAGGTCGCGGGCCCGATCGTGGATCCGCTCCTGCAGCGCACGTGCCGCGTCCTCGTCGAACGGCAACTCGGCACCGTGCAGCAAACGCTGTTCGGCGATCATGCCCTCGATGCGTGCTTCTCGCTCCGCCGGCGGAGCGGCGGCCATCAGCGTGCGATAGAACGCCACGAACTCCGGTGCCGGTTCGGGCAGACTGCCTTCCGGTTGCGGCTGACCCAGCAGTGCCCGCATGAGCACCTGCCCCTCGCCGCCACCCAGCGGCGAAGATCCGATGACGGTCAGTGAGCGCACCCGCTCGGGTCGCTCCACCGCGACGAACTGGCCGAGCAACCCGCCCGCCGAATGACACACCAGGTGCGCGCTCTCCATGCCGTGCGCGTCGAGCACGCGGTAGACGTCGTCCTTGATGTCGTGCCAGGTGTACGGCTGCGCCGCGAAGTCGACGGTCTCCGATTCTCCGGTGTCGCGATGGTCGTAACGCACCACCCGGCGACCCCCGGCCACCATCAGGTCCACGAACTCGTCCGGCCACAGGACTCCCTGGGACATCGACCCCATGATCAACAGGACCGGCGCGTCCGTTTCCAGTCCGAACTCTTCACTCCAGATAGTCACGGCTCGCATTGCGTCTCCTAGCTGTCAACCAAACCACTGCGTTTGTAGTGATAAGAACGTAGTACTACAAACGGAGTGATGTCAACCGTTCGCATCGCTCATGCGGTCAGTCGCTTGGTCGAGCGACGAAACGCCCAGACGACAACCACTAGAGCCAGCGCCAGCAGTGGGGTGCCCATGACGATCCTGGCGGTGGCCAGTCGGCCGGTGGCTTCGATGTCGTAGAGCCAGTCCTGGACGAAGTAGCGTGCCGCGAACATCACGGTGAGAGCGAGGGTGGCGAGATCGTGCCCGCGCAGTGACGGACGATCCTGTCGCCAGTCGAACTTGTTGCCGTGCAATACGTTCCACAGCAACCCGGTCAGCGGCCGACGTACCAGCAGCGAGACGAGTGTGACAACGGCACCGGCCAGACTGGCCCAGATGCCGACCAGGAAGAACCCGCCTGCCGAGCCGGTCCACGCGGCGACCCCACCCGCGACGACGACCCCGGCGAGCCCACCGCTCGCCTGCACCACAGGCTCGCCGCGAGCGATCCTGAGCCCCATGATGCCGAGGGCTATGGCGATGGCCGACCCGATGGCAATCGGTAGTGCGACCAGCGCGTTCGCCACGACGAAGGCAACGACCGGGATGGCCGTGTAGATCATGCCTGTCGTACCGCCCAGTTGGTCGATCAGGCTCTGCGTCGGATCGGTCGGCGCTACGCGTGGGGCTGCGGTCTCGTCGACGCTGCCGAGTGTGCGGTGGGATTCGGGCTGAAGCATGGTGTTCTCCGAGCTGTTGCGCGAGAAAGGTGTTGTGCGAGGCACAGTTCCAACGTTCGTCGCCGCGGAGGCCGGAAAACAGTGCGCCCCAACACCGTTTCGAGTGATAACGCCACGGATGCGGCATGACATCTGTCACGACATGCACTTCGCCGACGCGTCGATCTGCCCGGGGCTCTCGCGACAATGGGGGATTGACCGATTCGGTGTCGGCGTGATGATGATGTATCGAGTTCCCGCTCACTGGTTCCGCTTTGTCGCGAGGTCAACCTGATGCCGATCCACGCCGAGCTCACCGACAGTCTGTTCGTGCAGGCGGAGGAGGAATACGCTCGGCTGCTCACCATGTCGGTCGTCGACAGACCACGGCGCGACACGGTTGCCGAGATCATCCGCGTCGCGGTCGAGATCCTCGTGGCCAACGGCCCACTCGTGCGGGCTCTGGTGGCCGATGGAAGAAGAGGGCATGGACCGCGACGCGGTGATCGACCAGACCGCCGACATGATCGGGCTCTGGATCAGCGCGGTGGCGCTGGAAGACCCACCCGGCACTGCCCCCGAAGTAGCGCGGGAGCGCGCCACCCGAAGCTGATCGCTCGCGCATGGCGATGCGGGGCGATGCGGTTCGCCTCGACCGGCCAGCCGACCGAGGCGAACCCTTCCCCATGCACCCACACTCCGCCGCCACGTCGCGGGGGCAAGGTTCACTCTAGGCGCTTCAGGGGCTCGAACACGGGAGCCGCGCCAGCGCAATCACAAGTGGCACAGGCAGCTTCGCCCGGACCGGCTCCGATGCGCTGTGCGGCCGCCTATCGAGCGCTCTCAGTGGCTGGAACACCGCTCCGTCTCGGATCCACGCGCTCGAGCTTGGTCCAACCGGTCCAGCCCCGCTGCTTCAGCAACTCGATCAGTCGACGGGTCGGTGGTGCGGCGTCGAATGCCAGCGCGTCGAGCAATTCGACCAGAGACGGCTCGAAGCCGCCGCCGACGTAGTCCTCGCCCTGCTCATCAGCGAGCTGTGTGAGGTAGGCGGCCATATTGTCGACCAGTTCGATCAGCATCGGGTCGTTGTCGGTTCGGTCGAGGGCTTCGCCCAGGGTGCGGTAGAAGTCGACGAGCTGCGGATGGGCGATTTGCGCCCGCTTGCGTGCCATCAACTCCGGAACTCGCTCGGGTGAGTGCGCGACCAGCGGGATCCAGCCGTCGCGTTCGACCTCGACGATCCGCTCGTCGACACCGAGTGCCCGCAGGTGGTCGAGAAACTCCACCACCTCCGGCGGCAACGCCAGACTGTCCCCCGCGGCGAGGCGGGCGATCCGTTCGCGGTGTCGCTGCCGCTGCCAGATCTCCGCCCGCAACCGCGTATCGATCTCCGCGATCGCCGCCGCGAATTCTTCGGCGTCGGCCTGGAGCAGTTGTCGCACGCGCGCCAACGGAACCCCCGCTCCGGCGAGGGTCCGGATTCTTATCAGCTCCACCACGGTGCCCGCGTCGTACCTGCGATACCCGGAGTGGTCTCGTTCAGGCTCCGGCAGTAGCTCTTTGGCGTGATAGTGCCGCACAGCACGCACGGTCACTCCGGCATACGATGCGAGCTCGCCGATCGTCAGCATCGGATCAGTCTCCCCGGCCCGAGACCAGTTCAAGAAGCCGCCTGGTCGGCGGGAGTTCGCTCGCTCCGGATGATCCGGGCGATGTCCGGAGCGTGCGTGAGGACCAGCGCGTGACCGGCATCGAGCCAGGAGGGGCAGATGTCCGGCCGCTCGCGGACCAGCCGGTCGATGCCTGCCCGCCAGAGCCGATTGTGCCGCGGCGCTCGCCCCTCGACGCTGTCACCGGCCATCGAGGTCGACATGATCACGCGGATCGGACGGTCGATCCGGCGGTACCGGTCGAGAATTCCGGACCGGATCACATCGAGCTCGAGATTGAGGTCGAGGATTTCCTGTGCCGTGAGCAGCACTTGGCGCGCAGTGCCTTCGACGGTCTCCAGCCAGGCCGCCAGGTCCTCCCAGAGCACGCGAAATTCCGGCAGGTCGATCTCGGTGATGAACGGTTCGGGGATCGGATTCGCCCCGTCGATGACAACGAGTTCGCTGACAGCGTCGGGATATTCGCCGGCGTAGTGCACGACCAGATCCGCACCGTATGAGTGACCGGCGAGCACGGGCGCAGCGGGCAGGCCGCGGCGGCCCAGCTCCGCCATCACGGCGACGAAATCGCCGAAGAACGCCTCGAAGGAATAGCGGTCCCCGGCAGAGGAAAGGCCGTGGCCCCGTAGGTCGAAGGTCACCACGTCGAAGTCGCGCCGCAACAGGTCGATGAGTTCGTGCAGGTCGGCCTGTGTCGAAGCCAGACCAGGACACAGAACCAAGGGTCGTCCTTCGCCACCGCGAGACACCGGGATCGTGACGCCGTCGTGGCGGACCGTGAAGTGATCGGTTGTCGTAGTCATGCCGACCATGCTGCGGGGTTTACCCTACGTCAGGGTCAACCGTGCCCTAGGCCATCAGACTCAGCAACCCCAGGTCCTCGGCCAGCGCGCCGTCCTGGCCGAGCGCGGTGAAGTCGGCCTCGACGTCGGAGAGGGCGAGCTTGCCCGCGCGCACCGCTCGGTAGCGCACATACGACCAGAGGAAGACGTCGAGGTTGTCGAAGCGGGTGCCGCCCTCGAGCACCTCCTCCTCGTGGAACCACACCGCGACCTGACCGGAGGTGAGCACGACATAGAGGTTGCCGCTGCCATCGGCGCCGACGGAGAACACGTCCTCGTCGGTCAGCTCGGTGGCGTAGTCGGCATCGAGAATCCTGCAGCCGTTGTCGGCGAAGTCGAAAGCGTAGGACCAGTCGAAGATGTCGAGGAACTCCGGCAGCCGACCGGAGCGGACCCGGCGATCGAAGGCCGCGAGTGCGGCAGCGTCGACAGGAGCCAATCTTTCGAGAAATGGCTCCACCGAACGGGTTTCGCCGGCGACGACAACCGGTTCGCTATCCGGGAACCAGCGGGCGAGATCGGCATCGAGGCCACGATCGGTGTAGCCGACGAGGTCGGCGAGGGTGAGCGTCACGCTGAGATTGTAGAAACGATGTCCGACATGCGCAGTCCGGCATGACGTTCGGAAAGTCAGTGCTCGAGCGAGGGATCCCAGCGGTTGGCGAGCAGTGTGAAGCTCGGCAGGTCCTCCAGCGAGGTCAGTGCCTCGTAGATGCGCTCGTACCGCGTCGAGGCGATCCGCCACGCCCCGTCCCGGTCGCGACGATAGGTGTCGGAATAGTATCCGCCGCCGCGGATCTGAACCTTCGCGCTCGGCACGAGGACAGTGTCCTCGAAGGCCCAGGAACCCTTCGCGGTATCGCCGTCGACCTCGATCTCGGGGTGATTGGCGATGTGGATCGTGATGATCCCGGGCCCGAGGTTCTTCTCCATGAACGCCACGACGTCGGCCCGGTTGTCGTAGTGCAGCGGCTCGCCCATGGCTTGCGTGCCATAGCGCGCGGAGACGTCTTCGGCGAGGCAGTCCGCGAACTCGTCCCACAGTTTCAGGTCGAGTGTGCGGAAATAGCGGTGCTTGAGACGCTTGATCTCCTCGATCGCGACAAGGTCCATGGCCGGATTGTAGAACGTGTTCTAGATCCGGGTGAGCGTTCGGCCGACGTTGTCAACTCAGGAGGCTTTCCCGCCGCGATGTCACGACGGACTGATCGGCGCAGCGCCATCAGGAAGCACGGACTCGCAGATCGGGCACCGCAGAATGCGCGCTTCTACTCGTTCGCATCGCTGCGAACGACCCTTCTCCTCGATCTGCGCGAATCTCTGGCCGCTCTCCGGCACTGCACCAACCATGAATGCGGAGATTCGTATGTCGCAACCCATCGACCCGAGGACGCCGCCATGACCGTCACAGACGAATACCTGAGCAACAACACCGCGTACGCAGCGCAATTCAAGGGCCCGCTCCCCCTGCCGCCCAGCAAGCACGTCGCCGTGGTGGCGTGCATGGACGCCCGCCTCGACGTTTACCGCATCCTGGGTCTACAGGACGGTGAGGCGCACGTCATCCGCAATGCGGGCGGCGTGGTCACCGATGACGAGATCCGCTCGCTGGCCATCAGCCAGCGGCTGCTCGGTACCACCGAGATCATCCTGATCCACCACAGCGACTGCGGCATGCTCACCTTCACCGACGACGATTTCAAACGGGCCATCCAGGACGAGATCGGCATCAAGCCGACCTGGTCCGCCGAGGCCTTCGGCGATCTCGACGAGGACGTCCGCAACTCGTTGCGCCGGATCGAACGCAGCCCCTTCATCACCGAAACCACTTCCCTGCGCGGATTCGTCTTCGACGTCGCAACCGGGAAACTGAACGAAGTGCTCGACTGATCCTCGAGGGAGACTGCCCGAGCGGCCGAACCGCTCGGGCATCTGCACTTCTCGCCGCGCCCCGCTCAGGAGACGAGCTTGCCGAGAATGTCCCGCAGCGAGGCACGCTCCACGTCGGTGAGTCTTCCGAAGAAATCGTCGGCGTCCTTCGTCCGGGCCTCGGTCAGGGTGTCGAGGGTTCGCCTACCCCGTGCGGTCACGGACACGAGAGTGGCGCGGCGGTCTGTCGGGTCGGGCTCGCGCGTGACCAACTCAGCCTTTTCGAGCGCGTCCACCACCTCTGTGGCCGACCGGGGGCTGATCCGCAACGCGTCGGCGATGGCCGACAACCGGAGTCCGTCGTGCTCGCCTGCCACCCGAAGCGCGCGGGCCTGGTGCGGGGTCAGCCCCATCGGCGCGTACATCGCCGACCAGCGCCGACGCAGCGTCCTGGCCACCTGCATCAGCAGATCGCTCTCGTTGTCGGGCATAAACCCGCCTCTCGCCTTGTTTCCCCTACCAGATAGTGAGGTAACCTCAGCATAAACACAACCCAAGGGGGTTGCATATGGAAGTGAAAGTCTCTGGCGGCCGCACCCGCCGACCCGACCCGGCCGACCGCGCACAATTGCGCGAGTCCCCGGTGTCTCTGCGCCGCATCGCCGCGCTCTTCGCGCCGTACCGGCTTCAGCTCATCGTGCTGACCGTCCTGATCGTGGCGGGTTCGACGATCAGCCTCGCCTCACCGTTCCTGCTGCGACTGGTGATCGATGACGCGCTGCCCCACCAGGACGTGTCGCTGTTGCTCTGGGCCGTGGGCGGCATGCTCGCCGTCACCGTGCTCACCGCGGTACTCGGCGTCGGCCAGACGCTCATCTCCACCACCGTCGGGCAGCAGGTCATGCACGTGCTGCGGGCCGATGTGTTCCGCCACCTGCAGCGGCAGTCGCTGGCGTTCTTCACCCGCACGCGCGGCGGTGAGGTCCAGTCCCGCCTGATCAACGACGTCGGCGGCATGCAGTCGGTGGTCACCAGCACCGCGACCTCCATCGCGAGCAACGTCACCACCGTGGTCGGCACCGCCGTCGCGATGGCCGTGCTGTCGTGGCGGTTGTCGCTGCTGTCGCTGGTGGTGCTACCACCGGCGATCTGGTTGACCCGACGCGTCGCCCTGCTTCGCCGCGACATCACCGCCCAACGCCAACGCCACCTCGCCGACCTGCACGGTCAGGTCGAGGAAGGGCTCTCGGTGAGCGGCGTGCAACTGGGCAAGACCCTCGGCACCGGTCCCCTCGCCTCCGCCCAATTCGAGAAGACCTCGCACGATCTGGTCGGCCTCGAAGTGCGCTCGCAGCTCGCGGGCCGCTGGCGGATGGCCTCCATGAGCATCCTCTTCGCGGCCATCCCCGCCCTGCTCTACCTCGCCGCCGGCCTTCCGGCGACCAGTAGCGGCATGACGATCGGCACGCTGGTCGCGTTCACCACGCTGCAAGCCGGGCTCTTCCGGCCGCTGATGGCCTTGCTCAACGTGGGTGTCGAAGTCACCAGTTCGATGGCGTTGTTCAGCCGGATCTTCGGCTACCTCGACCTCCCGGTCGAGATCGATGAGCCCACCCACCCGGTCGACCTCGACCCGCGCGATGTCGTGGGCGAGGTCCGGTTCGAAGATGTCGGTTTCCGCTACGACGCGGCGGGCCCCGACGTGCTCGACGGCGTCTCGCTCGTCGTGCCGGCCGGGTCGACACTGGCCCTGGTCGGCGAGACCGGCTCCGGCAAGACCACCCTCGCCTCGCTCGTCGCGCGACTGCACGACGCGACCGCCGGGCGGGTGAGCATCGACGGCGTCGACGTCCGCGACCTGGAGCTCGGCACCCTGGCTCGGATCGTCGGTGTGGTGTCGCAGGAGTCGTACCTGCTGCACACGACCATTCGCGAGAACCTCCGCTTCGCCGCGCCGAGCGCCACCGACGCCGAGATCGAGCGCGCGGCCCGCGCCGCGCAGATCCACGAACTGATCGCCTCGCTGCCCCAGGGCTACGACACCGTGGTCGGGTCGCGTGGACACCGGTTCTCCGGCGGTGAGAAGCAGCGCATCGCCCTGGCCCGAACCCTACTGCGCGACCCGCGCGTGCTGGTGCTCGACGAGGCGACCAGTGCCCTCGACAACGAGACCGAGCGTGCGGTGCAGGCCGCCATCGACGTGGTGGCCCAGGGCCGCACGGTTATCACGATCGCCCACCGGCTCAGCACCATCCGCGACGCCGACCAGATCGCCGTACTCGACCACGGCCGGGTCGTCGAGCTCGGCGATCACACGACGCTGGTCGACGGCGGGGGACGCTACGCCCGACTCAACGGCGCCGCCGAGGTAGTGGCGGCCTGAGCCGACGGGCTCTCCCCCGGCGACCGCCGCTCGTCCCAGGATCTCCTCTCTGCAGGTCGGTACATGAGCATGCGTACCTTCCCGCAGGGTGCGCACCTCACCTCGGCTGACGACGATCAGGGGGCGAGCAGGACGGTCTTTCCGGTCAGGCGGCCTGCTCCTGCGTCCGCGTGCACGTCGGCCAACTCTGCCACCGGGCGACGCTCGGCGATGTGGAGGTGGAGCTTGCCTGCGTCCACCTTGGTGACCAGCTCGCTCAGCTGCGCTCCGTCGCTGCGGACCCACAGGCTCTCGCTGCGGACCCCGCGGGCAGTGTCCTCGGGAATCGGGCCTGCCGAGCTTGTGGCGATCCCGCCGTCGGCGACATAGTTCGTCAGCTGTGCGAGCTCCTCTGGGGAAACCCGCACGTGGTTCACCACGACCTGGAACGGACCACCCACCGCGTCCGGACCGTCGGCGAGGTCGAGGGGGCCTTCGACCCGGACCGCGCCGTAGCCGCGGAGCCGGTCGGCGTGTTCCGGCGCGTCCACTGCGGTCACCTGCGCTCCCGCATCGACGGCGAGCTGCACCACGAGACTGCCCACCGCACCCGCCGCCCCGTTGACCAGGACCGTCTGACCCGGTTTCAGCTCGGCGAGCTCGAACGCCAACTGCCAGGCGGCGAGGCCGGTCAGCGGCAACGCAGCGGCGTCGACCAACTCGATCGTCTGCGGTGCCGTGGCCAGGGACTCGACGGGGACCAGCGCGAATTCGGCTGCGCCGCCAGCGGAGTCGAGGGGCAGCATCGCCACGACCCGGTCGCCGACTGCCCAGCTCGTCACGTCCGCGCCGAGTTCGACGACGGTGCCTGCCAGGTCGATGCCCGGCACGTAGGGCAGCGCGATCGGGATCATCTCCGCCAGGTGCCCGGCGCGGATGTGATCGTCGACCGGGTTGAACGATGTGGCCTCGACCTGCACGAGCACCTGCTCGGGTGCGGGAACCGGACGGTCGACGTCTTCGTAACGCAGGACTTCACTGGCGCCGAACTCGTGGAAACGGATTGCCTTCATGGAACTGTCCTCCGGGGTGTTTCGATGTCGTCGCCACGAGATGGGCGATCGAGTGGGAAGGGAAAGTCGTTCCGGCTCAGGTCAGTTGGACCGAGCGGATGGAGTTGCCCATGACCAGGCGGTCGATCGCGCTCACCGCGCTGGCGGGGTCGGTAGCGGCACCGACGGTGAGCAGCAGCGGGACGAAGTGTTCGGCCGTCGGGTGGGCGACGGCGGCACCGGGTGCCTTCACGCGGTAATCGGTGAGGGCATCGACGTCGCCGCGAGCGAGAGCATCGGTTGCCCATTCGTCGAAAGCTGTTGTCTCGGTGACGAGCTCCGGTCGGCGGAAGACGGCGAAGCTGTGCGTCATGAAGCCCGAGCCGAGTACGAGGACGCCTTCTTCGCGCAGCGGCCGTAGGCGTGCGCCGAGTTCGAGAAGCGCGCGGGGGTCGAGGCTGGGCATCGACAGCTGCACGACCGGGACGTCGGCTGCGGGGTACATGGCCATGAGCGGGATGAACGCGCCGTGGTCCAGGCCGCGGTCGGCGAACTCGTGCACGGGCGTGGAGCCCAGCAGACCTGCGAGTCGGCGAGCGAGGTCGGTGCCGTCCGGGGTCGCGTAGGGAAGGGTCTTGTAGTGGGGGTCGAAGCCGCTGAAGTCGTAGTAGAGCGGGGTACCTGCCGCGGCTGCGGTGATCGCGGCCGGTGCCTGTTCCCAGTGAGCCGAAACAACCACGATCGCACGGGGTTTGGGCATCGATCGAGCCCAGGCGTAGAGGTCGCCGAGCCATTGCGGATCGTCGAGGGTGAACGGGGCGCCGTGGCTGACGAACAGGCTCGGCAGTGGCCCATCGGCCGGACTCCACAGGCGTTGGTCGCGCGCCTGTGGCACAACGCGAGCGAGGAGATCCGCGTAGGCCGCGGCGGGCCTGTTGGAAGCTCGGTCGTTCGTGGAAGGCCCTCGGCTCGTAGTCATAGAAATCAGCTCCTCAGCTTGCCTGGGAAAGTGTTTTTACTTGCCCAGGCAAGTCAAAATGTAGCGCATCTTGACTTGCCCAAGCAAGTCAAGGTTTCCCAGGCAAGTACGATGAGCGCATGAACACCCCCTCACCCTGGCTCGATGACGAACAACAGGAGCTGTGGCAGGCACTGCTGACGGTCGTCATCGCCCTGCCGGCAGCTCTCGACCGCCAGTTACAACGCGACGCGAGCATCTCCAATTTCGAGTACGGGGTGCTCGCCCAGCTGTCCATGGCCGACGACGACACGATGCGCCTGAGCGACCTCGCCCGGGTCTGCGACAGCACCCAGCCCCGCTTGTCGAAAGCGATGGACCGCTTCGAAGCCCGCGACTGGGTCACCCGCCGACCCGACCCGAGCGACGGCCGATACACCTTCGCCACCCTCACCGACGGCGGCCGCCGGAAGCTCGTCGAGACCGCCCCGGAGCACGTCGCGCACGTGAAGCGGCTCGTGTTCGATCCGCTGACCACCGCTCAGCGCCGCAACCTCGGGACAGCACTCACCCGCATCGCCGCGACCGTGCGCGGGGAACTCGAACAGGGTTGAGCGGGTGGGATTCGCCGCAGCGGATACCTATCAGCCGGTGATGAGGTGTTCGACCTCGCCGATATCGTCGAGAGTCAAAGTGAGGACGTCTCCCGGTTCGAGCCAGTGGCCGGTTTCCATACCGCTGCCGCAGGGCAGCGTGCCGGTTCCGAACAACTCTCCGGGATAGAGATGTTCGCTGTGGGAAGCATGGGCGAGGACTTCACCGAGGCTCCATCGCATCCCGGCGCTCGACACCGTCTCGACGGTGTCTCCGTTGATTCTGACCGACCCGGTGAGATTGTCGATGCGTGGCAGGATTTCGTCCGCGGTCACGGCTGTCGCCGACATCGAACTGGCGAAATGCTTGGATTTCTGTGGCCCGAATCCGCTGGCCATCTCGGCTCGTTGAATGTCTCGCGCGCTGAAGTCGTTGAGCAGGACGAACGCGCCGATCGCGGCGGCGGCCTGCTCCGGCGTCGCACAGTACAGCGGCTCAGCGAGAACGAATCCGATCTCGAGTTCGTAATCCAAAGCCGACGAGTAGGCCGGTGCGCAGATCGGGGTACCCGACGGAACGAATGTCAGATGGTTTCCCAGGTAGTAGATCGGCTGCTGATAGAACAACGGCTTCGGCTTGAACAGCGGAAAACTCCGACCGCTCAGCCGTTCTACCGCGGCGGCCAACCGGTACTGCGTCGGATGGAATCGGCGCACCAGACCGCGGCTGGCGTCGATATTGTGCTGCTCGAACAACATGAAGTCCCGAAATGAGGCCGGGTTGAACGGCAGCAACAGCTCGGACTCCCGCAAGTGCCCGTCAGCGACGCCGAGCTCCCACTGATCACTGAACACCGTGCCCACCATCGGTTCCGGATGCGCAGACCACTGCCCATCACGGAAAGACTGTGTCTGCAATCCATCCTCGGTCCGAATACGACGCAACTTCATCGATGATCCTCTGTTCACTGTGGCCGAAGGTCGGCTCGGCCCCGATGCCACCTCCGCAAATTGTGGCAATTCACAGACCTGATCCAAGGCCTCGGTACCCGTTCTCGGTGACCATAGGGTCGACGGATGCCGAGTCAACCAAAACCCAACAGGCGCGGCGCGATCCAGTTGGCGGCGGTCGTCGGCGCAGGTTTGGCACTGTCCGGTCTCCCGGTCTCCGCCGCCGCCGATCCGAACGTTCGATACCGTGGATACTCCGCCGAGGACCGCGCCGAACCGTACGCGAAATTCATGGCCGCGCAAACTGCTCCCGTTCTGCCGTCGGTGGCTGCGGCCTATCTCGGCGGCCCGACACCACCAGAGCAGATTCCCGAGTTTTCCGCACTTCCGACGGACCTCTCACCGCACGGCGTCGCCGCGGTGGAAACCGGCTACGGCACAACCGCATCCGGCGCGATCTGGGTCGCGGTGCATACCGAGATGCGGGGCGTCACCGCCGCCATGTGGGACTGGTGGTTCGCCTGGCACACCGTCGAATCCGCACGCTACAAACTCTGGCACCCCGACGCGCACCTCTACTGCGCCATCGCCCGAGACCGGTCGGCGGAACGCATCCCCGACCGCGACAAGTACATCGGCAACATCGCCTACGTCGACGAGTACATCGGCCCGAAACTCCAGCAACTGGCGATTGCCTTCACCGACCCGCGCGCCCATGGCTTCCACGTCCCCGATCAGCACACGATCATTCTCGGACGGGTCGGCAGCATCGTCGCACCGGTCGACCTCGGCTGGCTGGCGCACCAGGTGAGGCCGATACCCGCGGGATGCGAGATGCGCAGTCGCTTCTACCTCAATATCCACGGCCTCCACCAACCCGACCTGCCCCAGGCCGCGCAAGCAATCGAACGCGGGCCTGCCGTCGACCCCCGAGACCTCGTCCTCGATGTCGACCTCGCCCGCGAACTACTCCTGCACTGCGGTCAGGAGATGAATCATCTGGCCGGATTCCTGCCGCAGCTCTACCAGGAATTCGCCCGCTGACGCCGATCGAGCGCGACCCATTCGAGCCCGGTCATAGGTCGAATGCGACGTCGAGAATCTCGCTTCGCGGCAGTGACTGACAGGCAAGTCGGGTACCGCGGGCCAGATCGTGCTCGTCGAGGGTGTGGTTCTCGCGCAGGTGCACCTCGCCTCGGCGCAGGGTGTACGCGCAGCCGCCGCAGGTTCCCTCGCGGCACACATAGGGCGCGTCCAATCCGCGAGCGAGCAGCACATCGAGGAGCACGGCGTCAGTCGGCCAGGTGATGGAATGGATCTCATCGTCGAGTTCGACCGTCGCTGTCGAGCTCGACGCACTGTCGCAGACAGCCTGGGCGGGTGGGCTGAAAGCATCGGTGGTCAGCGACAGGAAGGTCTCGGCGTGAATATGCTGCGCGGCAAGGCCGTTGGCGACCAGTGCGCCGCGAGCTGCCGCCATGAAGGGCGCCGGACCGCAGAGGTAGGCGTGTGACTCCGCGGGCGCGGTGAGCCAGGACCGTAGCGCGACCTCGGTGGGGCGGCCGGATTCCGATTCCAGCCAGTGCGTGAGGGTGAGACGATCGGGGTGGCATCGGGCCAGCGCATCGAGTTCGCGAGTGAAGATGACGGATTCGGCGGTGCGGTTCGCGTAGGCCACCGTGATCGGATTGTGGTGCAGGGCAAGGGCAGTCCGCAGGATGGACATGATCGGGGTGATTCCGCTTCCCGCGGCCACCAGCAGGAACGGCGCGGTCCAGTCCCGAGGGACGAAGCTGCCAGCCGGCGCGAGAACGTCGAAAACCGTTCCGGGCGAGGCATTGTCGAAGATCCAGTTGGATGCGCGGCCGTCAGGGACGCGTTTGACCGTGATGGTCGGGCGGGCCGGTAGATGCGGCGAACTCGACAATGAGTAGCAACGAGCGAGCGACCCGTTCGGGCATGGCACCCGCAGTGTCAGGAACTGTCCCGGCTGGTAGTCGAACGGGGTTTCCGGACCCGCCACCGCATCCAGCGTCAACGACACCGCATCCGCTGTCTCCCGGATGACATCGCGGACTTTCACCTGGTAGATGTGCTGTTCGAGCCCTGTGGCTGACATCGTCGTGCAACTCCCTCGTGGCGGGTATCGAGTCTCGGCGCCCCTGCAGCCACAGCGTGGACCACAAATGTGCCATTGACAAATGGCACATAAGCTGATGACACTGAGGTCATGACAACAACAAGGTCAACGGCGACCTCACGGTTGGCGAACGTGGTGGCGGTGCCACCTTCACGACGATCCCGGCTGGCACTGACAGCGGGCCACCACGTGCTCCGTCCGATCAACTGCGCACTTCCGCACAATCGACTCGGCATAGCCGCGGCCAGAACGATGACAGCCGCGATCATGGCCGTGGGCGGACCGCCCCCTAGTGGAACCCGGGTCACGCCCGTGCGGTCCGGCGCGGTGCGCGGGGAATGGGTTCGGGCCGCGGATGTCGAATTCGGCGACCGGGCAATCTATTTCGTCCACGGAAGCGGATACGTGCTCTGCTCGGCGCGGACACACCGCGGTCTGGCGGCCCGACTGTCACGGGAGACCGGGTTGCCGGTATTCGTGATCGACTACCGGCTCGCGCCGGAGCACCGGTTCCCGGCCGCCGCCGACGATGTCGGGGCCGGGTATCGGTGGCTGCTCGGAAACGGTTACCGCGCAACGGATGTGCTCATCGCGGCCGACTCCGCCGGCGGCCATCTGACGATGGACCTCCTGCTGGACAACGCCAGGACCACCACCCCGCAGCCCGCCGGTGCCGTGCTGTTCTCGCCGCTGATCGATCTTTCGTTCAGGTTGGCCGAGCACCATCAGCGCCACGGCACCGAAGCCATGGCCTCGGCGCGCGTAGGCCGCAGCGCTGCCGAGCTGTACATGGCGCAGGAACCGGCCGACTCGCCGCGACTGCGGCTGACAATCCCGCCCGGCACGGCGCTGCCGCCGCTGTTCGTGCAGGCCAGCGACACGGAAATGCTGGTCGGCGATGCCGTGCACCTGCGCGAGATGGTGACTGCGGCCGGCAGCTCCTGCGAACTAGAGCTGTGGCCCGGACAGGTCCATGTCTTCCAGGCCCTGCCGCTGTTGGTGCCAGAGGCCGCACCGGCGCTGCGCCGAGCGGCCCGCTTCATCGCCGACGCACTGGCGGCATCCGATACCTCGACCCGAGAGCGAGTGAGCTGACCGTGGGAATACTGGATTATCTACCGGGCAACAGCCGTCGATCCTATGGCGCCAAGGCCGTGGTCACCGGGGCGGGCAGCGGCATCGGGCGGGCGTTCGCGCTCGAACTCGCGGCCCGCGGCGGCCAGGTGGTGTGCGCCGATATCGACAAAGACCGGGCCGAGCAGACGGTGCGATTGATCGAACGCGTGCACGGCGCGACCGCGCATGCCCTGTTCTGTGATGTCGCCTCCCGCAGCGACATGGAGAGCCTGGCACTGCACACCGAGTTGCTCTTGGGCGGGCCACCCACCCTGGTGATCAACAACGCCGGCGTCGGCATCGGCGGTAGCCCTGTCGGCGACATCGGTCTCGACGACTGGCAATGGGCACTCGGCATCAACCTGTGGGGTGTGGTCCACGGCTGTGAGCTGTTCACCCCGCAACTGCGTGCCGCCGGACGCGGCGGCATCATCAATGTCGCGTCGGCGGCGGGATTCGCCGCCGCACCGACCATGGGGCCCTACAACGTCTCCAAGGCCGCGGTCATGTCGCTGTCGGAAACACTGGCCGCTGAGCTCACCGGTAGCGGAGTCGCGGTCACCGTGCTGTGCCCGACCTTCGTCAAGACCAATGTCGCCCGCGACGGCCGCATCGACGCCACGGCGATGAACCTGGCCGAAACGCTGATGCGCTGGACCGGCTACTCCCCCGAGCGCGTCGCCCGGATGACCCTCGATGCCAACGACCGAGGCCGCCTCTATGTGTTGCCCCAGCTCGACGCACGGCTGATCTGGCTACTCAAGCGGCAATTCCCCACCCTCTACACCCGCGGCCTCGGCACCCTCAATCGCCTGCTCCCGCAAGCAGATTCGAATCCGAAGCCCGTCACGACCACCGACACCGAGAAGACAGGAGTCTGAGATGTCCTTCGACTTCGACGACATGCTGGCCAAGATCAAGGCCCGACAGTGGGCACTGGCCGATATCGACTGGGACGCACCGGGCGCCGAACTCGTCGACCCCGCGTTGCACGCCAAACTGAAGCCGTTCATGGCCGACCTGATGTGGATCGAGAACGTCGGCGCCCGCGGATTCGCCGCCATGGCGCAAAAGGCGCCCACCGAGACGTTGCGTGAGATCTACCGCTACTTCCACGCCGAAGAACAGCGCCACGCCAACGCCGAACTGGCGCTGATGCGCCGCTGGGGAATGCTCGACGGCGACGAGATCCCGGAACCGAATATCAACGTCAAACTGGTGATCGACTTCCTCGACAAGCACGCCGACGGCATGTCGCTTTCCTTCCTCGGCACGGTCATTCCGATGCTCGAGGTCGCTCTCGACGGCGCGCTGATCAAATTCATCACCGACGAGGTCACCGACCCGGTCGCGCAGGACGCGTTCAAGAAGATCAATGCCGACGAATCCCGGCACTTGGCCACCGACTACGCGGTCATGGAACTGCTCGGCCACTCCCCCGCCCGCAAACTGCTCATCGATCTGGTCGGCGGCTGGGCCAAGCCCTCGTTCCTCATCGGCGTTCTGAGCTATGTGCCGCTGTTGAACAAGATGCGCGATAATGTTGTCGACCTGGGCGTGGACGAGGAACGCCTGTACACGGCAATGCGACGCTTCAGGGCTGTCGGTGAACGCAATCCGATCGCCAACCGCGTACCCATGTACCGCATCGTCAAGATGCACGCCAATTGGGTGATCAACCGCGATCACCCCTACCATCTGCTCGCCGACGCGCTGGTGAAACTGACCGCACGTGTTCCCGACCGCTTCCTCGGACCACAGCCGACCTGGTCCAAGGAACTGACCTACGAGCCGGTCGCGTGAGCGCCGCCGAGCCGCTGGATGTGGCGATCATCGGCGCGGGTTTCGCGGGCATCGGTACCGCGATTCGGTTGCGCCAGAAAGGGATCACCGACTTCGCTATTTTCGAACGCGGGTCACAGGTGGGTGGCACCTGGCGCGACAACACCTATCCCGGCGCCGCGTGTGACATTCCCTCGCGGTTGTACTCCTACAGCTTCGCGCCCAATCCCGACTGGTCGCACACCTACTCCGGCAGTTCCGAGATACTCGACTACATCGAGTCGATGGTCGACGAATTCGACCTGCGGGCCCGAATCAGGTTCGGGCACAACGTCACCGGAACCACCTTCGACGAGGTGAGCGGCCTGTGGACCATCGCCATGGCAGGGCGTAAGCGCGCAGTGCAGGCGCGCACGATCGTCATCGCCTCTGGACCATTGTCCAATGCCAGTCTTCCCAGTATTCCCGGGATCGAGGACTACCAGGGGCACAAGATCCACAGCGCACGCTGGGATCACGACTACGACTTCACCGGTAAACGGGTCGCGGTGGTCGGCACCGGCGCCAGTGCCGTGCAGATCGTTCCCGAACTCGTCCGTCGCGCCGCGACGGTGAAGGTATTCCAGCGGACTCCGGGGTGGGTGCTACCTCGGGTCAACCGACCGACCAGTCGGCGAACCAAGCAGATGTATCGTCGGCTGCCGGTCACCCAGACCCTCGCCCGCCGAGGCTGGTTCTGGGGGCATGAGTCGGTGGCGCTCGGGGTCGTCTGGAACACGCCGCTGACCCGGGTCGTGGAATCGGTGGCCAAGCTGCACCTGCGTTCCCAGGTGCGCGACCCGTGGTTGCGCCGCCAGCTCACCCCGGGGTTCCGCGCCGGCTGCAAGCGGCTGCTGATGACCAGCGACTACTACCCGGCATTGCAGAAGGACAACTGCACGCTGGTCACCTGGCCGATCGCCCGCATCAGCGAACACGGCATCCGCACCGCCGAGGGTATCGAGCACCGTTTCGACGCCATCGTCTTCGCCACCGGATTCGAGGTTTCCAAGACCGGCAGCCCGATCCCGGTGACCGGCCGCGACGGACGGGTCCTCGCTGACGAATGGAGCAAGGGGGCCTACGCGTTCAAGAGTGTCGCCGTGGCCGGATACCCGAACCTGTTCCTCACGTTCGGACCGAATTCGGGACCCGGCCACAATTCGGCGCTGGTGTACATGGAAGCGCAGATCGACTACCTGACCGACGCCATCGGCATGATCCTGACGCAGAATCTGCGCACCCTCGAAGTGCGCCGCGACAAACAGGACCGGTACAACGAGCAGCTACAGCAGCGTCTGACGGCGACGACGTGGAATTCCGGCTGCCGCAGTTGGTATCTCACCGAGGACGGCTTCAACGCGACGATGTTCCCCGGCTTCGGCACCCAGTACGTTCGGCAACTGGCTGACGTCGACCCCGACGACTTCCTGTTCACCCCCGCCGACGCGGAATCGGTGATCGGAACCAGCGACCATGCCGTGGTCCCGCTCGGCTAGGGTGACAACGATCCCTGTGTCCATGTCCCCGAGGACGCATCCCGGGGACATGGACACAAGCCGGTGCCTGCTCGGTGGCCGCGAGACGAACAGGAGACGAGACGGGTGTCGGAGTACCGCATCGATGATCTCGCCCGCGCCGCAGGAACCACCGCCCGCAACGTGCGCTCGTATCAAGAGCGCGGACTGCTCCCGGTGCCGACCGCCCGCGCCGGGCGCGCCCTGATCTACGACGACACCCACCTCGAGCGCCTGAAACTCATCGACGCGCTGCTGCAACGCGGCTTCACCACCGCGCACATCGCCGACTTCATCACCAGCTGGGAAACCGGCAAGGATCTCGTCGATGTCCTCGGTTTGCCGCGTACGGCGACCCCCGACCCGGTCGACGCCTCACTCGAGGTCCCCCTCGAACTCGTCGCGACCTTCCTCGGCGCCGAGGCGAACGACCCGACGATGCTGACTCGCCTCAGCGAGCTCGGGGTGCTCCGAGTCCGCGGCGACATGGTGGAATTCACCGATCCGCTCCTGCTCGAGACCTTCGTCGACTTACGCGAGTACAAGTTCGACCTACGCCGCCTGGCCGACCTACAGGCAGTGGTCCAGCATCGTCTCGACGACATCGCCCATCAGATGTTCACCGTCACCCGCGACCATCTCGTCGAACTGCACGGCCCCGGCTGGCTACCGACCACCGACGCCGAGATCGCCGAAACCACCACCATGATCAATCACCTGCGCGACGTTGCCGTTGCCGCCGTGCAGCACAGTCTCGTCCAAGCGCTCGACCGCACGTTGACCCAGGAATTGGGCGAATACCTCGCCACCACCGCCGAGAGCCGCTCTGCCGCGGACCCGGAATAGCTCCTCGTACACCCGCAGATGTCGGTCAGCCTTCAGACCACAACATCTCGTCGCGCGGCGGCGAGGTTGGCGATCAACTCCGGACGAGTCTGGGACTCGTGCGCGACCCATGCGGGCTGGCCGGGACCACTGCGCCAGGATTCGCTGAGCGGACTGTTGTCGACGGTGTCGAAGCCGAACTGGTCGTACAGGCGTGTCACGAATTCTATCGCCTCGGGAAAGTCGCTCGACGCCGACAACGCCAGCCGCCCCGGCGTCCCCGCGGGTCGACCCGCTGTGGTGATGCGGGGAGCTTGGATATGGGTGAATGCCTTGACCACCTTGGACGTGGGGAGATGTTCCTGGCGCAGCTCGTGCACTGTCTTCGCGCCCGATTCGACCACCGGGAACCGGCCGTCGCGCCACGCCATGTAGTTGTTCGTGTCGAGGACGACCTTTCCCGCGAGCTGGTCGACGGGCATATTGTTGATCAGCTCGAGCGGCACGGCCACCACGGCGAATTCACCGGCCGCCGCTGCCTCGGCCGCTGACGCGGCGCGCGCCGAGGGGCCGAGTTCAGCGATCAAGTCACGGAGGGTCTCGGGTCCGCGCGAGTTGGCGATGACGACGTCGTAGCCGTTCGCGATGGCCGCACGGGCGATCTGACTACCGACCTCGCCTGCGCCGATGATGGCGATTGTTGTCACGGTTTCTTCCCTGGAAATGGTGTCGGCGGATGGGTGAGTCGTCAGCGCGCGAGGGCGCTCTCGATCATCTGCAGCGCCGCGCTCTTCGCACGACGTAGCTCGTCGTCACCGATGCCTGACTTGTGCAGGAATTCGATTCCCTGCATGACAGCGATCAGTGCGCGGGCAGTCTGCTCGGCATCGATGCCCGCATCGATCTCACCCGCCGCTTTGGCCAGATCGATCTGTCGAACGAACAGTTCGAGCGTCCCGGCGTATGCCTGGCAGGCCATGGCCTTGACCTGCTCGTCTTGGGAGCTCAGAGCCGCGGCGCTGTTGGCCATCAGGCAGCCTTGCGGCGGTAGATCCAGACGGCCGCCGTCTTCGAAGGTGACCGCCGAGGCGAGTCCGTGCCATGGGCTCGGGTCGGCCGCCATGGCGGCTTCGAGCCCGGCGGACTGGCGCGCGCAGTAGTCCTCCAGGATCCGGACGAACAAGTCGTGCTTGTTGCCGAACGCCCCATACAGGCTCTGCGTGCCGACCCCGGTCGCGTCGGTGAGGTCCTGGACCGACGTGGCCGCGTAGCCATCGCGCCAGAACGTCGATCTCGCGGCAGTGAGCACAGCCTGCTCATCGAACTTCCTCGGCCTGGCCATCTTTCGACCGTACCAGTTATGGAGTGAACGTTCAATAATTGACAAGACGCGTCACCGTCTGCAATTTTTGATCAATCACTCCATAACTCGAAATCAAGGATGCCGCACATGGTGACAGGACCGCTCGAAGGTAAGACCGCGCTGGTGACAGGCGGATCCAGGGGCGTCGGCGCGGGCATCGTCGCCCGATTGGCTGCCGACGGGGCACGGGTGGCATTCACCTACGCGAACTCCAAGGAGCGCGCGCAAGACGTGACCGACGCCGTTGCCGCGACAGGAGGCGTCGCGCACGCGATCCGTGCGGACAGCCTGGCCGAAGAGGATGTGGTGTCCGCGGTGGCGTACACCGTCGACCGGTTCGGCGGCCTCGACATCCTGGTCAACAATGCCGGTGTCGGCAGTTTCACCGAGATCACCGACATGACGATGGCGCAGATCGACGCGATGCTGACGGTCAATGTGCGCTCGGCGATCGTCGCCATCCGAGAATCGCTGGCGCACTTGGGCGAGGGCGGGCGGATCATCAATATCGGCAGCATCAATGCCGACCGCATGCCCTTTCCCGGCGGCTCGATCTATGCCATGACCAAAGGCGCGCTGTCCAGCCTGACCCGTGGACTCGCCCGCGAGCTCGCTCCGCGCGGAATCACGATCAACAATGTGCAGCCGGGCCCGGTCGACACCGATGCCAACCCGGCCGATGGACCAGCCGCGTCGGCCATGCTCGGCGTGATGGCGGTCGACCGATTCGGAACCACGGCGGAGGTCGGCGCTTTCGTTTCCTTCCTCGCCGGGCCCGAGGCCGCCTACATCACCGGCGCCAGCTTGAACATCGACGGCGGATTCGGCGGCTGATGCCCGGCTCGACCGCTGACGGCGGTGGCCCACCCCGTGCTCGTCGCCCTGACGGGCGCTAGTGGGTGCCCGCCTCGGCGCGTGCGTAGAACGCGGCGAGCTCGTCGGGGTTCTTGGTGTAGACGTCGATCTTTCGCACGGTGCCGTTGTCGACCTGGTGGATCTCTACCATAGTCAGCGGGTACTGCTCACCGGTGGTGTGGACCGTGAGCGTTCCGGTGAGGGTTCCGATGACGCCGGCCGGCCCCTCGTACACCTCGGTATCGGTGATGGCCACGCCGGCGTAGCCCATCATCGCGCCGAGGATCGACTCGACGAATACCTCGCGGCCATGGTGTAAGCCGCCGTAGGGAAGCTGGTCCGGCTCGTTCCTCTCAGGGAGTGACAATCGGGAAAGCCGGATCGAACTCGTCGAGCAACGGACCATAGGTGCCGAGCACCGTCGCGTCGCCGGTGAGGGCGATCTTGCCGGCTTGGGCCAATTTCGCCGCGGTATCGGGCTCGAGCAGCACCGAGACCAGGAACGGCTTCGGCCCAGCCACCGTCAGCTGCGCCCGGCCGGATTTGCCGCGCCGGGCGTTGAGTACACCGCGGCGGATCCACATCGTCCATTGCTCGGCGGCATCGGTGAAGTCCAGGTCGATCCGCAGATCCACGTCCGCCGCCTTCTCACCGATGATGTGCACCGAGACGAAGTCGAACAGGATGTCGATCGGCATGGCCAGGATGCTGTCCTGGCTGGCCGTCACGTACGGGGGTGGCTGGGCACCCTCGCGTAATTCCAGTGCAGCGGACAAGAAGATGCCGCGCCATTGTGGGCCTTCGGCCTGATACCCCATCTGTTCGTAGGCGTCGGCCTGTAAATCCTTGGCCCGCTGGTTGTCCGGTTGCGCGAATACCAGTTTGTGCAGGATCTCCGCGGCCCATCGGTAGTCGGCGGCGTCGATTGCGCGCTGACCTTCAGCGAGAATGTTGTCAGCACCGGCGAATTCGACGAACCGTGCGGCGGCTTCGACCGGCGGGTGCGGGTGCAGCGAGACCGGGTCGCCGTCCCACATACCGAGTTCTTTCGTGTACACAGCGCGCACGTCGTGATGCAGGGTGCCGTGATAGCCGCGGTTGGCCCAGTTACGTCCCAATTCTTCCGGCAGCTCGATCACCTCGGCCGCCTCGAGCGGGGTGTAGCCCTTGTTGGCCAGGCGCAGCGCCTGGTCGTGGATGTATTTGTAGGTGTCGCGTTGGGATTCGAGGAAACCGGTGACGTTGGCGTTGCCCCACACCGGCCAGGTATGCGGCCCGTAGTGCACCTCGGCCTCGTCACCCCAGCGTTGCAGAGTCTCGTCGAGGTAGCGGGCGAAGTTGCGGGCGTCGCGGGTGCGGGCGCCGCGCAGCGTCTGGATGTTGTGCAGCGAATGGTTCGCGTTCTCCGCGCAGGTGAGGGCCTTGAGCTGTGGAATCCAGATATGCATCTCCTCGGGCGCCTCGGTATCGGGCGCGTAGAGGAATTCGAACTCGATACCGGCGATCTCCCGGCGGGAGCCGGTTTCGGTGATCAGGTCGGTCGGCGAGATATAGGAGATCTGCGGGCCGTGGGTGGAGGCGATACCGATACCGCAGGTGACGAACCCTTGTGGACCAGGCGGCAGCAGGGAGCCGAAGGCGTAGAAACTTCGGCGCGCCATCGCATTTCCGGCGATGACGTTCTCCCCGATGGCGTACTTGTCGAACTGCATACCCGGCGCGATGATCGGCACTTTGCCCGAAGCTACGTCCTCCGCTGACACCACACCTTTCACACCGCCGTAGTGGTCGATATGGGTGTGGGTGTAGATGACCGCCTTCACCGGTTTGTCGGTGACGTGTTCACGGATGAGCGCCATTGCCTGCCTGGCGGATTCGACTCCGGCCATGCAGTCGATGACGATGATCCCGTCCTCGCCCTCGACCACGGTCAGGTTGGCGATATCGTTGTTGCGTGCCTGGTACACGCCTTTGGTCACCTCGTACAGTCCGCCGAGGCTGATCAGCTGCGACTGTCGCCACAGGCTCGGGTTCACCGAGTCCGGGGTCGGTGGGTCACCGCGCAGATAGTCGAACTCGGCAGGATCGAAGACTACGTGGGAGCTGTCGACGTCGGAGTACACCGGAACGGGCAGCGCAGCGATCAGGCCACGTTGCGCGTCGATGAAGTCGTCCCGGTTATCCATGTCATAGCTCTGCGTCGCCGCACGGTTGATAGCCGCGGTAGCCGAACTGGCAGGTTTGGAAACCTGGCACATGCGCGCTCCTGTGAACTCGGGTGTACGGTCTCCCGACAATCACCCCGCGCGCGCCACCGCGCATCACCCGTCCGGGGTGACTTCGACCCGCTGGGCCGCGCACCGCCACAACTCTGAGGCGCCATGATGGAAGAGTGCAGCACCCACCCATCCCCGAACGCCTATGCTCCTCGGTCGGCGCGCGGCAATGGCCCTGACCGCATTTCATCCCCTGTGGGTGAGGACTCCGGCCGCGGCCGAAGGTTGCGTGGTCAGCGAACGGACTTTCTGGAACGGAGGAGCCCCGAGCGTGGACCATTATGATGAGCTCGCCAACGCCGCGTTCGAGGGCGGTTTCCCGACTGCGCAGACCACCCGGAGCCTGCGTGACGAACTGATCTTCCAGCGCGCGGTCCAGAGCTACCTGTGGGCCCTGCCCGCCATCAATATCTGGGCGATGAAAGAAGCCTCGGAGGCTACCTTCGGCGGCGGCTACAACGTTCTGCCCATCTGGCAAGACCGCATCGACGCCAAGACCTTGGTGACCACACCGAACTTCGACGTCGTCTACGCGATGGGATACCTCGATCTCGGCGAATACGGTCCTTTGGTGGTCGAAGCCCCCGCCGGAGTACAGGGCATGTTCGACGACTTCTGGCAGCGCCCGATCGTCGGCCCGACAATCGACGGCCACACCTGGAAAGGCGATGTCGGCCTGGCCGGACCGGACCGAGGGGCCGGTGGCACCTATGTCCTGCTGCCACCCGGCTATCAAGGTCCGCAACCGGAAGACGGCTACGTCTACCGCTCGCGGACCAACAACGTCTTCCTGTTCTGGCGTGCCTTCTTCACCGACCCTGCCGACCTGTCCGACGCTGTCACCCGCATCGAGCAGACTGTCGTCTACCCCATGGGCGCTCGCGACGACGCACAACCGATGCGGTTCCCGCACGCCTCGGGCGTCGCCTGCGACATGCTGTTCCCCAGCGACGGAACGTATTTCGAGCTGCTCGATCGCTTCATCCAGCGGGAGGCCGTCGATCCCTACGACCTGGACCTGCGCGGGTTCCTGCACACCCTGGGAATCGAGAAAGGGCGAAAGTTCGCACCGACGCCACCCGACCGTGAGCTCTTGGACAAGGCGGCTCGCACCGCGTTCAAACTCTCGAAGGTGACGGTGACGAGTCTGTTGCCGCTCGAGCCCGGTGGGACCTACTATCCCGGGCAGCCGTGGGTCAACACCTTCGCCGGGCAGAACACCGAATTCCAGTCCAGCACCACGTTCACCAACCTCGAACAGCGAAGCGCGTTCTTCACAGCCGCGTACTCCGACTCACCCGGGATGGTCGTCGACCTGGTCGGCAAGGGCGCGAAGTATCCGGCGACCATGAAAGACGCCAATGGCGACTGGCTCGACGGTGCCCGCGCCTACGTCCTGCGCTTGCCGCCGGACATCCCGGCCGCGTTGTTCTGGTCGATCGCGGTCTATGACAGCGTCACCGCCTCCGGCCTCGACAACGGTCAGCGTTTCCCCTCGATCAATGCCATGGACAAGCCGATCGCGAATCCCGACGGCTCCCACGACGTCTACTTCGGCCCGGACAAACCCGCGGCAGCCGAGGACAGCAACTGGCTACGCACGGTGCCCGGCAAGGGATACTTCGCGATCCTGCGCCTGTACGGACCTGGCCAAGAGTTCTTCGACCAGACGTGGAAGCCCGGTGATCTGCAACCGATCCTGTAGCACTTCCCCCCAAGACGACGGACCTCAACTGCTCTCCCGCCACCGCTGGCCTGAACAACCGCCTCGCTACGCTGGCCGCCAACGCGCTGGGGCGGGCCCTGCACTCGGAGATGTACGCCGATGCGACCTGCGGTGCGAACGTCGCCCGGTTCGCGTTTCTCAGCCCCGCGGCCTGGCGGTTCTACACCGACTGGGATCAGATGGCCCGGTTCGCGGTGGGCGCGTTGCGCATCGAGGCGGGGAAGAACCCCTACGACCGGGAGCTGTCGAACCTGATCGGCGAACTGTCCACTCGCAGTGACGCCTTCCGCGTGATGTGGGGTGGTGCACCAGCGTGGTCGGCGGGACCCCGAGACCGGCGGCGTGGCTGACCGTACTGTACTTCACCGCTCGAAGGGCAGCACCGCGGCCAGCGCGCGGAGTGCCGCGAGGTAGTCCTCGTTCAACGGCTGGACCGCGACATGATCGGCACCCGCGTCCAGGTGCGCCACCAACCCGGCTCCGACCTCGGCGGGTGTGCCGTGGATGGCGAGGGCATCGACGAGCCTGTCGCTGCCTGGCTTGGTGATGTCCTCCTCGGAGAATCCCGAGCGGCGCAGATTGCCCAGATAGTTCACCAAGCCCAGATACATCGACAGCGTGCCCCTGGCAACCTCACGCGCCCGCGCCGCGTCCTCATCCAGGACCACCTTCTGCTCCGCGACGAGTAGCGCACTCCCGCCGAGGGTTTCGCGGGCGATCGCGGTGTGGCTGGGCGGGGCGAGGTAGGGCAGTGCGCCCGCGGTCCGGTCTCGGGCGAGTTTCAGGACGCGGGGGCCGAGCGCCGCCAATGCCCTGCGCTCCTTCGGTACACCCGCCGCGTCGAGTTCGTCCAGGTAGGCCACTAGCGCGTCATACGGCTTGATCGCCTCCGTGCCGTTGGCCTCGCGATGGCCGACCCCGATGCCGAGCAGGAAGCGGCCAGGAAATCGCTGGTCGATCCGGTGAAAGGATTCGGCGACGATGTCCGCCGGTGCCGTCCAGATGTTCACGATGCTGGTGCCGACAGTCAGCGACTCCGTCGCCTCCAGCAGCGATTCGGTCACCGGTAAATCCGCGGGCGGCGAACCGCCGAGCCACAACGCGCCGTATCCCAATTCTTCGATCTCGCGGGCCGCCGCTGGGGTGAACCCCTTGTAATGCCGCCACACACCGAATTTTCCGAGATCATCACCGGTCATGCCGAAGGCAACGCGGGCCTCCTCGCGACTATTCCGAGACTGCCACCGACGTTTCACAGGGCGGCTTGCACAACGGCTTCGGCGGCGACGGTCGATGGTGCCCGGGCGTCGTCGAGCAGCTCTCGAAAGCTCGCCCGGGTCCGGCGGGCCAGTCGCTGTTCGTCACGCAGGCCCCATCGCCGCGCGACCTCGCCGGCCCGCACCGCGGGGCGCAGGAGCGTCGGTAGGTACTTCAGACTCGTGTTCGGCAGGCCGAGACTGTCGGCCACTTCCTCGCCGGCCCATCGTCGGGTCAGTGCATACAGCGTCGCGACGAGAGGGCGGGTGCCGATGCCGATCATCGACTTCGGCAGTACGGTAGCCGGGTCGAACCCGTTTTCGATCAACGCCTTCACCAGCTGTCGCGAATCTGCGTCGGCGGGTGTATCCGTGAGGTCTTTGATCGCGATGATTTCCCTGGCTCGTGCCGCGTTGTAGGGCAGCAGGTCGTCGGGTACGCCGAGCAGGTAACCGATATAGCGCCACATATGTTGGATGTCATCGAGGTCGCGTTCGGTGAAGTGCACTCCCGCATCGCGCATGGCCGCCAGCGGAATCGTCGAGAATTCCCCCGACACGCCGTAGGCGGTATCGGTGAGGTTGATCGGCACCCCCCACGCCTCCTGATTCCATTCGCCGGACTGGAGAATGCGTTTGCGCACGCCGGCATGCATGAATCGGACGCGCACGGTCTCCCGAAAGCCTGGACCGTTTCGTCGCAATGCCCCGGGTGACGTCGCCGCGAGAAACCACCGTCCGGTCTCCTGCATTCGTCGGCGAGACCGGTAGTTCAATTCGCCGGTGAAGGTGAGTGGTTTGACCCCTGCCCCCGATTGATATCCGGCCGCCAGCGCCGCGCAGTTGAAACTCAGCCCGATCCACAGGATCCCATTGCGCCACAACGCCGTCGAACCTCGCTCGAGCGCGTCCCCATCGAGCCAATCAGGGAGCTCGGCGATCGGCTCCAGCATGGTCGCGAGACTGTCCGGAACACCGGTTTCATCATCGAGCCACGCGTTGACGGCGCGGAACGAGTGTTGCGGACTCGAGCCGAAGGAAGCGACCACCGCGTCGGCGAGCGAGTCCGCCTCTTCGAGACCCTGTTCCAACCGCCGCACGAGACGAGGATCGAAACGGTTGTGCGCGAGGTCTCGGTTCAGAAAGCGCGTGGTCGTCATGCACTACGACGTTAACAGGGGTTAGACACACTGTCCAACCTCAAATCCTCACGCATGGAGGCTGTGCCAGATAATGGTCGTCAGCGCTCGGGTCAGGCGCGCACGTTCCTGCTCATCGCTGCCACCGATCATTCGGGAGCAGGTGCGCTCCACCATCCAGACCAGTGCCGAGGCGGTCTCGACGGCAGGCAGATCGCCGCGAACAGTTTCCCGCTGTTGAGCGAGTTCGATAGTGCGAGCGGATTCGGCGATGAACGCTTGCACGTTGTCCTCCATACGCCCGGCCACCTGTGCATCAGTGACAGCCGCATCCATCACCGCGGTGATCAACGGGTACTCGCGCGCGAATATCTCGACGAAATCGGCGAGGGCCGCTTCCAACGCACCGCGATCCCCGGCGGCTCGCCACACTGCTGCGACACTCCCGGCCAACTCCGCGCGAACGTGATCGACAAGGCGCAGCGAGAACGCCGATCGATCCGGAAAATACAGATAGAACGTCGCACGTCCGATCGCCGCCGCCCTGACAATCCGCGAAATGCTCAGATCGGCGAAGCGCGCACCGTCAGCGCAGAGATCCGAGACGGCCGCGATCAGCCGTCGTTCGACGTCCGGTCGCCGTTCATCACGGGATGCGCTTCCTGAAATTTCTGTCACGAGCTGCAACGTAGCGCGCCCGGGCATGTCCGCGCCTGCTGTGACACGTACGCAGGCGTCGGGTATGCGCAGGTCCGACCTAGACTACTGCCGATCAGCTGGTGGGATCTCCTGGAGTTCTCGCTCTCGACGAGGAAACGAGGCGGGCGATGCGGTCGGGACCAAGGGTGAGTCGATGAATGACAGCAAGACGCTGCGGGCCTGGTGGGTGGACCAGGCCGACTACCGATGGCTGGTGCGCACCCTCGCGGCGAGATCGGCGCTGCTGCCGCTGAAGCTCCTGATCGGCCTCGCGGGAGCGACGATCGCGGTGATGGGCGCGGTGATCGCGGGAACACCGGTGGGGCCGCCCGGTCATCCCGGCATCGCTTCGACGATCGGGGTGCTGTCCGGGACCCTGTGGGCGCTGCGCTGGTGGCTGCTGCCCTGGCCGAGCAGGACCGAGTCGCTGGTGCTGATCGCCTGTGCCGATGTGCTGTTCACGATGGAGTTCCTGCAGTTGCAGGATCGGCTGTTCGGGGCAATGGGCACGGTACTACTCCTCGGCACCGGCAGCTATCTGAGCTTTTTCCACAACACCCGGGCGCTGGCCGTGCATTCGGCTTGGTCGCTGCTGTCGGTGCTGGTGTTGTCGGTGCGGATCGCCACCGGCGGCGGAGGCATCCACCTGGCGGTCGCGGTCGCGCTGCTGCTCTCGTCGGTATTCATCGCGGTCCCCGCGTTCCAGTTCCTCTATTGGCTGTTGCGCACGGAATCGTTGTCGGACCCGCTGACCGAACTACTGAACCGACGCGGCCTCGAGAACCAACTCCCGCTGCTGATGGACCGCAACCTCTCGATCTGTGTCATCTGTTTCGATCTCGACCGCTTCAAGAGTGTCAACGACACCTGGGGCCACCGCATCGGCGACATCGTCCTGGTTCGGACGGCGCGGCGGTTGCGCGATGCGGCCGGTGAGACGGCGGTGGTGGCCCGGACAGGGGGCGAGGAGTTCGTCGTCGCTGTTCCCGCCGCCGCGGCTGCCGCGCGCGGCGAAGCCGAGCGGTTGCGCTGTGCGGTCGCCGAACCCGCAGAGGCCGCGGTGGGGGTTACCGCCAGCGTCGGGGTGGCGGTGTTCGACGCGACAGCCTGTCCGCGATGTCCCCACCCGACTGCGGACCGACTGCTGCAATCCGCCGACGCGGCGATGTACCGGGCCAAACAGTCCGGCGGGAATCTGGTCGTGGTCGACGAACTCACCCCGCCGCTGGATCATCACCACACGACCGATCCCGGAGACGAAAAGTAAGGGCGACCGGCCGTAGGCGCACCTGCCGTTGCGTCGATTCGGGGGCTCGGCGGTGTTGACAGCGTCGGTGGCGGGTCTGCGGGGCGATGCCGGAAACTGGGCCTACAACGCGTCCAAAGGCGCGTTGATCAATCTGGTCCGCGCGGTCGCGATCGACTATGCGGCCCAAAGCGTTCGGATCAATGCCATCGCCCCGGCCTCACCCGCACCGGGATCACCGCAGGGGTCCAGCAGGACCCGGCGCTGCTCGCCGCGATCGAGCGCCGGATTCCGCTCGGACGATTCGCAGAGCCCCGAGAACAGGCGGAGGCGATCTGCTTTCTCGCCTCGCCCGCCGCCGGATATATCACCGGCACCATCCTCGTCGTCGACGGCGGCCTCGACGCCAACCTGGGCCTATTGCCGCTACCTGGGCAGTCGTTCTGAACGAGGCCGCTCGCTGACGCCGATCTCTGCCACACTATTTCCATCGACTCGGGCGCTGTGCTGTGATTGTCACCGGGAGGGCGACCATGCACGAGAATCTCTGTGGCCGGGTCGCGGTCCGATGAACCCACCCGCCTCCTCCCCACCGTCCGCTCTGCGCTGGGTAGTTCGGCTGATGGCCGGTGCTGTGGGTGTTGCCGCCGGGTTGGTCTGGTTGCGATGCATCTACGTCGTGCTCGCATTTCGCCTCGTGACCGACCCCGGCTTCGATCCCCATGGATACGGACTCGTCGCGGGAACCGTGCTGTCGGTGCCCGCCGCGCTCGTCACCGCGGTGGCTGTCCCCTTCGTTGTCGCTCGCCATCAGCGAGCGCGGGTCGCGCGGATCACCACACCGGTCCTGATCGCGATCACGGCGTTGCTGTGGGCCGCCTTCATCACGGCCTAGGGCCGAACTCAACACCCTCGTCGACCGTGTGCTGCGCACAGCCATCAAAATATGGACATCAAATTGGACATGTGTCTATACACTTGTTCACACCCTGTGTACCGTACATGCTATCTCTCGGACTCGGTGCCATGCGGTGCGGAGTCCGCTGTACAGATCGGAGCAATGTTCATGTCGTTTCCCCGCGCCGAACTCGACGAAATGATCCAACGGTGGTTGCAGGCGAACATCGAGTGCGAGCAGGCAGGTGACTGGCGGCCACTGGCGGAGTTCTATACCGAAGACGCCACCTACGGCTGGAACTACGGGCCCAAACACGACTTCATGGCGATCGGGCGCACCGAGATCCGCGATTACGCGATCGGCCTGGAAATGGACGGCCTCGATGGCTGGACCTACCCCTATCAGGCCTGGGTCACCGACGAGAAGACCGGCGACATGCTCGGCCTGTGGAAGCAGGTCTGCGAGGTCAAACGCGCCGACGGCACGAACTACGCCCTCGACGGCATTCAGGGCAGCTGGTTCAAATACGGCGGCGGCTTCCAATGGAAGTGGCAGCGCGACTTCTTCGACTACGGCAACCTCACCGTGCTGTTCACCGAGATGATCACCAACGACGACCTGCCCGCCGGCGTGAACAAGCGCATCGAGCGCGTAGTGAACTCCAAAGGCAAGCTGCCCGGCTGGTACCGCCTGGGCACCTCTCCGGTCCCCCTGTGGTGAACGCGATGACTGAAACAGTGCGGGGCGTTATCGCGCGCCGAGCCGGTGCCGAGGTGGAGATGGTCGACATCATCATCCCCGAGCCAGGACCCCATGATGTCGTCGTCAAGGTGCTGGCCTGCGGGGTCTGCCACACCGACCTCACCTACCGCGAAGGCGGGATCAACGACGAGTTCCCGTTCCTGCTCGGCCACGAAGCAGCCGGGGTCGTCGATCGGATCGGCACCGCCGTAACCCATGTCGCCGTAGGCGATTTCGTGATTCTGAACTGGCGTGCGGTCTGCGGGAGTTGCCGCGCGTGCCGTCGCGGCCGCCCCTGGTACTGCTTCGATACCTTCAACGCCGAGCAGAAGATGACACTCGGCGACGGGTCACCGCTCACCCCCGCGCTCGGGATCGGGGCCTTCGCGGACAAAACGCTGGTACACGAAAAGCAGTGCACCGTAATCGATTCCACCACCGACCCCGCCGTGGCCGGCCTGCTCGGCTGCGGCGTCATGGCCGGGTTGGGGGCCGCTCTCAACACCGGAAACGTCAGCCGTGGCGACTCGGTCGCCGTGATCGGCTGTGGCGGCGTGGGTGCGGCCGCGATCGCCGGGGCGCGCTTGGCGGGAGCGAGCACCATCGTTGCCGTGGACCGTGATCCGGCCAAACTGACCGGCGCGACCGCACTGGGTGCGACCCACACCGTCGATGCCGGAACCGAGGATCCCATCCAGCGAATCCGTGCGCTCACCAACGGTTTCGGCGCCGACGTCGTGATCGATGCGGTGGGCCGCCCCGAGACGTGGAAGCAGGCGTTCTACGCCCGCGATCTGGCCGGAACTGTCGTCCTCGTCGGCGTACCGACGCCGCAGATGCGGCTGGAGATGCCGCTGCTGGACTTCTTCTCCCACGGCGGCGCGCTGAAATCCTCCTGGTACGGCGACTGCCTCCCGGAGCGCGATTTCCCGACGCTGATCGAACTGTATCGCCAACAGCGCCTGCCCCTCGACCTGTTCGTCACCGAACGCATCGGCCTGGCCGACGTCGAAAAGGCCTTCGAGACCATGAAATCCGGCCGCGTACTGCGCTCCGTGGTGACGTGGTGAACTGGAAAGAGTTGACACTGATGAAATTCGGGATCGTCCTGTTCACCAGCGACCGCGGCATTCGGCCCGCGGTAGCCGCCCGGGCGGCGGAGGAGCGCGGCTTCGCTTCGTTCTTCGTGCCCGAGCACACCCATATACCCATCAAGCGGGAGGCGGCCCACCCGTCGACCGGCGACGCGTCGCTGCCCGATGACCGCTACACCCGAACCCTCGATCCCTGGGTGTCGTTGGCCATGGCGGCGGCGGTCACCGAGCGGATCGAGCTGTCCACCGCCGTGGCGCTGCCCGTCGAGCACGACCCGATCACCTTGGCCAAAACGATCGCGACCCTGGATCATCTGTCCGACGGGCGGGTGACGCTCGGAGCCGGATTCGGTTGGAACACCGATGAACTCGCCGACCACGGGGTGCCGCCGAACAAGCGGCGCACGGTGCTGCGCGAGTACATCGAAGCGATGCGAGCGCTGTGGACCGAGGAGGAAGCCGGCTATCAGGGTGACTACGTGTCGTTCGGACCGAGTTGGGCGTGGCCCAAACCTGTCCAGCGCCATGTCCCGGTACTCATCGGCGCGGCAGGCACCGAGCGCACCTTCGAGTGGATCACCCGCAACGCGGACGGCTGGATCACCACGCCGACCGAAACCGATATCACCGCACGATTGGCGCTGCTGCACAAGATCTGGGCCGACGCGGGGCGCAGTGACCGACCACGCGTGGTCGCACTGGACTTCAAACCCGACCCGGCCAAGTTGGCGCTGTGGGCCGGGGCCGGGGTCACCGACGTGCTGTACGGGCTACCTGACCGCACCGAGACCGAGGTGCTGCACTATCTCGACCGGCTCGCGGCGAAACTCGCCGATCTGACCGGGCTCTGACCCGAGAACAGAGCCCCGAGATGCGGGCCGGGCTACTACAAGCCCGGCCCGCATCTCGCTATCGCGCACGTGCGGTGTCGACCATGTCCTCGACCCGGGTGAACTTGACCCGAGGACGGCCCGCCGCAGCGCCGTTGGCGCGCTCCGCGGCGTCGATCAGCGCCCATCCGTCCCGGTCGACGAGATTCGGGCAACGCCGTGACAGCAGCGCCAGCAGGTCTTCCCGGTCGCCCGCTGGTGTGGCCAGGCGTCCGGCGGTGAAGTCCTCGACGATCCCGGCGACGGTCTGCTCCGCGTCGCCACGGTTGGTGCCGATCACGCCTCGCGCCCCGCGCTTGATCCACCCGGCGGCATAGGCACCGGGTAGTACCGCGCCCGCACTGTCGAGCACCCGGCCGCCGTCGTTGGGGATGATGCCCTTGGCCGAGTCGAACGGCACACCGGGTACCTGCCTGCCGCGGTAGCCGACGGCACGTAGCACAAGGGAGGTATCGATGGTTTCCACACGGTCGGTCGCCACGGCCACCGGCCCCTGGGGGCCGCCGTGAATCTCGTTGTGTGCCAGCTGAAGTGATTCGACCCGGCCTTCGCCGGTCAGCGCGACAGGGGTGACACGGAACCGGAAGTCGACGAGCCGAGGTGCGCCGGTGATACCCCGCGTGCTGTATTCGTGCGCCAGGGTCAGTTTGAGGCGGGTCGTCGGATCGATGGCAGGATCCGACAGTGCGGCGACCACGTCGTCATCGATATCGGCGGGATCGATGACGACATCGGTACCGGACGAGTGCCCGAGCGCGAGGAATTCCGGTCCGGTGTAGGCGGCCTGACGAAGGCCACGTCTGCCCAGCAGCAGGACCTGGCGGATATTGCTGTGGCGCAACGCTTCCACCGCGTGATCGGCGATATCGGTGCCCGCGAGCTGATCGGGAGCAGTGGTCAGAACTCGCGCGATGTCCAGCGCCACATTGCCGTTGCCGACGATGACCGCCCGCTCACCGGACAGGTCGAAACGGTGGTCGGCGTAATCGGGGTGCCCGTTGTACCAGGCCACGAATTCGGTGGCCGAATGACTGCCCGGCAGATCCTCGCCGGGTATGTGCAGTCGCCCGTCCGCGGAGGCGCCGACCGCGTAGATCACCGCGTGGCAGTGCTCCAGCAGTTCGGCGTGCGAAATATCGCGTCCGACTTCGACATTGAGGTGGAACCGGACCGAGTCGCGTTTGAACGCCGACGCGAACATCGTGGTGACGCCGCGGGTCTCGGGATGGTCGGGAGCGACTCCGTACCGAGCCAGTCCCCACGGCGTCGGCAGACGATCGAACATCTCGACCTCCACATCGCCCCGGCCGAGCAGATGCTCGGCGGCGTAGCAGGCCGCGGGCCCGGTGCCCACGATCGCCACGCGCAACCGGCCCGCCGCACGCGACAGTCGGGCGGGCGCGGCGTCGACGGCGATATCGGTGTCGAGCGGGCGGTGCTGGAAGTAGGCGGCATTGATCTCGGCGTAGCGCAGCAGGTTCACCGGCAGGTCGTCGGCGTCGTAGATCGAGTCCACGGGACAGGCGTCCATGCAGGCGCCGCAGTCGATGCAGGTATCGGGATCGATATGCAGCATCTCGGCGTTCGCGAAATCGGGATCGCCGGGTCGCGGCCGGATGCAGTCGACCGGACACTCCGCGACGCAACTCGCGTCGTTGCAGCATCGCTGGGTGATGACAAAGGCCATGAGCACACCTTCCATGGACGGTAGATCGGACAGGGTCAGCCCGCGGCTTGCGAGCGATCCGCCCCACGGTCGGGGATCATCTGACGCAACTCCGCCATGGTCCACGGCGGTGCGTCCCGATGGTCCCGGTAGCCCACGATGGTGGGGGTGGGGCGTTCGAAGCGGCCGACGAATCCGCCTGCCGCGATGTAGATTTCACCGGTGATATCGGCCGCGATATCGCTGGCCAAGAACTGATAGAGCGGCGCCACGTAGTCCGCGGGAGGCGCGTCGAGCGAACTGCGCATCGTTATCTCGTCGAGCATCTGCCGCCGATAGAGTTCGAGAATCTTGGCCTCGTAGGCAAATCCGGAGGAAAGGCGCGTCTTCGCGCCGGGGCACACCACGTTCGCCCGAACTCCGTGCTCTTTCAGCTCCGCCGCGATCGCCAACGTCAGGCTGGTCACCGCTCCTTTGCCCGCTGGGTATCCCGTCCCGCCGTAGTCTCCGAGGTAGGCGAAAGAGCTCGTATTGATCATCGAACCGCGCCCCTGCTCGACCATCCGGGGCGCGGCGGCGCGGCAGGTGTTGAACACCGTGGTGAGATGCGAATCCAGCAGGGCCCGCCAATCCCATGGCTTCGCATCCAGAATCGACGAGGCGGGCGGTTCGGCGATTCCCGCGCAGTTGACGAGAATGTCTATGGCGCCGAAATTTTCGACACAGACATCGATCGCTCGGGTCGCTACGGCCACATCGGCCGCGGATCCCGCCACTCCCACAGCCGAATGTCCGGAGTGCGTGATCGCCTTGGCCGCCCTGTCGACGGCCGCCTCGTCACGCCCGTTGATCACCACCCCCGCACCGTTTTTGGCCAGCAGTGCGGCAACAGCGAAGCCGATCCCCCGACTGCCGCCGACCACGACCGCCCCGCGCCCACTCAACGATCGCTCGCCGTTCATCCCGTTCTCCACTCACGTCGACCACATCCACACCGCATCGAATCGCGCTGTGGTCCAGAAGAATTCCTGCCGTAAATCCGAGTTGCCGTCAGGACATCAAGCGTCGCGCGATCGCGCTGCCGAACCCGTACTTCAGAGTGCCTGCGATCATCGCGACCGACTCCTCGGTGTACGGATACCAGATCCGCTCCCGCTTCAACTGCCACCGATCGAGCAGAATCGGCTGAGCGTGGGTGAATCCGCGCAGGCCGTGGCGCCCGTTCGTCTGCCCGAGGCCGCTGCGTTTGCGGCCGCCGAACGGCGCCTCCGGCACTCCGTAGATCACGGCGGCGTCGTTGTGGACAACCGATCCGGTGTCGAGACGCTTGGCGATACGCAGCGCTTTCGCTGTGTCCTTGGTGAAGACGCTGCCGCTGAGCCCGTACTGACAGTCGTTGGCCAATCGGATCGCTTCCTCCTCGTCCGCGACCCGCATGATCGCCGCGACGGGGCCGAAAGTCTCCTCCCGCATCAGTTCCATGTCATGGGTGACCTCGACCGCGACCGTCGGCTCGAAGAACAGGCCACCGGCGGTGTCGGCTTCCCCTCCGACCAGCAGCACGGCGCCCCGGCGTTTCGCGTCTTCGAGGTGGCGGGTGACGATCGCCACCTGGCGATCCCAGCACATCGGACCCATATCGGTGCCGTCACCGGCACCGTAGGTCAGCGACTTCGCCTTCTGCTGGACCAGCCGGATGAACTCGTCGGCAACGCTGTCCACGACATAGATGCGCTCCACGCTCAGACATACCTGGCCGCTGTTGAACATCGACAGGTACACCGCCCCTTCCGCGGCCCGTTCGATGTCGGCGTCGTCGCAGACGATCATGGCGTCCTTGCCGCCCAGTTCCAAGGTGCACGGAATCAGCTGCCGCGCACAGGCTTCGGCGACCTTTCGGCCGGTGACGACACTGCCCGTGAACGAGATCTTGTCCACCCCGGCGTCGACGAGAGCAGCGCCCGTCTCGCCGTCGCCATGAAGCAACTGCAGCACATCCGCCGGAACACCGGCTTCGTGCAGGATCTTCACCACCCAACCGCCCGAATGCGGCGTGACTTCCGAGGGCTTGAGCACTACGGCGTTGCCCGCCAACAGCGCCTGCGCCACCGGATTCATCGACAGCACGAAGGGTGCGTTCCACGGCGTGATCACGCCGATCACGCCCAACGGGCGGTAGTGCACGGTGAGCTTCTTGAACGGCCGGATATAGCCGTGCAAGCGTTCACGATGATCGGCGAGATCCCGCTTGGCTCGCCGGCTCCAATAGTTCAGAAAGTCGCACGAGGCCAAGATTTCGATCGCCAAGGCTTCGACGCGCGGCTTGCCGGATTCGGCCCGAAGAGTGTCGACGACTTCGTCCTGCCGGGCGATCAAGACCTCGACGGCCGCACGGATGATGGCAGCGCGGTCGCGCACCGGACGTGCCGCCCACGCCACCTGGGCGACCCGGGCACGAGCGACCGCTTGCCCGACCTCTTCGGCCGTGCTCACCACGATGTCGCCGACCGCTCCCCCGTGCACCGGACTGCTCAACCCGAGACGACGTCGACCATCCGCCGCCTGCGGCAGCGCTTGCACAATCGCCATGTCGATCTCCTCAACTAGGTCTTCGAGGTGTCGATGCCGAGCACCCGACCGAATCTTCGACACGACAGGCGAGAAGGGACTATCGTTGGACACTCACCTGGACACTTGTCTGGACGCTAGCATGAGGGGCACTCGAATGGCAATGACCATCCCTCCCGTGCGCGGCCGATCCGGCGAGTAGACAATTTTTGAAATCTGTATACAGCCGGGGATAACGTGTTCTAAATTCGGCCCATGGCTGCAACGGTCACCGAACTTCTGCTCGCGCGAGCCGAGGACGATTCCCTCGCGATCACCTGCCCCGGTCGGACCTGGACGTGGCGCGAGCACATCGCCGAGGCACGACGCCAGGCCGCGACGATACTGTCCGTCGCCGATCCCGCCCGTCCGATGCACGTGGGAACACTGCTGGGCAACACTGCCGAGATGCTCACCAGCCTCGCCGCAGGCGCGCTCGGCGGATACGTCACGGTCGGCATCAACAACACCCGGCGCGGCGCGGCCCTCGCCGACGACATCCGGCGCGGCGATGTCCAGATTCTGCTCACCGACGCCGAGCACCGGGCACTGCTCGACGGACTCGACCTCGACGGCGTCACCGTCTTCGACGTCTCGCTGCCACGCTGGGCCGAATTGCTGCACAGTGCAGCAGAATTGATGCCGCACAGCGTGCCGGGCGCGATGGATACCTTCATGCTCATCTTCACCTCGGGCACGAGCGGGAACCCGAAGCCCGTGCGGCTCGCGCACATGATGGTGCCGTTCGCGGGACCGCCGCTCGTCGACCGGTTCGGCCTCGGCGCCGACGACATCTGCTACCTGTCGATGCCGCTGTTCCATTCGGCCGCGATACTCGGCGGCTACTGCGTGGCCCTCGCCAGCGGGGCAGCCATGGCGCCCGCCAAATTCTCGGCCTCGACATTCCTCGCCGATATCCGGCGAAGCGGCGCGACGTATATGAACTACGTCGGCAAACCGCTGTCCTACATTCTCGCTACCGAACAGCAGCCCGACGACGCCGACAATCCGCTGCGCGTCGCCTTCGGCAACGAGGCGACCGACCGCGATATCGACGAGTTCACCCGGCGCTTCGGGTGCACGGTGTGGGACGGATTCGGCTCAACCGAACTGGCGATCATCATCACCAGGGAACCAGGTACCCCGCCGGGTTCCATCGGCAAGGGTTATCCCGGCGTGGCCGTGTACAACTCGGCAACGGTCACCGAATGCCCGTGCGCCGTCTTCGACGAACACGGCGCCCTGGCCAATCCGGACGAGGCCGTCGGCGAACTCGTCAACGCCGACGGGACCGGTCTGTTCATGGGCTATTACGGCGACGAGGAAGCCACCGCCGAGCGGACTCGCGGTGGTCTCTACTGGTCGGGCGATCTGGCCTACAAGGACGCGGACGGCTTCCTCTATCTCGCCGGTCGCACCGCCGACTGGATGCGTGTCGACGGTGAGAACCTCGCCGCGGGTCCGATCGAACGGATCCTGCAACGGCTCGACGCGGTCAGCCGGGTCGCCGTCTACGCCGTCCCCGACGACCGGGTCGGCGACGCCGTCATGGCCGCGATCGTCCTGCGCGACAACGCCTCTCTCGATCCGGGCGAGCTCACCGCGTTCCTCGGCGAGCAACTCGACCTCTCCCCCAAGGCCTGGCCGCGCTTCGTGCGCCTGGCCGCCGACCTGCCGACGACGGCCACCAACAAGATCCTCAAACGCAGGCTCGTCGAGCAGGGGGCCACGGCAGGCGAGGGCACCCTCTGGCGACGCGAATCACGCTCGACCACTTACGAAATCGACGCACCGGAGGTGCCTGCCGATGTCAGCAGATGAACAGCTCCCGCCACAGCTGACCGAACTCGGCTATTACGCGCTGTCGCGGCATCCCGTCACCCCCGCCGATCTCGCGGCCGAGGCGGTGCTGGCCGACCGGATCGGGCTGGGCACCGCCTTCGTCTCCGAGCGGTTCAACATCAAAGACGCCGCGGTCCTGTCGGGCGCCCTCGCCGCTGTGTCGACCAGGCTGGGTATCGCCACCGCGGCGACCAACCACAACACGCGTCATCCGATCGTCACCGCGAACATGGGCGCGACCCTCGCCGAACTCAGTGGCGGACGTTTCGCACTCGGCCTCGGACGCGGAATCGCGCCACTGTGGCAGGTTCTCGGGGTACCGAACGTGACCGGTGCGCAACTGGCCGAGATCACCGACATCGTGCGCAGGTTGTGGCGCGGGGAGACGGTCATCGGCCACGACGGCGCGATCGGTTCCTATCCGGTTCTGCATCTCGGCGTGGCACTCGATTCGCCACCGCCGGTGCTGCTGGTCACCATGAGCCCACGGACTCTGCAATTGGCGGGCCGCATCGCGGACGCGGTCGTCCTGCACACCTTCCTCAGCGCCGAAGCCACCGCGACCGCGGTGTCGACGGTGCGCGAGGCCGCCGAACGCGCGGGGCGCGATCCTGCCTCGGTGCGGATCTGGTCGGTCGTGGCCACTGTCGGCGACGACCTCGACGAGCAGGATCAACTGCGGCGTCTCTACGGCCGCCTGGCCACCTACCTGCAGGGCTATCCCGAGATTCTGATGCGAGCCAACGGCTGGCGCGGCGACGATCTCGACCGGGTGCGGGCGAGCACGGCCTTCACTTCGGCGCGTGGCGCGATCGACGCGACTGCCGATGCCGCCGAACTCGCCGAACTCGCCGCGGTGATTCCCCGGGAATGGGTGAGCGACTGCGCGACCGGTTCCCCGAACGCCTGCGCCGCGGCGGTCGACCGCCAATTCGAACTCGGCGTCGACTCGGTGATCATGCACGGCGCCACCCCCACCGAACTGGTCCCGGTCGTCGAGGCCTACCGGGCGATCCGCTCGACCCGGCGCGCACTGCCGGCCAACCCGGGCTCGGTCGCGCTTCCGGTCTCGTCAGGAGTTGTCGCATGACCGCCGAATACACCCCTCCCGGAACGGTGTCGGAGGACATCCCGACCGATCCGGATTCGCTCAGCCCTGCCTGGCTCACCGCGATACTACGGGCGCACGGGCACGCCGTGGAGGTCGACAGCGTGACCGTGACGCCGGTGGGTTCGGGTCAGATGGCCGGCTCGTACCGGCTGCTGCTGCGCTATCGCGACAACACCAGCTTGCCGGTGAGCATGATCGCCAAACTCGCCATCGGCTCCGAGGAGCATCGCCGGTTCGGAGCGGGCGCCTTCCGCAACGAGGTGCGCTTCTACCGCGACCTGGCGTCGACGCTGCGAACCCCGGTGCCGGGCTGTCACGCCGCGGTCGTCTCGGAATCCGGCAGCGAATTCGTGCTGCTACTCGATGATCTCGCGCCGGCGGTGCAGGGTGACCAGATCGCGGGGTGCACCGTCGAACAGGCGCGCGCGGTCGCCGTCGCCGCCGCGGGGCTGCACGGCCCGCGCTGGTGTGACGACACGTTGTTCCAGGTACCGGGCCTGTCGCTGCCCACTGCCGACGATCGCGACCTGATGGACTCGGTGCTCGGTCCGATGGCCGATGCCTTCGTCGAGCGTTTCGACGATCGGCTCACCGACCTCGAACGGGCCGCCGTCGCGTGGCTCGTCGCGTCTGCCGGTGAGTGGCTGATCGCCCCGCTGCGGCATTTCGCGCTGCTGCACGGGGATCTCCGCGTCGACAATGTGATGTTCGCGCCGGACGGCACGGTGACGGTGCTGGACTGGCAGACGATCACCCCTGGGCAACCGCTGCGCGATATCGCCTTCCTGCTCTCGACGAGCCTCACAATCGAGGACCGCCGCCTGCACGAGCGCGCCATCGTCGCCGACTACCACCGGGAACTCACCCGGCACGGCGTCACCGGCTACAGCGCGGAGCAGTGTTGGGCCGACTACGTGTCGTCGCTGATCCACGCACCGCTGATCGTCGTATTCGGTTGCGGTGCGGCCGCTCCCACGCCACGCGGCGACCAGATGTTCCACACGATGCTCACGCGCAGCGCCGCCGCGATCGACGACCTCGTACCGGGCGCACTGCGCTGAACCCGATACTCGGTGCGATCGCGGCGGAGAAAGCCGGTGCGGCAACGACTTACGGCTGCTCCGGGTTCACCGCCATCGCCCGTACCCGGCCGAGCACATCCGGATAGCGACGCAGATGTGCGCCGCCGTTGAGATCGATCGCCGCTCCGGTCATCCAACTCGCGCGGTCGGAGGCGAGGAAGGCGACCGCTTCGGCGATCTCCTCCGGTCGTCCGCTGCGGCCGAGCGGCGTGTTGTCGAGGTACTCCTCGGTCAACCCCGGCACCAACGAGATCCCGGCGACCAGTGGGGTGTCGACCAGGCCGGGAGAGATCGCGTTGACGCGAATGCCACGCTCGGCCAGTTCCAACGCGGCGACCTCGACCAGCATGAGCACACCGGCTTTGGCCGAGCAATAGGAGGCCATACCTGTCCCTGGTTGGCGACCGTTGAGTGAGGCGATGCAGATGATGCTGCCGCCCTCGGTGGTGTGGCGACCCGCGTGTTTGAGGACCAGGAAGGTTCCGGTCAGGCAGACATCGATGGTGGTCTGCCAGTGCGCCAGGTCGAGTTCGGTGATCGCGCCCGGAATCGAGAGCCCGGCACAGTTCACCACGGTGTGCACACCGTGCGCGGACTCGAATCCTGTCGCCACCGAGTCCTCGTCGGTGACATCCATTCCGATCGCCGTGACATCGCCGCCGAGCAGCGCCGCGGCGTCACGGGCCGCACCGTCGTCGATGTCGGCGATGGTCACCCGGTGCCCCTCGGCTGCCAAGGTGCGTGCGGTTGCCAGGCCGATTCCGGACGCACCGCCGATCACCAGTGCCGAACGTCGATCGCCGATCATGCTGTTCCCTCCGTGGTCCGAACCTGGCTGTGCGCTGCGTCGAGCAGATGTCGTCGTAAGAAATGCACCTGGTGGGCGACGGCGGTCTCGAACCACGGGTTACCCGCGAAGAGGTCGAAATGGTCGCACGGGTAGTGCCTGACCTCGGCGCGGGCCTTGAACGCCGCCTTGGCCGCGGCGTGTGGGGGCGCGGCACGGTCGAAATCGGCGATCTGCACGAGGACCGCGGCGGTGATGCGGTCCGCGTGCCGATCGGCCCGATAGCCGCCGAGCTCTAGTCCGACGGCGGCGTCGACTTCGTTGCGCCAGGTCGGCCCGGCCAACGCGGTGTAGGACTCGAAATAGCCCTCGGCGGTCAATGCGGCCCGCTCGCCGGGTTTGCCGACCAGCGGCATCATGATCGGCGTGGCGCCCAGGCGCCCCGCGATCGCGCTGCGCACACCGGTCATCGCGGAGCGGGTGACCGCGCCGACGCCCACCTGGCTCAGGGCGTTGCGACCCGCTGAGATGCCGTCGATCATGGGCGCCATCGCGATCACCGCGCGGATGTCGGTCCGCTCGGCGGCCACGCTCAACACGTGGCCCGCGGACTGGGAGATGCCCCACAACACTGTCCGCGCCGGATCGACGCCGGGCTGCGCGATCGCCGCGGCGATCGCGGCGTGATAGTCCTGGACTTGAGCGGCCATCGAGACCCGTTGGCGCGGTTCACCGTCGGAGGCGCCGAAGCCGCGGTAGTCGAAAGCCAGAACGGCCAGGCCGGAGTCGGCGAGGTGCTGCGCGAACGGAGCGAGACCGGAATCCTTGGTGCCGCCGAATCCGTGCGCCATGACCACGGCGGGCGAGCCGGTCGGCCCGGTGAGAGAACCGTCCGATGCCGGAGGAAAGAACCAGGCATCGCAGGTGGTTCCCTGGGAGAGAAAGGAGATCTGCCGGTACTCGTCGGTCATCGGGGCGCTCCTACGGTCGTGGTGTCGGTGTCGGCCACCCGGGCCCACGGCGGCGGCCCGTGGACCCGAGCCCGTTCCGCTCCCGCCGGCAGTTCGCGTGTCCGCATATCGTGTTCGTAGAGGAAGTAGTCGACCTGCTGGGTGTGGCGGGGGCGGTCGAGCATGTGCCCGGTATAGCGCTGCTGATCGGCGACGATCACTTCGCGCATCCGCTGCGGCTCGGGCAGCCGGTACCGTCCGACCGCGTACGCCCCGACCAGCCGCGCCTGGGATTCCACGAAGGGGAACAGGGTGGGCGTCGACTGGGCGAATCCGGCGAAGACCAGGTCGTCGATGCCCGGCACGAACATCCGCTTGTACAGATCGATCCGATTGTCGGGTGCGCTGAGGAACTCCGGATCGAAGAACGGGAAGGTGATGTTGTAGCCGGTGGCATAGATGACGATGTCGAAATCGTCGCTGGTGCCGTCGGCGAAGTGCACCGTGTGCCCATCGAACCGCGCGACATCGGGTTTCGGGATCACATCACCGGATCCGAGGCGCAACGGGAGTTCGACCGATTGGGTCGGATGTGCCTCGAAGAACTTGTGATTGGGCGTCGGCAGTCCGTAGCTCTCCGGGCGTCCCGAGATGAGCGGCTGGCCCCACTGCGCGATCTTGCGCTGCCACGAGTAGGGGATGTGGGGGCTGGTCCGGTAGTACTTGTCCGCCGGTCGGCCCGCGATGTATTTGGGCACGATCCACCCGCCGGAGCGGGTCGACAAAGTCAGGGTGTTGCCCAGGGCTTTCGACGACAGTTCCACGGCGATATCGGCCGCGCTGTTGCCGAGTCCGACCACGAGAATCCGCTGGTTCGAGAAGTCCATCGGTGTGCGTAGGTCGACGTACTGGTGCGCGTGCAGGGTGGCGCCCGCGAACTCACCGGGAAACTGGGGATACCGCGGATCCCAGTGGTGTCCGTTCGCGACGACGAGCAGATCGAAATACCGCGTCCCGGTGCGTTGGGTGCGCAGCTCCCAGCCACCGTCGGGCAGGCGGCGCGCGTGTTCGACGCCGTTCTCGAATTCGATGTGCTCGGTCAGCTCGAAGGCGGTGCTGTAATCGTCGAGGTACTGCTTGATCTGCGTGTGGTGCGGGAAGTCCGGGTAGTGCTCGGGCATGGGGAAATCCCGGAACGACAACTGATGTTTCGAGGTGTCGATGTGCAGCGACCGATAGGCGCTGCTGTGCCCGTTCGGATTGCCGAAGGCCCAATTGCCGCCCACCCGGTCCGAGGACTCGAAGCAGGTATAGGGCACACCGTAGTCGTTGAGCATCTTGCCCGCGGTGAGGCCGCTGATACCGGCGCCGATGACCGCGGTCCGCGGTTGATACATATCCCGATCCCTCCGAGCCGATCCGTAGACAGATTCACAAGAGTGTCTACTCGCAGTTGTCACATTCTCAGATCTGTCCACTGCTTGCTAGGGTTTCGGAAAACCCGAAGTCGTTCCCGCGTGAACGACGATCCCGGAAAGCGAGGAGCGTGACCGAAGCCCCGACGGCGACGGTCGTGGATCGGCTACTCCACGCCGCACAGAAGTTGTTGGCAACCAAGGGAATCCGGGCCACGACGGTCAGCGAAGTCGCCGAGGAGGCCGGAGTCTCGCGAGCCTGGCTCTACCGGCACTTCCCCGACAAGACGACACTGCTCGGCGCGGCGCTCGTGCGGCTGACCGACGTTTTCTGGACCGATGCGCGGGGACAACTCGATGCGATCGACACCTTCGGCGAACAACTCGCGGCGGGGGTCCGCATCGGCAGAGGGGCATACGACGATCCCGGCGCATTGCTCATTCGGCTACGAACCGACGAGCCCGAGGAATTCGCCCTGTGCACCGACGCGGGCGTTTCCGGCCTGATCCCCGATCTGGCGTCCTTCTGGCGTCCCTACGTCGAGGCCGCGGCAGCGCGCGGCGAGATTCACCCCGGTCACGACCTCGCTCAGGTCTCCGAGTGGGTGGCGCGCGTGCTGATCAGCCTGGGCACGATCCCTGGTGACACCATCGACCCCGATGACAGGGCGGCGGTGCTGCGGCACGTGCGCCTCTACATCCTTCCCGGCCTCACGGCGGATCCTGGCGATTCCTGAGTCCACATGGGGCGGCCGACTTCCGATCGCGTCGGATCAGCGGGTGCTCACGCAGACCACGTAGCGGCGCTGGTCGTAGACGACACCGCGGTCGCCGATCGTGCAGACGTTCACATCCGTCGTGTCATGGCGGACCTCGAGGACGCGGACCCGACCGGGGACGTCGGCGGCGCAGTCCACGTGCCTGACCGCGTCACCCTCCAGGTCGAGGCATTCGCCGACGGTCCAGTCGATATCCAGGCAGACGGTCTGGTCCACGCCGCCCGGCAGCGTCCGAGGTTGTGCGCGGTCGACATCGCCCGGGCAGCGACTGCCCGTGGACGCCAATTCCGTCACCCGGTAGCGGGAGTTGGCTTCGCCGCACGCGACCTGCCGAATATCGGCCGAATTCGCATTCAAATCCACACAATCGCCGACACTGAGTTCCACCCAGGGAATCTGCGTCGCGGACTTGGTCAATGTGGACGCGACACCGCCATAGAAATCATTATTAGTTCCCACTGGTTGAGTCGCTGAAACCTCTGTCGGCAAAGTTTCTGCGGCAGCGGCATTGTCAGGCTGTTCGGAGTCTTCCGCGGCGAACCCCACGACGACGGAAAGCGCCAGGTAGAAGGCGCCTGCGAGGGCAAACACCGCCCCCACGGACACGCCGAGTAAGGCTAGGTTTTTCCGACGCGCCATCTGCGTTGTCCCTACTCATCCGCTGGACGTCCCCGACAGACGTCCCACTCGCTGACAGTTCTTACACGGCACACACGAACGTGTCTAATTGTGAATCCACGTCTTTTAACAATGAGAAATCCTGGTCCGCTGCCCAATTCGGCAGGGTTGACCAACGGCCGGAAAAGGGTGCTAGGGTCTGCCCGATCTCTCTGGCGGACAACATGGTTCGTGCCCCTACAGGAGCACGCCGTTCTGCCGCGCAATTATTCGTGATGCGTAAAGGAATTCCCTGATGAAGCTCGGTTACCTCCCCGCTGCCACGCTCCTTGTCGGCGCCACCGTCTGGATCAGCGCGGGAACCACCGCCGCGCAGCCGGTCGCACCGACCCCCCAGGCCACCACGTCCGGAGTCGACCAGTCCGTGCGCTACGAGGCCACCCTCACCGAGTTCTCCCGGGTGCTGACCACCACTGTCGCCGGTGGCACCTTTGCCGCCACCGACGACAACACCGCGGTGACCCTCGTCGCCGACTCCGGCGCCGTCGTCACCCGTATCCCGCTCATCTATCAGATCTCCGGCAAGGAGATGCGGGTGGCGCAGACGATCTCCGACGACGGCCACCACCTCGTCCTCGCCCCGCGGGCGCGCACCGCAGAGATCGGCGAGATGCAGGCCATCAGCCCCATGTCGCAGCTGACGAACGAGATCAACCGCAACGTGGTCGGCGTCGTCGCGGGCGGCATCCTCGGCGGCCTCATCGGCACAGTCCTCGGCTTCGGTTTCCTCAGCATCATCACCGGCCCTGTCGGCCTGGTCCTCGGCGCCATCGCCGGCGGTTACGCCATGGGCGGCCAGCCCTTCCTCGACGCCGTCACCGCCGCCGTCAGCGGCCAGCCCTGACCCACTGATGCGCTCGATCAGCCGAAGTAGGCCGCGTAGTCGCCGAAAGGAACCTGGCCGGTCGGGCTCGCATTGATGGCATCGACGACCTGCGCGGGTATCGGAGCCCAGTAGGCCGGCATCTCGGCCGCCAGGGCCGGGTTCAAGATGTAGATCAGGGCGAAGTTCACAATCCACAGCGGCGGGGCCATCGACATGCCGACCACGGTGCTCAGGCCCCCCTTGGTGTTGGGCACCAGTTGAGCCTCGCCCGAAATCTGCTGTGCCGCGAAGCCGTAGGCAGCCTGCACCGTGTAGGCCGACCGGTAGAGCGCGGCCAGCGTTCGAACCGCACCGTTGTCGCGCAACCAGGTGCCGATGTAACCGCCGGGCGCGAGCAAGGTGTTCACCTGCCTGGTCGGCGCGTCCGTGTTGGCCGGGCTCTCCAATAGCCCACCGGGGTTCACAAACAGTCCGTAGCTGCCCAGCACCGAGGGCGTGCTCTGCCCGTTGACCTCGGAATAGAGAGGGTTGCCGACCGTATTGGTGAGGATCTCTACGCAGGCGACGATCACCTCGGCCGCCTCGCGGCTGCCGCCGACACCGCCGCCGGTGCTGAGGTCGCGATACTGCTGCTCGGTCAGCGCGTCGGCTCTGTCGAGACCTATCTGACCGGCGATCGTGTCGGCCCGCGCCTGACCGAGCGGCTGGTTGAGCTGCTCCGGACTCGTCATCAGCGGCGGTGCCACGTATTCGTAGGCGGGCGCACCGGCGAAGGGGATCGCGAATCCGGTGTCCGAGGGGTTTGCCATGGGTTGCCCGGAGACCGTCTGGGTAGCCGTCAAGGAGAGCAGGCACGCACCGATCAGTGCCAGTGCCGAGAGGGATCCGCGGCGGGCGACCGATCCACGCCGACGTCCCGAGCTCACTGTCCAAGTGTTGGCCATAGCCGACCTCTCAGAACACTGTCGTAGGAGGTAACACCGGTTTATGAATCAGTCAAAGCCGTGTCCGGCACCGTGTCAAGCCCCGCACCGCTTCACGAGGGACGTGCGCGCATCCCGCTGATCAGACCGTCGGACCAGCTCCCCTACCTAACATCGACATACCATTGCCGAGAATTTGCCGTCGATACTTCGGCCTGAGCTTGTCGAGAATCCGACCCATGTGGGTTTCACGGTCTGTTCGGCGAGTGTGAGAGTGTCGGCGATCAGCGCTGCCAACCAGGCCCGATCACCTCGCCGCCTCCGTAGGTCTACGCGGAGGCGGCGAAATCGAACTAGTCGGCGTGCAGATACACCGGAACAGTCGCGTGTCCGTTGGAGATGAAGCTCGGTACCGGCGCCAACTCGGCCTGGCTGGTGGCCAGGCGCATCTGTGGAAACCGATCGAACAGCGCGGGCAGCGCAACGGCCGCTTCCAGACGGGCCAGTGATGCGCCGATGCAGTGGTGCGCCCCGTAGCCGAACGCGAGGTGCTGCTCGCGGGTGGCGCGGGTGGGGTCGAACTCCGCGGTGTCGGCGCCGTGCACTTTCGGGTCACGGCTTGCGCCGGCGTAGGAGGCCAAGATGGCCTCGCCCTTGGCGATCCGGTACTCCCCGGCGATGTGAATATCCTCGACCGCGTACCGCAGGGGCAGGTGTGCCACCGGTGCCTGGAAGCGCAGCGTCTCCTCGACCACGTCTGTCCACGACACCTGGCCTGCGGCTACCGCGGCGCGCTGCTCGGGATGGGTGAGCAGGGCGACGATCGCTTGGTCGAGCAAATTGACCGTGGTCTCGTGGCCGGCGTTGATGACCAGCATCAAGGTGTCGACGAGCTCCTTCTCGGACAGCTGGGAGTCGTCCTCGTCGCGCGTGGCGATCAGCACGCTGGTGACGTCGTCACCGGGATGCGCACGCCGGTAGGCAACGAGTTCGCCGACCAATCCATACATTTCGAGGTAGTTGGCCTGCGCCTGCTCGGCGGTGAACGAGCCGTCGAAGAACCCGTCCACGCACTTGTGCAGCGCAGGCCCGAAACCTTCAGGAACACCGACCAATTCGGTGATGACCCGGATCGGAACCGGGTAGGCGAAGCCGTCGCGCAGATCGACCGGCTCGCCGACAGGGGCGGCCGCCAGTGCGTCGAGCAGGTTCTCGGTGATCTCGGCGATCCGCGGACGCAGCGCGGTACTGCGGCGATGACTGAAAGCCGGGGCGACCAGTCGGCGCAACCTGCGGTGATCGGCGCCGTAGGCGGTGAACATGCTGTCTACGGCCACCCATGGCAGCAACGGCCACGCCTCGGTGATCTCGCCGTTGATGAACGACATCCAGTGCTGCCTGGGGTCCTTCGACACCCGAGGATCGGCGAGCAGGCTCCGGAGTACGGCCTGATCGGTGACCGACCAGGCGGGCACGCCGCCGGGCAGCTCGACCAGCGCCACCGGGCCACGCTGCTGAATGCGCGCCGACTCACCTTGGATGTCGGCACCGGTCGTATCCAGCACGATCGGTTCCATGACGATCTCCTCAATACCAGGGTCTGCGGCCCGTGATCGACAGTGCCGCAAACAGTTTCGACCACGTGTGGTTAAAAACCTACCCCGCCGCCGGGCCGTCGAGGGGACGAATTAGGACGGTGGCTCCGACGCCTCGAGGCCAGAAGGACCTCTCACCGACGGTGGAGTCAGGGAGTTCCCTGATGTGGTTTTCCGGGCTTACGCCGGATGTCATCGACTCGGAGCCTGCCTACCGTCTACTGCAGAACTTCAGAAGGGGCGTTCCTTGCGAAAACTCACTGCGGCACTCGCGGCCACCACTGTGTACGCGGCACTGGCGGTCTTGGTGTTCTGCACCATGATTTCCGAGACTGTCTTCCTGTACCCGAACTACTTTCACGATATTCCGGCGTCACTGATCGTGGCCGACGAATTCACCGCCGTCGTCTCGGTCGGCAGCGTGATGCGTCCGCTGGGCGCCGTCCTGATGCTGACCGGCGTCGTCGCTGTCGGAGCAACCCTCTGGTCGAAAACGTCGAGAATCTGGACGCTCGCCTCGATGCTCTCGTTGGTCTCAGGACTGTTCCTGCTGTCGGCGCTGTACCTGTGGCCGCGGTGGACGATTCTGTTCGATGATCGCGCGCTGCACACGGTCGACGAATTGCACCGCACGGCACAGGAAATCGAGGTCGCGCACACAGTGCGTGTGGCGCTGGGAGCACTCACCGCGCTGTTCGCCGTGATCGCGGCCCTGCGCATTTACCGCGACCGGATTCTGCTCGGCGTCGAGTCGACGACAGCGACCACACGGTCAAAGGACCCGCGTTCGGAAAGCACCCAAGGCTTGGTCACCTGACGCGGTCACCGTCGCCGGGCGCACACGGTGGCGCTCGGCGACGAGACTGCTTTTCTACTTCGCGACATCTCGCAGCAGTTGGCGTGAGATGGCGTACTTGTGTACCTCGGTCGGACCGTCGTAGAGCCGGAAGGCGCGGATATCGGTGAAGATCGCCGAGACCGGAGTCTCGTCACTGATTCCGATTCCGCCGAGTACCTGCACGCAGCGATCGGCGACCTTGAACAGTTCCTCGGAGACCATCGACTTCACCATCGAGGACTCGTGGCGGCCCTTGCCGCCCTTGTCCAGAGTCCAGCAAGCCCACCAGATCATCAGTCGGCATTGCTGCAGCGCGATCTCGTTGTCGGCCAACATGAAACCGACACCCTGGTGCTCACCGATCGGCTTGCCGAACGACGTGCGGGTCTTCGCGTGTTCGATGGCGATCGCCTGCGCACGGGAAGCCGCCCCGAGCCAGCGCATGCAGTGCGTGAGGCGAGCCGGGGCCAGCCTCAGCTGCGCGTAGCGGAACGCCTCCCCGACCGAGCCAAGGATCGCCGATTCCGGCAACACCAGATCTTCGAACCTGACGACGCAATGCCCTTCGACATAATTGCGATCCATCGTGTTCATGACTCGCTCGATGACGATGCCCGGCGTATTCCCGTGACACAGGAACAGCGTCGCGCCTTCATCGGGAACATCGGCCATGATGATCCAGGTGTCGGCGTTGATCGCGCCGGTGATCAGCCACTTACGGCCGTTGATCACGAACTTGCCGCCGTCGCGGACCGCTGTCGTCGTCAACTGGCTGGGATCCGAACCCGCGCCATCGGGTTCGGTCATCGCGAACACCGAACGCCGCGTGCCGTCGATGACGGGCTGCAGGTACTCGGTGGCTTGCTCGGGAGAGGCGACCTTCGACAGCAGGAACATGTTGCCCTCGTCGGGCGCGGCACAGTTCATTGCGACCGGACCGAGCGTCGACCACCCGGCGGCCTCGAAGACCACCGCCTGCTCCAGATGCGACATCCCCTCGGGCCGCTGCTGGATGGTCAGCAGACCGGCCGCCTTCGCCTTCGCTACCAGCTCGCTGCGCAGCTCGTCGGTCGGGCCGTGCGAGGTGACGCGCGGGTCGCGTTCGTACGGAACAACTTCGGTTTCGACGAACCTCCGTACCCGGGCACCCAGTTCAGCAAGCTCGGCAGGGATTTCGAAGTCGATCATCACTCTCCACTCATCAAGGATTGCGCACGTTCGAACAGGCGCAGAGTTGTCATGTGCAGTCGCTCACCGAGACTCATCGGCGCCTTGCCCGCCAGCGCCCTGGCATAGCTGCCCTCGAGCACGATGCCGAGTTTGAAACAGGCCAGCACGGTGTACCAATCGATCGCCGCGACATCGCGATCGGACTGCTCGGCGTAGCGGGCGACCAGTTCTCGGGCCGTGGGCAGGCCGCCCATCCGGGTCAATTCGCCGGCGAACTCGTTCGGCGCACCGGGTAGCTGCCAGGTCGCCAGGAGCCAACCGAGGTCGAGCAGCGGGTCACCGATCGTGCACATCTCCCAATCGACCACGGCCACCACGTCGGGCCCGTTCCGGGAGAACATCACATTCGACGCATGGAAGTCGCCGTGCAGGATGCCCGGTGAATACGACGTGGGTCGGTGCTCGTCGAGCCAGCGCGCGACCTCGGCGACCGACCCGATGTCCGGGCCAGGATATTCCGCGAATGCCGAGTAGGAGTCGAGTTCGGCGAGCCATCGAGGCACTTGACGTTCGAGGAAACCGTCCGGTCGACCGAGATCGCCGAGCCCGACCGCGATGTGGTCGACCGCACCGAGCCTGGCCTGCGCGTCGATGAGGCTGAAGCACATTTCTCGGCGCACGGCGACATCGCTCGCGTGCAGGTCGGGCAGTTCGACCCCGGCATTGAACCCGGCGACCGGTTCCATGAGATAGAAGACCGCGCCACCGAGGACCGACTCGTCGCCACACGCGGCGATCAAACCCGCATGCGGGACATCGGTTTTCGCCAGGGCATCCAGGATGCTGAACTCGCGCCGGATGACATCGTTGCTGCGCGGACGGAGGTGGCGCGGACCGCGACGCAGGATGTAGCCGCGGCCTTCGCGCTCGAATCGGACCATCACGTTCTGGGTCCCGCCGGTCACCGGCTCGACCGACACCAGCGGCCCCGATCCGAGGCCACGGGTATCCATCCAGGTGGTCAGCGCTGTCAGATCGGTCCGCGTGAGAACGGCACCAGCATCGATCGCGTCTTGCTCGGACATGTTCTCCTCGAACGGGGTCAGGCCTCCTCAGCGCGGAGCGCCGAGGTGATGAGCAGGGCGGCACCGGCTCAGGACGTCTCCGGACATGTTTCTCACACAGCCGACACCCTGCGAGAATTGTGATTAACATAGAGTCACGGGAAGTGCCCTGTCAACATCCGACAAGCCGCTACAGAAGTCGCATGACTCCAGAACCGGACGTCACTTTGTTGATGAAGCGAAGCCGCTGGCGCGCCCACGCACCTAATCTGAAATGAAAATGTGTCTGAAAGTGTCTACGAAACCGACGGCGAGTGGCGAGAATTGGCCCGACGGTTCGACACGATTCAGCACACCTGCCGTACCGTCTCGAATCCCCTTCGGCAACAGAGGTATTGGACGATGAACAGGTTGTCGAGATCCGCCGCGGCGACATTGGTTGCCGCCGTCGTCGCGGCCGGGACCGCGGCGGTCGGCGTCGCAGGAGCGGAAACGCCTGGCGCGCAGCCCTGCACCCCGTACACCGCAATTTTCGGGCCGGGGACCTGGGAGACCACGCCGGGCGCCGATCCCGAGGTGCCCGTCGGCATGCTCGGGCCCGTCGGCGACGGACTGCAACGGCAGTTCGGTCGCGACATCACAATCCTCTACACCCCTTATGCCGCAAGCGCTTTCGACCAGGGTCTGACCTACGCGGAGTCCCTGAGCACCCTGGAATCCCGCTTGGGCCAGATGCTGCGTGGCCTGTGCGGCTCGACGCGGGTCATCCTCGCCGGCTACAGCCAGGGCGCGGACGGCATCGGCGATCTCGCCACCGAGATCGGCAATGGCGACGGTCCCATCGGTGCCGATCGAGTGGTCGGGGTCGGGCTACTGTCGGATCCGCATCGCGACCCGAATACCACACTCTCCTTGGGAAATACGCAGCCCGGTCGCGGCATCGCCGGAACACGGAGCCGGGATTTCGGTGCGTTGACCGAGCGGGTTCGCACCCTGTGTGCCGACGGCGATCTGTACTGCTCCCTCGATGCCGCCACCTCCCCGTTCCTCGCCGTGTTGGGCAGGGTCCTGAGCGGTGATCCCACACCGATCGCGAACCTCGTCCCCGCTACGACCGATCCCAGCAGCCTGATCACTCAAGCCGTCACCATGGGCGCCGGCTGGACCGCCACCGCGGCGAACCTGCCCACCATTCTCGACAACCTCACACGCCTCCCGGAGTTCCTCGCGGCCGGTGACATTCGCGGTGCGCACCGGAGCGCGCGTGCGGTCAACGTTGACCTTGCCCCCTTGGTTCAGGCCGCCGCGGGTGTAGACCGAGTCCTGGTCGCCCAGGTGATCCGCGCAGCCGCCGCCGTCGACCCCTCTGGTCGGACCGCAGGCCTCAGCGTGATCGCCGACGCTCTCATGGACATCGATTTTCTGAGTATCGCCGACAATGTCGGCCGAATTCAGGAAATCCTGTGGCGTGCGGTCGAATCCCTCGATCGCAACGACCCACTCGCCGCCGCCGCAGACCTGGCGACCCTGGCCGCCACCGGCGCCGACCTCACCGGCTCAGTACTCGGCCCCCTCGCCGCGGGCATCCGAGCCGACCTCCACGCAACCACCCGAACCCTGCTCAGCATCACCGACCCCGACACTGTCGACGAGCTCGTCCAGCTGGGCCGCCAAGGTGTGGACGTTGCCAACTTCTACGCCTCCGACGCCCATATCGACTACCGCGACGACGTCCAAATCCTCCTGAACTACCTGAGCTCCCAGGTAGTTTCGTAGCCCGTTGTGTCGGCTCGACCTGCATCGAGCCGACACAACGGCTTTCAGATCAGCACGACACTGCATCTCCGACCGAGTTGCCGAGCCGCACTCCCAGAACTCGCGATAATTCGCCGACATTGTTTGCACTGGGTGTCACCACATCACGTTCCCAACGGCTGATCTGGTTTCCGTCCGCGATTCCGATCCAGTCGGCCAACTCCGCCTGGGTGAATCCGGAGGCCATCCTCGCCGCCCGAATAGCTTTGCCGATCGTCGTGGACATGGTCTCCCCTCTCTCTCGATGCCCTCAGCACGGACCCCATCGGTGCGAGTGCCCCGTGGGCGAACACTCGTACTGCTGATGTGGTCTCGCGCAGCCACATTCGAAAGATATCGGTGAATCGGCCTTCGAAGGAGACTGTGACTGCACGGCAGCTGACTGTGCACGCACAAAATTTGCGCGCCGTCGGGCGCACAACTCCCGGCTATTTCGGTGGGTTGTCCGCAGCGGTGGCGCTGCGGCGCCAGTCACGAGGTGTCATGCCGAATGCTTCGCGGAATCGCCGGGCGAAGTGGGCGGCATCGCGGAAACCCACGGCGCCGGCCACCGACGCGATGGACCGGTGCGCGTAGCCGATGTCGATCAGCATGTCACGGGCCCTGACCAGGCGTTGTTCGATGATCCACTGCTCGAGGCTGATACCCGACTGCGCGCATACCTTGTACAGGTGCCGCACGGAGATGTTGTTGGCGGCGGCGATACCGGGAATCTTCAAGGTCGAATCGGACAGGTTTGTCCGCACATACCCGAGGATCTGCTCGATCAGCAGTTGCTCAGGTATGGCGGCTCCGTCACCCGGTCCTCGGCCGGCCGCCGAGATCAATAGCGCCCGAACCATTTCCAGACACGACTCACCCACAGAGGCGGCGGCCGGATCAGCTTCGAGCTGGTCGGCGATTCCGACGAGATGCTGGATCTGCGCCGTGACCATCGGGTACAGCGGCGATGCCGCCAGCCGCCCATGAGCCGCGACGACCGTCTCCGCGGAAATGCCGAGGCGCTCCCTGGACAGCTGCAGGCACAAGGTTCCGCCGAGACCGTGCCAGCCGGAGGCGAACGCGGTGGCCAAATCGATCACTTCGCAGGCGCCGGGTTCGATCAGCGTTTGCGCACCGAACTGTTCGTGCTTGCGGACCTGTCCGTTCTGAACGGTAACCGTCAACGTGTCGCTGGGCGTGGCTCGCTCATGGCGACTGGTTCGGCAGACCTGGTGACCGGATACCTCCGAGCGGGTCAGCGCGATCGGACCCAGCATCCAGGCCTGATGTCGGCTGACCACCTCGGCCGGCGAGTCCAACATCTGCAGGTTCGCCCCGATTTCGGCTTCCTGCAGGATTGCGGTGACCGCCTCCCGCCGGTCCGCCGGCGTGAAGAAGTCGGAGTCGATCAGCACTGCCATTTGTGATCTCTACTTCGGATTCTCGCCGGCGGTGGAGCCCCTCCCGTCGCCGGCCGCTACGCGTTTCGGGTGGTGGAAATTCAGGCAAAGCGCTTGCGTGGGTTCGTAGTCGGCGATGTTATCGCGCTCTGGCGCGCCCGGAGCCCGATTCGGTAGGGATTGCGCACCGACTTCACCGACCCACGATGACGTGTTCCTTTGCCGCGGTAGGCCGTAACGTCAGGATTCGACGTTCGGCGGGTGTCGCCGTCGCAGCCCATTCCGGCCGCAAAGCCGCATAGGTGCACACATCGCGCCACCGACCCTGGGTTCGGTAGAGCTGCCGCAGCCGCGCCTCCGGCGTCAAGCCCACTCCCGACATCACCGTGTCCATCACCGGATGATCGTGCCGGTGCCCCGCCCATACCCGGTGAATCCCGAGCGGCCCGAAGGCGAATGCCGCCAAGAGCCGCCCCGCCTCGATACCACCCGCCCGCAGCGCCCCTTCCGGAACCACGACCAGACCGCCGATCATCGCGTTGCTGCCGAAATCCTCTACCAGCAGACCGATGGTGCCGACCATGGCGTCCTCACCGGGTGCGGTGATCGCCAGCGTGTACCTGCGCCGCGGACTCTCGCCGCGGGAGCGCAGGGCGGCATCGAACGACGTCGCGGCCGCCCGGACACCCATGCTGTCGGTGCCCATATATCGGGTCAGGTGCGGGTCGGTGAAAATCCGCTGATAGACGCCGAGATCACCGGCACGCAGATCACGCAACCGCAGCCGCGCGCCGACCAGTTCCACGTTGCGCAGGTCGATCGTCAACGGACTTCCTCCATCGCCCGCACGCATGCCGGAGCAACCCGTGGCCCTACCGCGGGTATGAGCTCGTCGAGGTCGACATAGGTTCGCCCCGACGGGATCAGCTCGCCGAGCAGGATCCGGCGAGCCGTGTCCGCCACCAAGGCGCCGCCGAGCATCACCCCGGAGGCGAGTTGAGGCCAGCTGGACAGGCTCCGGCCGATCTCACCGACAGCGTCGCGCATCGCCGGACTCAGCCGCGGCTCATCGACCACTGCCAGCAGAAACGACAGCCGCTCGCCCCGGTTCATCCCGGCGACATCGGCGGAAGTCGACCCGCCGGTGCGGCCGTGGAACAGCGGGCGATGGGGTTCGCGATCGAAACGCTCCACATCGAGCAAGCCGCGATCGTTGGTGTCCATCAGTACCGGGACAGCTCGGCGCCGCGCGTACTCACGGACAGCGACTTTCGCCCAGACCGTGTCGCATTCCTCCACCACCAGATCCAGCGGCCGGGTGCCGCCCACGCCGTCGAAGAACGATCCGATCGACTCCTCGGTCAACCCGTCCGTGAACACCTCGATGTCGAGATAGGGGTCGATCTCGAACATCTGACGCGCCGCCAGCACAGCCTTGGAAACCCCGAGATCACCTACCCCGGCCCGCAGCCGGTTCAGATTCGACAGCCCGACGTTGTCGAAGTCGGCCAATCGGAACGATCCGCCGACCCCTTCCATCGCCAGCGTCACTGCCGCACTGTTGCCCACCGACAGCCCGACCACCCCGATCCGCCGCTCGCGCAGGTCTCGCTGCTGCGCTCGGTCGATCTTGTTGCGATTCCGATCGGTCCGCACCCGCTGGAAACCCTCGCGCGGCAGCACATGTACCAACCGGCCGTTCCACGGATAGAACACCCACGTTCCCCACTGCCACAGCGGAGTCCCACCACAGATCCGACGACGCGCCGCCGCCAGCGAACCCGTCGAATGCGCGACCGCAGGCTCCTCGCAGCGGATCAGTTCGTCGAGCTGTTCTTCGATCGTGTCGTGCACGGCACTCACAGAACTCGACGCTGCCAACGCTTCCAGATCACGCAGTCCTTCCGGGCTCGACGCATCGAGCAGCACGGGAAGGAAATGTGATGTTGCGGCGCCGGGCGTGAGTACTTTCGGACGCGGAACCGAGCGATGCCGAACCATGTATGCACAAACCTCCGACCCTCATGAGACGAACGGTCACTCGCTCGTCTCTGTCGACCAGGACGCGCAAAGGATACACACAGCACACCTTCAGCAAATCGACCTTCGGTCCAGCGGCATGGCGCGAAAATACCCCAGCCGAAATGGGACTGCGACCAATTCGGTCGGCATGAGAGGCGACCGCTCGAGCACCCTTCCGCAGTCTCGCAATAATCCCGCAAGCATCGATTCCAGTACCGGCAGGATCCGAACCAGACCGTGACGGCGGCGATAGGACGAAGGATTCCCCGAGCGGGCGTCACATGCGCGACAGCAGCAATTGCGTCGCTTCGCCCGGGTGGGCGTAGGGCCACCAATGTCCCGCATCCACAGCTACGACCTCGACCTCACTGACCCAATCGTGCACAGCGTCAGTGAGATCTGGAGCCAGGAATCGATCCCGGCGTGGGGCCACGATCGTAGTGGGGACAACGCAGACCGCTGCGGGTCCACCCACAAGCCGTGCGACGACGTTCGCACGGTAGAGCGCGATGCCCCGTCGCTGATTCTCCGGTGATCGCGGCGGTGCGTCCTCGAAGTACCCGGCAGCCGCGAGCAGTCTGGGGATTCGCCGCGAAAGAACGGGAACATGGAAGCCCCAGATATACCAGGAACGCGCGAGCTGCGAAATCACCGATGGCCAGCGGGACAGCACGACAGCGCGGGCCCTCGCCAGCTGACGTAGATGATCCAGGCTCGGCCCGGAGACTGAGGTATACGAAGCGAAGGTCGATGCCGCGCGAGGTGCGGACATCGCCTCCCACATCTGCACAGAGCCCCAGTCGTGGGCAAAGACGTGGATCGGAGTTCGTTGGGCCGGAATCGAATCCACCACGGCAAAGACATCTTCGGCCAGTCGCGGCAGGGTGAACGAGCGCAGGGAGTCGGGATCGTCGACCACGGTATCGCCGCCGCCTCGCGTGTCGTAGGCGATGATCCGCACCCGATCGCCGAGAGCATCGATCATCGGCAGGAACAGTCGATGATCATCCGGGTACCCGTGCACGAGCAGCACGGTGTTCTCGGCGTCCGGATTCCCGTATTCGAAAACGGCGATCGTGGCGCCATCGGTTCGCACTGTCCACCGTGTCACGCTCTGACGAATTCCTGATTCGCGGCCTCGACCCGGAGCAGATTCACGATCACCGTGAGCCGCAGCTCGTCTTGCTCGGGGTCAGGATGGACCACGGCGGCGAGGGCTTCTCCGTCGAGGAGGTAGACCACGCTGAAGATGACGGTATCCAAGCGCTCCGCAGCGATGGTGGCCGCGAACGGCAATGTCCTCGCCAACTGTGCGATCTGCTCGTGGTACTGAATGGTAAAGGGCGTCAGCCGTTCCCGGAGCGCGGGGTCGCTGCGGGCGGCGATGAGTAGCTCGTACCACGCCCCGTTGATCGGGGCACGGCATGCCGCTCGCAGCAGTGTGAGGCAGTGGTCGATGGAATCGGTGCCGAGTCCGCTCAGTCCGGCGCGGAATTCGGTGAACTGCCGAGAACGGACCTCTTCTGCTGCTGCCACCAAAAGGTCGAGTCGCGTGGGGAAATGGCGGAACAGCGCCCCGGAGGACACCCCTGCCCGCGCGACGATCTCGCTGACTGTCGTTGCGGCATAACCTTTTTCGCACAGCGAATCGATAGTGGCGTCGATCAGATTGCCGATGGTTTCGGTGCGGCGTTGCTGCTGGGTTCGACTCACGTGTTCACCGTGGCGGCGATGGAGTCGTCGGCGCCGGCCCGCAGGTATCGACCGGCACGTTCGGACACGCCGAACCACGGCGCGAACTGCCCCTGTCGATAGGCGATCTTGCCGGCTATCAACGTCGCCGTCACCGCTCGATCATTGCGGTTGACCATGCGGCTGAGGCCGCCGAACTCGGGCATGATCTCCTCGTGATAAGCGGTGACGTCGTCATCGAGGCCCGCGGGATCGATGATCACCACATCGGCACGTCCACCGAGCCGCAGATGCCCGGCGTCGACGCCGTAGAAATCGCCGAGCTCACCGGTGAGCTTGTGCACCGCCTTCTCCACGCTCATGAACGGATTCCGTTCACCTCGCGCGCTTTTCACACGGTGGAGCAGCCGGATACCGAAGTTGTAGAACGCCATATTGCGCAGATGCGCACCCGCGTCGGAGAATCCCACGGTTACTCCGGGCGCGTTGATCAGTCGGTCCATGGTTCGGGGCCGATAGTTGGCGATGGTGGTGTGCCAGCGCAATGCGCGTCCATGCTCGACCACCAGATCGAGGAAGGCATCGACGACGTGGATATCACGAGATTTCGCGATATCGGCGACCGTCTTGCCCACGAGCGAACCGTCGGGGCATTCGGTTATCTGCACATCCGCGAAGTCGCGGTGCCAGACCCGTGAGCTGAACTTCTTTTCGAAGTCGGCGCGGAACCATCGTCGATACGCTTCGTCGGACAGAAGTTCGTTGCGCTCCAACTCGTCGCGCAGGTGCAGTGCCGCCCGTCCGGAGCCGAATTCTTCGAACACCACGAGGTCGATGCCGTCGGAGTAGACGTCGAACGGCGTGGGCAGATGCTGCCATCGGAACTGACCTCGGCCAGGGCCGTTGACAGCGGCCGCGATCGGTCCGAAGATCCGGTGGATCCACGGCGACGCCTTGGGATCGGCCGCGGCCAACAACGACACCTTCAACGACTTGCGTCCGAGACCTGTTGCGGCACCGAGGAAGAAGATCATGTCGTATTTGGTGTTGAGATTCGGGATGCTCTGCAACAGTCGTCCTCGCTTGCGCAGGATCTTGTGCAACCGACGGAACTCGCTCCATCTGGCATAAGCCGACGGCAGCGACCTCGAACGATATCGATCACCGTCCAGCTTGTCCCATGGATTGGTCATCGTCGACATACCGAGCATTCCCGCGTCCAGGGCTTCGCTCAATGCCTCGGCCATCGCCCGAGATTCCGCACCGGTGGGCTGCTGGCGACGATCGGTCGACCGATCGAGTCCCATGACATGCGCCCGCAAGTCGGAGTGCCCCACGAGCAAGGCGACATTCGGTCCCAGCGGCAGACGCTCGAGGGATTCGATGTACTCCTGCGGCCCGGACCATGTTTTCGCGGTATCCACAGCTTTGAGGACGTGATCTCGCGGCAACGCCTCCACGCGTGAGAACAGATCGGCGATGTCCACGGCGGTGCTGTAGATGGTCGACAGCGAGCAGTTGCCGAGCATGACGGTGGTAACACCGTGTCGGACAGACTCTTTGAGCCCGGGGCTGACGAGAACCTCGGCGTCGTAATGAGTGTGGACGTCCACGAAGCCGGGCATCACCCACTGGCCTGTCGCATCGATCACTTCCCCGGCAGCGGAGGAATCGAGAGGTTCCGCGGAGAGGGCACAGACGACACCGTCGCGAATCCCCACGTGGCCCACGACGCCGGGGCCGCCACTCCCGTCGTACACCGTGCCACCGCTGATGATCACGTCGAAGAGGTGAGCGTTCATGTGACCTCCGTCATAGATTCCCTGCACGCTAACTTAGATAGCGAGCACTCGCAACCTTTTGGGTTCGCCGTGATCAGGCCATAGTCGTCTTGCTACCGTGGTGCGACAGTTGTCGTACGCGAGCGAGGTTGCCCGATTGTTCTTCCGAGCTTTTCACCCGGCCACGCAGTCCCCTGACCGCGTCGTCCTCGAATGCTTCGGAGAGTGCCATGCCAACCCAGATCACCGCGCTCGCGGTCAGTAAGTCGTTCGACGGCGATCCCGTTCTCACGGATGTGACATGTTCGCTCGACGTCGGCGAGCGCACCGGGATCATCGGCGAAAACGGCTCCGGCAAGACCACCCTGCTGCGGTTGTTCGCCGGGCGGGTGCAGCCCGACAGCGGCGAGATCATCGTCCACGCCGAGGGTGGCATCGGCTACCTCGCGCAAGACGAGCAACTCCCCCAGCACCTCACTGTGCAGCAGCTCATCGACCGAGCCCTCACCGAGCTGCGAGCGGTCGAAGCCCAGATGCGCCGCCTCGAGATCGCGATGGCCGACGGCGACGAGTCCGGAATCGACGAATACGGTGATCTGACACTACTTTTCGAACATCACGGCGGCTACGACGCCGACGCGCGAGTGGAACAGGCCTTCCACGGACTGGGATTGAGCCTGGTAGATCGCGACCGCACGATCGGCGAGCTGTCGGGCGGCGAGCAGGTCCGACTGCGCCTGGCCGCGGTGCTGGCGGCAGCTCCGGAACTGCTGTTGCTGGACGAACCGACCAACCACCTCGACGACGTCGCCCTGACCTGGCTCGAAGACCACCTGATCGCCCGGCGCGGCACGACGGTTGCGGTCTCCCATGACCGGGCCTTCCTCGAACGGGTGACAACCAGCCTGCTGGAGGTCGACGCGGACCGGCAGCGCGTCGTCCGCTACAGCGACGGTTACCCAGGATTCCTGGCGGAAAAGGCGGCCGAGCGAGCGCGATGGGTGCAGGCGCACGCGCAGTGGCTGGCCGATACCGAACGATTCCGCGAGGCCGCCGACACCACCGCCCGCAGGGTCGCACCGGGCCGGGCAATGGCCGACAACAACAAGATGGCTTACAGCCGAGCCGGTGGACGGGTGCAGCAATCAGTGGCCAGCCGGGTTCGCAACGCGCAGGAACGGCTGCGGCGCCTGCTCGCCGACCCGGTGCCTGCACCGCCGCAACCCCTACGATTCGCGCCCACCCTGGCGACCGCCGGCGGCGCTGGGACCGGGCTCGAGGCCACCGACATCTCCGTCGCGGGCAGACTCGAGCCGATCAGCGTGACGCTCGCCGCGGGCGACCGCCTGCTGATCACGGGCCCGAACGGTGCGGGCAAGACCACCCTGCTCCGCGTGCTGGCCGGTCAACTCGCACCCGACACCGGCACCGTCGCCCGGTCCGGCAAGATCGGCTACCTCGCGCAGGAACCACCGCCGGCCGTCCGCGGACGCATGATGTTCGTCGCCTTCGCCCGCGATCGCCCGGGTGACCCAGAATTCCACGGCAACCAACTGCTCTCACTCGGCCTGTTCGACGTCTCCCAGTTCACGACGCGTGTCGAAGACCTGTCCACCGGCCAGCGCCAGCGCCTCGCTTTGGCGCGCCTGGTCACCGAACCCGTCGACGTGCTGCTCCTCGACGAGCCGACCAACCACCTGTCGCCAGGTCTGGTCGAGGAGTTGGAAACCGCGCTCGCCCATTTCCCGGGAGCCATCGTGGTAGTCAGCCACGACCGGCGACTGCGCAGCCGCTGGGAAGGCACCCATCTCGCCCTACAAGCGTCGGCCTCCGTGCGAACTGCGTAGATATGCTGCGGCCCATGAACCAGCCACCGCCGCCGTATTCATCACAGCCGATGCCGGCCCAGGGCGTACCGCAGCAACAGCCCGGACCACAGTTTCCGATTCTGGTGTCGACGATGAACGACGTGCCGGGCCACGAGGTGGTGCGGGTATTCGGTGAAGTCGCCGGGTTGACTGTGCGCAGCCTCGGTATCGGGAACAGCTTTTCGGCCGGATTCCGCTCGATCGGCGGTGGTGAGGTCCCCGAATACACGCAACTGCTGTACCAGGCTCGATACGAGGCGATCATGCGCATGTGCCAGCACGGCATGGCCTTCGGCGCCAACGCGATCATCGCGATGCGGTTCGATTGCAATGGGATTGCCGGCTCGCTGAGCGAGGTGGCGGCCTACGGCACCGCCGTCGCCATACGGCCGATCCAGCAGCCTCCGGTTGATCCACCGGCATGAGGGCCAGCGGCGTTCCGAGCGGAAGCCAATGGACCGAGATGGCTTCTGGCCGTTGATCTTCGAAGTGTGTTGTGCCTGGCCACTAAGCGGAACTGGGCATACACAGTGCTGAGCTGCCTGGCCCGGCACCGCTGCGACGTTCTCTACGCGATGCCGAAAACCAAGCAGCCCTACCGAATTCCGGAACCGGTTGCCGCTCGAGGGTCGGCGCGCACGAGGTCATAAACATAGGATTGTGCGCCCTTGCGGCTCACCCACACGCCTTCGGGAGGAAACTCGCCTTGCCCGGGCTCGTCGAACGGGCGACTCGATACCTCATCGGCCGCGTTGCACACCACCCAACCGAAGTCGGGCAGTCGGCGACACCAAAGGTCGTGGTCGACCCGCCTATACGACGGGAAGCCGTACGCGTCCCCCTCGCGAACGAACTCATAGGTCAACCCATCGACGCGGCGCACGAACTTCACACCAGACATTCCGCCATCTTCGCCGACCTCTCTGTCACGTCGATCAGCGCGCCATCGACCTCGATGAAAATCATTGAGTGCCGGATTCCGCTCGGTCTCCACCGCGATGTGCTTGCGCTGCGCCGAATTCGCTGCGTGCGCAGATGCCGGTCCCGACCGGCTCGAGCGCCGAATCACTGCCGTGCGAAAAGTAGGGTGTGCCCAACTCGATGCGCTCAGGAGGTTCCGCCGTGGCGGTGCACACGCTCACCCTCAATGTGGCTACGGCCGACGGCAAGGCCGATGCCTTCCTCGCCTACCCCGACGACAACGCTCCCCACCCCGCGGTTCTGGTGTTCTCCGACGCGTTCGGGCTGCGGCCGGTGGTCCGCCGTGACGCCGAACGCCTCGCGGCCCTCGGCTTCACCGTGCTCGTTCCGAATGTGTTCTACCGCAACGGTTCCGCACCGGTAATCGAGCTTCCCGACTTCATCGGGGCCGACCGACGCGGCGAGATCTTCGGCGCACTGCGCCCGCTGCTGACCGCGTTGACACCCGAACTCGTTGTCGCGGACGCCGAGGCGTATCTGTCGTGGCTGGCCGATTCCCCCTTGACCACCGGCAATCCGGTGGGCCTGTCCGGATACTGCATGGGCGTGCGCAACGCACTGCACACCGCCGCCGCCTACCCCGACCGCGTAGCCGCGGTGGCCGGCTTCCACGGCGGCAGACTGGCCACCGAGGACCCCACCAGTCCACACACCGTGGTCGACCGAATCTCCGCTGAGGTCTACCTCGCGCACGCCGACGCGGACCCCGGACTCCCACCGGAACAGATCGACCGACTCGACGCGGCCTTCACCGCTTCGGGCACCACCTTCCGGACCGAGGTGTATCCCGGCGCCCACCACGGCTTCACCCAATCCGACACCGACGTCTACAACGCCGTGGCAGACGCCCGGCACTGGACCGAATTGGCTGATTTGTTCACGCGCGTCCTGCGCTGAACCTCTTTCGAAGACGCTTGACGAGCCTGTCCAACGGCTCCGGCGAAGTTGGCGGGTCGAGCGTCAGGCGCATCGACCGACACCCGAGAGAAGCTCTTAGGACAGCGAACCATCGGTGACAATCATGCCGGCTGCGAGGAAGATCGACAGAGGACCAACTGGTCGCAACCAAGACGCGCTGGAGCGTGACGCCACAAGGAGGTTGCGGTGACAGATGGCGTCGTGTCAGCCGAGACGTCCGTTCGGGTAGAGCGCTGCGATGTCTGCATTGTCGGAGCCGGCATCGCCGGGGTGAATGCCCTGTTCGTCGCCAGTCGATACCTGTCTCGCTCGCAGAAGATCATCCTGGTCGATCGCCGCGATCGTTCCGGCGGTATGTGGGTCGACACCTATGCCTACGTTCGACTGCACCAACCGCATGGCCTTTTCACCGCCGGAAACATCAAGTGGACACTTGACCAGGATCGCTCCTACCTGGCAACCAAGGACGAGGTGCTCGCCCACTTCGAACACTGCCTCGAGATTGTCAGACAACGAGTTCAGGTGGAGGAGTACTTCGGCTGGGCGTTGGATTCGCAGGAGGAGTCCGCCGGAATTGTTCGCCTCACCTGCAAGTCCTCGGATGGCCGGCTCATGGTTGTCGAGGCGAAGCGACTGATCAAAGCAATCGGATTCGGGATTGTGCCCAACAGCCCGCTCGAGATTTCCAGCGCACGCATCGTGTCGGTGTCACCCGACTTCTGCGATATGCGGAGGGACGAGATGCGGGCGAGCGACGCCCCCGTGTGGATCGTGGGCGGGGGGAAGACCGCGATGGACACCGCTCACACGCTGATCACGGAATATCCCGGTCGGGAAGTGAACCTCGTGGCAGGTTCGGGCACGTTCTTTTCCGACCGTGACCGCTTGTTCCCTGTCGGCGGCCGACGATGGTGGGGCGGCGCGCTGGCATCCGGCGTTTTCCGGGAGTTGGGTCGGCGCTTCGACGGGACCAACGAGACCGATGTCGCGACCTGGTTTCGCACGACCTACGGCACGTGGTTGACCCCCACCACAGGCAACTACCTGCTGGGCTTGCTGTCGGAATCGGAGAACAAGACGATTGCCGACGGCCTGAACGAGGTGATCATGGATCACGTCGTCGATGCCGTCGACCGCGACGGCGATATCGACTTGGTGTTCCGCAGCGGATCGGCGAAGAAGATTCAACCGGGCAGCTGGATAGTGAACTGCACCGGATATCTGCTGCGCGGCGACCCACCACCGCCCTACGAGCCTTACGTTTCCGACAGCGGTGCGGTCGTCTCGGTGCAGCCGCGCTCCGCCACATTCCATCTGACGTCCTACATGGGTTACTTCTTGACCCACCTACTGTTCTTGGACAAGCTCAGGGAAGTCCCGCTGTACGAACTCGACGCACTGGACCTACGGACGAAGTCGAGTGCGGCACTTCCGTATGTGCTCGGCTCCCTGGCCATGCACAACCTCAGCCTCGTCGTCGACAGCGTCCCGAACACAGTGTTCCTCGATTGCGGATTCGACCTCGATCGCTGGTACCCGCTGCCGCGCCGCATGATCGGAACGACGCGGTTCCTGCTCACCCATCGCCGCGGACGCGAGCACCTCCGGCAAACCCTGGACACTGTGCACACACGATTCGATGTACGCTGCGGTCCGATCCCGGTGTAGCTCGAAGAATTTCAGTCTGTGGACCAGTCCACGAGGATGCGCGAAACAACGCTGACAGGAAGGCGGAAACATGGGGATCGACGATCCGAGTGTCAAGGAACTCGCTGTCAACGAGTGCTGGGCGTTACTCCGCGACGGGGAGGTAGGTCGCCTCGCGGTGTGGGTGGAGGACCATCCGGACATTTTCCCCCTCAATTACGCGGTCGATCACGGAACCATTGTGTTTCGATCCGCGCGGGGTACCAAGATGTCGGCCGCGTTGTCGGACGCACCCGTCGCGCTGGAAGTCGACGGCTACATTTCTGGATCTCACGAAGCCTGGAGCGTGGTAGTCAAAGGTCGTGCCGAAGGGATCCGTGAGATCGGCGATGTGATGGATACCGTAGATCTCCCACTCTTTCCGTGGCAGGCCGGGGCGAAGGACTTCTTCATTCGACTCGTACCCACCGTGGTGACCGGTCGCCGGTTTCCCGTTGTGGACCCGACTGCGTGGCAGACTCCCTTCTCGAATGTGCGACAGTCGCCTTCGGAGTAGGGCACCCTTCGCCGCGGTAGCGCGCCCGCTGCCCAAGATCCGACGCTACTGTTCATGATCGCGGTTTCCCCTGCGATCAACTGGCTCCAACTCATCGAACTCACACAGAACTCACGGCGTTGCGTACGTCGTTCCATCACCATCTGAACGATCAGAACTGGGAGAGCCTGGCCGACCTTTTCACCGAACACAGAGTTCCCGACTACGGCGAGTACGGCCGATCGGAAGGCAGGAAGACGATCATCGACTACTACTCGATACTGCTCGACAAAATCGTCGATATCATTCCGAACGCTAACGACCGAAGTGGAAGAGCGCACCCATGACTGGCGAAGACTGGCGGCACAACGGTGTCCGCGTGATCAAGGCGGATCCGCTCGATCCGAACACCCTGGAATGCGTACTGGTGCGCAGCGACAGCGAAGCCGTGGTTGTCAATCTCGAGATCGAGCCGATCGAGAAGCCCGAAGCCGTGCATTGGATCGACCCCATCCACCACCAGCCGTAGCCCTCACCTGCGACCACTTGGCCCGGGTTCCACTTGTCCGGACCCGCCATCGGGAGGTGAGCCGAGGTAGGGGTCGGCTAGGGGTGGCGACGGCATCGGCTGTCGCCTGTGATGTCCGTATCACGTTGGTAGGCAACGTATTCGCGATACGGAGAGCTGGATTGTCCGAGATTTACTCGACCGAACCGAATCCCGACCGTAGCGGTATGAGTCGACGTCGTATGCTCGCGGTCACCGCCGCGGTGATCGGCTTCGACATCGTGGCGGGCCAGTGGATCACCCACGGCACCGCCGCGGCGCAATCCCCGTTCGACAATGTGCCGGAGCTGGACGGCGAACTTCTCCTGGACAACGGCGCTCGCGCCAGTATGTCCACCGACCGCGGCCAGATCGTCACCAGGATACCCGCGGCCGTCCTGCGTCCCGGCTCGGCCACAGACATCCAGAAGATGATCCAGTTCTGCTGTCAGCGGGGGATCCCGGTGAGCGCGCGCGGTGACGGCCACGCCACCCACGGCCAGTCCCTGACCGACGGGCTCGCGATCGAGACCCGTTCGTTGACCGCGATTCACGAAATGTCCGACGACCACGTCGTCGTGGATCCGGGGATCTTCTGGGGCGACCTGGCCGTCGCGACGTACAACGCGCGTCGACGCACGCCGCCGGTGATCACCACGATCACCAAATTGACTGTGGGTGGCACCCTCTCGGTCGGTGGCGCGGGCGCCAACGTCCATTTCGGGCTGCAGACCGACAACGTGCTCGAGCTCGACATCGTCGACGGCACCGGCACCCTGCGCACCTGTTCCGCGACCCGGAACCGGGACCTGTTCGAGGCGGTGCTGGGCGGTCTGGGTCAGTTCGGCGTGATCGTTCGCGCCACCATCCCGCTGATCCCCGCGCCGACGCGGGTGCGGGAGTGGCGATTCAACTACATCTCCAACGCCGATCATGTCACCGACACCCGCCTGTTCACCCTGCGCGGTGAGCTCGACGAGGTGCACTCGGAATGGCTGCCGGGGTCCACGGGCCCGGTGCGGCTGGTGACGGTCGCGAAGTACTTCGAACCCGGTGCCGAACCCGATGGCGGACATTATCTGCGCGGCGGGACCGTCCCCGGTGTGCTCGCGATCCAGGAGGACTACGACTGGTTGCCGTATCTGCTCCGCAGCGACGCCCTGGTGGATCCATTCTCGAACCTCGGCTACGACCAGCTGCTCAAGCCCTGGTTCGACGTGATGCTGCCCGACTCGGTCGCCGCGGAATTCATCGCCGCGGAATTTCCCGAATGGACACCCGAGATCATGGGTCTCGGCGTGATCGACCTGAAAACGGTGCGGCGATCCCGAGTGTCCAATCCGATGTTCCGGCTGCCCGACCCGGACGGCAGCGATATCTACCACACGCTGAGCGTGCTGCGGACCTCGCTGCATCCGGGCCCCGACCCCGCCTACGTCGAGTACTGGCTGACCCGCAATCGCCAGATGTACGAGCGGGCACGCGCACTCGGCGGCGTCCGATACGCGGCCGACTCCCAAGACTTCACCACGGCGGACTGGGCGGCCGAATACGGCGACCGCTGGCCCGAACTGGTCGCCCGCAAGCGTCGTTACGATCCCGAGTCGATCCTCGGTATCGGCGTCGACATGTTCGCCGGCGCCTAACGGCGGGAAGTAGTTGTCGCGAGCGGAACCTGGAGTATTGCTGAACGGGCGCTTACTGCATTCACATCGTTGATGGCCGCGGGTGGTGCCGAGGTTTCTCAGTCTGCGACGACGGGGTGGTGGCCGCTGAGACGGTCGGCGATCGTGCGCATGATCTGGCTGCCATGCTCGGCGAGGTAGAAGTGGCCGCCGCGGTAGACGTCAAGGGTGAACGGTGCGGTGGTGTGGTCGGCCCACGCCCGCGCCTCATCCTCGGTCACCATCGGGTCCGTGTCCCCGATCATCGCGTGGATCGGAGAGGTCAGTGCGGGACCGGGGCGGTAATCGTAAGTCTCGGCGGCCTTGTAGTCGCTACGGAGGGCGGGTAGCGCCATGGCCAGCACCTCGGGGTCGTCGAGGATCTGATCGTCGGTCCCGCTGAGCGAGCGGACCTCGGCGACGATTCCGGCCGCTGACGCGAGATGAACGGTGCAACCGAACCGATGCCGAGAGGGCGCCGGCCGCCCTGAGACGAACGTCACACGTGGAATCATGCCCGCCGCATGGAAGCGACGGGCCAGCTCGAAGGCGAGGGTCGCGCCCAAACTGTGTCCGAATAAGGCGAAATCGTCTGTGACGTTGCGCTGTAGCACCGGAAAGATCTGGTCAGCGAGGTCGTCGACGGTCTCGAGGCCGGGCTCGCGGAAGCGGTCCTGGCGGCCGGGATATTGGATAGCCATGACCTCGTGCCGCGGCGCCAACGCGCGGGCCATCGGGAGGTAGTAGGGCGCACTGCCGCCCGCGTGCGGCAGACAGATCAGTTGTGGCGCACCACCATCAGCCTCCCGGTAGCGACGAATCCACAAACTGTCGATACTTCGTGTACCTGCCATAGTCAGCGCGTCCGTATGTCGTGGTCGATGTAGCTGAACCATCACGATAGAACGCAGGCGCCTCACATGCCCGCCGGAGCGGCGTGAATCACACCTCGGCCGATCCCGGGAAGTGTTGGGAGACAAGAGCTTTCACTCTGTGGTTACTTTCGCTCACATACCACCGCCGCCGGATCCTCCGTTAACAAAAGCCCCCGGGTGCCGCTATCGTCATCCAAGGGACGATGTTGTCCACGATGGTTCGAGATCGATTTTCGTGAGCAAGGCTCATGAACAGCTATCGGGGGTCGCCACGTTGAGTGTTATCGGAAGCAGCGCAGGGTCAACATCGAAAGACCCAGGGGAAAGTTCGGTGCAGTGGCCGCGACCAGCGGCAGCCGTATTGGCAGAACTACGAAAAGGCGGACCGCGACAATTTCAAGTCGCCCAGTTACTCGCAGTACTCGACGAGGCCGTCTCATTGCCGATCCTGGCTCAGATCCTCGCCATCGACATCGAGTCACTACGCGCGGTCATCGGTGAGCTGACCGACGCGAAACTCATTGCCTACACAGAGTTTCGGCGCCGCGATTTGCGCGAAGCGGTGCTCCGTGAGACACCGTTGTCGACACGGAAGCGGCTACGCCACCGAGCGGCGGAGGTGCTGCACGATCGCGAAGCGCCGGATGTGCGGGTCGCCGACCAGTTACTGGGCGCCGACGACATCCGATTCCCTTGGGCCGTACCGGTTCTGCGTCGAGCGGCCGCGGCCGCCATCGCCGAGGACCAAGTCTCCAAGGCGATCGACTACCTCGAGCTCGCCTGGCGACTGACCCGCGACGGGAGCGAGGGCGCGGTAATCCTGCTGATCATCGCGGTCGTACGCTGGCGGCTGAATCCGTCTACGGCGAACCGCAGCTTCGCGCGGCTTGTCACCGCACTGCGTAACGGGGCGATCCCGGTGCAGTGTCTCCCGACAACCGCGCGCTATCTGCTCTGGCACGGCCGACTCGGTGAAGCCCGCATCGCTCTGCGGATGCTCGACGACGCGGCCTCCGCAGGTGAGGAATCCGGCGTCGCGGCGCGCGGCGCCATGCAGGAATGGCTGTCGTGCAACTATCCGGGGCTGCTCGAGATCCGCGACAACCACTCTGCGGATTCGCCCGCGGTTCTGCTGCGCGCGCAGTTCCAGGAAGACTCCGCGCTGTTCCCGCAGCAGGGTTGGGCCGAACCCGACGAGGAAGCAGCTCGGCTGCTGCTCGATGTCTTCGCGAACGGCGCGTCCGACTCCATCGTCGCGCGGGCGGAGCGGCTGATCCGCGAACACCGGCTCGACGACACGACATTGGGCGCGTTGCTGATGGCCCTGGATGCGCTGATCTACATCGATCGGCTCGATGTGGCCGGGTATTGGTGCGAGGCGTTGATGCTGGAGGCGACCGCGCGGCGGGCACCTGCCTGGCGTTCCATCTTCGCGATCTGGCGGTCGGCGATCCTGCTGCGAGAAGGCAAGCTGGAGGCGACGATCGCGCTCGGCGACGGCGCGCTGGTTCGGGTGCGCGACGAGAACCTGGGCAACTATGTCGGCCTGGCAGTGGCCGCGCTGGTCTCCGCGTTGACCGCGGCGGGCCGCTATCAGGAAGCGGCAGGCTACCTCGACATCGAACTACCGGAGACCGTCCTGAACTCACGGGTCGCGCTGCCGTGGCTGCGCGCGCGTGGCCAGTACATGCTGGCCACGAACAACTACGAACAGGCCTACGCGGACTTCGCGGCCTGCGGCGGTCGGATGCAGCGATGGAACATGGACATCCCCGGTCTGATGGCCTGGCGTAACGACCTGGCCATGGTCTCGCTGGCACAGGGCGACCGCCATGGCGCCCACTATTGGGCGCTGGCGCACTTGACGCACCTCGGGTCCGTCACCAAGCATTCGAGCGGCGGGGTGTCGCTGCGGCTGATCGCCGCCACCGACCTGTGCGAACGGCACCTGGAATTGCGACGCCTCTCCGTCGATCTCGCGTCGGCGGGCAACGACACCTTCGAACTGGCGACGGCGCTGGCCGATCTCGCGCAGACCTATCGCTCGCTCGGCGAGCGTGACCGGGCGCGGGCCGCGACGCGACGCGCACAGCTCCTGGCCGAGCAGTGCGGCGCCGAACCCCTGCAACGTCGATTGGCCGGGACGACAAACGGCCCGGGTCCGCTCCTCGAGACCGAACGCACGGACCGGACCACCGAGACGCTCAGCCCGGCCGAACTCAAGGTCGCCAGGCTGGTCGCGACGGGCAGCCGCAACCGCGACGTGGCGCGCGAGCTGCACATCACGCAGAGCACAGTCGAACAACACCTGACCCGGATCTACCGCAAAGTCGGAGTGCATCGACGCGCCGATCTGATGATGGTGCTGGGTGATCCGGCGCAGTGGACGATCGAATCGGAAGCCAGCTAGGACCGGTAACAAGCCCATTAGGGGACGCATAGGGGTTTGCACGCATCACCGATGACGCGACAGTGAGGTCATGCGCACAATCTCCGGTGCCGGCTCGACAAACCGGTCCCCCCGCCGTCGATCCCCCGGTCAGCGACGGCCACGAGTCGGGCACATCGAGTTCCTGAACTGGCTGCCGATCCTCTGGGGGCTCGCTCGCACAGGCAATCTCATCGATCTGGATCTAGTCCGCGACACGCCGGAGAACCTCAGCGACGCACTGGTCGCCGACGATCTCGACATGGGTCCCATCAGCCTGATGGAGTTCCTGAGCCACTCCGACCAACTCGTGATGTTGCCCGACATCGCGATCGGCTGCGACGGCCCGGTCATGTCCTGTCTGATCGTGAGCAAGATTCCGCTCGATCAGCTCGACGGCGAACGCGTCGCGCTCACCTCCACCAGCAGGACCTCGGTGCGGCTGACGAAACTACTCCTCTCGGAACATATCGGGGTCCAGCCCGAGTATTTCGTGAGTCCGCCGAACCTGGAAACAATGCTGGCACAGGCGCCCGCGGCGGTGCTGATCGGTGACATGGCCTTACGCGCCGCGCTGTTCGACGCTCCCGCCGCGGGACTGCTGGTGCACGACCTCGGGCAGATGTGGCGGGACTGGACCGGACTGCCCTTCGTGTTCGCGGTGATCGCGGCCCGGCGCGACTTCGTCGAGCGGGAACCAGAAACCGTGCGCCGCGTCCACGCCGACCTGCTCGCCGCCCGCGACATCGCCATGTCAGAGATGGACGAGCTCTGCGAACGCCTGGCTCACTGGGAGGAGTTCGACGCCTCCACCCTGCGCCGGTACTACACCGACGCACTCGACTTCGGACTCGGCCCACGACACCTCGCCGGTATCGCCGAGTTCGCGGCGCGGGTGGGCGGCCCCGCGGCGGGCTTTCCGGTGGATGTTTTTACGACGCTGCTCGATTCGGCCTGAGCCGAGACCGACGAAGGAGATAGTGATGCCATTTCACGGGTCACCGTTCAGCAGCGATCTGAGTCCGGCCGCGCGCGTCGACGAGCTGGCCAGGAATCGTGGCAAGCAGGTCGCGGTGGTGTACGAGGGCGCTACCTACAGCTATGCCGTGGTCGCGGCACAGTCCAGGCGATTGGCCGCCACGCTGTCGGACAGCGGTGCGGTGGAAGGCGAGCGGATCGGCTATCTCGGCGGCAACAGCCTCGCCTTTCTGACCACCTTCCTGGCCGCGGCTCGGATCGGTGCGGTTTTCGTGCCGGTGAACTCGCGGCTGACATCGCCGGAGCTCGCGCTGATTCTCGATGACTGCGCCCCACATGCGCTGATCGTGGAGCCCGGCCATCGCCAGATCGTGGCCGAAGCACTGGCCGAGACAGATAACGACCGGGTGCGGCTGCTGTGGGCGCCCGGCGATCCGGTTCTCGACGGACCGGCCACTTCCCCCGCCTTCGCCGACCGCACACCCTCCGAGGAGTTCGCCGACGACCGGTCGACCCCACTGCGCTGCGACGCGGACCGGGTCGCGATGCTCACCTACACCTCGGGCACCACCGGCCGTCCCAAGGGCGTGGAACTCACCCACGGCAACCTCTGGTGGAACGGCGTGAACCTGGACATGGTCGCACCCGCGATGCCTGGGGACATCACCTTGGTGGTGGCACCGCTGTTCCACACCGCGCCGTTCGGCTGCTTCACCTTGCGCACCCTGCTGCGCGGCGGAACGGTGGTGCTGCGCCGCGACTTCGAGCCGACGCATCTGCTGGCAGACCTCGTCGACTACCGGGTCAACACGGTGTTCGCGGTACCCGCGATGTTCGCGGCGGCGGCCGCGGTACCCGAATTCGCCGACGCCGACCTGTCGGCGCTGCGCACCGCTGTCACCGCAGGAGCCCCGGCACACGCCGAACTCATCGGCCGCTACCTCGACCGCGGCGTGACCCTGCAACAGGCATACGGCCTGACCGAGACCTTGTTCGCGACCTGTCTGCCCGCCCAGCAGGCCGCGACGGCGCCTGCCTCGGCAGGACTGCCGTTGCCCTACACCGAGATCCGGGTGATCGACCCGGCGAGCCGAAATGTTCTCGACGAGCCGGGCGCCCGCGGCGAGGTGTGCCTGCGCGGTCCAACCGTGGCAGGGGGCTACCGCAACAACGATGTCGCCACCGCCGCCTCGTTCGACGCGGATGGCTGGTTCCACACCGGTGACGTGGGTTATCTCGACGACGACGGCTGCCTCTACCTCGTCGACCGGCTCAAGGACATGATCATCGTGGGCGGGGACAACGTGTACTCCGCCGAAGTCGAGCAGGTGCTCGCCCGCTTCCCCGGCATCGTCGATGTGGCGGTGGTCGGCGTGCCCGACCCGCACGAGGGCGAGAGTGTCGTCGCGATCGTGCTGTGCCAGAAAGGGATCGAGCCGAGCTTGGTCGAACTGCGCCGCTTCGCACGGACAGAGCTGGCTCGGTACAAACTGCCGACCCGCGTGGTGCACACCGAAAAGATCCCCCGCAACGCGATGGGCAAGATCGACAAGGTCGATATTCGCGCCGTGCTGGCCGATGGCGACGAACACCGCTTCAGCGAAGCGGCAGCGGGCGGGCCCGCGCGAACAGCCGGCACCGCAGCGGAGCCGCGCGCGGGCGGATTGCGAACCCTGACTTCCCTGCCGCCCGACGAGCAGCGCCGGGCGGTCTTCGATCTGGTGACCGCGAGCATCGCCCGCACCATGCACGCCGCGCCCGCCACGCTCACGGCACAGGACCGCTTCGACGACCTCGGGTTGAGTTCACTCGCGGCGGTCGAGCTGAGCCGTGGGCTCGGCGTCGCGCTGGGTCGGCGTCTGCCGACCACTGTGGTCTTCGACCACGCGACGGTCGGCGCCCTGGTGAAGCACCTGCACACCCAACTGGCCGCCGAAGTCCGCCGCTTCCCTGCCCTCGAGCACCTGACCGAGTTCGAGCGGGTGGTCCGGCAGGACCCGCCGAGTGACGCGCTGCGCACCGAACTTCGCACCCGGCTGCGTAGTTCGCTCAATCGTCTCGCGACGACCGAAGCCACGATGACCCGACCAGACCCCGTAGCCGAAGCATCCGATTCCGAATTGTTCACCCTGCTCGACGCTGAACTCGGATCGGTCTGAGTACCCCGATCCCGGCCTGAGAGGTACCTGTCGATGACCGACGAGACAACGCTGCGGCACTATCTGCGGCGCACTGCCAGCGCACTACTGCAGACCAGAAACGACCTGCACCGGTTGGAAGCCGCACGCAGCGAACCGATCGCCGTCGTCGGCATCGGCTGCCGCTATCCCGGTGGCATCCAATCGCCGGACGACCTGTGGGACTTGGTGAACTCCGGCGCCGATGTGGTGTCGGATTTCCCCGATGACCGCGGCTGGCGACTGGATTCGCTGTTCGACGACGATCCCGATCATCCCGGCACCGTCTATGCCCGCACCGGCGGATTCCTCGACGACGCGCTTGATTTCGACGCCGACTTCTTCGGCATCGCACCACGCGAGGCACTGGCGATGGATCCGCAGCAACGGCTGCTGCTCGAGGTGTCGTGGGAAGCGCTCGAACACGCGGGCCTCGACCCGACGCAGCTGCGCGGCAGCGAATGCGGTGTGTACGTCGGCGCGATGTACCACGATTACGCCAGCAGGCTACGCACCGTGCCCGTCGAACTGGAAGCCCAACTCGGCACCGGTAGCGCGAGCGGTGTGTTGTCGGGTCGGCTGTCCTACGTCTACGGGTTCACCGGGCCCACGGTGACAGTGGACACGGCGTGCTCCTCGTCGCTGGTGGCGATGCACCAGGCGATCGGGGCGTTGCGCGGCGGCGAGTGCGAACTGGCACTGGCGGGCGGGGTGACCGTGATGTCGAGCCCGTCGAGCTTCGTAGAGTTCAGTCGCCAGCGGGGCCTCGCCCGTGACGGTCGCTGCAAGGCGTACGCGGCAGGCGCGGACGGCACCGGATTCTCCGAAGGTGTCGGCATCCTGGTCCTGGAACGTCTTTCCGACGCGATCCGCAACGGCCATCAGGTACGGGCGGTGTTGCGCGGATCCGCGGTGAATTCCGACGGCGCCTCCACCGGACTCACGGTGCCGAACGGGGCCGCTCAGCAGCGCGTGATCCGGCAGGCGCTGAGCGCCGCGGGGATACAGCCCGGCGACATCGACATGCTCGACGGACACGGCACCGGTACCACCCTCGGCGATCCCATCGAGGTCCGCGCCCTACTCGACGTGTTCGGCGGGGAACGCGACGCCGAGCCGCTGTGGCTGGGATCTGTGAAATCGAACCTCGGACACACCCAGGCGGCAGCGGGCGTCGCGGGCGTGATCAAGACCATCATGGCGATCCAGCACGCGACAGTGCCCGCCACGCTGCACGTCGACGCCCCGACACCGCACGTCGACTGGGCGGATGGCGCCGTACAGCCCATCACCGAGAGCCGGGCGTGGCCGCAGACCGGCAGACCACGGCGCGGTGGGGTGTCGTCGTTCGGGATCAGCGGGACCAACGCCCACGTCATCGTGGAGCAGGCCCCGGAAACCGAACCGGCACAGTCGAATTCGACACCGGCCGCACGGGAGCAAGCCTCGCCGCTGGCGACGTGGGTCGTGTCGGCCAAGTCCGACGCCGCCCTCGCCGACCAGGCGGGACGGCTCGCGCAGTGGGTCCGCGCGCGACCTGACCTCGCCCCCACCCCGACCGGGCGCGCACTCACCGCCACCCGGTCGATATTCGCCCACCGCGCCGTGATCTTCGGACGCGACCGCGGCGAGTTGCTGGCCGGCTTGGACACCTTGGCGGTCGGCGGCGAATCCCCCAGTGTCGTGTGCGGCGTCGCCCACGAAGGTCGGATCGCGGTGATGTTCCCGGGCCAGGGCGCCCAGCGCAACGGCATGACTCGCACGCTCTATGCGACAAGTCCTACCTACGCAGCGGCTTTCGACGAGATATGCGCCGAATTCGATCGGCGCTTCGACGGCTTCGGGCTGGCCGAGGTGATCTTCGCCGAGCCCGGCACCGCGGCCGCGCAGCGCCTCGACCGCACCAGCTACACCCAGGCCGCACTGTTCACAGTGGAAGTGGCGCTCTACCGGTTGGCCGAATCCTTCGGTCTGCGACCCGATTTCCTGATCGGCCATTCCATCGGCGAACTGACCGCCGCCTATCTGGCCGGCGTGTGGAGCCTGGCCGACGCGGCAGAGCTGGTGGTCGCGCGCGGGCACATGATGGACCGCTTGCCCGGCCGCGGCGCGATGCTCGCGGTGGCGGCCGGGGAACACAAGGTGGCGCCGCTGCTGGTCGGCCGCGAACACGCGGTGTCGGTGGCGGCGATCAACGGCACGGCCGCGGTGGTGCTCTCCGGCACCGACACGGCGGTGGACGAGATCGCGGCCACCTTGGAGACCTTGGGCCGCCGCACGAAACGACTCCAGGTGGCGCACGCGTTCCATTCACCGCTGATGGATCCGATGCTCGCCGAGTTCACCGAGGTGTGCCGTCGCCTCGAATACCACCCGCCCCGGATCCCCCTCGTGTCCGACGTGACCGGCGCGGTGGCCGATCCGGAGGTGCTGTGCACGCCCGAGTATTGGGCCGCGCAGGTTCGTCAGCCGGTGCGCTTCTACGACGGGATCACCGGCCTGCATGCCGATCGCGACGTGCGCATGTTCCTCGAGATCGGACCGGGAACCACCCTGACGGCACTGGCCAGGGAAGCGTTCACCGGACAGACCGGCGTGACCACAGCGCCGCTGCTGCCGGGACGTCGCGACGAGACCGACGCGGTGATCGCCGGCCTCGCGACCGTCTTCGCGGCCGGAACACCGGTCGACTGGTACCCCGAACCCACCGGCGCCGAGCCGGTGCCGCTGCCGACGCACGCTTTCCAACGTCGCCGGTACTGGCTCGACGCGGGCTCGGACGAGCTGCCCGGCGCCACCAGCACCGGGCACCGGCTGCTCGACCGCGCGATGACGCTGGCCGACGACGCGGTGTTGTTCTCCGGGTCGTTGTCGCGCGAGGGCTGCCCGTGGATCGACGACCACGTCATCCACGGCGCCGCGCTGCTGCCCGCGACCGCCTTCGTCGACATGGCGCTGTTCGCCGCGAGCTGGTGCGGCCAGGACGAGCTCGGCTCCGTCGACGAACTCACGGTGGTGGCGCCGTTGATCGTGCCCGCGCACGCGACGCTGTCGTTGCAGGCCGTGGTCGGTGCGCCCGAGCCCGACGGCACCCGATCGCTGACCATCCACTCCCGCGTCGGCGACGACGCGGCGGATCCGTGGACGCGCCACGTGGAGGCCACCCTCGGCGCCGACGGCCCGGTACACGATTCGACCGGTCCCACAGCGGTGCGCGATTGGCCGCCCACGGGCGCGGTGCCGATCGACGTCGACGCGCGCTACCGGGAACTCGCGGCGGCCGGTTTCCACTACGGGTCGACCTTCCGCGCCACCGCGCTGTTCACGCGCGGTGACGACCTGTTCGCCGACGTGGTGCTCGCACCCGAGCTGGACAGCGACGGACACCGCGTCCATCCGGCGATCCTGGATGCCGCACTGCACCCGCTCGCCTCGGTGGACGCCGAGCGAACGCGACTTCCCTTCTCCTGGCGGGGTATTCGACTGCATCGCGTGCCGGGGCCAGGTCCGCTGCGTGCCCGGCTGAGCATCGTCGACGATCATTCGACCGTCGAAATCCTCGACACCGCCGATCGCCCGGTGCTGTCGGCGGCGGCACTGGTGCTGCGGACCGTCGACCCGAAGATGCTCGAGGCCGGGTCGGTGAACGGACGCACCGTCGACTCGCTGTTCGGGCTCTCCTGGGTGGAACTGCCCGGTACCGCGCGCCCGGCGCAGGGACGCACCGCCGACATCACCGGCGCGGCGCCGACCTGGTTCGATGTGCCCGCGAGCGACCCGACGCCCGCCGGGGTTCGCGTCGCGCTGACCGCGACCCTGGACCGGCTGCGATCATGGCTGGCCGAGGAGGAATCCGCCGTCCTGACCATCCGTACCCGCGGCGCTGTCGCCGTCGGCTCGGAGACCGTGGGCGATCCGGGCGGCGCGGCGGTCTGGGGCCTGGTGCGCTCGGCGCAGACCGAGCATCCTGGCCGGTTCGTCCTGGTCGACGTGCTGGACGGCGAACCGGCCACCCTGCCCTACGGCGAACCCCAGATCGCGGTCCGCGCCGACCGATTCCTCGCGCCACGACTGGTTCCCGCGCAGCGGCGCACGGCCGAGTCCGACCAGCGCGCATCAGTATGGAACCCCGAGGGAACCGTGCTCATCACCGGTGCGAGCGGCGGCCTCGGTGGGCTGGTCGCACGACACCTCGCCGACGAGCACGGGGTCCGGCATCTGCTGCTGGTGAGCCGCGGCGCCATCGACACCGCCGAGCTGACGGCCCGCGGGGTCCAGGTCACCACGGCTGCCTGCGACGTCACCGACAGTGCCGCCCTGGCGGAGGCGATCGCGACGGTCCCGGCCGAGCACCCGCTCATCGCGGTGGTGCACGCGGCCGGTGTGGTCGACGACGGTGTGGTCGACACGCTGACCCCCGAGCAGTTCGAGCGGGTGCTGCGTCCCAAGGTGGACGGAGCATGGAACCTGCACAACGCCACCCGCGAGCTGAATCTGACCGCGTTCGTGCTGTTCTCCTCGGTCGCGAGCGTCCTGGGCGCGGCCGGTCAGGGCAACTACGCCGCCGCGAACGCCTACCTGGACGCCCTCGCCGGTCAACGCCGCGCCGAAGGGCTGCCCGCGACGGCGCTGGCCTGGGGTCTGTGGGCCCGTCAGACCGGCATCACCGGCCACCTCGACGCCACCGATCACGCCCGTCTGGCGCGCACCGGCATCGTCGCGCTGTCCGACACCGAGGGGCTGCGCCTGTTCGACGCGGCGTGCGAGCGCGAGGAGACCTTCCTGGCCGCGGTCGCACTCGAGGCCGGCGCGCTCGATCCGGCCGGTGCGCCACCGCCGTTGCGCGACCTGATCCGCCCGCGTCGGCGCACCGATATCGGCGCGGGCGCCACCCGGCGCCTCGACACCGGCGCCACCGATCCGACCGCCTTGTCCGCCCGAATCGCTGTGATGGACACCGACAGCCGCCGCGAATACGTGCGAGATCTGGTGCGCGACACCATCGCGACCGTCCTCGGCCACGCCGCGGACTCGACTGTCGACGCCGACCGCTCGTTCAAGGAACTCGGTTTCGACTCGCTCACCGGAATGGAGTTGCGCACCCGGTTGGGTGCGGCGACCGGCTTGCGCCTGCCCGCCACCCTGGTCTTCGACTATCCGACACCGGATGACGTGGCCGCTCATCTCGAGGAACGTCTCGAGGCCGAGATCCCTTCCACAACAGGACTTTCCGACGATGCCGTGCGCGCGACACTGGCACGGATTCCGATCCAGCGACTACGCGAGGTCGGATTGCTCGATTCGGTGTTGCGGCTGGCCGACGAACCGGCGAGCCACGAACCGACCGCCCCCGACCGCTTCGCCGAAGTGGCCGACCCCGGCACCGCCGCGATCGCGGCGATGTCGGCGGCCGAGCTGATCCGGATGGCTCGCGGCGACAACGACAGGACCGTAGCGTGAACGATCAGGAATACGACGTCGTCGTGGTCGGTGGCGGATCCGCCGGGGTTGCCGCCGCCGTCGGCGCCAGCCGGGCGGGCGCTCGAACACTGCTGGTGGAACGCGGTCCGTGCCTCGGCGGGGCGGCCACGCTGCGCAATGTGCTCACCTACTGCGGGATCTACACCAGGTCGGACCCGCCGCAGCAGGTGGTGTTCGGCATCGCCGACGAGGTGTTGGCCGGCCTACGGGCGATGGACGCGGTGACCCCGCCGACCCGATTCACTTCGGTCGCCGTCGTTTTCGATCCGGAAGCGGTGAAAGTCGTCCTCGACAAGATCTGCGCGGAGGCGGGCGTCGAAGTCCATCTCGACAGCCAGCTCGTCGCCGCCGATCGTGGCGCCGGCGAGATCATGTCGATTCGCGTCGCCGATCATCAGGGTGTTCGCCAGATCAGCGCGGCCGCGTTCGTCGATGCGACCGGCGAGGCCGATCTGGCGACGTTCAGCGGCGCCACGGTGCGCTACGGCAACGACGGAATCGTCCAGAACGGCACGCTCGGTGTCCGATTCGGTGGTATCGCGGCGGACGCCGACATCGCCCGCGACACACTGTCGGCGGCCATCCGGGCCGCCAAATCCGGCGGCGCTCCGCTGCTGGCCGAACGCGGACTCGTCGCGCGCCTGCCGGTGTCGGGTGACGTCATCACCTATGTGGTCGACGAAGCATACGACGCCCGCGACGTGGGGCAGCTGGCGCGCGCGCAGACCCACGCGCGGATCCAGGCGCGCGACTATCTCACCGCGCTGCGCGCCATCCCGGGATGGGAGCGCGCCTACATCGTGAGCACCGGCCCCGAGATCGGTACCAGGGAGTCACGCCACGTCGTCGGCACCTATCAGCTGACAGTGGACCAGGTCCGCAGCGGCGCCCGGTCCGAGGACGTCATCGCCCTCGGCGCCTGGCCGATCGAATACCACCCCGGCGCCGGTGTCCTTCCGCAGTGGGAGTTCATCGACGACGACGGCTTCTACGACATCCCGTTCGGCGTGCTCCAGAGCATCGACACCGTCAACCTGTTCGCCGCCGGCCGCGTCGTCGACGCCGACCGCCTCGCGGGGGCGTCACTGCGGGTGATGGGCACCGCGTTCGCCACCGGACACGCCGCGGGCATCGCCGCGGCGGTCTACGCCGACCGCACAACGGCGCTCGCCGTCGGCGCGGTCCAGAAACATCTCATCCACCAGGGCGCCTACCTGCCCACGATAGATTCCCACTGATACGAGAAACGGGGCCTGGTGACAGGCCCCGTTTCTCGTATCGGTACCAGGAGATCAGTCCACACCGACGACAGCGGCGGTGCGTTCGACAACGCGGGCGCCGAACGCGGGGTCCCGCGACGCCGACGACGAACGGGCAGGTCCGTTCTTGTCGTAGTAGCCGCCACTGTCGTGTGCCAACTCCGGGTCGGTGGCCAACCGGACGAGCGGGGCCGCCCCGCTGTGCGCACTGGTCATGAACGGGCGCCCCACGGTCTGGATCACCCGGAACAATCCGCCTGCCGCCACGCCGAACTGGGTCGCCACCGCGCCCGGATCGGCCGCGTTCACGGTGACCCCGGAGCCCTGCCACCGCAGCGCGAGCGCGTAGCTGTAGGCGAGGGCAGCCAACTTCGCGTCACAGTACGCCGCGACCTGGCGGAACTTCCGGTCGTAGGACCAGTCGTCCAGGTTCGGGTTGCCGCGTTTCTCCATGAACGATGATGTCACGATCACCCGCGACGGCACCCCGGCCGAGTCGGCGCCGGTACGCAGTCCGTCGAACAGCCGGTGCGTCACCGCCGCGACGGCGATGTGGTTGAGGGCGAACGACCGCTCCACCCCGTCCGGTGAGAGCTCACGGTCGGCGAAACCGCCGCCCGCGTTGTTGAGCAACACGTGCACACCGCCGGGCGCGGCCCTCCCCACCTGTTCGGCGAACGCGCGCACCCCGCTCAACGAGCCGAGATCGGCGGCGACCGGAACGAAACGCCCCGCGCCCGCGGCGCCCAGCTGCTGCGCCGCGGTCGCTGTCCGCCGCCGATCACGCCCGTGCACGACCACTGTCGCGCCCGCGCCGCCGAGGGCCGCCGCGGCCGCGTAGCCGATACCGCTGGTCGAACCGGTGATGACGACAGTGCGCCCGGACATCGATCCGGGCGCCGGGTCAGCCATCTCAGCCCTCGGCCGACTCGGACAGCGACACCACGGTCTTGCCGATGTTCTCGCCGCGGATCATCGCCGAATACGCCTCGAACGCGTTCTCGATCCCGTCGAACACCGTCTCCTCGGCCTTCAGCGAGCCGTCGGCCAGCCAGCCCTTCGCCTGGGCAAGGTAGTCGGGCAGGACCGCGAAGTAGTCGGCGGCGTTCATGCTGAACAGCGACACTCGCTTGCCGATGATCAATGGCAGGTTCTTCGGGCCGGGGGGCAGCGAGTCGGTGTCGGCGTCGATGGTCGCGAGCGAGCCGGACAGGACCACGCGGCCGTGGGGTTTGATCGCGCCGAGCGCGGCATCGAGCTGCTCGCCGCCGACATTGTCGAAGTAGACGTCGATTCCGCCCGGTGCGGCAGCGGCCAACTGGCCCGCCACATCGCCTGCGCGGTAGTCGATCGCCGCGTCGAACCCGAACTCCTCCACCAGCTTTCGGGTCTTCTCCGGTCCACCCGCCGACCCGATCACCAGCTTGGCCCCGAGCTTGCGCGCCAGCTGACCGGCCACCGAACCGACAGCGCCCGCCGCCGCCGAGATGAACACCACGTCACCCTCGCTCACCTTCGCCACCTCGGTGAGCCCGACGTACGCGGTGAGCCCGGTCGTGCCGAGCACGCCCAGATACGCCTGGGGCGCAACGGAGGTCACGTCGAGGGGCTGCGCCCAGGCCGCCAGGGTGTACTCGCGCCAGCCGTCGAAGTGGCTGACTACCGCGCCGACCGGAAGAGCGTCGTTGGCCGAGGCGATCACCGTACCGACGGCGGCACCGGTCAGCGCGACGTCGAGATCGAACGGCGGCAGATAGCCGACGCCCGCGTTCATCCGGCTGCGCATATACGGGTCGACCGACATCCAGTCGTTGCGGATCAGTGCCTGGCCGGGGGCGGGATCGGCCAGCGTCACCGTGGCCAGTTCGACATCGGCGAGCGAGGGGGTTCCGTCTGGACGGGCGATCAAACGCCATTCACGGCTGGTAACAGGCAAGGCAAGCTCCTTCGCTCAGGGTGGAACGACGCGCCGGGGTCATGCCGACGCGGGGTTGCTGTCGATGAACTCGAAAATCGCGGTGTCGTCGGCCAGATCGATCCGATCACCGACGACGTCGGGTTGTTGTGGGCCACGCAGTCGTTGCGCGGCCTCGAGCAGTCCGGCGACGGCACGATCGCGTTCGGCGTCCGACGGATCGGCCCCGCCCAATCTGTCGAGCAGAGCGGTCAATTCGCCGAGCAGTGGCGCGACCGAGTCGGCATCGGATGCCAGCAGGCCACACAGGTGTTCGGTGAGCGCATACGGTGTCGGATAGTCGAACATCACTGTCGTCGACAGCATGACGCCCATCGATTTCTTCAGGTGGTTACGGAGCTCGACCGTTGTCAACGAGTCGAACCCCATGTCTACGAATCTCTGTTGTGGATCGAGTGCTTCATCGGCCACCCGACCGAGCACGGTGGCCACATGTCGTGCCAGTAGCTCCGACACGACGCGACGCTGGTCGGCGCCACTGCGCCCCACGAGCAGCAGCGCGGTGTTCTCCGACACCGACGCCGACTGCGCATTGCGACGCATACGAACGATCGTACTCAACATCGTGGGTACCGGCGACCCGGCCGTGGCCGAGGCCCTCGCCGCCGCGACGTCGATGCGCATCGGCACCGATGCCGGCGTGCCCGACGTCAGCGCCGCGTCGAACAGCCCCAACGCCTCCGCGGTGGACAGTGGCGTGAACCCGTTGCGGGCCATCCGGTCCAGATCTCGCTGCGCCAGATGTCCACTCACGCCGCTTCGCTGTGCCCACAGCCCCCACGCCAACGATGTCGCGGGCACCGCGGATCGGGCGGCGCGCACCGCGAGCCCGTCCAGGTAGGCGTTGCCCGCCGCGTAGTTGGCCTGGCCCGCGTTGCCGAGAACGCCTGCCGCCGAGGAGAACAGGACCAGCGCCGACAGGTCGAGGTCGCGGGTCTGCTCGTACAGGTTCCAGGCGGCGTCGACCTTCGCGGGCAGCACCCGGTCCAGATCCTCGACGGTCAACTTCTCGAACGCCGCGTCGCTCACAGTGCCCGCGCAGTGGATGACAGCGCCGAGCGGGCGCTCGGGATCGATACCGGCGAGCAGGGCCGCCAACGCGGCCCGGTCGGCGACATCGCACGCGGCGACCGTGGCGTCGGCGCCGCCCTCGCGCAGCTCGGCGACGAGTTCCGCCGCGCCCGGCGTCTCGGCACCGCGTCGGGAGGTCAGCAGCACGCGCTGAACTCCGTACTCGGCCACGACATGTCGGGCGAGCGCGGCACCGATCGTGCCGACACCGCCGGTGATCATGACGGTGCGGCTCGGGTCCAGCGGCGGCGGCACGGTGAGGACCACCTTGCCGACCTGGCGGGCCTGGCTCACGAACCGCAGGGCGCTGGTGGCCTGCCGGACGTCCCAGGTGGTGACCGGCGGTGGGGTGAGCGCGCCCGCGTCGAACAGGGCCACGATCTCGGCCAGCATCTGCGCGATCCGGTCGGGCGCGACCTCGGTGATGAGGAACGAGTGGTAGCCGACGCCCGGATACCGGCCGGCGATCGCGGCGGGATCACGGCGATCGGTCATGCCCATCTCGACGAACTGCCCGCCGCGCGGCAGCAGCCGTAGCGACGCGTCGACGAATTCGCCTGCCAGCGAATCGAGGACGACGTCGACACCGTCGCCGTCGGTCGCGACACGGAACTGTTCCTCGAAGTCCAGGGTCCGCGAATTGGCGATCCGCTCGAGCGCCAACCCGTCCGCGACCAGCACGTTCTGCTTGCCCGGACTAGCGGTCGCGTAGACCCGCGCACCCCAGTGCTTCGCCAATTGCCGAGCGGCGGTACCGACGCCACCGGTCGCGGCGTGGATCAGCAGGGATTGGCCCGCGCGCAGGTTCGCCAGGTCGAGCAGACCGTAGTACGCGGTCAGGTACACCACCGGTACCGAGGCGGCCTGATGGAACGACCAGCCCTCCGGAATCCGCACGATCGTGCGGTGGTCGGTGACCACCGTCGACCCCACACCGTCGAACAGACCCATCACTCGATCGCCGGGCGCGAAGTCGGTGACGTCGGGCGCCACGTCGACGACCACACCGGCGCCCTCGCCGCCGAGTACGGCGTCCGGATTCGGATACATGCCGATGCTGATCAGCACGTCGCGGAAATTGATGCCGGCCGCCCGCATCCGCACCCGTACCCGGCCCGGGGCCAACACGGGAACGGGATCCTCGGCGAGGCGGGTCAGACCGATCGTGGTCAGCGTGCCCTTCTCTCCGATCGTCAACCGCCAGTGCGGATCACGGATCGGGTCGGCCACGTCGTGTATGTCGTGGCGGATCATTCTCGGCACCGAGGCACTCGCTCCGCGCCAGGCCACCTGCGGCTCGCCGGCCGCGACAGTCGCGACGACAGCGTCATCGAGCACGGTGTCGGGGCCGAGGTCGAGCAGCAGCAGCCGATCCGGGTTCTCGGTCTGGGCCGACCGCAGCAGTCCCCAGATCGCCGCACCGCGCAGATCGACGGTATCGGTCACCTCGACCGCCACCGCACCGCGCGTCACCACGACCAGCGTGGTGTCGGTCAGGCGTTCGGTCGCGAGGAATCGCTGGACCTGGTCCAGGACCAGCGCCGTGGTGGCGCGCACGTCCGAGGGCTCGTCGGTGCCGTGTGATGCGACGACCAGGACCGCGTGCTCGGGTGCGCTCTGCGTGCCCTCGAGGTCGGCGATGCTCGGCACGGGCGCCGAGGGCGCACTCGGCAGCGCTACGCCGGGCAGTGGAATCCACTCCACCGCGTAGAGCGGATGCGCGCTGGATCGGGTCCGCTCGTCGGATCCCCCCGACTCGCGCAGCAGCAGGGCGTCCACCGACAGCACCGGTCGGCCCGCGGTGTCGTCGGCGGTGACCCGGAGACGATCGGGCGCCGTCGCCGTGAGCGAGACGCGCAGAACCGACGCACCCACCGCGTGCAGCCGCACGCCCTCCCAGCTGAACGGCAACCGCAGGGGCGCACCGGGTTCGGTGTCGACCATGCCGTGCAGCGCGGCGTCGAGCAACGCGGGGTGCAGGTGGAACGCGGTGGTGTCGAGGTGGTCTGGCGCGGTGACGGTGGCGAACACGTCGTCCCCACGGCGCCACAACTGGCGAACACACCGGAACAACGGTCCGTACTGATAGCCGAGTCGCTCGAGCCGCTGATAGAAGTCGGCGGTCTCGACCGGCACCGCGCCTTCGGGCGGCCACGGCGCCGCCGAGCCGGTGTCGGTCGCGGCGCGCTCGCCGAGTTCGCCGCCCGAGCTGAGGGTGGCTTCGGCATGGCGGCGCCAGCCCGCACCCTCGCTGGAGTGCACCGTCACCGGGTAACGGCCGTCCTGCGGTACATCGACGATGAGTTGGACGCGCACGTCATCGGTGCCACTCAGCGTCAGCGGGGCGACGACGATGAGGTCGTCGACGCGGTCACAACCGACACTGTCGGCCGCTCGCAACAACAATTCGACGAACACCGTGCCCGCCACCACGATCTGGCCGTCGATCCGGTGATCGGCCAGCCACGGGTGCGTCCGCGTCGACAACACGCCGGTCAGGACGACGCGACCGCTGTCGGCGACCGAGATCTCCGCCCCGAGCAGGGGATGCGCCGCCGCGTCCAGACCCGAGGCCGTGACATCACCGGCACCGGCCTCGGCCGTCAACCAGAAACGCTGGTGCTCGAAAGCGTAGGTAGGCAACGTGATTCGTCGACCGCTCGCCAGCGCGGGCAGTCCGGCCCAATTCACTGCGACGCCGGCCGAATAGGCGCGGGCCAGCGCGGTGTACACCGAGAGCTCCTCGTCCTGCGCGGGGCGCAGCAACGGCGCGACAACCGCGTTCGACGAACCGTCGTCGTCGGCCAGGACCAGCGACGACAGCGCCGCACCCGGCCCGACCTCCAGGAAAACGCCCACCCGACCGGATCCACGCAACCAACTCAACCCATCGGCGAAGCGCACCGGGTCGCTGACATGGCCCACCCAGTACTCGGGCGAGCACAGCTCCGCCGCGGTGGCGCGTGCGCCGGTGCGGTTGGACACCACCGGAATCTTCGGCGCGTGATAGGTGAGATCGGCGCACACGGCGGCGAACTCGGCGAGCATCGGCGCCATCAACGGCGAATGGAACGCATGGCTCACCCGCAGGCGTTTCACCGACGCCTCGTCGAAGTGCGCGGCGATCTCGGCGACGGCAGCGTCGGCACCCGAGATCACCACCGACCGGCGCGCGTTCACCGCGGCGATGCTCACCTGGGTGGACCCCTCGGCGATCAGCGCCGCGACGGTCTGCTCGTCGCTGGCGATCGACAGCATCGCCCCACCTTCGGGCAGCGACTGCATCAGGGTGCCGCGCGCCGCGACCAAGCGGGTGGCGTCGGCCAACGACCAGACCCCGGCCAGATACGCCGCGCTCACCTCGCCGATGGAGTGTCCGACGAGGAAATCCGGTCGCACACCGAATGATTCGAGCAACCGGAACAGTGCCACCTCGGTCGCGAACAGCGCGGCCTGGGCGTAGCCGGTGCGGTCGAGCAGTCCCGGCTCGCCCGCGCCGTCGATGACGAGCTCGCGCAGGGATCGACCCAGTGTGTCGTCCAGGTGGGCGCACACCTCGTCGAAGGCAGCGGCGAAGACCGGATAGCGCGCGGCGAGCGTCGCGCCCATACCGACCCGCTGGGCACCCTGGCCAGGGAACAGCATCGCCACGCGGGCCGAGGAGTCCGCCGAGCCGAGGTGGACCGCGCTGGACTCGGTGCCCGCCGCCAGCGCCGCCAGCCCGGATTCGAGCTCGTCGCGACCGTGGCCCAGGATGACGGCTCGGTGACTGAACCGGGAACGGCTCACCGCCGCGCTGAAGCCCACATCGGCGGCCGCGTGTTCGGGATGCTCGGCGAGCGCCTCGGCGAGCCGGGTGGCGTTGGCGCGCAACGCCGCCGAAGTCTTGGCGGACAGGATCCACGGTGTCAGCGGTGCGTCGACCGGGGTAACCGTCAGCGGTTCGCCGACCATGGCGCCGACTGTGTCGGATTCGAGGATCACGTGCGCGTTGGTGCCGCTGATGCCGAACGACGACACCGCCGCGCGCCGGGGCCTGCCGGTCTCGGGCCACGGCCGGGCCGTAGTGACGAGTTCGATCGCGCCGCTGTCCCAATCCGCGTGCGGCGTGCGGTCATCGACGTGCAGCGTGGGCGGGACGACTCCGCCACGCATCGCAAGCACAGCCTTGATCACCCCGGCCACGCCCGCGGCGGCCTGGGTGTGGCCGATGTTCGATTTCGCCGATCCGAGCAGCAGCGGACGGGTCCGCCCCTGCCCGTAGGTGGCCAGCAGTGCCTGCACCTCGATCGGATCGCCCAGCCGGGTGCCCGTGCCGTGCCCTTCGACGAGGTCGATGTCGTCGGCGGTCAGGCCCGCGGCCGCCAGCGCCCGCCCGATCACCCGTTCCTGCGCCGGTCGGCTCGGCGCGGTCAAACCGTTCGACGCACCGTCCTGATTCACCGCACTGCCGCGCAACACGGCGAGGACTTCGTGGCCGAGACGGCGTGCGTCCGAGAGCTTTTCGACCAGCAGCACCGCCGCGCCCTCGGACCATCCGGTCCCATCGGCGGCCGCGGCATAGGACTTGCACCGGCCGTCGGTGGCCAGCCCGCCCTGCATCGCGAACTCGGCGAACACCTTCGGCGTCGACATCACCGTGACGCCGCCGACCAGTGCCATCGAACAGCCACCACGACGCAGCTCCTGCGCCGCAGTATGCAACGCCACCAACGACGACGAACACGCCGTGTCGATGGTCACCGCCGGACCCGTGAGCCCGAGTGCGAAGGCGACCCGGCCGGACACGACACTGGCCAGACTGCCCGTGCGCAGATGACCCTCCACCTGCTTGGGCACGGCGTGCAGGCGATCGGCGTAATCGTGGTACATCACCCCCGCGTACACACCGGTCTCGCTGCCGCGCAGGCTGACCGGATCGATACCCGCGCTCTCGATCGCCTCCCACCCGACCTCCAGCAGCAGCCGCTGCTGGGGGTCCATCGCGAGCGCCTCACGCGGCGAGATCCCGAAGAACGCCGGATCGAAATCCATGGCGTCGTACAGGAATCCACCGAGATGGGGATACGGCGGCGCGTCCGGTTCGTCGGCCCAGCCCCGGTCACCGGGGAAGTCGCCGATGCTGTCCGCGCCTTCGAGCAACTGCGTCCACCACCGGTCCGGCGAATCGGCGCCGCCGGGTAGTCGGCAGGCCATGCCCACAATGGCGATCGGTTCGGACAGCTGGGCACTGAGCTGATCGTTGCGCTTGCGTAGCTGATCGCCTTCCAGCAGCGAACTACGGAGCGCTTCGACCAGTTCGTTGTCGTGTGGCGTCATGGCTACGGCTCCTAGTTGCGGCCGCAGCCGCTGCCACGCAGCGCGGCGATATCGATGAGGTCGGCCATGGCGGCGTAACCCGCGGGACCGACGTGGTTGTCCAGGCCCCGGTACTGCGACAGGATGATCGCGTCAGCGTTCGGGTCGGCCAGCAACGCGTCGTAGTCGACGACGCCGTCAGCGATCTGCTGCGTGCGCACCCAGTCGTTGAGTTCGACCCGGCGCTGATCGGAGAACGGTGCGAAGTTGCCCGCCAGCAGCGAGTACTTCAGCGGCGGATTGGTGCCGAGCACCACCCGGATGCCCGCGGCCTGCAACCGGTACACGGCCTCGGTGTAGCCGGCGATCATCTCCGCGGTCGTCGCCCACTCGGGGATCGCGAAGTCGTTGGCGCCGAACATGACGATCGCGTCGGTGACTCCGGCCACCTCGAGCACGTCGGGCTGGATCCGGGTCAGGCCACGGGGTCCGAGTTGCGGCAGGGTACGCAACGGATCGTCGAGCAGCCGATTGCCCCAAATACCCGAGTTGACCACCGAGACCGGGATACCCGCCGCGTCGAGTCGATGTTGCAGGAAGTCGGTCGGGCGCAGATTCTGGTCGACGGCCGCCGGTGACTGCGGCACCTCGGAGTAGCCGCTGCCGACGAAACCCTCGGTGATCGAATCGCCGAAGGCCACCAGCGTCGACGCAGAAGCCGGGGCGAGCACGTCGACACCGGAGACATACAGCACCGAAGTCGTTGTGCGGTCCAGCGATCCGCCGCCGAGCTCGTGGGTCTGGTCACCGGTGCCGGGCGAACCGTAGTAGCTGGTCGCCATGCCCTGCAGGTGTTCGGTCGGCGCGCGTGAGCTGCCGGGAACGTACACGCTCACCGCCAGCGGTTCGAACGAACCGAACGACAGGGAGACCGGGTCACTGACCACGTCGCCGCCCGCCGGGACCGTCACCGACGACGCACCGTCGAAGGTCACCGTCCGCAGCGAGTCGGACGAGACCTGCGGTCCCCCGGCCTGTTTGCCGACCGTCACCGAGGTGAAGGTCACCTCGGCGGGGCTGAGCCGGTTGGTCAGGTGCACGCGCAGGGTCGCGCCCGCCCGATGCGGGGTGATCACCATGCGGTAGGTCTGGTCACCCACCGACGTGATCGGATTGAACGAGAAGTCCGCCAGCGACGCCGAATCCGACGGCGCGGCCATCCAGGTCGCCACCCAGTGGTCTCCCCCGCAACCACCGCCCGGAGCCGACCCGGCAGACCCACCGGTGACCGCGACGAACCCCGCGAACAGCGGAACTATCGCCAGCACTCGCCAGTTGGCCCGGTTGCGTCGGCGCGTCATCGCCATCCACTTGCTCCTATGTTCGCGAAGGCGGCGCGCAACGCGGCCGCCGGATTGTCGTTCGTGCCCAGGCTGCGCCAGCACACATGGTGGTCGGGGCGGACCAGGATCGCCCCGTCGTCGGCGATCTCGCGAACCCGCGACCAGGCGCCGTTTTCGCGATAGGTGGCCGCGCTGTGGTCGTCGCCGATGGTGGCGACCACGAACGGGGCAGCAGGATCGGCGCTGAGCTCACGCGCGGCGTCGAGCCACGGCTGCCCCGCGGGACCGACCAGCAGCACCGGGCGGTCGCGGGGAACCAGGTCCAATGTCGAGAGCCGGGTGCCGTCCTTTTCCACCCACGCGTGCGGCAACCGGTGCCCCGGCCGCGTGGTGGGGTGGTAGATATCGCCCATCGGCTCGCGGGGCGGGGCCGTGGTGCCATCGGGGGTGAGGGCGCCCTCGGCGTAGGCCAGGCCGAGTTCCATGTCGTGCGCCTGGCAGTCGACCCGGTGGGTGCGGAACACCTCACCGGCGCGCGCCCTGGTCGTCGCGCCACGACGGGAATCCTCGAAGTACACGTGGAAGAACGCGGGCCGCACCAGCCGCGGCACCTGGGGACCGAAGCCGAGCGCGTTCTCGGTGATCAGCTCGGTGTTCTTCAGGATGCCCAGCGCCCAGTCCAGATTGTCCCGACCGATCGGGCGCCGCTCGGATTCGTAGCTGTCGAGCAGGGTGACCTCCGACCGCCCCGACTCTACGGCCGCGATCTTCCAGGCCAGATTGTGTCCGTCCTGGATGGCGGTGTTCAGGCCGAGACCCGCGGCCGGTGGCATGCGGTGCGCCGCGTCGCCGGCCAGGAACACATTGCCCACCCGGTACTTCGCCGCGAGCACCGCGTCGACGGTCCAACTGCTCACCTTGTGCAGGGTGATCGGCAGGTCCGGCGCCTTGAGCACATCGCGAATCCGTTGCAGCAGCGCGTCTTTGCGGGTACGGGCCGGATCGTCGGCGTCCGCGGTGAAATGCAGACCCCATTCCTCGGAGAACTTGCCCCAGGTGGGGCCCATCTGCACCAGCATCGCGCCGGACAACTCGGCCTGTTCGGGGTTGATGAAGAAGGTGATCAGGGCGCCGTCGTGCTGCCAGCGCGACAGGTCGGCCGAGAAATGCGCCGTCGTGACCTGGTGGAACTTCGGCCACCCCTCCATCTTCACCTTCAGCCGCGGCCCCACGGTGCGACCGCCGTCGGCGGCGATCAGGTACTTGGCCCGCACCGTCGACTCCACGCCGTCGGCGTCGCGGAGTCGGGCCACGATCGTCGATCCCTCGTCGACCCAGTCGAGCAGTTCGCACCCGTACCGGACGCGACCGGGCGCACGCTGCTCCGCCAGGTCACGCAGGATCGGCTCCAGCCTGATCTGTGGCAGGTTGGTCGAATCGACCGGGCTGTCGCCCGCGTAGCGTTCGCTCAGCGAGCCCGCCCCGAAGGCGTCGAGTTCGTAGAGCACCTTGCCGTCGTAGGGACCTCGGCCGGTCAGCGAGGTCTGCCACACCACCTTGCCGAACTTGTCCAGTGGCGCGCCGACCGCGGTGATCGCGTCGGCGACCCCGTGCTGGCGGTACAGCTCCATCGTCCGCTGGCTCAGGTAATGGGCCTTCGGCAGCCGCGACGTCTCGCCACGTTGCTCGATCAGCAGGTGATCCACGCCGAGATTGGAGAGGAAGATCGACGTGGACAACCCACACCCGCCCGCACCGACGATCAGTACGGTGACGTTGTCCGGCTGTGTCATTGGTGCGCTCCGATCAATTGTGGCTGTGCCCGGCGGCCATACCGGGTGTGACCGGATGCGGATCGGCACCGGCCTCGAGCTCGTCGGGCCAGACCGGGTACGGGAACGCGGTATCCATGCCGCCGACCACACCGGGAATGTCGCCGAACGGGCTCAGGTCCGTGGCCACCGGCGTCGTGGGGTTCGAAGGGTCGAGGAAAATGTGTACGTCCCAGCCGCGCGGATGGACCAGCCCGGACGGTGTCGACCCACCCGGCAGTGGGGTGTCGCCCCGCTTCTGGCCGAGATAGTCCTCCTGCGGCGGCATCATGTACATGTCGAACTTGGGGAAGGTGTGCACGCCACGCTCATGGAAGGCCCAGTCGCCGCGGAACATGCACAGTCCCACCTCGTTCGGGGTCTCACCGGGGGTGTAGACACCGGCGTAGAACCAGCCGACCAGGTCGTACGGGAACGCCGGCGTCACGGCGTCGTGGTAGTCGAAGCCGGTCTGTCGGGAGCGATAGAACAACCCCGCGGGCTTGCCGCTGACCACGGTGTCGCGGCCGGGGTTCATGCCGGGCATCTGCTTGCCGATGATCTGCAGCGCCTGGTTCAGGTCGAGCAGCGCCACACCCATCCGCTCGTACTGCACCCAGCCGTGCGAGTCGGGACCGTAGGTGCCCGCGGCCGCCAGCGGCACCAGGTCCTCCGGGCCGTTCAGCGTCCGCAGCGGACCGAGCAGGTCGAACACGCGCTGCTGGTCGGCTCGCAGCGACTCCGTGCGCTGTTCGGCGGTACACCGGTCGCTCGCGACCGGCACCCCCGGCTTCGCACCGGCGATCGGTGACGCCACAACGTGGGCGACGACCGCCAACGCGGACATCAGGAGAGTTCCGGGCACTGTCAGCCGTCGACGCCGCACTCCCGGTGCAGTGCGCATCACTCCGGCGGCACCATGATGTCGCATTCGCATGAGGTAGGTATTTCCTTTCTGACGACCCGGCGCCGTCTCTTCGACGGCGCCGGGTCAGGGATGAAATGACGAACTGTGCCGCCGCCGCCCGCTGCGGTGCCCGGGATGCGGCGGCGGCCGACCTACCCCAGGCTCGCGGGGTCGTTGTCGAAGAACTCGAACAGTTCGTCGTCGGCGGCGCTGCCGAGTTCGGAGATCACGGCATCGTCTTCCTCGCCCCGCACCGCGCGAAGGAGCTCGTCGAGGCGGTCGGCGATGTCCACCCGTTCGGCACTGCTCAGTGCCGCTGCCGCGAAACCCGAAGCGACGGTGTCGATCTCGGCGAGGATGCGCGCCGCGGCCGCGTCGGCCGGGACGATCTCCTCGCACATGTACTGCGCCAGGATGGCCGGCGTCGGGTAGTCGAACACCACCGTCGTGGTCAGTTTGAGCCCGGTCGCCGACTTGAGTCGGTTACGGAACTCCACCGCGCCGAGGGAGTCGAAGCCGAGGTCGGTGAACGCCTGGCCGGGCCCGATCTCGTCGGGCGAATCGTGCCCGAGCACCGCGGCGGCATGCAGCCTGATCAGGTTGAGCATCGTGCGCTCCTGATCCACCGGACTCATCGCGAGCAGGCTCTTCGCCAGCGACGAGGACTCGCCCGCCTCCCCCGCGCCACCACCGGCACGCCGAGGTGCGGCCCGCAGCAGACCACGCAGCGGCGGTGGCAACAGCGTCGGGTCGTCGGCACCCGCGGCCCTGATCGCCGCGAGATCGAGTCGCGCGGCCACTGTGAGCGCCGCACCCATCGACAGCGCGTTGTCGAACATGACCACACCGTCGGTGGTGTCGATGCCGATCATGCCGTCGCGACGCATGCGTGCCCGGTCGATGTCCGACAGTTCGGCGGTGATGCCGCTGGCCTGCGCCCACAGTCCCCACGCGATCGAGGCCGCGGGCAATCCGAGTCGCTGCCGGTGCTGGGCCAGCGCGTCGAGGTAGACGTTGGCCGCGGCGTAGTTCGCCTGACCCGGACCACCGAGCACACCGGCTACCGAGGAATAGAGCACGAACTCCGCCAACGCCAGATCCTGGGTGGCCTCGTGGAGGTTCCACGCGGCATCGACCTTCGGCCGCAGCGCGGTCTCCAGGCTCTTCGGGGTCTGTGCCCCGAACACCGCGTCGTCGGTCACGCCCGCCGTGTGCACGACCGCGGTCAGCGGGTGTGCCTGCGGGATGTCGGCCAGCAGCGCTGCCAGTGCGTCGCGGTCGGCGACATCACACGCGGCGATCTCGACTTCGGCACCGAGCGCGATCAATTCCTCGCGCAGCTCGCTCGCACCCGCCGCCGCCGAACCACTGCGGCTGGTCAGCACCAGGTGACGCATGCCCCTGGCCTGCACCAGGTGGCGAGCGATCTCCCCGCCGAGCACGCCCGTACCGCCGGTGACGAGCACCGTGCCTTCGGGATCGAGCAGGGCCGGAATCGTCAGCACGTTCTTGCCGACGTGCCTGGCCTGGCTGAGGAAGCGGAACGCCTCCGGTGCCCGGCGCACATCCCAGGTGGTGACCGGAAGTGGCTGCAGCGCACCGCTAGCGAACAGCGCCACCAGTTCGGTGAGGATCTCGTGCAGCCGGTCGGGGCCGGCTTCCATCAGCACGAATCCGCGGTAGGCGACACCGGGATACTCCTGCGCTATCTTCTCCGGATCACGCACGTCGGTCTGGCCCATCTCGATGAACCGACCGCCGCGCGGCAGCAGCCGCAGGGACGCGTCGACGAAATCGCCTGCCAGCGAGTCGAGCACCACGTCCACGCCGCGCCCGTCGGTCGCGGCCAAGAACTTCTGCTCGAAGTCGAGGGTGCGCGAGTTTCCGATGTGGGCGTCGTCGTAGCCGATCTCGCGCAGGGTCTTCCACTTCGGCTCGCTGGCCGTCGCGTAGACCTCGAGCCCGAGGTGCCTGGCCAGCTGGGTCGCCGCCATACCGACACCACCGGTGGCGGCGTGGATGAGCAGCGACTCCCCTGCCTGCACGCCGGCCAGGTCGACCAGCGAGTAGTAGGCGGTACCGAAGACCGCGGGAACGGCCGCCGCTTGCGCGTAGGTCCACCCTTCGGGCATCGCGGCCACCATGCGCTGATCGGAAACGACGGTGGAACCGAGCCCGGAGAACAGGCCCATCACCTTGTCGCCGATGGCGAACTCGGTGACATCGGCGGCGACGTCGACGATGATGCCCGCGCCTTCACCGCCGATCGGCGCGTCCGGATCCGGGTACATGCCGAGCACGATCAGCACGTCGCGGAAGTTCATGCCGGAGGCACGCAGTTGCACCCGCACCTCACCCGGCTGCAAGGGCTCGCTGTCGGAACTCTCGACCAGCACGATGTTGTCGCCGTGCAGCGTGCCCTTGCCGAGCGAGGTCAGCAGCCATGGTTGGGTCCCGACCAGGGCGGACCCGGCCGCGCTGTCCGCGCCGGGACGGGCGAGGCGGGGGACGTGCGGCACGCCGCGCCGGAACGCGACCTGCCCCTCGGAACCGCCGAGCGTCGCGGCGACGGCGGCGCGGTAGTCGTCCGCGTCGTCGACGTCGACGAGCTGGATGCGGTCGGGCTGCTCGGCCTGTGCGCTGCGCAGCAAGCCCCACACCGGTGCCACCGCAAGGTCGCCGATCGCCTCGGCTCCTTCGATCGAGACCGCGTGGCTGGTGACCACCACGAGGGTGGCGTCGGCGTTGCGCTCGTCGGCGAGCACGTCCTGTACCCGCCGCAGCACCGTGGTCACCGTGGTGCGCACCGCGTCCGGGCCGGGCACTTCGGCGGTGTCGCTGCCGAAGCGCAGCACCACGGCCTTGTCGCTGCCGGTGGTGACCACCTCTTCGTACTCGTTCTCGACGTCGGCGTAGGGCTCCCAGTTCCCCTGTGCCGCTTCGATCACCGGCTGCGGCACCCAGGTGAGGGCGTACAGACCCTCGGCAGCCGCTGCCTTCGTGGACCCGCCGAGCGCGTCACGTGACATTGCCCGCAGCGACAGTCCGTCCACCGTGACGACCGGTGCGCCCGCCGCGTCGACCGCGGTGATCGACATCCGATCCGTGCCGGTGGCGGCGAGTCGAACGCGCACCGCCGTGGCGCCGACCGCGTGCAGGGTGACGCCCTCCCACGCGAACGGCAACCGGATCTGGTCGCCGTCGGTATCGCCCCCGGCGACGGCCATCGCGTGCAACGCCGCGTCGAGCAGCGCCGGGTGGATCCCGAAGGCTCCTGCCGCGCCGCGCGCCTGCTCCGGCAGTTCCACCTCGGCGAACAATTCCTCGCCGCGTCGCCAGACGGCGCGCAGACCCTGGAACACCGGGCCGTAGCCATAGCCCGCGTCGGCGAGTTCGGCGTAGGGATCACCGATCTCGACCGCGGTGGCGCCGGACACGGGCCAGGTGGCCAGCTCCGCCGTCACGACCGCGGGGACATCATCGACGACCAGCGAGCCGGTGGCGTGCACTGTCCACTCCGCCTGCTCACCCTCGTCGTCGAGCTGCTGTGGCCGCGAGTAGATGGTGATGGGCCGATCGTCGCCGGAACCACCGACGACGGCCTGCACCTCGACACCGCCCCGCTCTGGCAACACCAGCGGCGCCTGCAGCACCAGTTCACCGATCCGAGGGACACCGACCTGGCCACCCGCCAGCAGGGCGATCTCCACGAACGCGGTGCCCGGCACCAGGATCGAGCCGCCGACCACGTGATCGGCCAGCCACGGCTGGGCCCGAGTCGACAACAGACCGGTCACCAGCACATCGTCGCCGCCGCTCGCCTGCGTGATCTTCGCGCCGAGCAGCGGGTGATCGACCACGCCGAGGCCGACACCGGCGACATCGCCGGTCCCGGTCGGCTTGTCCAGCCAGTAACGCCGGTGCTGGAACGCGTAAGTCGGCAGGTCGACCTGCGCGACCGCGCGCACATCGATACCCTGCGTCCAGTCGACCGCGGTGCCCGCAGCGTGCGCGGCGGCCAGACCCGCGTAGAACGCGATCGGCTCGTCGTGCTTGGGTCTCAGCAATGAGGTCGCCACGGCGACTGCCTCGTCGACACCGTCGTTGAGCACCTCGTCGACCAGGGTGGTCGAACTCGCGCCGGGGCCGACCTCGAGGAACACCGTCGCGCCGAAATCATGCGCGGCGCGCACGCCGTCGGCGAAGCGGACCGCCTCGCGGACATGGCGCACCCAGTATTCCGGGGTGCACAGCTGCTCGGGCTCGGCGACCGCACCGGTGACATTGGAGATGATCGGGATAGCCGGCCGCTGGTAGGTGAGTGACGCGGCGACCGCGGCGAACTCGGCGAGCATCGGCTCCATGAGCGGCGAGTGGAACGCATGGCTCACCCGCAGCGGTTTGACCGTGTGCCCGAGCGAGCGCAGCTCTGCCGCGATGTCGTCGACGACCTCGGCCACCCCCGAGATCGTCAGCGCCGACGGGCTGTTGATCGCGGCGATGGCCACGTTGCTCTCGCGGCCGGACAGCAGTGGCAGCACCGTCTGCTCGTCCGCGCGCACCGACAGCATCGCGCCACCCTCGGGCAGTGCCTGCATGAGTCGGCCACGCGCGGCGACCAGGGTGGCCGCGTCGTCCAGCGACAGCACGCCGGCGACATGGGCTGCCGAGATCTCGCCGATCGAGTGTCCGAGCACCAGATCCGGTCGCACACCGAAACTCTCGGCCAGCCGGAACAGCGCCACCTCGACGGCGAACAACGCGGCCTGGGTGAAGGCGGTGTGGTCGAGCAGCGCCGCCGCGTCGGTGTCGGGCTCGGCGAAGACGACCTCGCGCAGCGACCGCCCCAGTGCGGGGTCGAGCCGCGCGCACACCTCGTCGAAGGCGTCGGCATACACCGGATACCGCTCGTACAGCGCGCGTCCCATGCCGACGCGTTGCGCGCCCTGGCCGGGGAACATCACTGCGGTCTTGGCCGAGCTGCCCGCCACACCGACCGCGACGTTGGCCCCGGAATCGGCCGTCGCGGCGTCTTCGACAATCGCACCGGCCGTCTTCAGCGCCGCGATCAGTTCCTCGCGGGTGCTACCGAGCACCACCGCGCGATGAGCGAACCTGGCTCGCTGGGTGGCCAGCGAATACCCGATGTCGGCGGGCGAATGTTCAGGATGATCGTCGAGGAAGGTGCTCAACCGGGCGATCTGATCCGACAGCGCGGGCGCGGTGGCCGCGGAGACGACCCATGCCGTCGCCGCGGGCTCGACCTGGACACCGGTTTCCTCGGGCCCGCTCGCCTCGGTGGTGGGCGCGGGCGCCTGTTCGAAGATGACGTGCGAGTTGGTGCCGCTGATACCGAAGGCGGACACCGCCGCCCGGCGCGGACGGTCGACCTCGGGCCACTGCGTGGCCTCGGTCACCAGTTCCACCGCGCCCGCGTCCCAGTCGACCTGGTGCGACGGCTCGTCGACGTGCAGGGTCGGCGGCACCGTCCCGTGCCGCATCGCCATGATCATCTTGATCGCGCCGGCCACACCGGCCGCGGCACTACTGTGCCCGATGTTCGACTTGATCGAGCCGAGCAGCAGCGGCGTCGTGCGGTCCTGGCCGTAGGTGGCCAGCAGCGCGTTCGCCTCGATCGGGTCACCCAGTGGGGTACCGGTGCCGTGCGCCTCGACGACATCGACGCCGGACGCCGGAATCTTGGCGTTGCGCAGCGCGGCTTCGATGACCCGCCGCTGCGACGGGCCGTTCGGTGCGGTCAGACCGTTGGACGCACCGTCCTGGTTCACCGCGGAGCCGCGCAACACGGCCAGGACGGGGTGGCCGTTCTTCTGCGCGTCCGAGAGTCGTTCCAGGACAAGCAGTCCGACACCTTCGGACCAGGTGGTGCCGTCGGCGGCGGCCGCGAACGCCTTGGCCCGCCCGTCCGCCGAGATCACGCGCTGACGGGAGAAGGCGATGAACGCCTCCGGCGTCGGCATGATCGTCGCGCCGCCGGCCAGTGCCAACGAACATTCGCCCGACCGCAGCGAATTCGCTGCCTGATGAATCGCCACCAGCGACGACGAGCACGCGGTGTCCAGCGAGACCGCGGGGCCCTCGAGGCCGAGTGAGTACGCCACTCGGCCCGACGCGACGCTGGAGGTCCGGCCGATCAGCAACCAGCCCGCCAGACCACTGCGGTCTTCCATGATGGTCGGGCCGTATTCGACCTCGATGATGCCCGCGAACACACCGGTATCGGTGCCGCGCAAAGTATTCGGGTCAATGCCCGCGCGTTCGAGCGCCTCCCAGGCGACTTCGAGCATGTGCCGCTGCTGCGGTTCCATCGCCAGCGCTTCACGCGGGCTGATACCGAAGAAGGCAGCGTCGAAATCGGCAGCGCTGTCCAGGAAGCCGCCGTGCGAAGAGTACGACGTCCCTTCGTGGTCGGGGTCGGGGTGATAGAGACCGTCGACGTCCCAACCGCGATCGGTCGGAAACTCCGAGATCACGTCACGCCCGTCGGCAACCATCTGCCACAGGTCCTCGGCAGATTTGACGCCGCCGGGATACCGGCAACCCATGCCGATCACAGCGATGGGCTCGCTCGACCGGTTTTCCACCTCCTGCAGACGCTGCCGGGTGCGATGCAAGTCGATTGCGGCTCGCTTCAGGTATGCCCGAAGCTCCTCTTCGGTCGCCATTGCGCGTTTCCTCCGATGAACGATGTGATTCGCGGTTCGCCGATTCCGACGCGACTTCGCGTGGATCGCACTCCGGCTGGCGTGTTCGCCGTCGATTACTCCGGCGGCCAACATCACCCATCGTCAACGGACCCAGCACTCGCTGGAACCCCTAGCTAATCCCCTACTTGCCGCACAACCGTTCGGATGGCTACCTGCCGTCTACCGGGGTAGCGTTCGTCTCGGCGTGACGACTTGACGGCCCCCACATTGCGTGCGTAAATAAGAACGATCGTTCGTTCAGAGGACAGAAGATCGCCATCGGACGCCAAGGGGAGATAGGGCCGGAAATGACCTCGCAGACTTGGACAGAAGAGACCGACCCCGACTGCATCGACGACGCCAGCGCCGCGGCGATGCTCGACGGTGCCCCGTGGCGGCGGCTCGCCGTCATCGGCGACAGCACCGCGATAGGTCTCGGCGCACCCTATAGGGGCTACCGCAGGCTGACATCGTTCGCCCGGATGGCCGATACGTTGGCGATGGCGGTCGGTCCGATCAACTACATGAACCTCGGCACCCCGTGGGCAACTTCACGTCAGGTCGTCGAGGAGCAGAAAGACCTGATGGTGGCGTTCAAGCCCGATCTGGTGATGATCTCGTGCGGCGGCAACGACCTGATGGCCGAGACCCCGGACTACGCCGCGATCGCGGCCAATCTCACCGAACTGTTCGAGGCAGGCAAGAGCATCGGCGCGCAGACGATGACAATGACCCTGGCCGACGCTTTTCCCGACGCGGCGATGGTGCGCTTTCGGAGCAGCTTGGCGCGGCTCAACGAACTGGTGCGCGGCATCGCCGCCGAGCACGACGCGATCCTCATCGACCTGTGGCATCACTCGGTCGGGCATCGCCCCGACGTGATGAGCAACGACCGGATCCACTTCAACATGTCGGGCCACGCCGTACTCGCCGCCGAAGCCGTCAAGGCGCTCGCGGCCCATATTCCGCAGCAGGCCAACACCGCTTAGCCGATCAGGGCCGGCGCGCGTTCCCCGCCGGTGGCGCATTCACGCAGCAACCGCAGCATTGTGGCGCGCGCCCGATCGAAGACGTCCGGGTCGCCGAGCAAGATCATGTCGGACGCGGCAGCACGCTCGATCGCGGCCAGTTCGAACGCCAGCTGGGCCGGGTCGGTCTCGGCCGAGATCTCACCCAGTTGCTTGGCCTCGATCACGGTCTGGCGGTGAAACTCGTGCCACTGCTGCCAGACCGCCACGATCGCGTCGCGTACCCGTCCCGGCCGTGCGCCGTATTCCGCGCCGACCGACAGGAAGAAACACGCGCCACCCGAACCGATGTCCTCGTTGAGATGGTCGATCCACGCATCGCAGAGGGTGCGCAACCGGACGAGGCCGGACGGCTGGCGCAACGCGGGGCTGATCACCGACGCGATGAACTCGGCCTTCGCCTCCTCGATCGCCGCCAGCTGCAATTCCTCCTTGGAACCGAAGAGCCCGAAAACGCCGCTCTTGCTGGCACCCAGCGAGGTTGCCAGACGCCCGATCGTGAGCCGGTCCAGCCCCTCGACCGCACCGACCTGGACCGCTTCTCGCAGGATGGCACGGCGGGTGTCCTGCCCACGCGCGGTCTGGATATCGCTCATCGACCCGAACTCCTTTCCTGACAAAAGTCCGATACGCCCGTTTGTCGTGGCGTACCCATCACCCACGATAGCCGAACAATCGTGCGGCCAGTTAGAGCACCTTGCGGCGGCCGAGCCAACATCTCTTGCATGTCCAGGGTGCCCGTGCGTTAATGGATGCGTACGAACGTTCGGTTCAACATAAGACTGAGAGGTCGTCATGAACGTTTTCCCCTCCACCGCGCACCCGCGCGGACGGTGCGACGATCGGACAGGTAAACGATGACCGACAAGACCACGACCGAAGCGCCGTCCGCGGTGGAGCCCCGTCGCGTTCTACTGATCACCGCGCTGGCCACCTTTGTCGCGTTCCTCGACATGTCCGTGGTGAACGTCGCGTTCCGCAGCATCGCCGAGGACTTCTCGGACACGTCGCTCTCCACGCTGTCCTGGGTGGTGAGCGGCTACGCCGTGTTCTTCGCGGCGGTACTCACCCCGGTCGGCCGCTATGCCGACCTGATCGGCCGCAAGACAGTGTTCCTGTGGTCGCTGCTCGGGTTCACCGTCGCGTCCGCGTTGTGCGCCGCGGCGCCGACCATCGAAGTTCTCATCGGCGCTCGCGCACTGCAAGGTATGGCGGCGGGTGGCATGATTCCCGCCGCGCTCGGCCTGGTTCTCGGCGCGTATCCGCCGGAGAAGCGGGTCGCGGCGGTCGCGGCGTGGGCAGGCGCCGCATCGGTGTCCGCGGCGTTCGGTCCCGCGGTCGGCGGCTTCCTGGTGTCGGCCTTCGATTGGCCCGCCATCTTCCTCATCAACGTCCCCGTCGGAATCTTCGCCCTGATCGCGGGCCGCGCCTGGCTGCCCGAGATCAAGGTTCCCTCCTCGGTACGGCCCGATCCGATCGGCGCCATCCTGGTCGCGGTCGGCGTCGGCGCGGCCGTAGTCGGGTTGACCCAGGGCGGCTCATGGGGTTGGACCAGTCCGGCCTTCCTCGGCTGCACCATCGGCGGGCTCGTGCTCCTCGCACTGGGCATCCTGCGCTCGATGCGCACGCCGGTGCCGACCTTCGAGGTCGACCTGTGGCGCAATCGCACCTTCGCCTCGGCGAGCGCCGTCTCCTTCCTGTTCGGCATCGTGATGTTCGCCTGGCTGCTGGCGACCCCGCTGTGGACCCTGCTCATCTGGGACTACTCCGTCTGGGAAACCGGTCTGGCCAACACTCCCGGCGCCTTCACCGCGGCGGTCGGTGCGGCCATCGTCGGCAAGTCCAAGCACCCCGACATCGCGCGCCTCGCGACAATCGCGGGCACCATCTGCTTCGGCGTCTCGGCGGTTCTGTTCGCGCTCCTGCTCGATGAAACGCCGCGCTTCTGGGCGGTGTGGTTCCCGGTCGGCCTGCTTCTCGGCCTCGGCATCGGCCTGGTGATGACGGCAGTGTCCAGCGCCGCCGCGACCTCGGTGCCGGAGGAGAAGTTCGCCTCTGGCTACGGCATGAGCACCACCGCGCGCCAGATGGGCGGTGGCCTGGGCATCGCGGCCTTCGCCGCGATCACCACGTCGGTCACCACCGGCTGGCTCGACGGACTGCAAACGGTGTTCTGGTTCAGCGCCATCGGGTGCATCCCCGTAGTCCTGGCCGCGCTTCCGATGGGTCCGACCGTTTCGACACCGATCGCCGAGGCCATCGCCGAGCCGGAGCCTTCACCGCAACAGGCATAACCGCGCCCCTGAGCGGGGCCGCGGATCACTCATTCGCGGCTCCGCTCAGGTGTTTCCGGGGCATGGCGCGCACCGGAAAGCCATAGCTCGGCGATCGCCGACCGCATCGCCACGTGAACAGCCACCCTGTCCTGAACCACTCCCGCACGAAACCCACGACCGGTCACGACCGCGAACCTCCGTTTCTCCTACTGATCAGGAGCCTCGTATGTCCACCAAGGAACAGAGCCCGAGCAACACCGCGAGCAGGCCGCCGTTGTTGAACCGAAGTGTCATCCAGGTCGCCGCGGCGGCGAACGCAGCTTCCGGCATAGCGTCATTCGCGCTCGCGGCAGACATCTGGAAACTCGACGACGGCCTGTCGACCCCGATGTTGTACCTCATCGGAGCACTGTGCCTCGTCGCCGCGTTCGTCACGGCGTGGGGCAGCCGCGAGGTCGGCGAGGGGGGATGGATCGTGGGAGTCGTCGCGATCGACGCCGTCGTGACGATCGCCTTCATCGCGACAATGATCTTGTCGTGGGATCAGATCACGCTCGCCGGCGGCTATCTCGCGATGGCCGGAGCATCCATCGCGACCCTCGCGTCGCTGGCTACCGTGGCAGCGGCACTGGGGACCAAAGATGTGGATGCTTCAGCGAGTCCGGGGCACCAGCCGCAGCGTTTCCCGGCTAGAGACCTTCGCGGACAGCTTCTTTCGCCCCAGCTCAACTGACAGCGCATCCGGGCGGACTCCCGCCCCGCCTCAGCACATCAGGCCGCTGCGGTAGGCGAGCACCACCGCCTGGGTGCGGTCGCGAGAACCGGTTTTGGCGATGACGTGGGAGACGTGGGTGCGGGTGGTGGCTTCGCTGATGAACAAACGAGCGCTGATCTCGGCATTCGCGTATCCCATCGCCATCAACACCAGCACCTCACGCTCCCGGTTGGTCAGCCCGGCCACGGTTCCTGGTGTAGCGGAGGTAGGCGGGGTAGCCGATCTCAGTGCGGTCAGGACGCCGCTGACCACGGCGGGATCGAGCCAGCCTTCCCCCGCGGCGCAGGCGCGAATCGCCTCGGCGAGGTCTGCGGGTGCCGCGTGCTTGAGGAGAAATCCGCTGGCACCCGCGGCGAGGGCTTGTTGCACAGCCTGCTGTTCGTTGAAGGTAGTGAGCACGAGAACTGCTGGTGCGTCGATGGATTCGCAGATTTTTCGGGTGGCGCTGATTCCATCGGTCCCCGGCATGCGCAGGTCCATCAGAACCACATCGGGCTGGACTGCCGCGGCGAGTTCGATCGCCGTGGTGCCGTCACTTGCCTCACCCACCACCTCGATGTCGGAGATGCCGCCGAGTAGCAATACGACACCGGCGCGCACCAGGGCTTCGTCTTCGGCGATGATCACACTGATCGTCACGAGGCGCTCTCCTGGATTGCGGTGGGGCTCAACGGTATCTCCGAGACCACGGACCAGCCGGTGCCGTCTGGGCCGTATTCGACGGTGCCACTAAGTGTTTGCAATCGTTGAGTCAGCCCGGCCAAGCCCTGGTGAGTGGACAGTCGATCGACCTGCGGGACGGGGCCGTCCCCGCCCGTACTGCGCACCGCGACGGTCACACTGGTGCGATGCCAGCCGATGCTGATATCGACGGTCGCACCGGCGCCGGCGTGTTTGGCGACGTTGGTCAGCGATTCCTGCACGAGCCGGTAGGCCGCCAGGTCGATGTCGGGGTCGACGTTCGGTGGACGGGTGCCATCGGTGTCGAGGCGAATACGCAGCCCACCGGCGCGATTCAGCTCGATCAGGCTCTCGAGTGTGGCCGGTGCGCTGCCACGGGAGTGCGCCGCGCGCGAGACGTCGATGGGGGCGCGCAACAGTCCGAGCAGGTCGTGTAGTTCGCCCATCGCCTGTGTCCCTGCTCGTTCGATAACCGCCAAGGCTTCGGCTACCTTCGGATGACCGTCGGGGGTGAACGCGCGGGCGGCCGCGGCGTGCAGGATCATCGCGGCCACCGCACCGGACAGGCTGTCGTGCAGCTCGTGCGCCAGCCGCAGCCGTTGCGCCGCCAATGCGGCCTCGGCCTCGGCGGCCAGGCGCGCCTGCGTCGCCAGCGCGCGGTGCTCGCGCAGATAGAGCAGGCGGCCCACACCCCACACGACACCGAGTGCCAATGCCCACATCGTTCCGGCGACGAGGTAGTGACTCAGCTCCGGCCCAGCGGCTCCGGCCAGCCCGTTGTGATAGGTGAACAGTCCGAGCGAGAGCGCGGACCCGGCGAGGATCAGTCGAGCCGCGGACGCGGACACCCGGCAGGCAGCCGCGAAAGTGGCGACGAGCAGATAACCGACCGGGAAATACGTCGGCACAACGAAATTCACCGCGGTGAATCCCCAGGCCACCGCCCACACCGCGATCGGAAAACGTCCGCGCGCCAGCAGCGTCGTACACAGCAGGACAGCCGCGGTCGGCACCACCCACAACGGTAGCGAACCGCCGCCGATGAGCTGACGATCGCCACCCCACGCCGCCAGATCGATACCACCGACAGCGACGACCAGTGCGACGTCGGCGAGGCGGCGTAGCCGTGTGGTCTCGGGGCCGAGTTCAGCCACCGCCAAGGAGCTTCCATACCCAGGTCAGTGGGTTGCCGATAGACATCGCCGGCGGCGGGGTCGCGGCGGCGACCTCGGTGAGTACCTTGCGCACGGCCGCGATGACGTCGTCGCGACTCGGTTCGGCCAGCCCGCCGTCGATCTCACCGAGAGTGACCGGAACCCCGCGTGGCGGTGCCGCCGAGATTTCGGCCAGTTGGAGCAGCACGATGTCCGGCGCTTCCGGCACGACAATCGTCGCCGAGACATCGACCACTTCGCCGTATTCGTGCGCCGCGCTGAACACTCCGAGCCGCAGTGGCGTTTCTCGCTCAGCGAGGCACGCGGCCAACGGCGGGTGCGCGAGGGCGAATTCCCGCTCGAGCAGAGTCGCCCGGCCGACCGGCAGGCCGGTGGCGCCACCTTCGTCCACTGCGTACACGACTACGAAAGTGCGTGCTGTCATGGGCAGAAGTGTCCCACGACAGGGTATTCGGGGCTATGCCTTCGCCATCTGCGTGCGCGAACTCGCAGAGGCTGCACGGTGACGCCGGGCGAACACCGAAGCGAAGGCGACGGCGGCCAACAGGTCGGCGAGAACGAACACCCAGATCCCTGTGCGGACGCCGAAGTGTTCGCCCAGCACGCCGCCGAGTAGCGCGCCCGCCAGGTTGGCCGCGGTGGTGCCGGTGCCGAGCAGTGCCCCCACGCGCGCGAAGTAGCGGTCACCCACGTCGGTGCCCATCACCGTGATCAGGGCGATGTTCATGATCGCGCCGAAGAACGTCGGCAGTGCGGTACTCGCGCACACGATCAGCAGGGCGAGCGGGAATGAACCGGTGGTCAGGGGTAACGCGAGCGCGCAGGCCGCCGCGGCGAGAACGGTCGCTCGCAGCACTCGGTCGGCCGAGATCCCGGCAGCGAGGATGCGTGGTGCCGCAAGCGCGCCGAGAGCCGCGGACAAGGTGGCGGCGACAGCGGGAATACCGTACGCGGATACCGGGATTCGCATGTCGTTGAGCAGGAACACCGCACGCATGGCAGCCACACCGCCGGACGCCGCGCCGCCGATCAGCAGATACAGCGCCAAAGCGGCCAGCACCTTCGAGTCGCGCAGCACACGGACCCCATCGGCGAATTCGCGGGCGATGCCGCCTCGTTGAGCGGTCTCCCGGTGATCGGGTGTCGACAGGCCCGCGAGGCAAAAGGCGCTGAACAGATACGTCAGCACATCGCAGCTGAACATCACCGCCGCGCCGACGGCGGTGAGCAACGGCCCCGCCACCGAGGCCCCGGCCGAGCGCGCGAGCAGCGAATTCGATTGCAGTCGTGCTCGTGTGGTGCTCAGATCCCGCACACCGAGGGTGCTCAAGTGCGAAAAGTACAGTCCCGCTCGCGCAACCCCGGTCACCCCGAGCGTCAGGGACAGACCGATCAGAGTGGTCACGGTCAGTACGCGAGCGAACGCCGCCACCGCACAGACCGCGATCGCCGAAGCCGCGATCAGATCAGCGACGATCAGCAACCTTCGTGGCCGGCTCACTCGGTCGAGCAGGACGCCGGCGAAAGGTCCGAGTACCAGTGGCGGCATCGCCGACGCGGCGACCACCAATGACACCTCGCGCGGCCCTGCACCGAGGACAGCGACAGCGGTAACGGAGACCGTGGTGCTGGTCAGCGCGCTTCCGAAGGTCGAGGCGACCTGGGCGACGGTATAGCGCCGCAGATCCGAAATCTGTCGTGTCGAGAGTAGATCGCCCATGGTCGGTTCCTTGCCGGATAACGGAGAATCACTGGGCGCGGGCCTTGGAAGGCCCGCGCCCAGTGGATGTTTCGTGCCTCTACGCCTCGACGGCGTTGGTGCAGTTCTGCATGCTGAGGGTGCTCCAGCCGGCGTCCTCGCCGTCGTTCTTGGCGGTCTCGGCCTGCAGTTTCAGGATCTGGGTCATGGTGTTCACCTCCCTTCGAATTACTGGTGCTCACTACATTTCGTGAACATTGGTGCAGTTCTGGACACTCCAGGTGCTCCAGCCGCCGTCCTCGCCCTCGTTCTTGGCGGTCGCGGCTTGCAGCTTCAAGATCTCGACCATGGTGATCACCTCCCTTCAGGTGTATTCGGATCGTCCGGGGCTCACTGCATTTCGTGGCCGTTGGTGCAGTTGGCCATGCTGAGGGTGCTCCAGCCGGCGTCTTCGCCGTCGTTCTTGGCGGTCTCGGCCTGCAGCTTCAGGATCTGGATCATGATGTTCACCTCCTCTGGGATGTGGTGGGGTGTGTGGTCTGGTGGTCGTCTACCGCTCGACGGGCTGGGCTACTGGTGCAGGCACGGCCGCGTCGAGGGTGAACAACGGATCAGGGAAGCCGGTCAGGGCGTGGTGCAGGGCCAGTAGGACACCCGCGGATCCGGTCGCCAGGTCGGCACTGAGTCGTTGACCGTGTCCGCCGAGCCAGCGCACGCCGGTCTCGCCGGGGATCGCGTATTTGAACAGTGCGGTCAATCGCGACACCGCACCGGCCGAGAGGTCGGCTCGAAATGCCGAATCCGCTTGTACCAGAGCCATTCCCGCTTGCCCATGGAAGAGTCCAGGAGCGGCCGTGAAGCGGATACTCAGCGCTCGCAGGCAACCGCGCAAGCTGTCCGCCAGCTCCGGCTCGTCGTAGTTGTTCAGATACCGAGCGAGCACCTGCGCATAGCCTGCGCTCCCGGATGCGAGGTAGGGCATCACGCGGAGGTCGCGCTCCGAGGCGCGAAAACCCAGGGCGTCCAACGGGATCGGCTCCGCATGGACGAGTTCGTCGCGCAGCAACCGCAGGCCGCGCTCGAAGTGGTGCTGCTCGCCGGTGAACGCGGCCAGGTAGTACAGCGCCAACGCGACACCGGGTCTACCGTGCACCAGCCCGGAAGCATTGTCGGCGCCCAGCAGGGGAACCAGATCCTCGGGCAACCCGCTCAGCAGTCGGTGGGCGTGTTCGAGGTGGGCGAAGTCGCCGGTTCGATGGTGAAACGCCAAGTGCGCCATGGCAACACCGGCCGCACCTCCGCCCCAAGTGGCAGATTCGGTACTCAATCGATGCTCGCTCGCGGCAGCGAGCAAGGCCAAGCCTGCCTCGCGTTCACCGAGATCGTCGAGGACCCAGGCGATTCCGGCATTGCCGAACAGCAGGCCGGGGCAGGTGTCGCCGCGGGCGGCCAGGGATTCATCGCGCAATCGCGTGACCACCGCCGGGTCGATGGCGCATCCCGCCAGTCGCAATGCGTGCAGCACGCCTGCCGTACCGTGGGCGATACCGCGCGTATTGGTCCTGTGTCCCTCCGGCCCGAAGGGATACAGATCGGACGTCTGAACCAGCGCATCAGCGGTGCGGTCGCGCAGCCAGTGCAGCGCGGCAACGGGGTCGGCCCGTACAGCACCCGGATCCGGCAGACTCGGCCCGTGTTCGCTGCCCCGATAGCGCACTACCGCGTCCCACAGCTGCCGCGGTGGTGCCGCCAGTTCAGTGAGATCGGCGAGGAGATGGTCCAAGCACTGCGGTGACCGCTCGGCCACTTCGTGCATCGGGAAGATGAGCATCTGCGCGAGCGCGGCCAACCCATAGGAATCGACATAGCGTGGGTCGGCCTTCGAGCGCCCCGCGGTCGTTCGCAACTCCGGCGGCATGAAGCCCGGGGTGGACAGGAGTCCGAGTGGATGATCCAGTCGCTGAACAGCTTCCACGTCGATCAGCCGCACGGTGTCGTCGTCGGCGACGAGCACGTTGCCCGGGCTGATGTCGACGAAGGCGTAGCCGAGCCGGTGCAAGGTGGCGATCTGCGCGGTGACCTGGTCGAGAATATGGCGGCACCGCTGGTAGTAGGCGGCGATCGTCGTCGCGTTCGCGCCCGCGTGGATCAGCGGTGTCGTGGCGACCATCCAGCTGGTGAGCGTGCGGCCCGGCACGAACTCGGTGACGAGGTAGGTGTGCTCCCACTCGGTGAACAACTCGACGGGTCGCGGCGCCAGTCCGGGCGCCGCCGCGTGCAGCGCGCGCAACGTCAGGTACTCCTGCTCGAGACGTCGCCGCGCATCCTGCACGCCTACGTAGCCGTTGTGGCCGCGGGCCTCCTTGACGAAACAGGCTGCCCCCTCCAGATCACGGGCCCGATAGGCGCCGCCCGCATTGCTGTGGCGCAGCACCGCCTCGAAGGTGTAACCGTGAAAGCTGACCTCGGGCTCCTCGTCGAGCGGCTCCGGCGACGACGCGAACGGATCCACCACCCCGGCAGGCAAAAAGAATTCGGGACGTCGCTCGTCGGGGACCTCCGTACCGTCGACACCCCGCAACGTGGGCAACGTGGAACCGTCGGCCTGCAGCCGATAGCTCGGGCGGAACGCACCGAACCGATAGGACACACACTGTGAGCTCCCGAACCGGCGGTCGGTCAGCACATACGGTCCGGCGATGCCGGCGAGTTCCCGCTCCAGCCGCACCAGCACCTCGTGCGCACACTGCGGTGTCGGCGGATAGAGCGCACAGAATTTCCCGCTCTGCACCCGACTGCCGTGCTTGCTGTGCAACCACCCGAAGAAGGTCCGCCCGGTCAGATGCTTGAACGGCACCCCGAGCTCGCCACACACACCCGCGACGACGTCCAACACCAGATGGGTGTTGTCCAGCGAACTGGAGACGTGAACCTTCCAGCCCTGATCAGGCAGTACAACCTCGGGCGGCAGCCAATAGGTCCACACCCCCGATTCCCCCCGCGCCCACCCAGCCGGTGGCACTGTGGGGGCATATCGCCGACCAGGATCGGTGCGCTCGACGGGCTGGAAGTAGTCGGGGTCGGCGAGCAAGAACGCGGCGTCGTGAAGCATTGCGGTCCAACCCTTCTCAGGTAGTGAAAGCCGTTCGTCGGTCGATCGAACGGACTCCAGAATGACCGCCGCACACCTCTCGCCGAATCAGTGCTCAGTCGCGGATTTCCCCTACCGCCCCACGATGACCACCCTCATCGCCCCGCGGTAGAAGGCGCCCTCGCGCGGATCGAAGCGCGGTGGCTACTTCACGGTCAGGGACAGCTCGACCCGACCGTGGCTGTGGTGGCCGCACTGCAGGGAGTGACACAGAGAAGCTGGCCGTGCGCATCCGCACCGACGCGCTGCCGAACTCCGACCAGTGCCGCGAACTGCTCACGACCATATCGGGCAGAACACGCCAAGTTTCCGGGCACAGAAAGCCCTCCACCCGAGGTCAGAGTGGTTTCAGTGTCGGGTTGACGGGATTTCGACAGGCCACCACCTGTCGCGGGTTCCAGTTGTCCGGAGATCCGGGCTGAACATGGTGTAGAGATGCGGTACCAGCCGATACCAAAAAGGAGACATTCAACTGCTCCTTCCTCAGTTAGAGCTCCGCATCTGAATCAGCTTCGGGCTCTCCTGTGTCTTCCGGCGGCCTTCGCCCATCAACTTGTTGAACGAGGCGTGTCGTAAAGTCAGCCAGCCGATCTGTCGCATTCTCGATATCGGCGAGCGAGTAAGAATTTTCTTGGCCGTGCACAATACGATTCCGCATCGCACGAGTTGTCCGCAATTCACTCATCGTTTCAATATCGAGAATCCCGGAATGCTCCAACTGTCTCCCAAAACTGCGAATAGCGGGGCTATCTGGATTCAGCTCTCTTTCCAGAATTCCCAGCTTACCAAGCAGATATGGGATGTGATGTTTTGCGGCGGTCGACCGGGCTGGGCCGGTGTCGGCGCCCCTTTTTGGCCCGCACGTGCGAGCCGTCGGGAATGACGCGGTCGAAATCGATCAATCCCGCGCGGTGGTAGTGCGCGAGATCATGGTGTACATGGCCTCGAATACCCCGGCGGCCTGCCAGTCGCGTAGCCGACGCCAGCAGGTCATCCCGGACCCGAATCCCAGTTCTCGGGGCAGATCCTCTCACCCGATGCCGGTGATCAGCACGAACAAGATCCCTTGCAGGACAAGCCGATCGTTCATCCGTGCCGGTCCCGGTGTTCCCGCCGCCTTGACCGGTAGTAGCGGTTCGATCACTGACCACAGCTGGTCGTCCATGATCCACGGCGCTGCCACGACGCAATATCCTGCACTACAACAGAACTCGTCGTTACCTGCCAGAACCTGTTAGCAGCCCTAAGCCCGACCCGCGTCGACCTTCAACCGCCTGCATGCGCAGTCGGCTACGGTGCGGCCGTTGCCTCGCTGACGAGGATCGTGGCGACGCGGCCCGCGTAGTCGATGACCGCGGCCGGGTCGTCTCCCGCGTCGACCCGGCGCACGCACGCGTCGACCAGCGCCTGTAGCGACGCCGTCACCAAGGCGGGATTCGTCACCGCCGCTGCGGACAGCTCCACGCGCAGGAGGTCGGCCAGTTCGGTGTGCAGTGCGATCACCCTCGCCCGCGCGGGCGCCGAGAGGTTCATCCGCGAGAGCGCGGTGCGCCAGGCATGATCCCCGTCGACGGCCTGCTCGACGTTGGCGCGCACGTACGCCACCACGCCTGCGGCCGGTGTCGGCGCGGCCTCGACCGCGTCGCGGACCGCGCCCGTCCAACGCGGAAAGCCGCGGGTGGCCACCATCTCGATCAGATCGTCGATCGAGTCGACGTAGCGGTAGATGCTGTTGCGGGCGATTCCCGCGCGGGCCGCCACCGCGCCGGCGGTCAGGGTGGTGCCGCTGTCCTGGGTCAGGAGGAATTCGGCGCTGTCGATCAGCGCCGCGAGTACTTGGGCGCGATGCGCGCGGACGCTGTCCGCATTGATCTTGGGCATGGACTTCGGCTGCTTCCTTTCCCCGTGTCTGTTCCAGTTCGGGTGCGTGCTAACGTGCCGTCGAGCTCTTAGAGACACCCTGTCTCCAAGATGGGTTCGTGTGCGGCCCGAACCTGGTCAGATCTGCGCCGCGCACCCGACGACACGGAGTTACTTCGATGAACGACTTTAGTGGGATCGACGGCTTCCTCGGCACGAGGGCATCGTTCTCGATGGACATGATGGTGACGTTGATGGTGCTGGTGGTGCTCGCCCTCGGATGGAGTGTGTACCAGGTCAAGGTCGGCCGGCGGTTCCGGCTGCACCGCGGAGTCCAGCTCGGGCTGGGTGTCGCGCTGCTGGTTGCCGTCGTGCTGTTCGAGCTGGATGTGCGCTTCAATGGCTGGCAGGAGCGCTCCGCGGGAGTCGTGGGCGGCACGGCGTCCACCGCGGTGTGGATATCGCTGGTGATCCACCTGGTGTTCGCGGTCACCTCGGTGCTGTTGTGGCCGGTGGTGATCGTGCGGGCGGTGCGCAATTTCGGCAATCCGCCGCACCCGGGCGCGCACGCCGCGTGGCACCGGCGGTGGGCCAAGGTCGCGGCGATCGACATGACCTTGACCGCGGTGTCCTGCTGGGTCTTCTACTGGCTCGCGTTCGTCGCCTGACCGGCAGCGGAAGTTCGTACCTACCTGCGAGCCTGCGTGCGAGCCGATCCCTCATTGGCGGTCAACCTCTAGCGCCTCCAGGCCCGAGGCATCCTGGCCGCATACATCGACCCGATGTCGAATGTATTGTCGCGCAACGACTTGTTCGCCAATGCCCTGAACTGCATCGATGACATGGGATCGATACCGGTATGGATGTTCAGCGAGCACAGCAAACCATCCTCGCCGATCCCGACAGCGAACGTTCTTGGACGGTCGCAATGTTGAAAGCCGCACTCGGCAAGCACCGGACGTCGGCACAGGCAAAAGAACTCGTTGCCGCACCGGCCCCGAACAGGGAAGCTCAACGACTGTGGGCAGCGAGCGTAAACGTCTCCCGCAGCCGCGACTCGCGGTGCCTGTTGCACGCACACGGCACCGACCCCAGTGGACTCCTACCAGCTGTCACCGACCGACAGCATCGCCTCCAAGCACATCCAGCTCGTCACGGCCACACCAGAGCCCTACTCCGGACCCCAAGCTCGACTGAGCACCAAACGTCCGACCGGCGCAGCGACGCCAGACCTGCTCGCGTCGGTCGGTTCTTGTGGGCCTTCACAGGGCGGCAGTCGCGAAAACGGCTGGCTAACTGTTGCGGGTCATGATGTTGCTGACGCTGGCGAAGGGGTGAGCCGAAGGGGACGGGCCTTCGGGCGGCAGGATGAGAAACGACCAAGCCCCTCGTCCGCTCGACTGGAAGACCCGTCCGTGACCCACGTCCGACCGTGTGGGCCGCGACCCTCCAGGATACCGCCATCGGGTGGTACAAGGTGATCATGGGGCACATAGCCAAGACGCCCTCGGGGGCGCCAAGATGCAGTCGCCATAGCCATCATCGCGACCGCTCCCGAAGCGCCCCGACCAACACCCGGTCGACTCAGCTGTCGTCGCGATCCTGGCTGGACAGCGAACGTCGGGAACCATCGCCGCAACGCTCTAGGCGATGACGCGAAAGTACTCCACATCGTCGGCGCCGGTGATCAGTAGCACCGGCATGGCCAGATCTGGCAAGCACTCGATGTGTGGTCGCGCCGGTGGTATCTCGCGATCGGCGTCAACCCGGGCACGGCAGGCACCCGCGGCGGGGGTGGCCCGCAGTTGAGCGCCACCCCGGATCGCGGCGGGCAGTGGTGAACAACAGGTACATGTCCCTGACGCGATCGAGGTCTCCGCTGCGGGCAAGTCCGACTCAACTCGAGACAGTGTGCCCGCCAGTTGTCCAACCGATCCCAGGCTTCTGGCGCAAGCTCATCGATGTAGAGGCAAGGATGCTGGCTACCCGCAGCCAGTGCGGGATTGACCACCGCCTTGAAGTGGTACAGATCCAACCCCCGTGCAACCTCCGACTACAGTCACGTGTCCTTGTACAACCGATGAAGGTAATCCTGCCGTCCTGCGCGGCAACCCGTTGCCGGCATCCACGTACGAATCATTCTGCTCGTCAGCTTCGACCGCCTGGAATTGGCGGGGGCCACAGCCCGTTCGGGGTCTGTAGGGACGGTTAGCAGGCGGTGAGGGTGGCAAGGACTATTTCCAGGGCTTTGCGCATGTCTTCGGCTTCGATGCGCATGAGGGTTGCCTCGTCCAGGGCGTACGGGTCGAGGGACTCGTTCATGGCTAGACGGTATTCGCGTTCTTCCTCAGCCGCTTCGATGATGTTGCGGATGAAGCGGCCGTTGCCCGCGAGGTCGATGCCGCGGCGGGGTAGGCCGCTTTGATCGGTGTCCTCGGCGGTGTAGAGGTCGGTGCACGCGGTGCGTAGGAGGTCGATGGCGTCGTCGGAGGTGGTCGAGTCGCGTTTGTTGGCGATGAAGCGGCCGATTTCGCAGAGCTCGTCAGGTGAGTAGGAGTCGAATTTGACGCGTTTGGCGAAGCGGGAAGCCAGGCCGTCGTTGCTGGCGAGGAACCGGTCGATCTCGCCGTCGTAGCCCGCGATGATCACCACCAGGCGGTCGCGATCGTTTTCCATGCGGGCCAGCAATGTGTCGACAGCTTCGCGACCGAACGCGTCACCGCCGGAGAGACCGCTTTGGATCAGGGTGTATGCCTCGTCGACGAACAAGACGCCGTCCATCGCCGAGTCGATGAGCGCGTTGGCTTTGATGGCGGTCGAGCCGAGGTGCTGACCGACGAAGTCGGCGCGTTTGGCTTCGACGACCTTGTCGGTTTTGAGAAGGCCGAGGCCGCAGTAGATCTTGGCGACGACGCGGGCGATGGTCGTCTTGCCGGTGCCCGGCGGGCCGGTGAAGGCCAGGTGCTGGCCGCGCGGCATGCTGTTGAGGCCCTTGTCGGCGCGGATCTTGGCCATGGTCGCCGACGATTGCAGCTTGGCGACCTGTACTTTCACCGCGGCGAGACCGATTTGCGCGGTCAATTCAGCGCGGGCGGACGCCAGGATCGTCTCGGCTCTGTGGTGCTGTTCCTCTTCGGCTGCTTCCTCGAGCGAGGGCGCCGATGCGGGGTCCCAGCGGTTGGTTCGCGCCTCGATCTGCTCGCGGTTGGTGACCAGGATGCGGAACTTGGGGTCCGACATCGCCTGGGCGTTCGCGGCGAAGCCGGGGACCTGGGTGTACACCGTCTCGAACAGGGCGCGCGCCTCGTCCTCATTGCCCTGTTCGCGCAGCGCCAGCCCCCGGCAATACATCGCGGCGGTACGGGCGGACGGGATCGGGCCGCGTTCGGCCAGTTCGAGGCGGCGCGTCGCCTCACCGAACAGGCCGAGGTGCGCGCAGGCGGTGCCGACCATGACGTGCGCGCCGGCGGCCATGTACTGGTCTTGCCATTCGGCCGAGCCGGCGAGCACGGCCATCACATCGGGCCACAGTTGGGCGGTGAAATACAGGACGCCGCGCGCGTAGGCGCAGACCCGGTCGTCGACGACGCGATCGGGATCATCGGCGAGGGCGGCGCGGCGCTTGTCCAGTTCGGTGAGCAGTTCCTCGGCCTCGTCGAACTCCTTGTCGTCGATGAGCCGCATCGCTTGCGCGAGCCAGATTTCGGTGAGGCCGGCCACCGGGTAGTCGATGAACTGGCCGATGTGGAACCGACCGGCGAGTTGGCGCGGCGGGAGGCCGAGGCGACGCTGCTCGCGCAGGAGGGAGGTGGTCGAGGTGCGGTGCAGGTGGCGCAGGGTTTCCTGGGTCATTTCGCCGGCCGCTACCCGGCCGAGCCAGGCGTCGCACATGTCGGGGTCGAGTTCGGTCGCCCGCCGGAAGGCGACCTTGGCGTAGTCGAGGTTCTTGGCGGCCTGCTGCCCATCGACAGGCAGACCGAGCGAGAGGACGCCCGCGTCGAAGATCTGTTGTGCTTGCCGAATCGCTGACATGCACGCGAACCTAGCCCCAGTACCGGCCGGTGGCACCTGCACGCTGATCTCAACCACCCCGGGTTCATCGGCAGTTCACGTGCCACGGCCGACACTTTTTACGAAACCGCATGTCGCGCTCTGGTCGACGGTTACGACGAGACGAACACCTCCGTCGCGACCTGCCGCGCCAACTGTGCGTTGCTACGGTCCGAACGTCGTAACCAGGGAATTCGGGAGTCGTCACGTGATGGAGTCAACGGCGATCGAGCCGCAACTGTGCCGGGTCTCGATCATCGGCGGAAACACCCAGGTCGATGTGGTGCTGCCTGCGACGGTCCCGATCGCCAATTTCATTCCCGACGTTGTCGATCTGGTTGCCTCGCGCAATCCCGACCTGTCGGAGAACGAGGAAGACGGACCGCTCGCCGCGCAGCACTGGACGCTGTCGCGGCTCGGTCACACCGCGATCGACCCGGTCCGCACGCTGACCGAGGCCGAGGTGTTCGACGGCGACCTGCTCGTGCTGCGTGCGGTCGATTCGGTCGAGGCGCCGGCACTTTTCGACGATGTCATCGACGCGGTCGCCCGCCTGACCGACAACGCCTTCGCCAGCTGGACCGCCGCGACGGCCGGTCGGGTCGGGCTCGCCGGCACGATCGGGGCGGTGCTCGGTGCGTGCCTGCTCCTACTTGTCGCCGCCGGGGACGGGCTCGGCGTCGTCGCGGGTGTGAGCGGGCTGAGCGTGGGATTGCTGACCCTGGTCGGTGCCGGCCTTGTCGCGCGCTTCTACGCGGCGACTCTGCCCGCGACCGTGCTCGCCTTCTGCGGGCTCGCGCTCGCGGGGACGGGGGCCGTCGCGCTTGTCCCCGGCCCCCTCGGAGCGGCGCATGTGCTGCTCGGCTGCGCCGCGGTCGTACTGCTGTCGGTGATCACGATGCGGCTGCTCGCGGTGCGGCCGACCATGTTCACCTCGGTCATCACCTTCGCGTCGTTCGGTACCGCGGCGACCGGTGTTTCGACGGTGTGGTCGGTAGCACCGGCGAAAGTGGCTGCGGGCGTTATCTTCTTCGCGCTGCTCGGGATCACCCTCGTGCCCCGCATGGCGGTGGCGGCGGCGCGATTGCCGGTGCCGCCGGTGCCGACCGCCGGTGGGGTGATCGATCCGCGCGATCACGAACCGCGACCGACCATCGAGGGCATCGGCGCGATCGGCGCGACGGCGATTCCGTCGGCCGCGGGACTCGGCGAGCGGTCGCGACTCGCCAATGACTATCAGACCGGGATGGTGGTCGGCATCGTCGTCGCGACGGTGTTCTCGACGATCATGGTCGTCGCCTCGGCGACCGAACATCTCTGGCAGACAGGACTTTTGGCAGTCGCGGTCGGGATCGTGCTCGCCAGGCGCGGGCGGGCGTTCTCGGATCTGACGCAGGCTGCGGTCATGGTGCTCGGCGGGTGTGTCGCGCTGATCGTGCCCACTGTGCTCTTCGGTATCGGTCTGCAAGACTCAGCGCTGCTCATGGCGGGCGCGCTGCTCGTTGTCGCCGCCTTGGCGATGCTCATCGGAGTGGCCGGACCCAATCTGGAGATTTCCCCGGTGGTGCAGCGGGCCGCTGAGTTGTTGGAGTACTTGATGATCTGCCTGATCGGGCCGCTCGTCTTCTGGATCATCGATATCTACGCGATGGCCCGCAATGGGTAAGGCGCTCAGGGCGATCGTTGTCGCGGTGGCGCTGACGACGATCCAGGCGGGCGAGGCGGCGGCGATCGAACCACCCGTTGTCGACCCGGGCGCGTTGATCCCCAGCGCTCCCGTCGCGCCGCCCGAGCCGGCCCAGCAGCGACTGCTGTGTTCGCAGCCGAACTGGACCGGGCATCAGCCGGTCGGCGTGCCACCGGCGCAGAAGGCGCTCGGGCTCGCTGACGCGCACGCGTTCAGTCGTGGTGAAGGACAGGTCATCGCGGTGATCGACACCGGGGTCAACCGACATCCGCGCCTGCGGGTCGACTCCGCAGGCGACTACGTCGCCGATTCCGACGGAACGGCCGACTGCGACGGGCACGGAACCCTGGTCGCCGGGATCATCGCCGCGCACCCCGCGCCCGACGGGGGCGACGGGTTCGTCGGCGTCGCACCGGCCGCGACCGTGCTCGCGATCCGCCAGACCAGCCTCGCCTATCAGGGCAAGAACAGCTATGCCGCCAACGACCAGCCCGGTGGCATGTCAGCCGGTGGGTACGGGACGGTCACCACGCTCGCCAACGCGGTCGTGCACGCGGTCGGTTCCGGTGCGACGGTGATCAATATCTCCGAGGTGTCGTGTCAATCGGCCGGGACGAGTCCGGTCGACGGTGCTCTCGGCGCGGCATTGAAATACGCCTACGACCACGATGTCGTTGTTGTCGCGGCAGCGGGCAATCTGCAATCGCAGGGGGCGTGCAAGGAACAGAACGGGACGGCGGGCTGGAACTCGGTACGCACGATCGCGACACCCGCGTGGTTCGCGCCGTATGTGTTGTCGGTCGGTTCGGTCGAGCTCGACGGGTCGCCATCACCGTTCACCCTGTACGGGCCGTGGATCTCGGTCGCCGCGCCGGGCAGCAACCTGATGTCGCTCGATCCGACACCGGGGGGTACCGGCCTGGTCAACGGCACACCTCAGGCCGACGGTCGGATCGCGCCGGTCTCGGGCACCAGTTTCTCCAGCGCCTACGTCGCCGGGCTCGCCGCGTTGGTGCGTGCGCGTTTTCCCTGGCTGAGCGCGGGACAGGTGATGGAACGCATTGTCGCGACCGCGCACGCGCCAGGCAACGGCCATGACGCGCGCACTGGCGCCGGCATGATCGACCCGGTCGCCGCGCTCACCGCCGTGCTACCGGCCGTAAACGTAAACCCCTTGTCGGCCAAGGCAATAGCGGGCCCGACCCTGACCGTCCCGGCGAGTCCGTGGCCGCGCCGGATCAGCATCGGCGGCGCGACCGCGTGCCTGACGGTCCTCGCGCTCGTGCTCGCATTCTCGATTCCCTTCCGGCGCAGACAGCGCGCGCCGCTGGTGCTGCCAGGCGACGACTAAGGAACAGCGATGAGTACACAAGGTTTCATTCGACTCGCCCGCATCGCCCCACCGCGGCCGCCGGGCGGTGAAGTGGTGCTCAACGCACCGCCGGAGATCACCGCGCCGATCCCAGCACCCCTGTGGCAGCGGCTTCTGCCGCTGGTGATGGTGGTCGCCATGGTGGGCATGATGGGGTTGATGTTCACGATGAGCGGCAAGGCGATGCTCACCAACCCGCTTACGATGATGTTTCCGATGATGATGCTGATGTCGATGGTCGGCATGTTCGCGGGGCGTACCGGCGGCGGCGGCAAGAAGGCGGCCGAGCTCAACGAGGAGCGCAAGGACTACTTCCGCTACCTCGACCAACTGCGCCGCGATGTGCGCGGCACCGGGGTCGCGCAGCGCGAGGCGCTGATGTGGAGTCACCCGCATCCGGCCGACCTGGGCGCCCTTGTCGGTACCCGGCGCATGTGGGAGCGCAGACCGACCGATCCCGACTTCGGACACGTCCGGGTCGGTGTCGGCAGCCACCGCGTCGCGACCAAACTGGCCAGGCCGGAGACCGGCCCGCTCGAGGATCTCGAGCCGGTCGCGACGGTGGCGCTGCGACGGTTCGTCCGTACCCACTCGGTCGTGCACGACTTGCCGACGGCGATCTCCCTGCGAGCGTTCCCGGCGATCAACATCGAAGGCGACCGCGAACATGGCAGAGCGCTCGTTCGCTCGATCCTGATGGAGCTCGCCACTTTCCACGGCCCCGACTCGATGATCTTCGCGATCGCCACGGCCGAACCCGATGGGCAGGCGTGGCGGTGGACGAAATGGCTTCCACATCTGCAACATCCACGTGATACCGACGGCCATGGCACGAGTCGGATGCTGTACCAGTCGCTTTCCGAGCTGGAGACGGCACTGTCGGAGGAGTTGCTCGAGCGTGGCCGATTCCTGCGCAACGCCGCGCCGACACCCGGCCGGTTGCATGTGGTCGTGGTGATCGACGACGGCTACGTGAGCAGTTCGGAACGCACTATCAGCGACGCCGGACTCGACTCGGTGACCGTGCTCGACCTGACCGCCCCGCAAACCGGGCTCGCGGTGCGGCGCGGCCTGCAGCTGGTGGTCGGCGCTGAGCGGATCGGCGCGCGCACCGGCGGCTCGGTGGAGAACTTCGCCGGGCCGGACCGGGTATCGCACGAGGTGGCGGCGACTTTCGGGCGGACGATGGCACGTTACCGGATCGCCACGACGGCGCAGATCGTCAACCTCGGCGAGGAGACCAGCGGCGACCCCGGCTTGATGACGTTGCTGGGCGTCGCCGACGCGGCGACGATCGAACCGGACGCGGCGTGGCGACCGCGCTCGGCGCGCGAGCGGTTGCGAGTGCCGATCGGGGTCACCCTGGATGGCACGCCGGTCGATATCGATATCAAGGAGTCGGCCGAGAACGGCATGGGCCCGCACGGGCTCTGCATCGGCGCGACCGGTTCCGGCAAGTCGGAATTCCTCCGCACACTGGTGCTTTCGATGGTGACCACCCATTCGCCCGACCTGCTCAATCTCGTTCTCGTCGACTTCAAGGGCGGCGCGACCTTCCTCGGCCTCGACCCGCTCCCCCACGTCTCGGCGGTGATCACCAACCTCGAGGAAGAACTCTCCATGGTCGACCGCATGCGCGACGCGTTGGCCGGTGAGCTGAATCGTCGCCAGGAATTGCTCAGGGCGGCGGGCAATTTCGCGAACGTGACCGAGTACGAGAAGGCCCGGACCAACGGCGCTCAGCTCGACCCACTGCCCGCGCTGTTCATCATCGTCGACGAATTCTCCGAATTGCTCTCGCAGAAGCCTGATTTCGCCGAACTGTTCGTGATGATCGGGCGCCTGGGCCGGTCGCTGCGGGTGCATCTGCTGCTCGCTTCGCAGCGGCTCGAGGAGAACCGGCTGCGTGGGCTCGACTCGCACCTGTCCTATCGGATCGGCCTGCGGACCTTCTCGGCCGGCGAGTCACGGCAGGTGCTCGGGATCACCGACGCCTACCACCTGCCCGGTCAACCAGGCGCCGGCTACCTCAAGAGCGACGCGTCAGATCCGTTGCGGTTCAACGCGACATACGTATCGGGCACCTATGTGCCACCGGTGGCCGGCGACGGAAGCCGCCGAGGCGCGACGACGGCCGCCGGCGAGGTCGGCCTGTTCACCGCCGCACCGGCGCAGGCCCGTGCGGTCTCCCGCGACCCAGTGCCCGTCGAGCTCCCCGATCTTTCCGAATTGCTCGGTGCGGAGCCTGCCACCGCGCCGCAGCAGGAACGCTCACTGCTGCAGGTCGTCGTCGAACGGCTGACCGGGCACGGCCGACCCGCGCACGAGGTGTGGTTGCCACCGCTCGACATCTCGCCGAGCGTGGACATGATGCTGCCCGAACAGGATTGGCGTGACCAGGGCAATCGCCATGGGAATCTGTGGCTACCCATCGGCATCGTCGACAAGCCCTATGAGCAGAAACGCGATGTGCTGACCATCGACCTGGCGGGCGCGCAGGGCAACGTCGCGGTGGTCGGCGGACCGCAGTCGGGCAAGTCGACCACTTTGCGCACCATCATCATGGCCGCCGCGGCGACGCACACACCTGAACAGGTGCAGTTCTATTGCCTCGACTTCGGTGGCGGCACTCTGTCGGCACTGGCCGGACTGCCGCAGGTCGGGTCGGCGGCGGGTCGGTTGGAGGGCGACCGGGTGCGACGCACCGTCGCCGAACTTTCGACGCTGCTGCGCCAGCGCGAACGTCGCTTCCTAGACCTCGGCATCGAGAACATGCGCGACTTCCGTAGACTCGCCGCGCAATTGGCCGAATCGCCCGCCGAGGAACGTCAGGCCCATCCCCTCTCCGCCGACCTCTTCGGTGACGTGTTCCTTGTCATCGACGGCTGGGCCGCGTTCCGCGAGGACTTCGACATGCTCGAGTCGCAGGTCCTCGCGCTCGCCGCGCGCGGACTCTCCTACGGAATTCACCTCATGCTCGGCGCGAACCGGTGGGCCGAGATCCGGCCCGGGGTCAAGGACCAGATCGGCACCAGAATCGAACTGCGCCTAGGTGATCCGTCGGATTCGGACATGGACCGCAGGGCCGCGGTCGGAGTGCCGATGAACCGGCCGGGCCGGGGCATGACCAAGGACAAGTTGCACATGCTCATCGCCTTGCCCCGCCTCGACAGTGTGGTCGATCCGGCGAGCCTGTCCGAGGGCGTCGCGACCGCCAAACGCGAGTTGACCGAGTTCTACGGCGATCGACGCGCGCCGGCGGTGCGGCAGCTGCCCCTCGAGCTCGACCGTGGGCAGGTCCTCGCCGAGGTCGAGGCACACGGCATCGGCCTGGACCATCGGCGGATCGTGATCGGGCTCGGTGAGTCCGAACTGACCCCGGTGGTGCTCGACTTCGAGCAACAGCCGCATCTGCTCGTCTTCGGCGATATCGGCTGCGGGAAGACGACCCTGCTGCGCAATATCGCGCAGGGCATCGTTGCCAACTCGCAGCCCGACGAGGCGCGGGTGATCCTGGTCGACTACCGCAGGACCATGCTCGGGGCGATCGAGGGCCCGCACCTGGCCGGGTACTCGACCTCGGCACAGACCTCGGTGCCGACCATGAAGGAAGTCGCCGGGTTCGTCTCCCAGCGCATGCCGGGTACCGACATCACGCCCGCGCAATTGCGCGATCGCAGTTGGTGGACGGGGCCCGAGGTGTATGTGATCGTCGATGACTACGACATGATCGCGTCGAACAACCCGCTGCTGCCCCTGGTCGACCTCCTCCCCCAGGCTCGCGACATCGGCCTCCACCTGATCATCGCCCGCCGGGCCGGTGGTGCCTCGCGCGCGCTCTATGATCCGGTGCTCGGCCCGTTGAAGGACATGTCCGTCGACGGCTTCCTGATGAGCACACCCAAGGACGAGGGCGTGATTCTCGGTGACGTGCGACCGGCCCAACATCCGCCTGGACGGGGACTTCTGGTCTCGCGCACCCACGGGCGTGAGCTCGTGCAGGTCTGTCAATTGCCGCCGGTGTGACCGGCGTTGAGCGCGAGAAGGGCACATGCCGATGGTTGAGTTCGCACAGCAGGGGGCCGAGTCGCCCGACATCGGGTTCGCGCTGACGTCGGCGATCGTGCCGACCGATCCCGCCCTCGCGTTGATCGAGGCGATCGGTGAGCCGGGTCCCGTTGGCTGGCAACGGTTTACCGCGTCTTTCGCGATCACCGTTGTCGCCGCGGTCGGGTCGGTGAGCTACTTCGACGCCGAGGAAAGGCACACCAGTATCGACGCTTCGGCGGCGATGCTGGAGGCGGCACGGAGGCTACGGGAGCAGTCGGCCGGCGAGGAGCGAGGGCCGTGGTGGCGGGTCGCGTTGACGGCCGGCGTCGCCGGTGAGTACGAGGTCGACTACGACCACGGTGATGAGCCGTTTCCGCCCGAGCACCTGTTCACCCCCGAGGCGTATCTGTTCGACCTGCACACCCATCCACGCTCGCGTGTACCAGTGTGGTTGTCGGCCTATGTATTCCACAACACGTGGCAGCTACGCAGTGCGCGGGCCGCCGCTGATGCTGCTGAGCGGCCAGCTGTCTCGGTGCCGGACGAGTTCCCGCCGCTCGGGATGTTCTTCGCGCGGTGGGCCACTATCGCGGCCGCGTTCGTGGCAGTCGGGTCGGAGTACGGGCCGCGAATCCTGCCTGCGCTCGGGGTCTTCGAAGGGGCCGGTCGCAGCGGGTCGACGCTGCACGTGCTGCCCGGTCGACGGGCGGTGCTCTCGGGCGGGGTGTGGAACGCGCCCGAGCTCGATGCCGCCTACAACGATGGCACGCCCTATCCCGATCTGTACGCGGGTGCGCCCGCGTGGGTGACCGATCAGGTCCTCAATCCGCGCGCGAGTACGGGACTGCTCTCGTTTTGCTACTGGTGGGAGGGCGGGAGCTGGTATCGCGGGCAGTCGCCCGGTGCGGCCGCGGTGAGCGCGGCCGTACCAGGGGTGTGGACGGTCGCCGATGTCGCCGAGGTGATGTGCGCGGTTGCCTATCCCGATGCGGCGCAGCCGCCGCGCGCCGCGATGCTCGACGTGATCGCGGCGGCCGAAGCGGGCACGGTGACTCGCGAGCTGGTCGAGAGGTGCTTCGCCGACCCCGGGCACGATGTCGCGGGCGCGTTCGCCGAGTTGTCGATGGCGGGACCGATCAGCATGTGAGCGCGCTCAGCGGAAGCCGGCGCGCGAGTCTTCCTCGGTCGCCTCGAGGCCCCCTGCCGCGCGGTGCATGCCGTGGGCGAACTCGGCGAGGGTGCGCGCTACATCGAGGCCGCCCTGCAGCAGATTCGTTCGCATCCCCACATAGCCGTTGGCGCCCGTGGCGAAGGACTTACCGTAGGAGTCGGTGCCCCATGGCGGGTTGTCCGACGACCCACTCACCACCTCGGGTGCCGTAGCGCCACTGTCGTTGACCGCGAACGGATCCCCCGCCACGGACAGGGTGCGAATCAGGGTATTCACCGCGTCGCCAACCGCCGCCGCCACCTCATCCATGGCCGTCGCCGCCGCGTGCAATTCGCTTGTCGAGTCGACAATGATGCGCTGCACCATCGGTTTCCCCCTCCGTCACGGTGTGTGCGGAGTTGATTGTGGTCGGCACGGTCGGCCAGGTTCGAACACCCGAGCCGCCACCACGGAAACATTCCGTTAACTCGCGTCTCGATATGCTAATTCTGTTGGTTCAGAACGTATTTCGCTTCACCTCATAACGGGATGCGCAGTCAGATGTCCGGACCTCAGAATCACCGGGTCACGCAGGATCGCCAGGCAGCCGCGAGTCACCCGGCAGCCGCGAGTCACCCGGCAGCCGCGGGTCGTGCGGCTCGCGCGGGTCACCTGCGAACCTGGGGTCACCCGGCAGCCTCCGGTCGTGCGGCTCGCGCGGGTCACCTGCGAACCTGGGGTCACCCGGCAGCCTTCGGTCACCCGGCTCGCGCGGGTCGCCGGGCAGTCGTGGGTCGCCAGGCAGTCTCGGGTCGCCGGGTGCGCGTGGGTCGCCAGGTCGGCGGGGTTCGCTGGGGTCGCCGGGGTCGGGCGGGGTTGTGGGAGTGGGGGTTGGTTGGTCCCAGGCGTCGGGGGGTGGGGCGGTGGGGGCGTGGTATGTGGGGATGGGTTCGTTGTGATGTTTGTCGATTTTGGAGCGGGTCTTGCCGCGTAGGTCGGTGCCTTTGCTCTGGTAGCGGTCGGTGCCCTCGCCGCCCTGTCCGTACTCCTTGCCGATGCGTTCGCTGCGCATCAGCGCGCGCTTCCACCAGGTGTTCTCGTCGGTGCCGGGTTGGGTGACCTTGCGGGCCTCGCTGTCGGCCTTGCGGTCGATCGCGTCGCGGTCGACGCGGACCATGCGGACCTCGACGGCGCGGGTTTGCGCGCCGTCGGCCTTGCGTTGCAGGTCGTCGGCTTTGGTCTGGTGTTCGTCGGCGCGGATCTGGTGCGTGCTCGCCCGTTCGCGGGCGGTCACGAGCTCGTGCACCGCTTCGGTGTGCGAGGTACGGGCTCGGGCCAGTGCCTGCTCGGTCGCCGCGAGACGTTGCGGGTTCGGCGTCGATTCCTCTCGAACGCGCGTGAATTCCGCTTCCGCTGACCGAACTCGGGCCTCGGCGTTGCCGCTCGCGGACCGAGCCTGTACCACGTTCGCGTGCTCGGTCGCGGCGCGTGTCTGTTGGACGGTCGCGCGCTGCTGGGCGGTGTCGGCGCGGGCCTGCCACTGGTCGGCGCGCTGCTGGGTCGACTCGGCGCGCTCGTGCATGGCGTGCGCGCGGTCGCCCATCCGGCGCGCCCATGGCGGCTGCCGATCGTCTGCCTGGTCAGCGTCGGGGCGACCGAGTGCGCGGGCACGTTGTTGGTCAGGGGCCGTGGGGTCGGCGGTGCCGCGCAGCCGGGGTTGGGCTTCGCGTACCTGCCGGTTGTGGTCGCGCAGGTTGGCAGCGTCTTGTCGATCGAAGGCGCGCGCCGCGCGTTGGCGAGTGGCCGGATCGGCATCGGCGGCACCCGACGGGCGAGCGACCGGGGCCGGTTTCGGAATGGGTTCGCGTGGTGCACCACCCACAGCGGCCAGTCTGTTCGCCGGCACGTACACGTTGCCTTCGGCGTCGAGCTGAAAATGCCGGAGGAAGCCGGTGGCGGCCGATCCCTTCGGCACCCGATTCAGCTGGAACAGCCCGCGCGCGCCACCGGCGACCCCGCCGCGCACCCCGCCGCCGACCAGCGAGGCCGCGAACCCGCTCCCGCTGAACGCGCCCGGCCAGTCGCCGGTGTTCAGCGCCGTGGCCATCGCACCGCCGAGCGTGCTCACCTCACCGGCGAACGCACCGATCGCCACACCGCGCGCGACCCCGGCGACGGGTCCGAGCCCATTGGTCAACCGCCCGATCGACGCGTCGAAACCGATTCCGCCCCAATGTCCGGCGGCGCGCCCGAACACGCCGCCGAGCATGGACGACCCGAGCGAGAGCGCCGCCTGATTGCCGTCGAAGTGGCGGCGGGTGCCTGCCGCGAGCTGTCCGCCCTGCACCAATCCGTCGATGATCAGCGCCTGCCCGCCGGACACGCTCGCCTTGACGGTGTAGGTCGCCAGATTCTTGACCACGAGTTTGGTCCACGCCCGTTGCCCGGCCGCGCCGACCGCCTTCAGGATCGCCTGCTCGATCCGGCCGACCACCGCGTCCTCGAGCGCGCGCAGACTCGACCGCGTACCCGAGACAGCGGCCGCCTCGAGCGCGGGCGCGGTCGGCGGGAACATCCACGCCCAGGTGATCTCGGCGAGCAGCAGCGCGTAGGAGACGATCATCATCAGTTTGGTCGCTTGCACGGTGGTGCCGAAATCGAAAGCGGCATTGCCGACTTCGTCGAAGCTCGCGGCCAGGTCGGCCAGCGAGCTGTCGCCGTCGAGCAAGGCGGTGAACAGCGCGTCGATGGTTTGGGCACCCGCCCCGCTGCGGTAGGAACCGCTAGCGGTCCGCCGCACCTGGGTCAACGGATCTACCTGCGCGGCAATCTCCTTCGCGGCGTGGTGCCAGGCTCGGCCCATGTGGAAGAGCACGTCCTCGTCGCCGAGGGGCGGGTCGACGCCGACGAGCCAACCGAGCCAGCGCAGGTCGGGTGGGATGTGGATGCTCATGCCAGGCCGAGCGCGGTCGCGGGGTCGACGGTGGTTTCCGCGTCGTAGGCGGCGGCGTAGCTGCCGAGGTAGCTCGCCCATGCTTTCTCGATGATGGCGGCCCACAGGGGTTGGTCGTCGTCGATGGCGGCGTAGAGGGGCTCACCTGTCGTGGGTTCAGTGTGGAAGGCGCGGTTGACGGTGATGTACTCAGCGGTGCCGTCGGCGGCGATGAACCGAACTTCGAAGGTGTCGCCGCCGAGGACGGTGATCAGCTCCCTGACCTGGTCGGGTCGCGTGGCTGCCGCGTCCTGCAGTGCCCTGAGCAGTGCGGACCGGCCGGGCGGGCCCGGTCGCACATCGGCGGGACCGATGACATCGTCGAACACAGGATTGGCGAACACCCGCTGACTCGCTTGCGCGAACTGTCCCGGCATCGTGCGCGCGGGCGGCATTACCGGGTCGTCGTGCTCGATGATCTCGACGGTGACGTGTTCGCCCCACTGCTCACGGTGCACGGTGTGTCGCGATCTCGTTCGCGCAGTGTTCGCGACGGTCGCCGCCGGATGGGGCCTGCTGCCGTCGGTGGTCGGGCTGCTCGCGCCGCCGAAAACTCGACGCCAGATAGAGCCGCCGAGTTCCTTGGTGACCTGGCCGACGACGAAGCCCGCGAGGCGAGTGACCGGGAGCGGGCTGACCAGGGCTTTGGTGATCTGGTGTCCGGCGACCGCTGCCGCGAGTTCGGTTGGCACGCCGGTCGGCAGAGCGAATTCACCGGTGCGTACCGCACGCAGTACGGCGGCAAGCCGGGTGCGCAGGGTCGTCACGTCTTGGCGCAGCGCCCAGTCGCGAACGTCGGTCACCGGGTGCTGACCGGCGAGCGCGGCGAGCAGGTCATCGCCGCCGACGCGACGGATGAGTTCGACGAGAACCACTCTTGACGAGAGCGATTCGTCCACTGGTATGGCGTTGTCCGCAAAAGCCCACTGTGCCAAGTACTTTCCGTACTGCCACAAGGCCCACGACGCGACGGAACTCACCGGGTAGTCACTGAACAGCGCCTTCGCGAGGCCGTCGATATCGTATTCGGCGAGGATCGGGGTCCTTGGGGTTTCGGTGACCGGCGGGTTCGCGACGACGGTGGCTGGGACCACCGTTCGGTTGACCGCCCCGTCGTGCTGCACCCCGGCGTGCCGCGGGCGAGGCCCGAACACGGTCGGCCCGGCGCCGAATTCCGTGGCGAGTCGGCGAGTCACCCACGCAGCCGATTTCAGGAAAACCGTGTCGCTCAGTAGCGCTTTCGACAGGTCGTGCGCCGAGACGTAACGCAGCGCCCGTTCGGTGAGTGAATGGTCGGACACCGGGAAGGCGAAGGTTCCCGCCTCCACGTCGGCCAGGAAGCCCGACACCTTCCGCCGCAGCGTCGCGGGGTCCTGCGCGCCCGCCCAGTCCCGTACCGAGCTCACCGGGGTCGGTCCATTCACAGCGGCGGACAACTCGGGGCCGCCGATCCGCTCGATGGCGAGCGCGCCGATGCCGGGGTCGGCGGCCGTGCGGCCTAGTGCCTTGTCGGCGGCCCAACTCGCCCATTCCCACAGGTATCGGCGCACAGCCCACGCCGCGACGGAACCGACCGGGTAGTTGCCGGTCACCGCACGCGCGAGCCCGTCGAGGTCGAGGGGTTCGGGGATGCGGGCGAGCCACTCAGGTGTGCCGACGAGCTGGTCGAGGTCGGCGACCGCGATACCGATCTCGTTGACGAGCGCTTCGGTGCGGGTGGCTTGCCGGGCGCTCGGATGCGCGAGCGCGCCGTCCATCGGCGCGGAGTTCGCACCGGGGGCGAGCACTCGCGTCCGCGTGCCGCGCACTCGGCTCTTCACGGCGGTGGCGATCTCACCCGCCGTCTGTCGACCCAGCCACGCGGCCAATTCGGTCACCATCGTGTCGCTCAACAGCGCCTGTGGGACAGGGTTCGCGGCGAGTGCGCGCAGCGCGGACGCCGGTGCTGTGTTCGCTGCCGACGGACCGAATTCGCCGCGCTCGACCGCCTGAAGAAGGCCGCGCACAGCATGTTTCAGCTCGGCGATGTCCTGTCGGGCGGCCCACTTGCGCACAGCCGAGACCGGATAGGGACTGTTGATCACGGCGAGGAGTTCGTGGCCGCCGATCGCCGCGGCGATGCTCATCCCGAGACCTGGTGCCTGCGTGGGCACAGCGGTTGGCCTGAGCCAGCCCCAGCGTTCGGCGAGGTGCCGGTTGAGCGCCCAGATGCCGACCGCCGCGATGGGGAATTCCCCGGCGAGACCACGGGCGAGGCCGTCGAGGTCGTAGGCGGTGATCCAATCGGTCGCCGGGGTGGTCGGGGTGGTTGCCACGACACCGGTGTCGAGCACCTCGGTGGTGTCCGGGTCGTGTCGGGTGAGCGGGACCGAACCGTCGATGACCAACGGGATCGCCGACTGCGTTGTCGGTGCGGGTTGAATCGCGACGGTGTCGGCAACCGGTTGAGCGCCGCTTGTCGGTTCGGTGTGCGGCGCGGCCACTATCGGTTGGGTGCTGCGCGTCGACCGTCGCCACCAGCGACGGAAGCCGAAGCGTCGCGAATCATGCTGGGCCAGTTCCGCTTCAGCGGAAACCTGGACGGGGGCCGGGCGTAGTCGGCGGAGCGCTCGACTCAGGCGGGCGGCGATCGAGCCGACCTGGATCGGGGCGGGTGCGCCGAGTGCGGGCGTGGACCCGAAAGCGGCGAGAGTGCCCGGGCCCGCCGTCCCGAGCACACTGAACAGGTTCGCGCGGTCCATCGCGACGGTGATCTCGGATCCGCCGAGGGGGTCGCGCAGGACAATGGCGACCGGCTCGCTGTGCCGACCACCGGTTCGCAACACCGCGGCGACCGAATAACCGTGCGCGGGGCGCAGCCCGAGTTCGTTCGCGAGCTTTTCGGGGAGAACGGCTTTGGTGCCGAGGTTGACCGTGTCACCACGGTCGAGCAGGTAGTCGATGCGGTCGGCGAGCCAGCGCTTGGTCGGATCGGCGCTCAGCGCCTCGGTCGACTCCCACGCGGCCAGCTCGGCGACCAGCTTCGCGGTCGCCGCACCCCATCGCTCGGACAGTAAGGCGGCGAACGTCGGGAGGTCGTTGGCACGCGGGTGCGTCGACCAGACCGGGAGGAGCTCGGCGATGGCCTCGGCGACCGCCTCGTCGCCGAACAGTTCGATGAGCGCGGCCCGATCGAGCCCGGTGATGGCGTCGGGTGCCAGATCCCGCGTGCGCATCGCTTCGGTCACGCCGGTCACGACAGCGCCCATCGCCGCGTCGAGCACCGCGCCCACCGCAGCCGCGTCACGGATCACCGTCAGCTCGGCGAGTGTGCCGGTCGACCAGTTCGCCACGATGCGCGCGACGCCGGCGCTGCCGATGAGCTCGGTCATGGTATCGAGATCGAGGTGCAGGGCCGTGGCCGCGAGGGGCGCGTCGATCGCCCTGGTCGGCTGAAGCCGTCCGCCCGCGCCTTCGGCGAACGGTGGCCGCAACCACTCGGCGGCATCGCCGAGCGCGCCCATGGCGATGCCCGCGTAACCGCGCCCGTCGCCGCGCAACTGGGCCCACGCCTTCTCGATCACGGCCGCCCACAGCGGCGTGTGCTCGTCGTGCGCGGCATAGATCATCTGGCCGTCGGCGTCGACGGGGAAGGTGTCGTCGACGGTGACCCAGGTCGGGCCGCCCGTGCGTGGATCGTGAAAGCGGACGGTGAAGGTGCGCTCGCCGTCGGTGCGGTCCTCGGTGATCATGTCGGTGATCAGGGTCGGGTTGTCCTCGGCGAGGCCGATGAGGTTGGCCAGGAGGTAGCAGTCGGCGACCCCGCCTTGTCGGACATCGGTCGGTCGCGGCGTCGATCCGTTGTACAGCTCGCCGCGCGCGACGCCGAGGCCGACCTGAGTCGGCGCGCGATGCGGCGACGACGAGCCGACGTGGTCGGGGCGATAGCTCGGAGGCGCGACATCGGCCTGCGGCTGGACGAGGTCGTGGTGTTCGGCGAGCCACGCGTGACTCAGCACAGCGGAGCCGGAATACCCGGCCAGGGAAACGATATTCGTAATCGGTTGTGCCACAGGTAATTCCATGCGCAACACCGCCGCCTGCGCGGCGATGACGAAATGCGCCCACACGGGGGTCGGGGTCGAGGACGTCGACAGGGCGATCGGCCACTGCCCGCTCACTCGATTGACCCGAACCCAGCGAGGCCGCCCGTCGACTACCAGGCGGACCTCGACGGTGTCGGTCGCCCGGTTGTCCGGGGTTTCCCGCAGCGAGGCCCTGATGATCTCCGGCCTCTCGGCCGCGAGCGCGCTGAGTTGCGCGGCGGCGTCGCGGTGCTCGGCGAACACCGCGCCCTCCTGACCGGTGCGCGCCAGCGGGAGCGGCCCGCTCGACCCCCACAGCGGATGGCCGAGCCGCCACGCCCCATCGACCAGCACCGTCGACAGGTCGATCACCGGGTCGGCCGGGTCGACGTCGCTCGCGGTCAGCCACAGCGGTCCAGCGGGGATCACGCCCGACGCGTAGACGGGCGCACCGGCGAGCTGGAGTTGATCGTTGCCGGTAGCGGCGTAGTCGGGCAGTGCGGTCTCCTCGACCAAACGCGCGTTGAACTCGGCGAGCCACACATCATCGACCAGACGTCGTGTGCGGGGGTCGGCCGGGTCGCGGACGTCGTAGTGGTCGACGCCGTCGATGATCTCGGTGCGGCCGTTCCAGAACACTTCGGTGCCGCCGTCCTCGGCGCGGCTCGCGTCCGCCTGGTCGACCATGTAGTCGGTGGCGGCGCGGTTGGCCAACAGGATGAGCAGGGGCCAGCTGGCCTGGGTGCTCGGCCATTCGAGTTCGCCGTCGTAGTACGGCTCGACCCGCACCCAGCGCGGCCCACCCTGTACCGCGAGCAGCACGTCGATCCGAGTCGGCGACGTGTCGGTCGCGTCGGTCACCCGGATCATCGCGCGAATCGCGGCGGGATCGGTGCCGACCAGCTCGCGCAGCGCGGCGACCGCTGGTGTTGCGGGGAATTCGATGAGGTCCTCGACCGATGGGCCGTTCGCGTGCCACAGCGGGCCGGTCAGCGGGCGCGGTCGGTAGAGGCCCGCGCGGGCCGCGTCGTGCGCGTCGACCCAGAACGCCGCCTGGCGGGCCAGCTCGTGGTTCTCCGGTCGGTGCACGAGGAGTTGGTCGGGCTGGGTTGGGTGGCGCGCGGTGGGGTCGAGGTAGATCGCATCGCCGTCGTCGAAGCCGTCGGGCGCGCCTGCCGGCAGCCAGCGGCGCTGGAATTCCTGATTCTCGGGCGAGTAACTGGTGAAGCCCGCGTCGTAGAGGTCGTCCTCGCGGACCCAACCCGACCCGTTCGCACCGGTGACATAGAGCCACGTTCCGTCGGGCCCGGTGTGCGAGGCGTCTTGGCCTTCGTTGTGACCGAAGGTCTCATCGTCCATCGGTCGCAGCACCTGGCCGCGGTCGGTGACCACCTGCGCGTTCGACAACGCGACATAGGCGTTGCCCTCCCACACGATCGGCATCGAGGGAACGCGGATGTCGGGCAGCGGACCACGGCCCGATGGGTAGACAACGGGGTTGGCGATCGGTGCCGGTAGCGGGGGTGCCAACATCAGCGGGAAGCGCTCGCCCACGACCCCGGCCCGTGAGCGGATGGGCATCGCCGCCGCGGGAACCACTGGCCGCGGCGGCGCCTGCACCGGCGCGACGAGCCCGAAGTTGTTGCCATTTCCGGCTTCTCGGGTGAGCGCGGCAGCCGCGGCCATGGCTTCGAGGACGATCGCGGGCCAGATCACGGCGTCTTCGTCGGTCCAGGGCAGGCTGGTCAGGCGTTCGACGCGAAGCCAGCGCGCGACGCCGTCGACGAGCAGGTGGACGTCGTAGGTCATGGTGTCGTAGTCGGGTCGAACCATGCGCCGGATCGCCACCGGGTCCTGCTCGACCAGGGCGCGCAGGGCGGCCAGGTCGGGCGAGTAGGGCAGGTCGTCCAGGTCGGCGGCGACCGGGCCGTCGGTATTCCATGGTCGGCCACGCAGATAGTTGGGTGCGCGCAGCCCGAACATCTCGCACAGATCGAGCCGGACGAGCCAGTCGCGCCCCACGTGGGTCAGCCGGAGGTAGGGCTCATCAGCTTCGTAGTGCGGGGTCGCCTCGATCGTGACAAGGTCGGATCCACGCAGGGTGAGCACGGTCGGCCCGGTCTCGGGGCTGTTCACCGGCAGCTCGACCGTGCGGTGCAGGACCGTGCCCTCGGGATCTGTGTGATATCCGTTGGCGCGCAAGGAGTTGAGCCACACCCAGCCCGAACCGCGCGCGCCACGCACGAACACCTGCTCGGCGCCGTCGACGAGGCGTCGTGAGGTCGGGCCCGGCTCGTGGGTGAGCGAGCCGTCCTGGTGTGGGCGCAGGGCGACGCCGTCGATGGTGGCGAGCGCGAAGCGCGAGAACGTGACTCGTGAGCGTGGGCCGGTGGCACGCACGGGGTCGGGGTCAGTCGGCGGTCGCGTGCGGTCGACGTCGAAGGACGGGTCTGCCGGATCGGGGGTGAGTTGTTCGAAATCGTCGGCCAGCCGCAGGCCGGCCCTGCGCAATTCGGCGAGCAGCGCGTCATTGTGCTCGGCCGTGATCGGGTATTCGCCGCCACGATCCGAGAGCGCGACCAGAACGCCCTTGTCGACCATGATCTCGGCGGCCGCGTTCGCCGCGCCGCCGTCGAGCAGGGCGGCATGTGAGGCATCCCCGGCTTGTTCGAGGGTTGGCACGAAGGTCACCGAGAGCCGGTCGGTGACGATCGGCAACCACCCCGTAGGCGCTGCCGTCGTGTCGACGAGATCGCCGGTCGTCGTGTAGCGCAAGAGCCCGTCCGCGCCGACGACCACGCGGGCGTCGGCGCGGTCGGCGAGGTGGGGGAACGTGGTCGACGTCGCTCGGACCAGGACGGGTCCGATGTCCTCGCCAACCGATGAGGCGGTGTCGTCGGTCGCGGTCGACGCGGTGTCATCGATCGCCGATGCGGCTTCATCGATCGCGGCCGACGCCGTGTCGTCGATTGCGGCCGGCGCGGTGTCAGCGGGGGCATCGGCCACGGAGAACGGCGCATCGCCGCGCTGAGTGGACCGGCTCGCCATCTCGACATCGTCGTCACTCGAATCATCGGTCATCTCGATGATATTCGGGATGATGAAGGACTGGCTCTCACGGACGAGATTGCGGTAATGGTTCTCGCCGGTGCGCAACAACCACAGCCCGGCTACCCCGACGCTGTCCTGCTGATGGGCTTGCCGTGGCACGCCCTGCTCGGTGACTACGAATACCCGCATGTCGTAGGCGATGGCTACCAGGATCGGCGCGAGGTCGCCCGCGTCGACGGCCCACCGTCCGGGGGTGGCGAGATCGACGGCGATGCGCTCGACGTCAGCGTCGGTGTAGTTCTCCCCCTGGGGCAGGGCTCGCAGCGAGGTGCGGGCCACCTCGGCGAGCCGCTGCCGCAACGCGGTGATGGCGATGGCTTCATCACCGGCCGGACGCAGGTGCGCCGGCATGGCACGCACGACAGCGCGATAGAAGCAGTCACCGTCGGCGTCGACCTCGATCGCGCGCAACTGCTGAGTGCGTAGGAACACGCGCTGATTCACCGTCATGGCGCCGAGCGAGACGAGGGCGCCGACATCGCCACGGCCGCCGGGAATGCCGTCTGGGCCCCAGACATCGGGCCCGATATCGGTGCCGGTCTGACCCCAACCCACCGGTTCGGTATCACCGACAACGACGAATTCCTGGCCGTCGACGTCGAGCAACGCGACGAACTCGTCGAGTGGCAGCGTGACCGGCGTCGGGTCGAGTCGCGACCGCAGCACAATCCCCTCGGGTTGCGAGGTGGCGACCAGATAGCTGTTTCCGGTGCCGAACGCGATCTGGGTACCGGCCGGGAAATGCCCGGCCAGCACCTCGGCCGGTGTGGCGAGCCGCGCGGCCAGACCGAGGTCGAAGCGCGCGCTCTCGTGCCAGGACGGAAGTTCGATGCCGCGCTGACGTTTCGCCGACGGCTCCGGTGTCGGCTCATCGTCGGCACCGCGTTTGTCCGGCCCGACGCCCTTGGCCGGCGCGTAGGTCATGATCTCTTGAACGCGTGGCGCGTCCTTGCCGTAGGCGGCGCGCGTGCCCGTTCCCGCCGAGGCGAGTCGCGCGAATTGATTGAGATGACGCAGTGGCACGACGATCGCGCCCGGGTGCACCCCGCGCGAACCGTGTGGATCAGCGAGCAACACCGCGACCACCTCGCCGGTGACAGCGTCGCGTTCGACGCCGACGACGGTGTGCGCGTGGTGGCCGCGGAGCATCGTGTGCGGCAGGTAGTCGAGCCCCGGCGCGGTCGCGCGGGTGCTGAGGGTGACAGTGTCGCCGTGGCTGAGCAGGCGGGCGATCCGCTCGCCGACCCAGCGCGCGATCACCGTGTCGGTCAACGGGTCGGTCGAGGCCCACTGCTCCATCGCGATCCGCAGCGGTTCGAGTGCCGGTGTGATGGCGGCGAATTCGGCAGCACCGAGCTGCTCGACCAACGCGGCGCGTTCGGCCTTGGTCAAACCAGCGCCCATGGTGCTCACTGCCTCGACGCCGAGGGCGGAAACGAGCATCGCGGACAACCCGGTCCACGTCGACGCGTTCTGCGTCTTCAACCACGCGGTGAGAGCGAGGGTGGGGTCGGTGACCGACTGATCGGCGCGCAACCGCGCGAGTTCGTCCGTCGCGCGTTTCCAGCTACTCGCGTCGCGCCACGAATCGGTCCATCCCGACCACCGGTTCTCGAACCCGGCGATCCGGCGTGCGAGAGCGGCGTTGCCGAGGAGCTCGGTGAGCGCGTCGACGCCGAGGGTCATGGGATGGGCGAAGGACGGATCACCGACCGCTTGCACTCCCTGCGCACGGCCCGTCCAGCGTCCGATCACGGTCCGTGGCCAGATCGCGCCGGCTACCCGCTGTTCGTCGTTGCCGTAGACCCCGGCGTATCCGCGTTCCTTTCCTTGATAGAGCGCCCATGCCTTCTCGATCAGCGCGGGCCACAGCGGATGCCCCTGCCGGTGCGCGGCATAGGCCGACGTGCCGTTGAAGGTGTAGAAATTCCGATCGACCGCAACCCAGACCTCGCGGTGGCTCGTCGGTTTCTCCTGCCCGTTGTCGAAGAATCGGACCGCGTAGCCGTCACCTTCGACGCGGATCATGCGCTCGATCATTTCCGGATGTGTCTGCGCGACGCCGATCAGCACGGCGAGGACCGCGCAGGTTCCGGCCGCGCCCTGGACGACATCGCCCGGTCGCGGACGCCCCGTTGCCCCGAACAGCGGGTTGTCGACCTCGACCAGCCCGAGCACCGGCAGACGGTTGGCCACGAGCAGGTCGGCACCGACCCAATGCCACGCGCCGGTCGGCTCGGCGAGCGCCACCTCGCCCGGGCGGGCCTGATCGAGCCGGACCGCGACGATCGCCCCACCCGCGAACGACACCGACCGGCCTGCCGAGACGAAGGTCAGACCCGCCGCCGGGATGGTGAGCATGCCCGCAGGCACGGTCGTCACCTGGCCGTTGGTGTCATGGGCGACGACGGTCGAGTGTCCCCCGATCTGCACGAAATCGTCGCTGACCACAAGACCGAGCTCGGTAATGAGGTAGTGCAGCGAGCTGTCGTTGATCCTCGGGACCGGCCTGCCGTATTCGGTCGAATCGTCGGCCATCAGGCGCAACGCTCCCGCGACGACCTCGATTTCGGCCACCGCCGCCGCGGCCTCACCGCGCAGGATCGTCGCGGGGGTCACCGTGACCGTCGCCGCCGAGATTCCCGAGACGTAGATGTTGGCGCGTGGGTCCATCACCATCCGCGCGCGTCCGCCGAGATCGGCTGTGGTGTCGAGCAGGGTGCCGTCGGTTGCCCGGTACAGCAGTCCATCCGGCCCGATGACGACCCGCAGGTCGGCTACGGCGTCGTCCGACATCGTCATATCGGCCGGGTCATTGTCGGGCAAGATACCGGGGAGCTCGTCCACGTCCTCGGTTCGCTCGGGCGGGACCGGCGCGTTCGTGGTTCCGAGGGTGACGGTGTGCCGCGGACCTGGTGACGGTACCTCGGCGAACAGTTGGGTGAGGTCGGATCCGTGGTCGGTGGCCGCGCGCAGTGACCGCCAGGCGACGGCATTGTCGAATACGGCTGCACTCGCCGAGTCCATGTCGGCCAGCTGTTGGGCGTGCAGGAAGAGCAGTGGCCAGATCGGGGCGGAGAGCGGCAGGTCGATCGGCAGTCCGGTCATGCCATCGACCCGCACCCAGGTGGCCCGGCCCGACACCGAGAGCAGAACGTAGATGCTGCCGTCGTCGAAGGACTGGATCATCGAATTCAGAAGGTGCGCCGGCTGATCGGCCAACTCGGCCAACTGCTCGATGGCCTCGGTCAACCCGAGCGCGCGCAGGGCCGCGCTGCGCCGGAACGGCTCCAGATCCTCAGCTCGCGCGCCCTGGGGTGCGGTGATGAGGCCCCCGACCGATCGGAGCAGGCCCGTCGACGCCTGCGCGGTCGGCAGCACGTACACCTGGGTATCACTGGCGACCAGCAGCTGGCCGGCGTTCTCGGGATCAGGGCTGAGCAGCACCGACGTGCCCGCCGGCAGCTCGACCAGCTCGGTCACGGTGATCGTGGCGAGGCCGAAAGGTTCCTGCCTCGGCATCGTGGTGACCGAAAGCGGGGCCGACAGGTGGACTGTGCGCGCCGTCGGGGTCAAGGTGGCGCTCGTCCACGTGCCGATCGGCGCGAGTGCGATCGGACCGATCGGTAGTGGCAGAGGAAGGCTTGGTTCGGTGACCTCGTCGAGGGAATAGACCGAGCCGATCTCGGAATGGACGGCGTAGTTGTCGAATCCGCCGATCGGGCCCGCGTGCCAGCTCGAATCGCTGTCGGAATCCCAGTTCGCGACCGGTTCGGCCATCGGCGCCGTGAGCTGCGGTGTCACGCCGAACGCGCCGTGCGTGCCCGGCCCCGATGAGCTCATTGCCGAGAACAGGTTGAGGTTCGCGAGCGGGATGGTCAGTTGCGTGGCGGGCGAGTAGGGGTCGACAACGACAAGCCCCGTCGGCGACCCACTACGCTCGACACCACCCGACCACACAACGCGCACCACGGAATACGCGTGCTTGGGGAACAACGTATTCGCTATCGGGTTGCGGGGCAGCGTGGATTTGGTGTTCGCGGTGACAGTGTCGCCTCGCTCGATCAGGTATTGGGCGCGTTTGCCGAGCCAGCGGGCCACTGTTATGTCGCGCATCGTCCTGCCCGAACGCCATGCACGGACTTGGTCTTCGAGCGCTGTCAGCGCGGTGTCCAGGTAGTCGGCGACGAAAGCCGCGAAGGTGGTGTGGCCGTGCGGATCGGCCTGCCATGCGGTCTGAGCCGAGGTGACGATACGAGTGAGGCCGGCGGCATCGAAAAGGTCCGTCACCTCGGCTGCTGTCAGCGTGATGGTCTGCGAAAGTCCCTCGCGTGCAATCACTTCGGTGACTGCCGTGACGGCGGCCGCAGCCGCCGCGCGCACCCGGTCGAGCAAGGGCACGGTCGTGTTCGTCGACGACGGCGCCTGCGCCGACGCGAGCAGCCAGTGCGCCACATCATGGTCGCCGATCAGCTCGGCGAGCAGGTCCTGGTCGAACTGCAACGGCCAGGCGAAAACCATCTCATCGACACTGCGCGTCGGTTGGGCACGGCCGGACTCGCCGACGATAGTGCTCGGCCGCAACTTCCCCGCGGTCGCACCCGGCAGGCCGACCTCGGCGCCGTGATACCCGTGGTCGCGGCCGTGGTAAGCGGCCCACGCCTTCTCGATCACCGCGGGCCACAGCGGCTGACCCGAGGTGTGCGCGGCGTACTTCATCGCGCCCGCGTTGTCGGTGTAGAAGGTGTCGTCGACCTTGACCCACACCCACCCCTGCTCGGGGTCGTTGAACCGCACCGAGAAGGTCCGCGCGCCGTCGGCGCCGACGGTCTCGGTGACCATGTCCGCGATCATGTCCGGACTGTGTGTCGCGAGGTTGATCAGGGCGGACATGAGATAGCAGTCGCCGACCGCGCCCTGCTTGACATCGGTCGGCAGCACGCGGCCATCGATGGCGAAGAGTGGTCCCGTCGCGCGCGCGGACCCGATATTGAGCGGGAACGGGTTCCTCGAGCGCAGCCATCGACCGTCGCCGGGGTCGATCTCGAACACGTTGGGGTCAGTTGGGTTGAGCCGCAACGGAATTCGTGAGCCGGGAGCCAGATGCGCGGCGCCCTCGACCGTCGCTACAACGAGCCCGTCCACCTTCGCCCGCAGTAAGCGTTTACCGCCTCGGTTGTTCTCGGTGAACGCCGCGGCGAGCATCGAGGCGGAGATCGTGGCGAAATATCCTGGAAAAGACTCGATTTCGTACCAGGTACCCTGCAGATCGGTCCACGTCTGGCTGACCGGGATGGACTTGCCGACGTCGATCGTGGCGAGCGCCCCCGACTCGGTGCTGACGACAAGGCGCCCCCGTGGCGCACTCACCACGGCGGTCGGCATCGAGACCGGCAACTGCGCCGGCGGCTCGGTCCTTGTCCCCGGCAGCACATGCGTGGTCGGCCCGGCCGCCGCATGGACGGTAATACCTGTTGCCGCACTGACCAGTCGGCTGGACATCGCGCCCGCGACGAAGGGCGAATCCGCCGCGGAGTGAACCGAAGTCCCGGCGAGGGCGAGCACCTGCGTCTCTCGCCACCCGGTGAGCGGGTTCGGCCTTGTTGCGCGTGGGATGGGCGGGGGCGCGGTGGGTGCGACGCTGGTCTCGTCGAGCGAGGAGTCCTCGTCAGCGCTCGATTCGGTGTCGTAGCGAGGGTTCGCGACCCAGGCGACGGTGAGTGCCCGCAGGCGGAGGAAGCCGTCGATCCCCTCGGAGCCGATCGCGACGGCGACATCGTTGTGGTCGACAACCTCGATCGCTGACCCGGTCGCGTTGATCCGGACGGTGTAGTGGTGGTGCGTCGCGTCGCCGAGTAGCACCTGCTCCCCCGCGTCGAACTGTCGGGCACCGACCAGGGCGAGCGGTGTCGGTTCCATGGCGGCGCGGTGGTTGACGGCAGGGGTGCCTTCCTCGTCCCATACCCTCGGCCGGGCAACCGGCTGGGCGGGAATCGTCGGCGCGTCGCTATCCGTCGTGGTCTCGGCGCGCACACCGGCATCACGAATATCGTTTTGCCACTGTGTGATTCGGTTGGAAATAGTTCGATAGCGGGCAGGGTCGGGGTAGCTCGGTAGCGGCCGGTTGGTGCCGATGGCGACTTCCGCGTCGGAGAAGGCGAGCGCCTCGTCCTCGCGCTGACCATTGGTCGCCGCATGCGCTTCGAGAATCGCGGCGGCCCACGCGGGGACACCGTGCCAGGAGTCCGCCCACGACGGCGCAGGCAGGTCGGTCGCACGTGGCACCCGGACCCAGGTCGGGCTGCCGTCGACCATCAGGTGCACATCGATCTCGTCGCCCACGTGACGCACCATCGCGACAATGGCTCGCCGGCCCGCCGGATCGGCGATGAGTCGGCGCAGCTGACGCAGGGGCGCCGAGTCGGGCAGGTCCGGCAGGTCGGCCACGTTCGGTCCGGTCGGCGCGAAGAGCATGCCGGTCAGCGCCGATACCGGAGCGAGGCCGTGCCTTGCCGCTTCGGCCGGCGTGAGCACAAAGCTCACCCCGTTCGGGCGTTCGACCCACAGCGACGACGCGTCGAGCCAACTGACCCGCAACCTTTCGGCCGCGTACACCCGCATGACTCCCCCGGTGGCGGGGGTCACATCGACGAGCTGCGCGAATCTGCCGATGTCGGCCCGCAATTCGAAACCGGCGGCGGACAGCGCTGTTTCGGCCACCCACCCGGTTCCGTTCGCGCCACTCACCCAGCGCCAGGCGTGACCAGCGGCCTGCCGGATCGTCGCCTCGCCCGGCACATGGTTGAACAGGCCACCGGAGATCGGGCGCAGTTCGACACCGGTGTCGGTGAGCAGGGTGGTCGCCGGTGCGATGACACGACGGCCGAGCAGCGCGACCCGGCGCGCCGGCGCGTACGTCACGGTCCCGGTTGGTACGAGTGCGACCGGCGGGTCGACCACGACGGGTGCGGTGATCGCCGCCGCCACGACGGCAAGCTGGTCATCGCCGGTCACCTTCGGCAGGCCCACCGCTTCGTCCTCCGACGCGACACCGGGACGCGGCCGCAGGTGCGCGAAGTGGTCGGGGTCGGTGGTCCGGCGGAAGGAGGCGGAGAGATCGTCGACGAGGAATCGCGCGTTCATCGTCGGGTCCGCGGCGTATTCGCCACCGCGATCGACGAGCGTGCGCACCTTGCCCGCGAGCACCTCGATCTCGGCCGCTGCCACGGCGGCCCCGCCGTCGAGCAGCGAGGCGTGGGTGATCCGGTGCGGGCCCGATTGCGCGGACTCGGGCACGGCGTACATCGAGCCGAAGACGTCGACCACGAACAGCGCCCGCCGGTTCGCCGGGTCCTGATGCCACTGCGCGTTGCCCGTCGTGGTTCGCCCCTCGCCCGGCCGGGCGCCCCAGGTGGTGTCGAAAAGTCCTTTGTCGCCGGCTCGGCGCAGCAATCCGTCGGCGCCGACGACGATTCGGTAGGCGTCACGCTGCGCCGCGGTGAGTCGCGGGAACGCCGTCCCGGGTGTCGGGGTTGTCGCGGTGAGACCGGTGGCCGGTGGGTAGGTCGGCGGGATCGGCGCGTCGTCGGCGCCCATGACGAACGCGGTCCGCGAGCCGGCCGAGCCGATCGCGCGGAAACTGTTGAAGTAGGCCGCCCTGACCTCGATCGCGGCACCGTCGTGCGGGTCGATCAGCCGCACATAGGTGACCACCGGTGTGCCGTCGATGTCCTCGACGGTCACACCGGCGACCGCGTACGCGTGCGATCCGCGCAACCAGCCGAGCAGGCGCTCCTGGCCGACCGGGATCGGCTTGGTCTGCACGGTGAGAATGTCGCCGGAGTGCAGGACCGCGTCGGCGTCGAGGAACCGGGTGTCGCCGGGGACGAGTCGAGTATCGGAAGGTGCGAAGAGGGCAGCTATCCGATCGCCAACCCATCGAGTGAGCACCGAATCTTTTTGTGGAGCAGTCGATTCCCAGTTGTCCATCGCCCGCGCGAGCGTGGCGAGCACGATGCCGGACACCTGGTGCTCGGCCAACCGCTCGCCGAGGAATGCGACGAATCCCGCCGATGTCGCCAGCTCCGGCTGGGTGGGAAGCATTGTCCGCCAGTCCGATTCCCATCCCAGGATCGCGCGCGCCGCGTCATGGTCGCCGAGCAGGTCGGTCAGCGCGTCGAGGCTCATGGTCATCGGATGGGCGAAGTAGTGGTCGTCGACGGCGCGGATCGTTTGCGCCCGGCCCGTGCGCTCACCGACCGGTTGTGGCGGTCGCAAGGCAGCGGCGGCGGCGCCCGGCTGACCGCCATAGATGCCCGCGTAGCCGTGCCCGGCGCCCCGGTAGACCGCCCACGCCTTCTCGATGACCGCCGGCCACAGCGCGCGATCGGTCGCGGCGTAGGCCGACTCGGTGCCGTTGGCGTCGACGAAGGTGTAGAACTGCCGGTCGACGACGATTGTCGTGGTTGATCCGTCCGGTTCGGTGAATCGCACCGCGAACCCGGCGTTATCGGGCAGTTCGGTGATCATGCGGGCAATCCACTGCGGGTTGGTGTTCGCGAGGCTGATCAGGTCGGCGAGCAGATAGCAGGTGCCTGCCCGGCCCTGTCGCACGTCGGCCGCGTCGATGGTCGGCCCGAACAGCGGAGTGTCGACCGTGCGCAGGACGGGGACCGCTTCGGTGAAGGCTTCCTCGGCGGCCGGTTGCCACTGCTCGTCAGCGCCGGGCGAGCGCATCATGAGCTGATCGGTCGCCGGGTCCCGCCGCACCGCGACCTTCGTCCCAGGTCGGAACACCCAGCGCCGACCCGACACGTCGGCCCACGGCACGGCGAGCGCGGCGGGAATCGCCATCGCGGGCGGAGTCACTGGTTCGGGATAACCGGGCAGCGTCGGCTCGTCGGCGGCGATCACCGCGGCCGCGTACGCCTCGAGGATCAGCGATGCCCAGGTCGGTGCGTTCGGGTCGTTCGACACCGGCATGGTCGAGGCCCGATCGACCCGCACCCACCGGTCGCGCCCGTCGATGGTGAACAACACATCGACGCCGACGACCTGCCGATCGCTGACGATGATCGCGCCGGCACCATCGACAACGTTGCCCAGTCCGTCGACCGTATTGCCAACAGCGGCAACGACATCAGCTCGGACTGTCGTGACCTGACGACCATCATCGACGACGTATCGCATGATGTTCATGATCCGCTGGGGCGTCATCGCCCGCAGTCGCCGCGCCAACGGCCAGTTCGGCAGGACCGCGGCATCGGCGGAGCGGGGACCGCCGGGACCGAAAATCGGGCCCGCCAGCAGGTTCGGTCGGCGCAGCCCGACCTGGTCGGCGATCGTCGAATCGATCCAGTGCGATCCGATTTCGGTGTGCAGCAACACCTTTTCGCCGTGGTCGGCCGCGGTGTCGACGACGACGCGCTCGCGCTCCCAGAGCGCGAGGTCGGCACCGAGCTCGACAATCCGCCCGTACGCGCCGGTCACCTGGTCCCAGCGGTAGCCCGCCGCCGTCAACGCGGCCGAGGTCACCCAGTGCTGACCGTTGGCCCCGATCACCGCCACTTCGACCGCACCGCCGGGGCTGCGGGTCGGGTGGCCGGGCGGGGCCGCGAGCGTCGCGTCGGGCAACGGCTCGACGGGTTCGTCGGATACGGCGACGAGCACGGGTCGACTCAGCGTCATCTTGGTGCCGCTGACCCGCGACAACCGCAACCACTGCGCCTCGCCGGCTGTCGTCCACACCCGGCCGCGACCGGTGTGCACCGCGACCCGCGACGGGTCGGGCTGCCATGGCCCGACGAAGACGGTGTCTGTCTCGAAGAATACGTCGCCGCTTGCCAATCGGAGTCCACGGCCGAAGTGACCGAGCGTCTCGTTCCAGTAGAAGTGAAAGTCGCCGAGCTGTTCCCGCGATACGTTCACCCGCCCGTTCGCAGCGTCGATCTCGAACAGGTCGTTGCCGTTGTCGTCGGTGTACTCACGCAGCACCGGCAACACGCCGCCGGGACGCGGCTCGACGAGGTGACCGGTGACGACGAACGGGGGATGTGTCGTGATGACCTGCCGTGGGATGCCGGCCGGCGGGAGGTGCTCACCCGCCGACTCGTCGGGGCGCGCGCGGCGGGCGGGCAGGGTGACCCGGTCGCTCGCCAACGCCGACGGCGCGGCGACCTTCACCGCGCGGCTCGGCTCGGACGTGTATCCGTAGGTGGTGACGCTCGCGAGCTGGTTGAGCGCGTGCGCGGGAACCGTGATGAGCGCCCCCGTCGCGTCGACAACCACGATCTCGACGACCGCGCGCGAAAGACCGTCAATCACAATGGACTCGACCCGATAGGCCGAGTCCGCGACAAGCCCGACAATCGTCGGCAGGTGCGTCGATCCGGGCTTGATCGCCACCACGAGCATCGATGTCCGTTCGAACATCTCCCCGATGAACGTCCCCGCCGACCATGTCAGCACCGATTCACCTTGCGGCACACCGTTCTCCCACGCGCGCATGGTCGCGAGTAGCGGGCGCAGGTCTGGGGCGGCGGCACCGGCGAGCCGTTGGACGAACTTCTCGAAACCGTCCGCTGTCGTGACGTGCGTGCGGCGCAGTACGTCGGCCAGCGCGGCGCTCGGACTCGCGTCGGTGTTCGCGGCGGCGATGGCATCGAACAGTGGCGTGAGCAGCGGGATCGCCTGCGGGACGCGGGTGAGGAGTTCGCGCAGGCGACGCAGTGCCGCGATCTCGATGTGCGTGCCGGGTCCGTAGATGTCGCGCAGCAGACGGTCGAAGGCGCGCTCGGCGGTGCTCGGGTACTCGGCGAGCCACGCGAGCATCTGGCTGACCGCGCGCGCCGGGTCAGGGGCGCTCGCGAAGGCGGCTCGTGCCTGTTCCCACACGTCGTGCTCGGATTGTGCGAAGGCGACGGCGTCCCACAGGACGACCGGCGCGACACGACGCGACCTGGTGGTCAGCACCGTCGCTATATCGGCGCCGTAAAGGGCTCTCAGGAGTTCGGGGCCCAGGTACATCGGGTGCGTGAGGTTGCGGTGGGTGGTACCGGTGAGCGCGGACAGCTGACCCGCCGGATTCCACCCGTGTGGCGGGGTGAGGGCGGCCGGGATCGTGGTCGGTTCGCCGGCGCGGTAGCCGGGGAGCGGGCCGGTTTCGGTTGCCGACGACTCGCCTAGCAGGTCGGCCGCCGGTTCGTTGTCCTGGTACACCGACAGTGCCTTGGCGAGGACCGCGGGCCATAGCGGTTGGCCGGGGGTCGCGGCGCGATAGTCGGCGTTGCCGTTGACGACCGGGAACTGCCGATCGACCGCGACGCGTGCGACAGTCCCGTCCGCACGGTGGAAGACCACCTCGAAATTGCCGTCGGCGCGTTCGCGCACCAACTGCGCGATCCAGCCAGGGTGGCGCGAGATGAGCGCGCGCAGGGCGGCGGCATGCGGTTCGACACCGTCGGGAGCGAGGTCGCTCACGTCTGGTCGACCACCCGAACCGAAGAGCACGTATTCGTCGCGGCCGAGCGTTGTCAGCTGATTGGGCCACGAACGCGGCTGGGCGAGTTGGTGATTGATCGGCCGGTCGACGGGGTGCGCACGCGATGTGCGCGCCGACGGCGTACCCCACATGTCGTCGACCACTTCGATGTGCGGGGCCCTCCCACCGCGTTGTACGCGTCCGGTGCGCAGTGCGGCCATGGCCGAATCGAGGCGGGCTTTGCCGTCGCGAGGAGCCGCCGCGACCGCCGATTTGATCCAGTTCGCTACCGAGGCTTTAGGAATGGCCGCGCGATCGAGCCAGACGATGGTCGCGGTCGACCTGCTGCCGGCCAGCTCCTGCGCGGTCGCCGCGTAGAGCTCGACACCGGTCTTCGCCGCTGCCGTCGGCGCGATGGTCTCCCCTGGGACATGCCAGGTGAGGACCGACGCGGTGATCGGGTTGCCGATGCTGAGCACCAGTGACCCGGTGCCGTCGAACGCCGACGGTTCGACGCGCAGGAGGAACGCGCGTGGCGCGGCGATGGCTGAGCGGCCGGCGAGCGCGGCGGCCTCGGCGTCCGCGGTCGCTACCGCTCGGTCGAATCGGGTGAGCACGGCCGAGCGCAGCGCGTCGGCGGTAGCGGTCTTTCCGGTCCCCGCGCTCGCGCGCGAACGGGCCAATTCGTGGCGCAGGAAGCCGCGGTTCATCGTGTCGCGGACGCGGACCGGCAGGCCGTCGGATTTGCGCAACCGGTGATATTCGGTGACCAGCCGATACTGGTCGGCGTCAGTGAGCTCGTCGAAGCGCAACGCGGCCCACCAGGCGCGCCCGTGCCGTTCCCACCAATGCGCGGCCTGGCGCGCGCGGGTTGTCGCGGCGGTGAGCGAGCCGTTGGCGTCGAGGTCGGCGGGAAGCTTCGGCGGCCGCTGATATCGGGGTCGCGGGCGCTGCCGGCCGCCGAGCTCGCCGACGATATCGACCGTGTGCGCCACCGCTGTCGCGTTGGCTTGCGCATCCGAGGGTTGATCGGCGAGCAATGTCGGCGGATCGATCGCCCATGGCTGCCTGGTCTGAATGCTCGACGGCAGCACCGTCAGCGCGAGTTCGCCATCGCCGAGGACGAATTGGGTGGCCGGTCCGGCGGAGGAGATGAAGATGAGCTGGTTGAGGTGTCGGACCGACAGGTCGGTTGTCGTCCCGTTCGGGTCGCGCAGGAGCAAGTGGGTCACATAGCTCGGGTCGGCGGGGTCGGACCGCAGTCCGATCACGGTGTACGCGTGGTCGGGTCGTAGGTCGGTGTCGGGGTGGTTGGTGCCGGTGGGGGTCGGGTTGGTTGCCACCATCACGGCGTCGCCGCGGGTGAACAGCGCTTTGACGCGGTCGCCTGCCCAGCGGGTGAGCACGCGGGTCGCCGCGTGGGTGTCGTCGAGTTCGGCCCCCGATTCCCAGGTGTTCATCAGGGCGATGACCGGTGTGAGTACTGGTTCGGCCGTGGCCCAATCCCGCCCGAATTTCTCGGCGAGGAACGTCCGGAAGCCGACGCCGGTGCGCACGTTGTTGTCACGCAACCAGGTCTCGCGGTCGACGGTGGAGTACCCCATCGCCTCGCGAATCGCGTTCTCGGTGCTCCAGGTGACCGAACTCAGCCAGCTCTTGGTCCAGGCGAGCCACTCGTGCTCGAGATCGAGCACCGTGTGCGCTATCGCGAGCGCGGCAGCCGCGGTGACGGTCGAGTCGTTCGCGGCGATGATGAGATCGGCGAGCGCGTCCGAGCCGAGCGACATCGGATGAGCGAAATTGCCGTCGTCGACACCGCGACTCGGCTGCGCACGCCCCTGGCTCGTAACCGTGACGACCGGCCGCAACGCGGTGGTGACCGCGCCGGAATTTCCGCCGACGACACCCGCGTACCCGAGTGCACCACCCTGGTGAATCGCCCACGCCTTCTCCACGAACGCGGGCCACAGCGGCTGTCCCGGTTCGGCGAGCGCGTAGGCCATGCGGCTACCGTCGCCGGTCTCGTAGACGTAGAAGCGACGGTCGACCGGCACCCATACCGCCACACCGTCGCGGACGAAACGCACGGCGATCTCACCGGTTTCGGGGTTCACATCGAACATCTGCCGCACCAGGTCCGGGCGGGTGAAGGCCATCGCGCTGAGTCCGGCGTGCAGGTAGCAGGTGCCGAGAGCGCCTTGCACGACGTCGGCGGCCGAGATCTGCGCCCCGAAGACCGCGGCGTCGATGACGGCGAGCCGAGGCATCACGAGCCCTCGACCCGCCAATTCGGTCGCCGAGATCTGGCGCCACTGACCGCCGTCCGGTTTTCGCACCCAGATGTGCTCGGCTCGCTCGCCGGGCGCGGCGAGTTCCCAGCGGGCGGCGAGCTTGTCGCCCGAGGCGAGCTGGATCGCGTCGGCGCCGGTACCGATGACCAGCCCGTCGGCGGGCACGACCAGTTCGGCCGCGGGCGCCGAGTCGGTCACTTGGTCGACGTCGTCGGCGACCGCGCGGACTGCGACGCCGACCGGGGCCGACTCGAACTCGTCGTAGGAGAAGCTGAAATTGCCCATGAAGTCGTCGTTGTCAGCCGACCGCTGCACTGGTTGACCGACCGCGACCGAGGTGTCGGCGGCCTCGTCGGCAGTCGTTTCGAACAGGCCTGCGACGAGTCGCCCCTGGCGACCACGGGTCGCCGCGTAAGCGGCGAGCTCGGCGATCGCCGCGTCTTGCGCGATCGCGAGCGCGCTCGACTGGGCCGCGAGCAGCAATGCTGGCCAAATAGGCTGTGCTACAGCGCTATTCGATTGTTCGCCGAACCAGTCGAGCGGCAGCTTCGTCGAGCGGTCGACCCGCACCCACTGCGGTGTGCCACCCACCATGAGCAGCACATCGAGTCCGACGACGTCACCGTCGGCCGGCGGATCGTCATGCCCGGTAGTTGTTCCGTCGGCGAGGACGAAGCGGGTCATCGAAAGAATCGCGGCGGGGTCGGTCGCCAACGCCGCGAGTTGATTCAGCACTGGCCAGGCGACCGTGCTCGCGACGCCCCGAAAGCGTTCGAGGTCAGCCGATTCAGGCCCCGCGGTGCCGAAGATGGGGCCGCGCAATTCCCGGTCCGGCACCAGGCCGGCGCCTGCCGCGACCTCGGCCGACACCGTGTGCGTCGTGTCGCCGACGGTGAGCAGCACAGTTGTCGCGTCGGCACCGAGCGCGACAACGACCAGGTCGTGCTCGAAGAGTTCGACGCCTTCGGCCAGGGTGACCGGCCTCGCGTACCACTGTTTGTCCGGCTGCCAGCGGTACCCGGCCGCCGCGAGTTCGGTCGGCGAGACCCACGACCGACCGTTCGGCCCGGCCACCATGATCTGGTCGACTCCATCGGCTCTCGGGAAGAACCCGTCCTCCGGCAGCAGGATCGCGCCGATGTGCCCGGAGACCGGCATATTCGACGACTCGACGAGCGTGGGCCGCGACCCCGCCGGGGCACGGACCACCGTCGTAATCGTCGCCGCTGTGGCAACCAACGGCAATGCGAGTGCGGCCCCGAACATGGCGGCGACGGCGCGACCAGGGTGGCCCGTCGCGACAGTCGGCGCGACAGCACCCGCGGGCACCGCCCGCGGCAGTGACCGCGACGGCGGAGTCCAGCCGCCGACCAACAGCTCGATCTCGGCATCGGTCATCGGCGCGGTGAGCAGAGTCGGTGTCGTCGTCGGGGCGATCGACTCCGATGGCGACGGCGCATCGAAGGGCGCGAGCCGCGAAATATGCTCGGCGACGATCGCATTCGCGGCGAGTACCACAGCGGGCCAACTGGCTGCTGCCTCAGACGAGCCGTGCACCAGGGTCGTCGACCGGTCGACACCCACCCAACGCGGCTCACCGGCAACGTCGAGTAAGACCTCGATCGCGATGATGTCGGCGTCTTTGAGCACCACAGCGCCGTCGATGCCGATGATGTCACCGTTGTCGTCTACCCGGTTGCCCGCGGCGTCCACCACCGACCCCGCGACGCGCAGATGCTGGGCTCCGGCGCGGACCACGAATCGCAGCATCGACCCGATCGCCGCCGGGCGCGCCGCGTGTTCGCGCAACTGCTCGACGACGGGCCACCCGGGGAGCATGTCCAGATCGGTCGCGGCCGGTTTGTGCCCGCCGAAGAGGGGGCGTGGCAAGCGATCCGGGCGCAGGAGTCCGACGGCTGACGCGTCCGCCTCGCCGAGCCAGTGCGCACCGCCCGGCAACCGCACGAGTACTTCGCCAGGTCGGTCCGTCCGTGGGTCGACGACGACGCTCTCGTACTCCCACCAGGTCACGCCGCCGACCGTCACGGTACGCGCGAACCCCTCGCGCGCCGAATCCCACGCGAACCCGCTCGCGGTCAATGCCTGCCCGCTCACCCAGTGCTCGCCGTTCGCGCCGACAACCAGGTACTCGGTGGCCGTCGATGCCGCCACAGTCAGAATTCCCTCGGTGTCGGCGACAACGGCGACGTCCTCGCGCGAACGCAGCTGCGGCGCGAGCGAGGTAGCGCGGTTGGGCGACAACAAGATATCGGTGTCGACGGCGAAGGCACCGATCCCGACGAACGGGATCGACCCATCGACCGCCAACCGCCGCTCGATCGCCCGCGCTCGCTCGGCCGCCGCGCGCGCGCGGCTATCCGGCACCTGCTCGGTACGCGCGGGCGAGGAATGCACGACCGGCACCTGTCCGTCGGCGTCGAGCCGCCGAAGTCCAGCCACCGCTGGTCGCCCGATATGACCGACCGCGTGCCAGCCGCCCGGCTCCTCGAGCGCGGCGAACTGTTCCGTGCTCAGTGATGTCAGGTCCATCATCAGTTGATGGAAATCGGCGTGGACATGCAGGCCCTGCGCGGCCCAGCCGACGAGTGCCCGGTCGATCCGCGCCCTGTTCTGTGCCTTGCCGAAGAACTCGTCGACGGCCGTGTAGGTGATGCCGTCGTGGATCTCGAGTTGCAGCAGTGTGCTCGCCCCGACCTCGTCGAGTGCGCGCTGCCATCGGCTCGGGTCACCGGTTGCGTCGCCGGGCAGCAGATAGGTGCGGCCATCGCCGGTGACGGCGGCATTCGCCCGCCTGGTGCGTGGCGAGTTGAGCTGTCCCCACCCGGTCTGCGCGGGCAGCCCGAAGGGGGTAACCCAACGCCCGGTCGCCGCGTCGATCACGATCTGGTGCGACGCGAGCTCCAAGGTGGTGAACGCGGCAGCGCCGAGATCGATTGCGGCCGAATCCAATCCGGGCGCGACTTCGCTCGTCGACTGCGCCGCGACATGTCCCGGTGGCACCGCCGACCACAGGTACCCGTCGGTGTCGCGCTCGGCGAACAGCACGGTCGCCGGGTCGGCGTCATTCCCGTGGCGCAGTCGGGTGATGCTGCCGTCGGGATGGTGGACATCCAGGTTCAGGCTCAGAGCCGAGGCGGCCGCAGCGCGCCGCTCCGACATCGTCCCCACTGACCCGCCATCGGTGCGCAACGCCTCGAACGCGGCGACCCGCCGAGCGTCGGGCTCCGTGAGCCACTGAGCACGCTCGAGTATCTCGAGCAGCCCGTCGGTGCCTGGCTTCGATGCGCGCTCCCACACCCGGCCATCCGGCGCTTCGACGCCATCGATCGAGGCCAAGACGACTCGCTCGGCCCGGACGGAATCATCAACGGTTGAGCGCCGGTCGGGGCCGCGGTCGGCAGCGTCGTCCGACTGGTGCTCGGAGTCCGGGGGCGGCACCCGCCGGTCACGCGACGCCGTATCGGTCAGCTCGATCCGGCCGTCGACCGGGCCGGCCAACGCGGGGACAACCCCGTTGTCGAGGAGGGTCCGTCGCGCGTTGTCAGCCTGCAATGTTGTCGCGAGCGCGACAATTTCGGTCTCGGCGGCCCGACGCGTGGCGAGCGCGTCCGCGAGGTCCTTCACCGCGGCGGTATGGGCGACCTCGGCAGCGGGTCGGTCCTGGTCAGTGGCCTCGTCGAGCGCCTTCTTGGTGACGCCCGCCGCCGTGGCCGCGTCCTCGTGCGCAGTGACCGCGTCGGTATAGCGAGTGATGGTGATGGCGTGGTGCGGTGCCTTGGCGAACAGGGCGTCGTCGGCGGCCAAGAAGTACTCGACGCTGCCCTTCTGCCCATTGCGCGCCGCGCGGTTCTCGGCCTGCACATCGATATCGCGGAATTCGGACTTACCCGACATCTTGACCTGCAGACCACCGTCCTTGTCCACCTGCGCGCTGACCTCGATATCGACACCGCGGCCACCCTGCCGGTTGATCACCAGGATCTTGCCCCGCTCACCGGCGGTCGCCAGGATATCGGCGAGATCGCGTTCCCAGTTCTCCCCGCGTCCGACCATCCACTCCGCGTCGATCGACTCGAACCGATCGCGCGCAATCCCCATGGACTCCATCAGTTTCGAGATCGCCGAGACCTCGCTGTTGCGGTTGGCGATGATCAGGTGTGGCAGCGCGTTATTGCCGCCATCGGGCATCTTGCCCGCCTCGTAGGCCGCCGCCACCCGGGCCGCGATCGCGCGATGCTTGCCGGCTTGGTCGACCGCTGTATTCGCATCGAGGGTGGCCAACTTCGATTCCTCGCGACGCGGAATCGAAATGACCTCCGACATACCGTATTTGGTGACGAGGATGTCGGAGAGCCCGGCGACGGTACCCGAGGCGCCCGTCAGCGACGTGTAGTTCTCGCCGAGCATATCCTTGGCCGTCAGTGACTGGCTCGAGGCCGAGTCACCGCGGATGTGGACGCCGTGCTTGGCCTCGATCGCCTGTGCCAGCCCGCCGTTCCAGCGGCTCTCGGTCGAGGTCTTCGGGTCGAACATCACCGCGTGGGTCATCTGGTCGATGATGTAGACCTTGCCGTCGGGGCCGATGACGTAGTGGTCGCCCTCGACGAATTCCCAGCGCGCGGTCGCCGCCGACTGCACCCGACCGAGGAGGTCATCGACGTCCTTGGGCGTCGCGTTCGGGAGGTCCTGCTCGATCAGCTCCTTGACGGTCTCGGCGCCCTCCTTGGTCATCGTCGCCGGGCCCGACGGCTGGTCGGCGGTCCGACCGAAGTGCTCGGGGGTGAGGCCTCCGGAGTTCAGCTGCGCGGTGAGGAACTCGTGCGCGTATTCGACGCGTTCCTTGACCTGCGGCGTCGCGTCACTCGGCCCGTCGGCGATGATCCAGGTGGTGTCGGAGTAGTGCAGCGCCTCGTCGATCTCGTCGATGACGGCGATATCGCCGTCCATCTTCTTGTTGCGCAAATGGCCGAAGCCGGCGTCACTGAGCGTGCCGACGAAAACCGTTGCCCGGTCCGGGTTTCCCGAACCGACCCCGTCGACACCATGGGGCGACATCCGCACCAGGTTGTAGGAATCATCGCCGAGCACCTTGAAAACCTGCTCGTAGAGTCGCATCGCGTCATTGGCGAGCGTGTCGCGGGTGGTGAAGACGTGCACGTTCTTTCCACCGGCGGCCTTCATCATGGCGTCGGCGAGGAACACCATCGTCTTGCCCTCACCGGCGGCCATATTGATCGGGCCGTTGCGCATGGCCATCGCGCCCATCACCTGGGTCGCGTACATCGTCTTGCCGTTCTGAATGACCGCGCCGTCGGCGTCGTACTTGGTCGTGCCACGGCGGATGACTTCCGTCGCCGCGGTCACCGCCTTGTGGTATTCGGCCACCCCTTCGGCATCACGCGCCGCCCACTTGGCGCTGCCTGCCAACGCCTCAGCCAGCTCGGCCGGGGTCCGCTTGCCCCACTCGACCGGGTCGTACTTCGCGAGAATGTCCTCGGCCTCAGCCATCAGGTCGCGGGGCGGCCCGTCGGGTTTGTCCTCGACCGCTTCGTCGCCGCGCAGCGTGCGCAGCGAGTCGAGGGTCTCCTCGTCGAGGCTCGGCCGACGCGGCGCTGCCTCGGGCCAGGTGTCGGCGTCGGTGTGCTTGGTGCCGTGATGATCGAAATGCTGGACCCGGTCGTAGATGCCGAGCTCGTCGAGCGCCGCCTTCACCCGGCCCGGGGCCGGCTGATAGGCGCCTGCCCAGTCGTGCACCGCGATCAGCTCGCCCTTGACGAATTGACCACGGAACGCGGCATACACACCGGCGTTGTGGAATGCCTCGTGTTGCACCGTGCTGCTGACGTACCACTGCCCGTCGTGGTCGACCACGATCGTGCGCATCGCGTCGGCGGTGCCGCCGGCCCAGCGCTGCAGCAGCGGTCCGCTGCGCGGGGTGTCGATCTGGCTGCGGCCGTTCTTGGCGATGACCTCGTCGCCGTCCTCGCCTTGAGGCCGCGCCCGCCCCCGACTCTCGGCGTCGCTTGCCCTGCTCGCCTCCTTCGCGCCCTCGGCCTTGGGGGCAGGTTGCGTCCCGTCTTTGGTCCAGATGTTGTTCTCGGCGTCGAATTTGTAGCGGTAGTCCGACATTTCGTCGGTGTTGAACCGGAAAATGCCGCGCGACAACGCTTTGTCACGGCCACGCACCTCTCCCGCACCCTCCACGGGCGGAGTTGACGGCTTCTCCTGTCCGAACAGCGGACGCAACGGTTGATCACCGTCGCGGTACTGCCGGAACGGTTCGCGTCCATCGTGCGGAGACTTGTTGCCGTGCAGTGCTTCCCAGATCTGCTGGAAGCCGATGACGCCACGGGCGAACTGCTTGAACCCGGGCCAGGTCGGCCCGAGCAACGCCGAATCGACAAGCCGCCAGCGATTGCCGGTCACCGGATCGTGGGTGCCCGCGTTCGACCCCGCTCGCTCGCCCGCTTCGCTCGACTCGCTCGGCTTGTCGGCCTGCGCCTTCGACCCGGCGCCGATGTCCGATTCGGGGCGGTTGTGCACCACCGATTCCGCGCCGTCGCGGTGGCTGTTGACCGGTTCGGCTTCGACCCGTGAGGTGACGGACGCGCTGTCATCGCCGCGCCGCGAGACGGGTGTGACCTCATCGGACCGGTGGCCGGCCGAGATAGTCGACTCGTGCGATGTGCTCGCCGAATCGCGGGCTTGCGACTGCGGGGTGGCGCGCGTCAACTCCGGTTCAGAACGCGTCATCCGGGAATCCGCGCCCTGGCCGCGCGGACTCGACGGCTGGGTAACCGAGCGCTCCGACGTCGACTGCGGCTTCGCCGAGCTCTGCGAAGCGTTGTCACCGGTAGGTCGACTCAGCTGTTCCTGGTGTCCGATCGGCCGCGTTTGCTGGCTCACGACCGAATCGCTCACCGGGCCATCACTCTTGGGCGCTGTGGCCGACGCCGTGTCGCCATCATGCGCGCCCGCGCGATTACTCGAACCATCGGGCGTGTCACGCGAACCGTCGGTGCGCGGACTCGCGGCAGAATCATGCGTCGTGTCAAGGGAATTGGTCGCGTTTGTGGTATCGGTGCCGTCGTGGCCGACCGGCCGGTCGCCGGTCGCCCCCGAGTCATCGGTGACCGATCCGCCGGAGTCGGTTGCGTCCTTGCTCGCGGTATTCGCATTCGGCACATCACCTTCGGCCGACAACTTCGACGGCGTCGCCGCGTCACCGGACGGCAACGATCCGGGCTTCGGCCCAACCCCATCGGTGCGCGGCGGCGGCGTCGAACCACCGTCGTGCGCGCCCACGTTCACATCGACGTGGACATTCCCACCGCCCGACCGGAATCCGCGAATACCACCGCCCAGCGCGCCACCCGCGCCCGCGCCGAGCATGCGTGGGTCGAGTTCGAACGGTCCACCCTCGAGGATCTGCTTGGCGACACCACCGCCGACCATACCGCCGAAAGCACCACCGGCGCCCTGGCCGCCCAGTTGCAGCATCTGCTGCCACTTCTTGTTGAACTCGGTCCCGGTGATCTTGGCGCCGCCGTGCTTGATCAGGTCACCGGTCACCTTGCCGAACAGCGCACCGAACGCGCCACCGAGCGCGCCACCGAGCGCGAACTGCCCGACCGCGTTCCAGTCGACCCCGTCACGGTGGTCGGCGGCCATCTGGCCCAGCTGGATCAGCAGGTCGAGAATCACCTGCTGGAGCATGGCGTTCAACGCCGCCTGGATCACCTCGAGCAGCATGCGCTTGAGCCAGGCGAAGACCAACTGCCAGAACGTCATCGCCGCGGTCTGCACGGCGGGCGCGGTCGGCGGGAAGAACCACGCGATCGCGATCTCGACGACCAACTGCACCAGACCGGCGATGATCATGATCTTGTTCTCTTGGATGGCGCAGCCGACCTTGTCGCACGTCGCCGCGACATTGTTCATCGACGCCGCGATCGCCTGCAACGAGGAGGTGTCGGATTCGTCGATGAGGCTCTCCAACGTCTTCGCCATCGAGCCGCCCTTGGCCGAGGTATAGCTGGCGATGATGTCGTCGATGACATCACTCACGCTCTCGACCAGATCGGTGAGCTCGGCCGCCGACCCCGACCACACATCGGCCAGCGCGAACATGCCGTTCTCGCTGCCTTGCGGCCAGGCGCCGCCGGCGAGGTAGCTGAGAAACTGCAGGTCCTCGGGAATCTGGAGGTCGGATTTGGCGACCGCGTCGGGAATTGCCATCTATTGTCCGCTCCGCCAACCGGCCCGCTGCCACGCGTCCTGCGTCGTCGTCTCCTGTTCGACCTCCTGCGCCGGCTTGCGCCGTTCCTTTCGCTTGTTTTTGTTCTCCCCCGCCGCACCGCCCTGCGGGGACGCGCCGGTCGCCGGCATCCCCGGCATGCCAGGCGGCATCATCGTGCCGGACACGCCGGCGCGCTGCCCGGTCGCCGCTGCCGCCCGGGTGGCCAACTTCTCGCCGTCGTAGGCGGCCTCGGTGACGCGACCCTGCAGCGTGCCCGGCACGCTCGGACCGCCACGTCCGCCGCCGGGCGACCCGCCACCCGGTGCGCTCTTGTCCACCGGCAGACCGGTTGTCGGATCGATAGCGCGATAGCCGAGCGGGGCAACCACACCCGGCTGACCGTCGGTTCCCGTCGCGATGCCGTCGGTCATGGGTGAGCCGGACACGGACCCGAGCGAACTGCCGAGGTCGCTGCCGGTATCGGTGAGACCGGGCACGGTCGACCCATCGGGCGAGGGCGACTGGGCGTAGTTGACAACCGGTGCGCCACCGCTGCCGAGACCAGCTCCCGCACCGCCCGGGGTCGAGGACCCTGATCCATCGCCGGCCCCGGACGCCCCGCCCGAGGTGCCGCCCCCGCTGCCACCGGAGTCGCCGCTGCCGGATTTCCCGCCGCCACCATCGGAGTTCGGCGGATTGTCGGCATCGGGGTTCTTGCCGAAGTTCGGGTCCGAGCTGAGCGGGCCCTTGTACGGGCCAGGATTGCCGTGCGCGTCCTCGTTGACGTAGTTGGTCAGAATCCACTGCGCGTACAGGTCCTCACCCAACGAGAACGCCTTGCCTGCCGCCTCGACCGACCGCCCGTAGTTCACCAGCAGCTGACCGAAGACCGGGATCGCGCCCTCGGCATTCGACCCGGTACTCGCATTGCCGACAAGGGCGTCGACCGCCGAGAGGTAACCCTGATCGCCCGCGGCGAACTTTTCGCCGAGTTCGTCGTCGCCCCAGGGCTGACCGAGTCTGTCCAGGTTGTCGCTGAGGCGAGTGAGGATGTCGAAGAGCCCACCTGAGAGGCTCGGCAACTCGGCAAGGCGTTTGCCGCCCTCCATCAGCTTGTCGGGCTCGACCTCGATGGGCGCACGAGAAGTGTTCGACGGCGCCGTGTACGAACCGCCCGAATTGCCACCACCGGACGGACCGCCGCCCGAATTGCCACCACCGGACGGGCCGCCGCCCGAATTGCCACCACCGGACGGGCCACTTCCAGATCCTCCCGAAGACGGCGTATCCGGGCTCGAACCCGACTCGTCGTCACGGTCGTCCTCCTGGCTCGGCTGTGACGGTGGCGGAGTCGGCGAACCGCCCGAGGGTCCGCCGGAGCCGTGACCGGGATCATCGCCTCCGGACTCACCGCCGCCGGGGTGCTTCGGATCATGGGGATCGTGCGGATGCTTCGGGTCGTTGGGATCGTGCGGATGCTTCGGGTCGTTGGGATCGTGCGGATGCTTCGGGTCGTTGGGATCGTGCGGATGCTTCGGGTCGTGCGGCTCCCACGGCCACCGCACCCGCCCATCAGCATCGGGCCAACTGAAACGACCACCGGGACCGAAAGGCAAGTTCCAGCCTCCGGACCCGTTGGGCTGGGGCAGGAACGGACTGCGCACGGGGTCAGGAAAGGGCGAGGTCACCGTCGCCTCTTGTTCTCCGCCGCGTCACGCACTCCGCCATCGTTGCCCTGACCGCGCGAGCGCGTCCGGTGGCGAACGCGGAGTTCACCTGTGATTCAGCAGTTCACCCAACCGTAAGCTCGGCAGCCGTCACCACGGGGAAACTCGCGGTCACGACAAGCCCGTGCGGTTCGGCGATATCGACGAAGAAGAGCCCGCCGTACTGCGTGACCAGCGTCGCCGCGATCGACATCCCGAGCCCCGACCCGCCCGATGTCGCCTGCGCCCCGCGAAAGAACCGGGTGGTGAGCTGGTCGAGCTCATCGGCCGAGACACCGATACCGTTGTCCGACACCGAGACAACGACCGATTCGCACTCGCGGCCGACACTGATCACCGTGCGCGCGTCACGCCCGGCGTACCGCACCGAATTACTCAGCGCCACATCGAGTACCTGACTGAGTACACTCGCCGGCACCGTCGCGATCAGCCCGTCGTCCACGGTGTCCGAGGTCAATGCCATGCCCGCGCGCACGTACGCGTCGAGCCAGGCATCGATTCGCTCGCGCACGACCACTACCGGGTCACAGCGCGGCGCGGCGGGCACCGTCGACCCGGCTTCTCCGCCATTGCTGAGCAATCCATCGAGTAGTTGCGACAACCGGTCGACTTCGCTCACCACCCCGACGAAGGTAGCGGCCGCCTGATCGTGGGCAACCATCGGCCGCAAAGCCTGTAGGCGAACAGCCAACGCGGCCAATGGATTTCGCAGCGAGTGCGCGGTATCGGCGACGAGTTGGCGTTCGGCGGCGGCCAGTTCGGCCACCGCCCTTGTCACCGTCTGCACCCCCACCGCGAGTTCGGCGATCTCGGGCGGCCCCGCCGACCGCCTGGCTGGTGCCCCGTCCGCGCGCACCGGCAGGGTCGAGGTCAGCGCACCGACCTCGCGCAACAGCTTCGACACCGGCCGCAAGATCCACCCGGCGACCCCGAGCGCGAGCCCGAGAAAGACGAGTATCGCGGTCAACGTCACGCAGCCGAGTTGGATCCAGCTGTCGGCGATCCCGTGCCGCGTCGCCTCGGTCGAGATCGCGATCACCACCACCCCGCCCGCCTGCGGCCAGGTCCCGATCGGCTGCGCCACGATCATCGGCCGCTCGGTCCACGGGTACAGCGGCTCAGGCGGCACGAATTGGTGGGCATTGGTCGTCACTTCCACCACCCGATGGTTGCCTCGGTCGACCCCGAGATCCACCATGACCCGACCGCTGTTGGCGATCACGAGCAATCCATTGCCGGTCTGCTCGTAGTACGACTGCGCTTGTGCCTCGAGCACACCGGGGCTCGCCGAGGCCATCGCGGCGAACCGGTTGGCATCTTGGATCCGCGCGATGACAAGACCCTGGGTGCGGCTACCCGCGATCGCGTAACCGATTCCGGTCGCGAAGCAGATCATGCAAATCGCCGCGAGCAACGTGAAAGAGGTGACCAGCCGAACGCGCATCGCCGCTCACCGACACCAGCGGTAACCGAAGCCGTGGATCGTGGTGATCAACCCGGGCCGATTGAGCTTGGCGCGCAGCGCGCCCATGTGCACGTCGAGCGCCCGCGAGGTCGACGAGGTCTTCTCACCCCAGATCTCGAGCATGATCGATTCGCGACTGACCGCGACCCCGACCTGGTCGGCGAGGACGCGCGCGAGCGCGAATTCCTTCTGCGTCAACGAGACCGGCGCACCGGCGACCTCGACGTGGCGGGCCGCCAGGTCGACGCGGACATCCCCGGTGTGCACGACCGTCGCGACCTCGTCGACCGGGCTCGCGCGCCGCACGATGGTCTCGATGCGCGCGGCGAGCTCGCCGACGCGCGGCGGCTTGACCATGAAGTCGTCGGCGCCGGCCCGCAAGCAGGACACGACCGCGAGCTCGTCACCTTCGGCGGTGAGAATGATGACCGGAATGGAACTGACCTTGCGCAGCTGGCGCAATACCAGGTACCCGTTCACATCCGGCAGCCCGAGGTCGAGGACGACCGCGTCGTAACCGGTGTGCGAGGTGAGCACTTCGAGCCCGTTGGCGAAGTGGTCGACCACGGGGAAACCATGCGCGCGAAGCCCTTCGACGACAGCCGCCGCGACACCAGCGTCGTCTTCCACAACCACTACCCGCACGACCCTGGTCCCTTCCACACGTCCAGGAGCTACCCGAACAAGGGGTGAGGATACAACACCAAGATTTTCCAGCCTTGACAGAATCGTTAACTATCGGGTAGTGACACAATGCCATTAAACGTCACATCGTAGCCCGAACTGGCGGGTCAGGCGGTGGCGCGACCGACCGTTCCCGCACTGCCTGCGCCGAGCTGTGGCGGGAGGGCGATCGGTTGGAAGCCGACCAACCGCGGCGCCGGCGGCAAGCTGGTGAACCGGCGACGAAGATTGCTCAGTTGCCGGAACACCTCACGCAGTTCCTCGTGCAGCAGGCGGATCTCCTCGTGCAACTGTTCGGCTTCCTCGATCAGGTCGGCCTGGAAAAGTCGCCCTTGCTCGAACTGCGCGCGCTCGGCTCGCGAGCGGGCGAGCGTCTCTTCAACCGGCGTCCGTCCCGGCATCGACCGAGCGCTGAATTCGGCACTCCGGCGACGAACCGAAGTGACCCTTTCGATGTCGCGCATCACAACACCCAACCTTTCGATATTTTCTCGAACCCGTATCGAATTAAGCGCTCCCCTGCCATGAACGTCAATAGTCAAGCCATTTTTTTAGTATTCACTTTGCATGCCACTGCAGATAACTTGGAATCTTTAGATTTCCTTGAGAAACCCTGCAATCCCTTGAGTATTGCCCCCGTCAACAAATGCGACCTGGCCTGATTACGCATGGCAAATAGGACCGTAACTCGGTCGACACAAAACAACCGGTTATTTTATGTCAGCGGCGACTGATGTGCGAAATCGCGCATCCGGGTAGCGGTCAGCTCGACTGGTCGGCCCGCTCCCGCGCGCGTTCGGCCGCAGGCAGCCGCGCGGCCAGCATCAGGATCGCCGCCATCATCACGGCAACGACAAGCAGGATCGCGACGACCCCGTGCCGGAAGCCGACGAGGAACGCGGTGCGCACCGCGCCGGCCAGTTGCCAGCCGAGTTGATCGTCGACCGAGATCGCGGTCGCGACGCTGCGGCCGAGTGGTTCACCGGTGACGGCGAGCCCGTCACGGGCGGCGACCTGGGCCGGCACCACGAATTTCGCCTTGTACCCCTCACCGACGAGGCCACTCACCACCGCGACCCCGAGCATGCTGCCGAGCTGCACGACAACCGACTGCGCCGCGAACGGGATACCGTGGCGCGTGGCGGGCAGCGCCGCGCTGATGGCGCCGAGCGCGACGGTCATCACGATGGCGAGCCCGGCGTTGACCACCGTCGCCATCACCACGATCGGCATGAGTCCGCCATCGACATCGGCCAGCAAACCGACAGCGAGCCCGTCGAGGACGGTCGTCAGACCGACGATCAGCGGCACGATCGTGTTCGTGCGTCGGTAGAGCGCCGAGCCGGCCCACGCGCCGAAACCCGTCGCCGCGCAAGTCGGTCCGAAGATCGCGAGACCAGCGAGAACCGGGTGCTCGGTGCGCACCGCCTGCAGGTACTGGACGACGAGGAACACCATGCCGAAAGTGGCGACGACCGACGTGGCGAGCGCGAACATGGCCGGGCGTACTCGCGGTTCGGCCCGCAACAGCCAGTCGTGCGGCAGCTCGCCCGCCCGCCGCGTCATGGTGGCGACCACGAGCAAGCCGAAGCCGGCGAGCAGCGACGCCAGCACAGCGGGCGCGGTCCAACCCCAGTCCGGCGCGATGATGAAGCCGAAGGCGAGCAGCGCCGCACCGGCGACGGTCGCGATGACACTCGGCCAGTCGACAACCGCGTCCGGGTCCGGCCGCGAGGTGGGAACGAGCGCGACAATGCCGACGAACAACGCGATCGCGATCACCGATTCCACCGCGATCACCCGCGTCCACCACACGTGCCCGAGCAGCAACGCGCTGATCAGCGGCACCACCGTCACCCCAGCCGCGACCGCGGCACCCCACAGCAGAATCGCTTGCGCCCGTTGCAGGCCGGGGGCACTCACCCGCAACAGCGTCGCCAACGCCGCCGGCACCATCGCGGCGGCGCTCGCGCCCATCAAGATCCGGGCGATCATCAGCGGCAGCGAGGTCGATTCGAGGGCCAGATGGGCGAATTGGCCGACCAGATATCCCAGGTAGCCGTAGGTGAGCAGCGGTTTCGGGCCGAAACGGTCGCACAGCACGCCGCCGAGCATCAGAAACGCCACGTGGGAGATCACATACGACTTCGGAATCCACAGCGAGAAAGCAAGGACATCGCGGTCACCGAGCTGCTGGAGCAACGTCGGCACCGCGATGGCGTGCATCGAGATGTCCTTGCTCACCAAGAATCCGGTCGCGCACACAATCAACAGGACCGGCCAGCGTCGACGTGGCCTGACCTGTTTCGGCGCGGGTTCAGCCGGTGCGGACCTGGTCGAGCGGAGGCTCCGAACTGTCACTTGTACCCTTACTGGCCGCGCGGTTCCCCTGCGGAGCAGTTTCGACCATCGGCGGCAATCCCGCCAATCGACGTGGCGCGAGCAGCTCGTCGACCTCGGCGCGGGTCAACACTCCTTCGGCTACCACCAGATCGGCCACGCTCGTCCCGGTGGCAAGGGCCTGTGCAGCGACTTTCGCGCATTCGGCGTAGCCGAGCTCGGGCGCGAGCGCGGTGACGACGCCGACCGATCGGCGCACGCCATCGGCCAAATGCTCACGGTTGGCCGTGATGCCCGACACGCACGCCCTCGCGAGGGTATCGACGGCCGCAGTGAGGTGGGTCAGCGACTTCATCATGCTGTAGACGATGACCGGTTCGAAGGCATTCAGCTGCAGCTGTCCGCCCTCTGCGGCCATGGTGACGGTGAGGTCGTTGCCGATCACCTCGAAGGCGACCTGGTTCACCAGCTCGGGGATGACCGGGTTCACCTTGCCCGGCATGATCGACGAACCTGCTTGAGCGGTCGGCAGATTGATCTCCCGCAACCCCGCCTGCGGGCCGGAGGAGATGAGCCGCAGATCGTTGCAGATCTTGGAGAGTTGGACCGCCGCCCGCTTGAGGATTCCCGAAACCTGTACGAAGGCACCGCAGTCCTGCGTCGCCGCGATGGGATTGTCGGCGAGGGTCACCAATTCACCGGTGATCTTGCGCAGATGGCGGCAGGCCAGCTCAGCGTAGTCGGGGTGGCCGTTGATGCCGGTACCGATGGCGGTGCCGCCGATATTGCACTCGAGCAGCAGCAGCGTCCCCTCGGCGAGCCGGTCGCAGTCCTCGCGCACCATGGTGGCGTAGGCGCCGAATTCCTGCCCGAGGGTCATCGGCACCGCGTCCTGCAACTGGGTGCGGCCCATCTTGATGACGTCGGCGAATTCGATTGCCTTGCGGTCGAAGGCATCGGCGAGGGCGGCGAGGGCGGCGACGAGTTCGCGCAGGTAGCCGACAAGGCACAGCTTGATCGCGGTCGGGTAGACGTCGTTGGTCGACTGGCCGAGGTTGACGTGAGTGAGCGGGTGCAGTTGGTCGTAGTCGCCGCGCGCGAAACCGAGCAGCTCGAGGGCCCGGTTGGCGATCACCTCGTTGGCGTTCATGTTCGATGACGTGCCGGCGCCGCCCTGTATGGGATCGATGGGGAACTGGTCGAGCAACGCCCCAGCCCTGATCTCCGTGCACGCCGTGCTGATCGCGTCAGCGCGACGCGGGTCGAGCAGCCCCAATTCCCGGTTGGCTCGGCACGCGGCCTGCTTCACCGCGGCCAATGCCCCGACGAGCAGCGGAAAATCACCGATCGCGGCGCCGGTGACGTGGAAGTTCGCCAAGGCTCGTACGGTGTGCACGCCGTAGTAGGCGCTCGCGGGCACGGCGAGATCGCCGATCGAATCATGTTCCAGTCGGGGCTCGGCCAACGATTGCGCGGTCGACATCAGCACTCCTTGCGATTGTCGTTATCAACGTCGGCGGCAGCGCGCTCGGCGCCACGACGTCGAGACCGATTGAAGCATCGGCGCGACAGTGCCGACGTCGCGCGAGAGCCTCGTGGACGAGGTGTTCATCTGGATGAACACCACCAACGAGGAAAACACACTTGCCTAACAAGGAATTAACGGAAACTCGACGGTTAGGTGATTGTCGCGCCGGTAGGCTCCGTTGCTCGACGACAAGTGAGGCGAAACCATGGCTGAAACAATCATTATTTCGCCGAGTGAAGTGCGCGCCGGCGGCAACGAACTACTCGCCGCGAAAGCCGGCTTGGATGCCGTTCTGGCCATCCTTCGAACGGTGGTCGCCGCCAACGGCACCGAAACCTGGGGTGATGATTCCTATGGTCGGCAATTCGCCGACGGGAAAACCGGGTATCGCAGTTCCCGCACGAATCTGCTCGACGGCGGCCGTGATTTCGCTACCACGATCGGCGAGTTCGGGACCGGATTGATCGGTGCGGCCGACCGAACCGACCGCACCGAGGCCGGCAATACCGCACGCTTCTGAGGCGCATCCGTGTCGCTGCATTGGCCGTCCGAGTTACGGCTACTCACCTACGTCGTCGGGCAGGTCTGGCCCGACGGTGACGAGGACAAGATGTTCGCCATGGCCCAGGGCTGGCTCGATGCCGCCGCCGCCATGGAGTCGAGCGTCGCTCCCGCGCTGCGAGCTGCCGAGCATCAAGCGCTTCGTGGCTATGTCAGTGGCAGTGGGCGCGCGTTCATCGCCGCCGAACTCGACAAACTGTTGGTCGGGGAGCAGTCGATCGAGCAGCTGGCCGCCAACTTCCGCCAGATCGGCACCTCGACACGGCATGCTGCGACAACCATCGAAGAGACCAAGATCATGATCATCTTGTCGGTCGCGATGCTCGCCGCGCAGATCGCCGGGGCCTGGTTGTGGCCGCCGACAGCGCCGGCGGTCGAGGCAGCGGCGATCGGTGCCACGCGCGCGGCGGTGTACCGGGTGAGCAATCGCGCGCTCGCGGTCATCGGCGAGATCCCCCATCTGGGTGAGCAATTGGTGAAGGTACTGCGCTATCTGCCACGGTTGACCGATGAGCCGGGACGCGTGGCGCGCGTTCTCGCCCAGCGACCAACCGCCCTGGCTGCCAGAGCGACTCCTGGTCTCTACGAGGGTTTCGTCGGTGCCGGACTACGCGGCACCACCGCGCGCGCGTTGGCCGAACTGCCCGCCGACACCGTGAAGTTCTTGCTGGAGAAGGGCATCAACAACGTCATCGTCTCCGGCGGGCTCGACGTGATGGTCCAGGGCATTCAGCTGGCCGAGGGTCACCGCGACGAGTTCAACACCACCGAACTCGGGATGTCGATCGCGGCCTCGGTCGGCGGGTGGTACGCGGGCGCGCTCGTCGCGACCCATGTCGGCCGGTTCGGGGCCAAGTTCCTCACCGGGCTCGGCAAGGATCCAACAGCTGGGCTGTGGGGCGCCGGCCTCGGGATGGCGGCCGGCACCGTGCCGACCGTGGTATCCACCCTGGTCGGCGGTGGGATCGCGGCGGGTTTCACCGGGTCGTTCGATCCGACCGTCGGCTTGATCGGCGCGTTGTCGGCCAACTCGATCATGGGTCTGCAACGCGGCTATATCGGCATGCGTGGGCTCGAGCCGGGTGCGACACGCGGCGATGACGGGGTGGTCATCGCGACCGACACCGCCCTCGGCGGAACCCGGACGGACGGCGTCCCGGGCTCGGCCGACCACCCCGGTGGCAATGGCCGACCGGCCCAACCACAAGCGGCACCGACGAAGTCGACCTCGGACTTGATCCAGGAGGTTCGTGCCCGCGACGTGTCGGGATATCGAGAGGCCCGCGACCGAGATCACGCGGCCATGCGATCGGATACCCCACCCGCGCAACCGCGCGCGCACCGCGATGCCCATCTTGCCGAGCAGCGGAGCACGATCAGCGAATTGTCGCGCAGTCAGCGGGCCGTGCTCAACGCCGAGCTCGATCATGTGCGGGCGCGCAGTCGAGCGACAACACCCGACGACCCCGAATTGGCCTTCGCCGCCGAGCGACTCGGGGCCGCACAACTCGCCGACGCTCGTGTTCGCTCCGATGCCGAACGCGCCCTGTTTGATTCAGCCGCACCAGGCCCGGTCTCCGCCTCGCGCAACCGAGCCGATGCCGAGGCATCGGATGCCATCGAATTGACCGAGCTGCCGCCACTCCGGCGGGCCGGGGCGGACGAGGACCACGCGATCACTCCTGCACCGCCACGTCACACCGGTCAGCCGGACGACGCCGCGGGCGTCGCCGGACCCAAAACCACACCACCACAACGCGATATAGACAGTTCGTCGCAACATGAGTCGCACGCTCGACGCCGTTCCACCGACGAGGGCTCCGCAGAACACGACTCGACTGTCGAATCGGCACCGCGTCGGAGCACTGACGACGATTCGACCGACGCGCCACTCTCGCGCGAAGCCGCGTCCGCACTCGCCCACGCTGACGGCCGCATCGCCGATCTCAAATCCGCGCAGGTGAATTCGGCCCGAGCGCTGGATCAAGCCAATGCCCGAGGTCTCGAGCAGGCGACTACACGTCGGGACCTGGCGCGTGCGGACTTGGCCCACGCCAAGCGCCTCAACGACGCCGACAACGAGATGCTCGTCCGGCGGCGCGGTGAAGAAGAGTTCGCCTCGGACGAACTCAGGCCGACGATGCGTGCGGCCAACACCGATCTGGAACGCCAGATCACCGCCCGTGACCGCCATATCGACGATACCGTCGCCCGCGTCGCGATCGCCGAGCAGCAGCTGAGCACCGTACGCGCCCCGCTCGACCGGGCGGCCGGCGAGCAGGACCGGGCGATGGCCGCGGCGCGCAAGGCCGTCGACGACCTGTCGGGTCCGGGTCGCGGCGAAGGTGAACAGTTCGCGAACCACGCCGGGCGACTGCGCGCGGAGCTCGACGAATTGACGGCGAACCACGACAATTGGCGCATCGAATCCGGTGTCGCCGAACGCCGAATCGAGGCCGAGCTGGCCGCGCTCGACGCGAGCTCGCGCACCGAACGAAGCATGATCGACGGCGGTTACATGAGCGGCAAACCACGCCCGCGCAAGCTCCCGCTCGACCACACCATGCCGGATCCATTCAGCGCCCCGCTCCCGCCGACGGGCTTCGACTTCTGGCTGACAGGGGGACCCGATGCACCACCCGCGCCACTCCCAACCGACGACGACGAGCATCCAGACCCCGAGCCCGACCAACCGCCCGAACCCGACTGCTGACCCTGACTTCGCCTTCACCTTGCGCGCGGAACCGGTCGCGACGGCCCCGTCCGATCCCATCGCCGACGCGCACCGTACCGCGACACGACTCACCACGTCGATCACCGACATCGTGATCGGCGCCGGTCCCCCACAGTGGCGTTCGCTGCACATCAGCACCTCGGTCACCACCACCACGATCACCGCCGACGCGATCTTCACCACGGCCGATGACCGTGCGTTCGAGATCGAAATACCGACCGAGGCAATCGAATTGATTCAAGTCCTACGGCTGGCGACCATCGCTCTGCGGAACTACCCCTGGTGGTACGCGGCCATCGAACGCGACGACTCGACCGCGGTCACCTACGACTTCGGCTACGGCGAACATCCCTTCCCACCCGAACGCCTGCTGCCTGCCACGGCCTACCGCGCCGATCTCGCGGTCTACCCGCGTGAGCGGCTGCCGGTCTGGTTGGCCGCCCATCTGGCCGTCGACGACGGATGGCGAGTGGGACCGACCTTGACCGCCGCCCGCGCCGACCCGGCAGCGGTCGCGACGGAGGTCCGGTTCCTCGCACCGACGACCCTTTTCGCACGGTGGAGCGTCCTCGCGGCCGCCGCGGTCACCGTCGGAAGTGCATGGGGCCCGAGGATTCTCGGATCATCCGCGGTTTTCGAGGCGACCGATGGCGGGGGCGCGACGCTGTCGCTGCTGCCACGCGGGCGTGCGGTGCTTTCGGGCGGGCTGTGGAACGCGCGAGAACTCGACGACGCCTACCACAGTGTCCATGCCATGCCCCGATTCTTCGCCGGCGCCCCGGACTGGCTCGACCTGAGCGTGCTCAATCCACGCGCGCTCACCGGCGAGATGTCGTTCTGCTACTGGTGGGACGGCTCCGGGTGGGCGTGCGGCCAGTCACCGGACCCCACGACCATCGGCCCAGCGATTCCCGGTATGTGGACCCCGCGCACGGTCGTCGATATCGTGTGCGCCGCCCTCGGCCCGACAGCGATTCGATCAGCGGTCGCGACGTTGGTCGAGGCGGCCGAGTTCGGCACGGTGACCCGCGAGATCGGTCACGCCGCCTTCGACACCACTCCCGATGCCGAGACCGACACCGCGTGGGGCCAACTCGCGCTGGCCGGTGTCACCCTCTGAGGCCGACACCAATTCCGGACTAGCCCAACTGGTCTCGCAGACCCCTGATGGTCGCGAGCAGATCGTCCATCGGCGGCGGCGCTTGCTGTTCGAGGATGGTCGCGCCCATCAGCGCGGTCGACTTCCCGGCCACGTCGAGCACCGCTGCGCGCGATGCCTCGGTGACGGCGGCCGCGATCTCGGCGAAACCGAGCGCGCCGATGTCGCCGGCGAACGTGATGTCGACGGCGATCCCGTCGGCGTTCACCGTCACCCGAACCCGCCGACGGCTCGCGGTGCCGACGCCGACGAGTTGGGTGCGTTCTTCCTGAATTCGGGTGAGGTCGGCCATCTTCGCTTGAAAGTCGGTGACCGCTTTGGCGAAATCGTCCACGCGCAGGCTCCTTTCGGCACAGATCGGGGTCAGCGATCCAGAATCCGGTGTCGGTCGTCGGGTTGTTCGGCGTTGGTCGACGGTGCGGTCAGCGGCGCGCGCAGTGGCTGCGGCATGTGCGCGCGGAGGGCGGCCAGATCGGGGAACAGGTCGGTGATCTGCGGCATGCCGTTCGTGCGCGCGGTCAGCGGAGCGAGCAACTGGGCCTTCTTGGTTTCGACCTCGGCCGCCGCTGCCTGCGCGGCCTTCACCGTCGCTTTGGCGATCTGGCCGAAGCTCACACCGCGGAGTTCGTCAGCGTAGACCGTCTCGATGATCGACCCGGACGCATTGACCGTCACCGTGATTCGGCCGTGTTCGGCCGAGGCGGTAGCGGTCAATGCCGCTGCGGCACCACGCATTCCCGCCATTCGGCCAAGGGTCTCGGTGACCGAGTCGATCAGGTCGGCCGCCTCGGCGGCGGCGCGGTTGTTCTCCGGCCGGATCACGACGCGCGCACCTCGGCCAACGCCTGCGCGAGTCCGTCGGACTCGATGCGCAACCCGGCGTAGCGAGCCAGGTACTCGACGACATCACCGGCCGGGCGCTGCCCTGCCAGGTCAGGTAACAACACGAGGAACCGCGTCGGGTACGGCTCGGGCTCACCGACGAGCGCGACCAGCTGACCATCGCGCATCCGCAGCACGAGCAGCGGCTGGTCGTCCTCGGCGACATCGGCGAAGGGCGCCTTCACCGCCCACTCCAGGTCGGTGATGGTGATGTCGACCCAGCCGATGGGTGTGCTCGCGCCGAGCGATGGCCACTGTCGTGGATCGATCGAGACAAGCGCCGGGTCGAGCCAGGGTCGGCGGCGGTCGAGTTCGGCGACGAGTCGGCCGAGGAAGTCGAGGATCCGCTCCTCGGTGAACCCGCCCGCGAGCTCGACGGTCGTGGCAGGCAGTGCGTCGGCGGCCACCGCGTGCGCCAGCGCGGGATAGAACTGCTCGACCGTCGCGGCATAGCTGACCCGGTCGATCAGGTCGTCGGCCGCGTCGACGATCAGCTGCGGGTCGGCGAGGTCATCGATGTAGATCATCGACGCGCACAGTTGCACGACCAGCGTCGGCTCAGCTTCGGCGTCGGCAGGCTCGGCCGTCGCGGGTGCGGCCTCCTGCGCGATCAACCCACCGAGCGAGAACGGCCGATCAGGCGCCTCGACGACTGACAAGTCGGGATAGGGATCGCCGGTGTTCGGGCGATACCGCAGGTAGAGTTCGGCTTCGGCGGCACTGAGCTCCCCGACGAAACCGACCTCCCAGGCCAGAGCGGCTGCGATCTGGTCGGTCGAGAGCAGCCCGTCGGGCAGCACTTCGTCGGTGGCGAGGAACCGTGGTTCGGCCGCCGCCGTGCTGCCGAGGCTGACATGTAGGTCGTTCGCGTCGGTCGCGCATCCGCCGGTCGCATCGACGGCGCCGGGGGCGATGGTCACACAGGTACCGCCGACAGCGACCACCATGGTCCCGTCGGCGTGTTTGCCGAGTAGCCGTGGCATATCCGCTCCTTATCTCGGGTGAGGCGACCGTACTGAGCCCGACCGGGACGGGCGAGTCGAGCCGGAATCGGCGCACCCGACGTTCATCTGCCCGTCACTGGGCTCACGGGACATTGCCATCAGCACGGACGATGTCGCGGGCGATGAGCGCGGCCGATCGCTCCAGCATCGGCCCGGCAGGCAGTTGACCGATGAACTGCCATGGCACGAGTTTGGGTTTGCCGAGCCCGAGCACGGTGGCCGTCGCGGTGTCGGGGATGCCGAAACGGACACCGGTATCGGTGACGTAGAACAGCGCGTCCCGGCGCGTGCTGTCGGGCTCGATCCCGGTGGCCTGCACGAATTCGCCGGTGCCTGTGGGCAAATAAACCGATCGGGCGCCCTCACCGGAGACGGTGGCGACCGGCGCGGCGGCCGCGTCGAGCGGAAGTGCCCGCCCGACGAGCACATTCAGTCGCGCGGCCTGCGCCTCGCCGGTGCGCGACCAGGCCGCGCAGGCGATCGGGTCGGTGTCGGTGGACACCACGGTCGGGGTCTTCGCGGGAAATTGCCCGACCGGCAGCACATCGAGCACCGGCAAACCGCCGATGGCGTCCGGCGCGACAAGCGGAATCATGGTGTGCCCCATCGAATCCGCACTTCGCAGCAGCTCAGCGGTGAACTCACTGACCTTCTGCACCCCATCGGCGAGCACGACGTAGGATTGCGACCCGGTCACCGTCTCGACCCGAAGCACCGTGCCGACAACGAAGTTCCCGTTGCGTACCCGGCTCGGGCCGCCCGCGCCCGGCACGATCGGCACGGCCAGGTCCGGCACGGCGACCGTCGCGTTGAGCAGACTCGTCCCGACCGGGCGTTGGCGGACACCGCGCAGACCGAGGGTGGCGACCATCGCATCGCTGTTCATGTCGACGCGGGCGCGTTTGCCCTCGTAGATCAGGTAGGTCGCGCCGTCCCGTGTCACAAGCAGCGCCTCGTCGGCCGCCGCGGCACGGACCTGAGATCCCAAGCGCGGCGTGCCGTCGAGCACCGTTGTCCGCAAGCCGTCGATCGAGTCCTCGCACAGCGTCCATGCCGAACTATCGCGATCGCGAGGACCCGGCAGAGCCGATGGCGCGCCGGGAATTCCGAGCAGCGGACCGCGCGGCATCGAGGTCAGCTTGGTGTCCTTGACCGAGGTCGGCGCCTCATCGCTCTGGGTGATCAGCCGCGCCGAGGCGAGATTCAGCACCGGATGCAGCGTCTTGTCGACAACAACGTAGACCGCGCCGCTGCCCGACCCGAGCAGAATCTTCGCATCGCCGACCTGCCCCTGCGGACGCAGGAAGGCGAGCACCGCGCATCCGGCGGTGACCAGGATCGCGAGCACGAACCCGGTCATCAGCGAACGGAATTGCACGCGCATCGGGTCGTGCAACATGCGCACGTCGCGGCGCACGAGCGCGTGTTCGAAACGCTGCAGCAAAAAGCGATAGCCGTTTACCTGAGCGCGGGTTGTCAATTGTGCGGGCATGAGCAATTCCTCTACGCGCGTGAACAGTGTGTGCGTGAACCCGCACTTTTGATCGACCTGTGGGAGGCTACCGCACCACAAGGACGCGTGCGATTGGAGATGACCGAGAGTGAATAACGAGATACCGCCCATGATTCCACGACTGCCATTGGCCGTTGTACTACCGGCAATGGGCGCCGGCACGGTAGCCGCGACCGGGGCAATCAGTTTACGCGCACCGCTGTGGTCGGCTATTGCGCTCGGCACAGCAATCGCCGCGCTCGGTGCGACAAGAATTCACCAAACGAATATTTGGCGAATTCTCCACATGCGCATCGACCTCTGGTTGCGAAATCGCCGAGAAGCGGTGCCGACGCCCCCGGCCGAGCCGTTCGATATCGCCGTTCCCGACTCGTCCGGCGCGCAGTGCGGCATGCGTTGGGACGGCACGCACCTGATCACCATGCTCGCGCTCGACCGGACAACGGTCACGCCGACGCTGCTCGCGACCGACGGGCCGAGCAGCGGGGTCACGCTCTCACTAGCCGATGCCGCCGATTGCCTCGCCCAGTTCGATATCCGCCTCGCCGCTATCGACGTAGTCACCCTCGGGATGCGTACCAAGGGCCCGGACGATGTGGTCCGGCTCTACGAACGCCTGCTCGGTCCGCTGCCCGCTGCCGCGACCCAAACCGTATGGCTTGTCCTGCGTTTCGACCCGCTCGACAATGTCGAGGCGATCGACATTCGCGGCAGCGGCCAGGAGGGCACGGTCCGGACCGCGCTTGTCGCGACCCGCCGGGTCGCCGCGCGCCTGGCGAGTCAGCGGGTGCGCGTCACCGCGCTGACCGCCGCCGAACTCACTACGGCAGAGTCCGTGATGTTCCACGACGTCGCGCCGCGGGAGTGGGCCGAGAGCTGGCGCACGCTACGGACAAACGGCTTCGAGCTCGCTGGATTCGGTCTCGCCCCCGACCGCCTGAACGCCACGACCCTCGGCGCGGTGTGGCGGTTGCCTGCCAAATCGGTGCTCACCCGAGTTCGACTCACGCCGGCGGCGGCGACCGCACCCGGCTCGCGTGCGAGCTCGGTCGCGGTGTCGGCACTTGTCCGGCGGGACCTGGCCGGCACCGGCCACCACGACGACGACGGCACGCCCCGCGCGCTCGGCCTGCGGGCGCTGCGCGGCTGCCAGCGTCAGGTGCTGCTCGACGGCGGCCAGCTGGAAGCCGCGGATCTCCTGCGCACGACGCCGCAGCAACTGGCCGAGTTCACGGTCGCCGCGGCCGGGTCGGGTCAGGTCATCGGTGCGACGCGCGAGGGACTCGGTGTCGCGGTGCCGCTGTTCGGCCCCGATATCCGGCGGGTGGAGATCGTCGGCAGCCGCCGGCTCGCCATGCTCATGGTGTTGCGCGCGGTCGCCGTCGGCGCCCAGGTGATCGTGCACAGCTCGCGACCGGTGGACTGGGCCTGCCTGGTCGACGCGGTCGGCACCCCCACCGCCCTCGCGGTCTCCTCGCCGGGCAGCGCCCAGCACACCGCGGCGGCGACGATGATCGTCTACGACGGTGTCGCCTCGACCGGCCAGGTCTCCGAAGCGACCGCCGTACACGTGCGAGCAGCCATCGAAGCACCGTCGGCGCTGCTCGGAGCCGACGTGGTCCTGATCGAGGACGCGACCGACCCGACCACGGTTCGGGTGCGCACGCAGGGCGAGGAACTCACCGTCGCGGTCGTCTCGATCGCAGCCGAAGCCGCCTATCTGACTCCGGCCGAGACCCGAGCCGAAGCCGAAAGCGAGCGGGCGGAAAGCGAGCCGACCTTGGCCGCGGTGTGACAACCGACATGGGCCCGTCGCCACTTGGCGACGGGCCCATGTCGGTTGCCGATCGACGGCTAGAAGTAGAAGTCGTCGGCGACCGAGCCGTCAGTGGCCTGCGCGTGCGCGAGCGCCTTCTCGACGGCGCCCTTGAGGTTCTTGAGGTTGATCAACAGGTCGTCCATATCCCCCATCAACTTGACGTGTGCGTGCTTGAACGCGGCAGCGCCGCCGTCGGCGCCACCCTGCCAGGCGATGCCGGTCAGGGACTTTTCTGCGGCGATGGCTTTCTGCTGCTCCTCGGTGATACTGGTTTCGTACTTTCCGAGGTCGGCGATCAGGACTTGGACACCCGCGGGATCATAAAGCATGTACTCGTTCCGTTCTAGTTGTAGTTGACGCTCAGCGTCGTGAAGCCGTCCATGCTCTCGTCATCGGCGGCTGCGACCTTTTTCTCGCCCGCCATCAGCGCTTCGGAAACAAGTCCGAGATCCTTGTTGACGTCGCGAATCCGATCTTGCAAAAGGTTGGCGGCCTTCTCGAACGCTATTTGGGCGCTACCTTCCCACTTCGGCTTCGCATCCTGCACCGCGTCGAAAAGACCGTCGACCGACTTGTCGATCGGGGCTATCACCGCGGCGTATTCATTCGCGTGCTTCTGGAAAGTCGCGAAATCGAGATGCACAGCATCTTGACCGGCCATCAGGGGTCCTTTCATCGAGGGATGTGACATTGCCGGAGCAGATTCTCCGGACGTTATCGGGGGATAATTCAGCGACGACTCACGGCATCCACCGACCGGTGGGCAACGACTCGATAATCGCCGCGATCACCTGGACGAGGCGGCGGTCGCTGCCGGGAGCGAGGGTTGTCCACGCGCGCCCGTCCTCGGCGATCCGGCCACCGGCGATCACGCGGCCGGCCGGGGTGTCGTAGACGGCGGCGGTCGCGGGTGCCCGGCTTGCCCACGCCGTAGTTCGCTCGCCGTTGTGGTAGCAGACCAGTTCGCCGAGTGCGGTCCGCTCTCGCAGGGCGAGCCCGAGCGTGGTGGCATCGCGTTCGGAGAGCCCGAGGTGGTAGGCCGCTTCGGCGTGGTCGATTGCCGGATCATCGAAGCGGGCGCGCAGGTCGTCGGTTGGCGCGGTCAGTGTCGGCACATCCGCCGGCGGGCACCGACCGAGCACACCGACCAGGGGTTTGGCGAGTTCGACCGGGTCCTCGTCGCCCCAGACCGAGCGCACGTCGAGACCGTCGCCCGCGCGGATCGCGATGGCGTGGGCGAACCCGCGCCGCGCCAGGCACACCCTGGTCATCGCGTTGGCGCGCCGCAGCCGCAGCACGAGCGCGCGTTCGGGGCGAGCGAGCACGGCGAACGCGGCGGCCAGGTCGTCGTCGACGACGGTGTGCTCGTCATCGAGCACACCGTCGGCACGCAGGTCTGACAGCGTCGCCGCTCGCGCTGCCGCGAACCGACCAGGTGTCCGATGGGTGTTGCGGACGGCGAGCACGGGCGGAAGTACCTGAACTCCGAGGATATTCGCGACGGTGAGCACGCCGTCGACGGTGAGCGTCGTCATACGGCACCCGCACCATCGCCCGAACCAACCGCCGCGCGCACGCCACCGAGCACGGCGGGCGCGGTGGCGAAACCGGCTTCGACCACGCTGTAGTTCGCCGATTCCTCGGGTTCGGCCGCGCTCGCCCGTTGCCCGCTCACGAACGGGGTCGTCGACGAGGTCGCCGCCGGTGTGGTCGGCGGCGCGACCAGCGGCGGGACGCCGGACGCCGCAGATATCGCCGAACCCAGCTGTGGCGCAACGGTTGTCGCGATCGGCGCGGTCGAGGAAACGACCGGGGTCATGACCAGCGTTTCGGCCCCGACCGCGACCGTCGGAGTCGGGGCAGGCAGGTGCAGGTTCGACAGGTCGATGGTTGGCACCGCGCCGGTCAGGGTTTCCGGTGCGACCGTCGCGGTCTTCGGTTCGGGTGTTTGCGGCGGATCGGATGGCCGGGCGAACGCCTGCTCGGCGAGCATCGCGGCCGCCGCTGAGACCATGGGCGCGGGATCCTGCTCCCACGGGGTGGCGAGTTGGGTGCTCGCGGACTCATAGGTGGCCATCACCCTCGCCGCGAGGTCGCCGAGCTCGTCGACCTGGTGCTCGGCCTGATCGAGCATCCCGGCCAGCGGGGCGCCGAGCAACGTCCCGCTCACCAGTTCCTTCGCGGCGTCGATCGCGGCGGTCAGCTCGCCGAGGTGCGGCATGGCGAGGTGCGCAATCTCGTACGACACCGCCTGTTCGGCCGCGACGGCCGCGTTCTCGGTCGCCGCCGCGGTGATGTCGTCGAACCAGTCAGCGAGCAGCGCCAATTGGGCGAGCCCGTCACCGTTGGACTCCGAGGCCCACGCGGTGCCGATCATGGTCAGCAACGCGCGGTACTCGGCGCCTGCCCCGGCGAGGCCGAGCGCGAGCGCGGAATATGCCACACCCGCCTCAGCCATCGGCCCGGGGCCGGGCCCGGTGCCCAGCTCGGTCGCGAGTTGCTGCGGCGGAACGGCATTCCACATCGTGCCGGTGAACCCGGCTTGCGGCGGCTCGAGCATTTACATCAGCGACCGGAAGAGATCGCCGCCATCGTTCTCGGTGCTCTCGACCAAGTCGGCGTGCGCCCGCAGGTTGGCCGCGACCTGACGCAGTTGGTCGATCCCGCCCGCGTAAGACTGCTGGAACGAGTCACCGACCGTGCCGACGGTCTGCGCGGTTGTCCGCGAGACCGGGTCGAGCGCGGCGGCGACCGGGCTCAGCGACGTGGTCCGCAGGCGCAGACTGCCCTCGAGGCCGTCGGCCAGCTGGTCGAGTCGGCAGGCGGCCGTCCTGGCCAGTTCGTGATCGATTTCAATGCGGCTCATGGAAAATCCTCCTAGAGGCTGAACTTGATGTCGTCGTTGGTGGGCCCGGCGGCGTCGCAGGTCGGGGTGACGCCGATGACCGGCGTCGAAGCGTCAGCGGGCGGTCCGCCGACCAGTTCGTCGACGTGGCGGGCGTCGACGAACTCCTCATGCGAGCCGCCGGATCGGGCGCGATCGAGCCCCGCGAGCCCGCCGGTTCCCGATCCGGGCAGCAGCGGCGGCAGCACTTCACCGACAGTCACCGCGGCGCCCGGGGCAACCCCGGCGCCGCCGAGGGTCGGCCCCGTGAGCACCCCGTCGACCTGCCACGCGCCGAGCGGTGTCGCGGCGGGCGTCACCGGCCCCGCACCGTACGTGGCGGTCGACAGTGGCTGTGCGGCAGCTGTTGTCAGATCGCTCTTCGGGGTTGTCGTCGCCGCCGGCTTCTCGGTGCCGGACGTGGTCTGTGGGAGCACCTGTGTGCCGACCTGCCCGACGAGGGAAAGCAACGGGGCAACTACCTGCTGGAGCTGGCTGAACACCTGCTGCAGGTCGACCTGGCCCGCTGTCGAAGTCGTCTGCGCCCCCAGTGGTTCCGGCACAGCGGTCGAGGCAACTCGACTGACCGTTCCGGTCGTGGGCGAGGCGGCCGTCGCCACCGCGCGCGCACTGTTCGCCACCTTGGGCACCTTCGGCTTCTTGACCGGCACCGGCTTGCCCGCCTCGGTCATCTCGGCCGTATGCCCGACCAGTCGCGCTTTGGTCTCGGCGGTGATGGCCATCGCCTCGGACCCCGCCTCGATCGCACTCGCCAACAGCGCCGCCTGTCCGGGCGGGGTGACGAGCGTCGGCCCGAGCGCGACCGATGTCATCGCGAATCGCGTTGCCACCATAGCCATTTGCGCATATCCCGTCGCGACGGTGCCCGCGGCGGCTGCCGTTGTCAGGTCGACGCGCATGGCTTGATCCGAGATCGTGGCCGAGGTTGCCATGGTCTCGGTCGCGGCCCCGGCTGCGGCTTTCGCCCCAGCCGATTCCATCGACTGCAACAGCTGCAGCCCCGTCGACAGCAGCTGCGTCGCGGTACTCACCGAATCGACAACGGTCTGCAATACCGCCTGCGGGCTCACCGCGCCCGTCCCGTTCAGATTCCCGTCACCGAAGCCGCCGAACAGATCGGTCACCGGCTTGATCAGCGCGGCGGGGTCGAGCACGGGCAGCGGCGGCAACCCCGGCAGCGGCGGCAGGGCAGGCAGTTGCGGCAAGGTCGGCAACCCGATCCCCGCGAGTACCGCTTGCGGGGAGGTCACTTCGCTCGACCGAGCGGGGTGAACGACTCGGCGCTGCGCCGCTCGCTCGTCTCGTAGGCGTCGGCGGCCGCGTGCGCGGTGTGCCCGGTGGCGGCAAGGGTCTGCGCCAGGTCGATGACGGCGGTGAAGTGGTTGGCCTGGGCGAAGGCGAAGCTGGTGAGGAACTCCTGGCCGATCAGACCGAAAACCGGTACCGCGGCGGCGATTACCGCGACCTGGTCGGCCACTCCCGCAGCGGCGAGCGCCACCGCGCCGGCTTCGGACAGGTCGCCGAACTGACGGAATGTCTGCGGCTCCACATGGACTACGTTCATCGCGGCACCCTCCTCGGGCTGATGATCTGCGAACTCGAAAACAGTGGGTTCGAGCAGGAAATCTAGTGAGAAACACGTCGGCGGCAACTGCTCGGATCGCGCGAACCCAGCTGTTCACGTGCGCGTTATTCGTTCATCTCGGCGTTGAATTCGATGACCAACGCAGCGCGTCCGGCGAGCGCTCGCCGCGCGGCGAGCGCGGCGGTTTCGACGAGAGCACGTTCGAACTCGGCCGGAGTCATCTCCGAAATCGCCTGCGTGAGTGCGATATCGAGCAGTTTCGCGCCGGCGTCGACGGTGACGGTGATCGCGCCGCTCGCGTCGGTGTGCGCGACGCGCAGCGCGGTGAGCGAGTCATCGAGCCGACGCAGGGTGTCGAGGCGGGCGCGCGCGGTCTCGTGCAGTGTCTCGAAATCAGTCGACATCTGTCCTATGCCCGATCCAGCCAGCTGCGCGGCTCATAGTCGTGGTCGGCCTCATAGCCGAGTTCGGCTTGCTCGACCTGCGCCAGAACCGGAAGTCCGAGCAGGTCGAGCGCGTCCGGCGGTACGCCGAGGTCGGCCAGGTAGGCCCGCCGACGCAGGCCTGCGCGGTCGGCAGCCTGACGACACAGCACAAGCAGGTCGTCGGCGAGGTCGGCGGGGCTGCGCCGGAGCTGGTCGGCGTTCACCCGTACCGCGAGTGGTAGGCCGGAGTCGGTGGTACGCACCGTGATCGCGCCGCCACGCAGTGCCGCCTCATCGACGGTGTAGGCGGCGAACCGACCTTCGGCGAACTCACCTTCGACGGTCTCGCCCGCAGGACCGGCCGAGTCCGTACCGGAAACCGGCGGCTCCGGATCGCCGGTGGCGAATCCGTCGAAGGGCAGCCCCGCGTCCCAGGCATCCGGTTCGATGTCGCGGTCATACATAGCGTTCGTCCTCCAATGTCTGGTCGACCGTCGCGATATCGGCGCCGATCAACTCGGCCAGGTGCGCGCGGTCGACCGGGGTGGCAATCTGCTCGTCGTCGGTCAGGATCGCGTAGCGTCCGTCGCCGACCAGATCCCGCCAGTCGATCCGATAGGGACGCACCCCGCGCGGACCGAAAATCGACGCACCGAGCCGGGTTTCGATCATGCCGAGGCACTCGACCGGTTGACTCAGCCAGGTCGCGCTCGCCCGCTCGCCATCCAGCTCGCTGTCGTAGACCCGCGACGCCCGACAGCGCGAGTCGGTGCCGTCCGCCCGCCCGGCGGTACTCAGTACCAACCGGGGTCCGCGCCCGGCGGCGCAGAACGGCAGCGCCCCGACGACGGCGGCGGCGAGCCGCGCGCCCGACCCCGAGCTCACCGTGAAACCACCACTGTGCCAAATGGTTTCACCTGGCAGTTGCTGGATCAGGGTCGCGCCCTCGCCCTGTCTCGCTGCGATGACGCGCACCCGCCGTAGCGGATCGCCCGCATCGCGTGGATCGAAGGCCTCCGCCGTGACGACCACGTCGGCGTTGGCGACCCGGTTCAGCGCGGCGTACAGCGCGCCGTCGTCGGTCTCGGCGAGCATGTCGAGCGCGGCGACAGCCAGGCGCTGCCAACCATCGGCGTCCTCGCCGCGATAGAGCGCGAACAACGGAGGCGGCAATCGGTCCTTGAACAGCGAGTCCCACGCGGCGATCAGCTCGACATCGGTGAGGTGCCAGGTACGGCTCATCGGTCGAGCACCGGCCGCACACTGCGCTCGGGCACGCCGAGCGCCTCATCGAGGTGCTCGGTCGAGTTCAGGTACTCCTCACGCTTCTTCTCACGCTCGTCACCATTGCCGGTGCGGCCGGGCATCCCACCGAAGGGCATGCCCGGTCCGTATCCGCCGGCCGGGCCCGCTCTACCGACGAACCGCTCCTCCGGTATGGCAGCGACCCGGGGAAAGAGCTTGGGCTCGATATTGCCCAGCTTGGCGACCACACCGCCGCGCGGTCCCCCGACTCCGCTCAGCACCGGCAATCCACCGCGTGGGAGGATCGCGTTCGTCACAAGCGGTGCGCCGATGGGTATCTCGGGCTCATTGGTCGCCAGGGTGTTCAGCGGATTCAGGTCCTGGTTCAGCAGCTCCGACAGGCCCGGTGTCGACTCCGGCGTCGTGATTTCCGGGCTCGTGCCCTCTCCCGGTGTATCTCCGGTCAGCGGCGACTGATTGCCCGATGGACCATCACCGCCTTCGCGCTGCGGTTGATCGACCGGGGTGTCATCGCGCACCGAACCAGGTGATGTGCCACCACCACCGCCGCCGCCGGACGAGGTCTCGTTCCCGTCCTCCTCGTGCGTCTCGTTCGACGGCAGGTTCTCCGGCGGGTCGTAGGATTCGATGGGCGGCGGGTTGATCGCGGTTGGCACCGGGAGCTTCACGATGCGCGTCGTTGTCGTCACGTAGTTGTTGGAGTAGTAGGTCTGGAAGTTCTCCTGATACCGCGTCAGGTTGACGCTGTTGAGCATCTGCGCGGTGATGCTCGTCCCCGGCGGCGGCTGCGGGGTCGGCGGCATGGCGTTGGTCTTGGTCTGCTGCAGCCAGCCCGAAGTGAAAAGCAGCGCGTCGCTCATCAGCCTCATATCCTTTGTCAGTTGTTGGGAGACGGTGACGTAGTGATCGGTCGCGGCGATCGCCCGCTCCGCGCCCGCACCTTTCCACTGGTCCGACACCGAATTGATGCTGGTCCGCAGGGTCGTGAAGCCGGTGTCCAAATGCGTGGCAAGCCAAGACCACACGCTTGCGGCGGCCGCGACGGCGGGCGCGTCGATCCCGTTGCAGACCACCCACAGCGTCTCCCAGCTCAGTTGCGCGCCGAGCTCAGGACCGAAGCTGAAAGCGTCGTATTCGGTGCCCAGCAATGGCGCGGTCGGCGCGTTCGGCACCGTCAGTACGGGCGGGACACCTGTTGGCAGTGTGCCTTTGGGCTCATCGAAGGAGATCTCGTCGAAGCTGACCTCCGAGTCGTGCTCGGTGCGCTGATACTTCTGGCCGGCGGCGACGAAGGTCTCTCCCATCACGGTGAGAATGTCGCGGTGGCTGTTCACTCGATCGAGAAGCTGGGTGCCGAACTTCACGTTGAAGATCGTCCACATCAACTGACCCGAAACACTCGCCGCCACCGGCGGACTCGCGACGCCGACGTTCTGATGAATCCAGTCCTGCGCGCCGACGACGAGTTCGAGCATGGTCTCGACATGGGTGGCGGCCCGCTGCGCGGCCCCCGGTTCCAGCAGCAACAATCCGTTACCCGCCGCTTTCGGCAGGTCGGTCCACAGTGACCCGCCGGGACCGTTCTCGTCAGCTGCCATTGTCACTCCCGTGTTGGTGAGAAACTTCGCGCCTCAGCGCAGTTGGTCCCGGAATAGATTCAGCTCGGCCACCATCGCGGCCGGCCCTTCGTAGTGCGGCCGGTCATCGCGGCCGGTGCCGTATAGCGCGGCGACCTTGCGCGCGACCGCGGCGACCGCGACGCGTGAGCACTCGACGATCACCTCGGCGAGCTCGTCGTAGTCGAGATCGCCGACATTGCCGGAGAGGCGCAGGTCGATCATCACCCCGTCGGCGTTGACCGCGACCGTCACCCGGCCACCCTGCGCCGCGCCGACCGCGTAGAGCAGAGCGCGTTGCTGTTGCAGCTCGATGAGTTCCACCGTCTCCGGGTCGAGACCGGGCACGGGGTCCGGGCGCGGACCGCGCTCATCGGGTGGGGTGAGCGAGGCTCGCGGCGGCGATGGCAGTTCGTCCTGCGGTGGCAGCCAGTCGACCAGATCACTGAGCTTGGGCAGGCGCGCGTGCAGCGAGCGCAGTGGCGCGAGCAGCTCATCGGCTCGGGCGCGGACCTGCTCGGCGGCCTGCTGAGCAGCGCGCAGCGTAGACCTTGCCAGTTGGCCGTAGCTCAATTCGTCGATGTCGTCGGCGAATTCGATCCGATCGACCGCGCCCGACGCGTCGGCGACGACGGTGATCCGCTCACCCTCAACCGACACCGTCGCGGTCAACTGCCGCTGGTGGATTTGGGCGGCCGCGATGCCACTGATCAGCTCGACCACCTCGTCGAGCACCTGCGTGGCCTCGCCCCTCAGCCGGTCACCGGCCGCGCCGCGCTCACTCTCCGTCGTCATACACGCTCCCCCGGACAAACCCGGTGCGCGCCTCATCGCCACGCACCAACAGCACTTCACCGATCTGCCGATCGATCGCCTTGGCCAGCCCGGCGGCATCGGTGCCGATGGCGGCTACCGGCGGACCGATATCGATCAGATATCGACCGTCATCGACGTGGTCCTCCCAGAACACCGCCTTCCTCACCTGACCACGCGGCCCGAACGCGGAGTGTCCGTGCGTGATCAGAATCCGGCCGACCGTCGCCTTGGGGGCGCGCTGCCAGTCACGACCGCGCACTTCGTGGTCGCCGTCGCCCACGTCGTAGAGGGTGCTTCGCCCGTGCCAATGGTCGAACTCGGCCGCGCTGTCGTGGCTCGGCAGCACGACGCGACCCCGACTGCCTGCCGCCACATCGGGCAGCTCGGCCACCAGCAGTGCGGTGAGGGCGCTCGCGTCGCATTCGGTCAAAACGAGCTGGTCGTGACTGTCGCGGGTAGTTGTGTGAAACCCTTGCATCACCAGGGCCCGATCACCGAAACGCTTGGCCGTCACCGTGATGTTCCCGCTGAAGTCCGCTGGATCGCGCTTGTCGCGACCGAGCACAGCGATTCGCACGTCGGCGGTGAGAGCCTTGGCCAGCACCTCGGCGAGCGCGGGGTCCCAGTTGGCCCGCAGCTCGCCCCACACCCGCGCCTTGACGAACTCGTACTCGTAGGCGCGTCGAACTTCCGATCGGAAGATGAAGGGCCAGTTCGTGTTTCGATCGAGCAATCGCTGTCGCAAGACGCGGTACTCGAGGCCGGTGAGATGCCATGTCTTTTCCATCAACGCTGTTCCTCCACAGTGACCTGGCGCCCGAGGGGAACGCTCGACCTCGGCTCGGCCTCGGTGCGCAGTTGGGCGGTGGTGAACACCGGCTCGACCGGTGCGCCCGCGCCTCGATCACCCTCGGGAAGCAACGCTCGAATCATCGGTTCCAGCACCGGAATCGGACCGGTCGCGCCCGGCGGAAGCAGGGCGAGCTCGAGCTCGCCGATATCCTCGCCGATCTGTTCGGCGGCGGCCGCGATCGCGTCCTTCACCGTCATCGAGCCGTTCTCGACGGCCTTGGCCAGGGCTTGCAGACCAGGGCCGAGCTGGGCGATCAGCTGATTGCCCAGCTGGACCAGACTCGGCAGACCAGACGAGATCAGTTGCAGGACTTCGGAGAACAAGCTGAGTAGATCGGCTCCGGTCGAGCCGCTTCCACCACTCGACCCAGCGGAACCGCTTGCCCCGGTCGCCGGACCGGTCGGTCCGCTTGCTTGCCCGGGGCTGCCGGTCGACGTGCCGGTACCGCCGCTCTTCTTCTCGTCCTTCTTGTCGTCCTCTTTCTTACCGCTGTCCTTGCTGCTGCCGCCTGATCCTTGGCCGCCGCCGGAACCTGATCCGTTGGAGCCGCTTCCGCCGCCCGAGCCGCTGCCGTTTCCGCCGCCCGAGCCACCGCTGCCGCTNGGTCGTCGGCTGCGTACTGCTCGGTCCACCGCTCGGCAGGCTGCTGCCGCCTGATCCTTGGCCGCCGCCGGAACCTGATCCGTTGGAGCCGCTTCCGCCGCCCGAGCCGCTGCCGTTTCCGCCGCCCGAGCCACCGCTGCCGCTGCCGTTTCCGCTGCCGGAGCCGCTGCCGCTGCCGCCGCCTGATCCGCTGGCACCGCTCGAGCCGCTGGCGCCCGCGGGTGGTGTGGGGTCGGCGTAGGCGGGGATGCGGGCGGCGAGTTGGCGCATGCCCGGTGGGTAGCCGATATAGCCTGCCTCGGTCGAGTCCCACCAACTGATGACGTTGGCCAAGTCTTTAGCCGCGTCGATGCCGTTGATCTCGTCGACTTCTTTGTCTACGAAAGTGGCTTGACTGTATCGGGGTAGGTGTGACCAACAGTAGAGGCCGAAGTCGCCGGTATCGCCGAGTAGGTCGGAGGTTCCGGCGATCGCGGCGCGTAACGCGCTCGCTTGGTCGAAATAGGCGTTGAGGCACACGACGGCTTGGTCGGCGCCGGCGCCCTTCCAATTCCCGCTCGTGAACGCGGGTGCGACTTTCATTCGAAAGTTCTCCACCGACTTGTTCCAGATCGTCGACGCCGTTCGCCACTGTCCGGCCATTTCCCACACCTTGCCATCGTTGCGGTCGAAGATCGCCGCGATGTTCAGGTAGTCCATCAGCGAGAAGTGGTCACCGGACTCGATTTCGGCCTCAACGGCCCGCTGCGCGCGCGTGTCGATGGTGCTACCCGAAGCGCCACTACTACCGGACGCTCCGCTGCTACCGGACGCGCCGGATCCACCACCGGTGGCCTTGGGCGGGCCGTTCTTCCACGAACCGCCCGAGATCGGACTCCATATGATGAGATCGGGAGCGAGATTACGCGCACTCGGCGCGTTGAACAAACTCTCATTATCCAACTCGGTATGCGTGAAAGCTTTATACGCGGCCGCGAAAGTGTTACCCATGTCAGCGACAACTGTTTGATACTTACGTAAGGCAATGGCCAGTTCGAGCGCCTTGTTCTTCAACTGCAGGAACATCATCTCCATACTACGGAGAGTGGTTGTCAAGTTTCGCGCGTTGATATGCTCGGAATTGTTATAGGTCCAGTTGGTGACCGAGTCCCACTTGATCGCCTCGATCCCGTTGGCGAGGCCGAGGATATCGGCGACATGATCCTCGCACGCTGTCGTCAACGACTTCAGCGTCGCACCATCGACATTGAGCAATTGCAGCTTGCCCTTATCGGCGTTGTCCAGCAGACCATTCCACCCGGTCTTACCGCCGCCGCTCGGCTCCACCATCGTTTCACCCACCACACTTCCGCTCGATGCGGCCAACCTAAACACGACCGACCCGGCCGCTCAGGTCAGCGAACACATGATCCCGGTTTCGTCATCTGCGGTTAACCACGCCGAGCCCGCGACCTCGCGGATTGTCCGATCGCGGTCGGCGAGCTCGTGGATGCGGATGAACAGCCGGTGTACGCGAGCACCGCCGAATCCCCACACCCGCACCGAATCAGCTGGTCGATGCTAGGAAAACAACGAGGTGTGGCACAACGGCAGGAGAGGTGGGCACGATGGCGGGCTCGACGGGACACGGCACGACGGGGTGGCCCGCCCTACTCGCCAACGCCGACCGAGGCAAACTTCAGCTGCTCAATGTCGATGGTGCGACGCTGAAGTCGTTGACGACAGCGTGCGAGGATCATGTCGCCGATATCCTCGGCCTCGCCAACGGGATCGAGGCGAT
>NZ_LMFE01000010.1:0-576997 GCF_001427185.1 Nocardia sp. Root136
ATCGACACACTATTGAGTTCTCAAAGAACACACGCACACACTTCTACCAACAACATGTCGTCGGGGTTTCGGTGAGGCAAGGGTTCAAACTTAGCTCAGACAACCAGCCGGAAGCAAATCCGATCCGAGTTGTACTGAACACGCAATCAGTCAGGCGCTCATCGTACTACCTCGTGTCCCGGCCGCTGGGCGGCTGAGTCGGTGTCCGTGTCGCTCTGACTCGAATAAAGTTACGTGCCGACAANAGGCAAGGGTTCAAACTTAGCTCAGACAACCAGTCGGAAGCAAATCCGATCCGAGTTGCACTGAACACGCAATCAGTCAGGCGCTCATCGTACTACCTCGTGTCCCGGCCGCTGGGCGGCTGAGTCGGTGTCCGTGTCGCTCTGACTCGAATAAAGTTACGTGCCGACAATTGCAATGTCAAATCCCCTAGTCAGGGGATATTTTCGCAGTGTTCATGTATGAAAGTGCGCATGGCGGAGGAACATAGCGGGACGCGTCGGCGGTTGCGTCGCATCGCGAAGGCCGGACTTGTCGTGGCGGGTGGCCTGGTGTTGGTGACGGCTGGGGCGAACATCGCTATGTGGACTTTGTCGTCCGGCCATAGAAGTGATGTGGCAGCCGCGACCGGTGCACCTGTCGTGATCATCCCGGGTGCCAAGGTCGCGCCGGACGGAACTCCGATGGCCTACTTACGGGGACGTCTCGATGTGGCGATCGAGTTGGTCGAGGCGGGCAAGGCCGCGGAGATTCTGCTGTCCGGGGATGCCGGCGGCTCGTCGGGCGACGAGATCGCGTCGATGACGCGCTATCTACTCGACCACGGTATCGATCCGGCCATTGTCCGGTCAGATCGTGCTGGGCTCTCCACACGGGAGACCTGTGAGCGGGCCAGGTCGATGTTCGGCATCGATCGGGCGATCATCGTGAGCCAGTATCAGCATCTCCCCCGTGCGGTGGCGTTGTGCCGGGCAGCGGGGATCGAGGCCGACGGGGTGGTGGCCTATTGCGAGTGCAGGCAGATCACCGAGGTACGCAACAACGTTCGTGAATGGCTTGCAGCACCGAAGGCCGTGGTGGAGATGATTCTGCGCTGATCGCGCGCCTCGACCGCAGAGAGGCGACCAATCGGCGCCATCTCGCAGGTCGTGCCGGCTGCTGCCCGGGAGGCGCAGTGACTATGTGCGCGTTCACCAGCGCGTAAGGCGGGCCCGCCAGGAGGTTGCGGCACCCCTGTCGAATCTGCTCTCGGATCATTGCCGGGTCGACGAACTCCAGGTACTCGGACAGCACCTCGAACTCTCTGGCGAGGTCTTCCAATTCCGGTGCGGGCGGATCCGGGTATCCAGCGAGCTCCATGAGTTGCACTGTGATCTCACCCAGGTGGGAGGCCGACGCGCCCTCGTCGGCCAGCAGAGCTGTCGCGTGATCTCGGGCCAGCCTGAGCCGGACATCTACTTCCCTCGCCCGCCAGTCGGTCACGACGTCCAGTTCGGCCATGGCGGTGCGGAAGAGTTCGGGGGCTCCACCGCAGTCCGTTCGGTGAAGGCAGGCGAGCTCGACCAATGCCGGACTCTCGAATCCACGCGCGAGTGCCTCGGCAGCGGCCATGGACAGGTCTGCACCGTTGAGCTCACCGAGCACGAACAGGTCTGCGGCGTGGGCTAAGTCGTCCATTATTCCAGCGTGCGCGGCCGAAGGTACACGGGTCAAAGGGTTTTCCGAACGGGCGGTAGAAGCTTCCGGGGGCTCAGGGCGGTCAACCTTGTTCGTCGGTGTGGACGGCGCTGATCGAGGAGCACGGACGGGAATCGTCAAGGCAGCTGGGATCACGGTGGCCGTGATAGCCGGGACGGTTGTTGGGGCGGGTTCTGCTGTGGCGGAATCGGAACCGAAGGAGAACATCGTCATCGACATCACCGTGCTGCGGGCGGCGGGGTGCTTGCCGCAACGGTAGGACCAGCATCGATGGTCTCGCCACGACCGACGCGACCGTCGGGGTGGCGTGCCAGCGGAATCCTGATCGCGTACCGTGATCGGGGTTGTCTGCAATGATCGCCGACCGGATTGGGGTGCATCGTGGGCGGTTCCGAGCACGCGGCGCGGCTCGTGCGTTTCTGGCAGACCGTGGAGTTGTTCGGTCCACAACTTGTACCGGACGCCGAGACCGACGGACTGGTGGTCGATCTCGCGGCGGATGAACGCGCGCCGTGGGAAAACCTTGCCGCCCTGCCCCCGTTGAAAACCGGGCGGGTGTGGCAGTTCGTCGTGTACGGCGGGTTGTTCCAGCTGGGGCGCGCGCGGGAATCGCTGGTGCGCACTTTCGGCGAGGATCAGCTCGAGGCCGACGCCCGACGGGCCGGGACCACAGCGGCTTTCGCGGTGACGCTCACCGACAGCGGGGTGGTTGTCGGGGGCTCGGCGACCCTGTCGGGGTTGGCGTGGGCCGTGAATCGGCTGCGAGCGCCGGGGCCCGACGATGTCGGCTGGGCCGACGGGTTCGACCACGACTCGGCGGCATTCACTGCCGCGCTCGACACGCTCACGCGAGACGCCCAGTCCGACAACGAACAGATGGGTCCGGCGCCGCGGTGGCGTGCGCTGGATGTGGCAGGCCGTGGTGTGGCGGCTTCGGTGATGGCGGCGGGGGCGGATGGAGTCATCTCGCCCGGGCTCGCCGGGATGTCGGCGTTGGCCTTCGCCGAACGGTTCGCCACCGCCGACGACGAGGATATCGCCGAGGCGCCCCGGTTGACCGGGCGCGACCTGCAAATATTCACCGGCGAACTGTGTGCCGCGCTGGGTATTCGATCGGAATTGCGGGCCGGTGGCGTGCGGGTGGCGTGCGTCCAGGTCGCGGCGCGTGACGCCGATAGCGATGCCGCCGAGGATCGGCTGAACAGCGGGCTGGGTCCCGATCTGGCCGAACTCGCGAAGGCGGTGGAACGCGGCGATATCGGCGCGGCGCTGCGGAGCTACCTCATGGCGGCGGAAGGGCTGGCTGTCGACGACCGGATCGATGTGCGTCGACGACAGGACGCAGTGGTCGAAGGACTACTCCCCCAGCTCGTTCCGGACGGTCGCTGGCCGGGTGACCCGCTGGTGTCGGGTCAGCAGTTCGCGGTCGACCGCGCGCTGTCTGAATTACGTGATGGTGCCGGGATTTTCGCCGTGCACGGCGCTCCCGGAACCGGAACGACAACGATGCTGCGAGACCTGCTGGCCGGGATTCTGGTCGAGCGGGCCGCGCAGCTGGCGGCATTCGACGATCCGATGGCGGTGTTCGCGGGGGTCACCGAGCAGGTCCAGGTGGCGAAGAACTACACGGTGGGCGCGCACCGGTTGGCGAACAGCGTGACCGGGTTCGAAGTGGTGCTCGCGACGGGCAGCGATGCCACCGCGGCCGATGTGGTCGCCGAGGTCCAGCATCGTGGCGCGATCGACGGCGAGCTCAATCACTTCACCGACCTGGCCGAACTCGTCGGCGGTGCACCCGCGTGGGGATTGGTCGCCGCGGCACTGGGCGGAACGCGACGAACATTCGCCGAACAGTTCTGGTTCGGAGATCGGTTCGCCGCCGAGCGGAAGACCGGGGCACCGAACGGTGGGATGCTCGACATCCTCAAACAGGCCGAGGCCGACCCGGATTCGATTCCGGATTGGTCGACCGCGGTGCGCGACTTCACCACGCGTCGGGCCGAGGTGCGCAGGCTCGCGCAAGACCGGCAGAACGTCGCCGATGCGGTTGCCGACTTGCCCACGATGAACACGGGGTTGCAGTCGACGGCGGTCGAGATCACCAATGCCGATGACGCACACGCGCATTGGCGAGAGCGTCATCAGCTGGCGACCGAACATCTGCGGGCCGCGCAAGCCGCCCATCATCGGGCAGGCAAGTTCCTCACCGAGCACGGTGGGCGCAAGCCCGGGTTCGTGGCATCGCTGTCGACCGGTTTCCGAGCGGGGCGGCGATGGAGTGCGCGCAGCAATGAGTTGCTGCGCGAACGACATATCGCCGAGGCGGAGATGCGGCGACGCCAGACCGAAGTCGAATACACGCGCGAACAGTGGGCGGGGGCGGCCGAGAACGGCCGCACGCTCATTCGCGAGCACGTCGAGTTGACCGAGCGGCGGGCGGCGGCGCTGGACATCATCGAGCGTGGGCGCGAGAACTGGGCGCGCACTATCCCGTTCGGTGATGTCGCGGGTGACGACGAGCAGTTCCAGCTGTGCAATCCCTGGGCGGACGAACAGTACGCGAGCGCGCGGCGCGAGTTGTTCCTGTCGGCGTTGAAGTTGCATCGCGCGTTCCTGCTCAACGCGGCGCCCCGGATTCGCGACAATCTGATCGTCGCCATCGCGTTGATCCGTGGTGAGCTCGCGGTCGCGCCGAAACCGGAAACCGTCGCGGCGGCGTGGCAGACGCTGTTCTTCGCGGTACCGATGATCACGACGACCTTCACCGCGCTGCCTCGACTGTTCGCCGGGCTCGGTCCCGAGGCGCTCGGATGGTTGTTCGTCGACGATGCCGGGCAGGCTGCGCCGCAGTCGGTGGCCGGCGGGTTGTGGCGGGCTCGGCGTGCGGTGATCGTCGGTGATTATCGTTCACTGGGACCTGTTGGCGTGCTGCCTACTTCGGCGCAGGAAGCGTTGGTGCAGCAGTACGGACTCGATGCGGAGTGGATGCCGGACCAGGCATCGGCGCGCCAGGCGGCTGATCGTGGGGCGCGGTTCGGAACGTGGCTGATGCCCTCGGATTCGGTCGCGCCGGTGTGGGTCGGTACGCCGTTGCGGGTCCATCGGCGCAGCGATCGGCCGATTTTCGAACTCACCCATCACATTGCCTATGGCGATGATCTGCTGGTGTTCGCCACCCCGGATCGGCCGGAATTCCCCGGGCACGATCGGTGGATCGATGTCAGATCCGTACGCGCCGAGGGTAATTGGATTCCCGGTGAGGGTGAAGCGCTCGCCGCGCTGCTCGCGCGGTTGACCGAGGACGGGGTGGCCGCGGCCGATATCCGGGTGGTCAGCCCGTTCCGTGACGTCGCCGGTGGCGCGCAGGAGGTCGCCCGTGAGGTGCTCGGTGCGGAGTTCGCGCAGCGGCAGGTGAGTACTGTCCACGCGATGCACGGCAGTTCGGCCGAGGTCGTGGTGCTGATCCTGGGGACATCGCCTGCCGCGGGCGGATCGCGACGGTGGGCGGCGACGAATCCGAATGTGCTCAATACGGCGGTGTCGCGGGCACGGCGGCGGGTCTACGTGATCGGCAACTACCGATTGTGGAGCAGCCAGCGGTATTTCGACGACCTCGCCAGGCGCTGGACGGTCGAGACCGAGCAGTTGGTCGATCAGACCGTGAGCCGGTAGAAGCGCCAGAATCCGAAGTCCTCGATCGGGAGCACGTCCACGGCGGTGAAACCGGCCTTCTCTGCATACTCCCCCAGCTTCGCCGAGCGCATCACTGTGCCGGTACCTGCCGAGCCGGGATGTGCCATGCCGTCGGGCAGGCAGACCAGCAGGCTGAACCCGTACATCAGGCGGTCGATATCGCTCGCGGGTGCGGTGAATTCCGGGGCGACGGCCTCATCCATGATGATCACCGAACCTCCTGGACGCAGGGCTTTGCGCATCGAGGTCAGCACCTCGACGGGGTGCGGCATGTCGTGCAGGCATTCGAAGGCGAACAGCGCGTCGTAGGTGGATCCGGGGAGGTCGGTGGCGGCGTCGGCGTGGTGGAAGCGGACGCGGTTGCCGAGCTCGGCGGCGTTGTCGGTGGCCATCCGCACCGAGGGTTGGTCGATGTCGTAGCCGTCGACCGCCAGCTCGGGGTAGGCGCGGGCAAGGGCGATCGCGGACCAGCCGCCGCCGGAGCCGATGTCGGCCGCCTTGGCATTCGGGCGCGAAAGCAGCGCGTGGATGTCGGGAACCCCCGCCAGATCGGTGGCGAGACGTTGTTCGAACCAGGGCCGGTTCATGTCGGACTGGGATTCGCGCATGTCAGCGCCGTATTCGGACCAGCCGACACCACCGCCGTCGCGGTAGGCGCGCACGAGCGCGGGCATCTGGGCGGCGGCGCCCGCCAGCATACGAGCAAGTGGCGCAAGATAATTGAGACTGGTCGGGTCGGTGAGAACTTCCGCAGCGCCGGCGGGCAGCGCGAACCGCCCGTCCGCGGTCACCGTCAGAATCTCGGTCGCCGCCTGCTGCTCGAGCCACTCCTGCGCATACCGGCGATCCCCACCCGCCCGCGCGATCAGCTCACCCGCATCCGCGGGACCACCCTCGGCCAACGCCCGATACCAGCCGAGCCGATCCCCGAGATGCACCGCGAGAATGTCGATCGCCCCGAGCGCGGCACCGAACAACCGGTCGGCGAACTGCTCACTGGTCTGATCCGCTCCACTCACCGGTCGTCCTCCTGTTGATGCGACACGAATCGGCATCGACCCGCTGGTACGGACTACGCGCCGCCGAGACCAACGGTTCACCCGCCCAACGATTCGATCTCCAACCTATCCGTTGCGGGAGGTTAGCGAGACAATGATCGATGAGCTTCTAATGATCGGATCAGTTATGAGAACAGTGCAATTACTCGGATCAGCCAGTTGCGCTGCCGTAGCTATCGCCATCGCGATGTCGCCGTCAGCCACCACTGAACCGATCACCGACGTACTTCGCAACAGTGAATCGAGCCAGTTCCGTGCAGCACCGGATCGCGACTGTCACTCGTCCTATGAACCTTGCGTCCCGATCGTCAGCGACGTGGACTGCGAGGGTGTCGGCGATGGGCCGGTGTACACCGGGCCCGTTCGCGTGATCGGGCCCGATGAGTACGGGCTCGACCGCGACGGTAACGGATTGGGGTGTGAACCTAGCTGATTCGCCGGTGTACAGCCATGCACCCTACGGCGAATCGAACAGAAGGGCTCCGGCTTCCACAGTGGTGCCGATGGTGTCGGTGTGGACGGAGTTCTTCGCTGAGTCCATGACTACGACGGGGCAGATGATCGAGTAGCCGGTGGCGGCGGTTTTCGTCGGGTCGAAGGTGACGATGGGGGCGCCTGCTTCTACCGTGTCGCCTTCGGTAGCGAGGAGGTCGAAGCCTTCGCCCTCGAGTTTCACCGTGTCGATGCCCAGGTGGACCAGGACGCCGACGCCTTGGCCGAGGATGACGAAGGCGTGGGGGTGGAGTTTGAGGATCTTGCCTGCGATGGGGGCCGTCACCATCAGGGGGCCGCGGGTGCGGTCGGGGTCGAGGGCGACGCCGGAGCCGACGATTTGTTCGGCGAAGACCTGATCGGGGACCTCGGACAGGGCAACGACCGTGCCGGGGAGCGGGGCGAGGACCGGGATGCTCACAGGATGTCCTCGATGTCGTCGGCCAAGGTGTCGGCTTCGGGGCCGACGACGACCTGCACGACCGAGCCCGACTTGAGCACACCGTGAGCGCCCGCGGCCTTGAGCGCGGCCTCGTCGACCTTGCTTCCGTCCTTCACCTCGGTGCGCAACCGGGTGATACAGGCCTCGATCTCGACGATGTTGTCGGCGCCGCCGAGGCCCGCAACGATCGCTTCCGCTTTGGACATGTGTTCTCCCTTTCCACGGTGGTTGCCGGTACCAGTATGGGAGCCTCGAATGTGCGCCACGTCATATTCAGCGGTTGACATCCGACCTCCACCTGGTCAAACTGGCAACTGGTTATGACCGGACAGTACCCGTCAGGTACACCGGTTCACAACAGTTAACCCGGATCGGCAGGCAAGCCGCTCCTCCCTCGCCGAGACCGCCGGGAAGCCGGCACGAAGAAGGTCGACATGACTGCCGTTACCGACACACCCAAACAAGAATCGAAGGTGTTCGCGGGATTGCAGCGCCTCGGTCGCAGCCTCATGCTGCCGATCGCGGTGCTCCCCGCAGCGGGCATCCTGCTGCGCATCGGCCAGGACGATCTCCTCGGCCGCTTCTCCGCGCTGGAGAGCACCGCCTCGGTCATCTCGGCAGCCGGGCAGGCCGTGTTCACCTGGCTGCCACTGATCTTCGCCGTCGGTATCGCGATCGGCTGGGCCAAGAAGTCCGACGGGTCGACGGCGCTGGCCGCGGTGGTCGGTTACATGGTGATCAACGGCGTCTTCGACGCGATGTCACCGATCGTGCTCGCGGGAAAGACCGACCCCAAGGGCGCGCAGGCGCTGATCAACTACGGCGTCCTCGCCGGCATCGTGATGGGTCTGCTGTCGGCGATCCTGTGGCAGCGGTTCTATCGCACGAAGCTGCCCGATTTCCTCGGCTTCTTCAACGGCAGGCGGCTGGTCCCGATCCTGACGGCGTTCACCGGCCTGATCGTCGGCGTCGGCATGGCGTTTCTGTACCCGGCGTTCAACTCCGCGCTCACCTGGGTGGGTGAGGCCGTCGCGGACAACGCGGTCGTCGGTGGCGGCATCTACGGCACGGCCAACCGACTGCTCATCCCGACCGGTCTGCACCACATCCTGAACTCCACGGTCTGGTTCCTCGTCGGCGATTACAACGATGCCTCCGGCCAGGTCGTGCGCGGCGACCTCAACCGCTTCTTCGCCGGTGATCCGACCGCGGGCACGTTCATGACGGGCTTCTTCCCGATCATGATGTTCGCGCTTCCCGCTGCCGCGCTTGCCATTTGGCGCAATGCGAGGCCGTCGCAGAAGAAGCTGGTGGGCGGCATCATGCTGTCGACCGGTCTGACCGCGTTCGTCACCGGTATCACCGAGCCGCTGGAGTTCTCGTTCATGTTCGTGGCGTGGCCACTGTATGTGGTGCACGCGATCTTGACGGGCACGTCGATGGCGCTGGTGAACGCGCTCGGCATCCATGACGGATTCACGTTCTCCGCCGGCGCGATCGACTACCTGCTGAATTTCGGCAAGGCGACCGACGCGTGGCTGCTGATCCCGATCGGGCTCGGCTACGCGGTGATCTACTACGCGCTGTTCAGCTTCGTGATCAAGAAGTGGAACCTGCGGACCCCCGGTCGCGAGTCGGAAACCGACGTCGAGGCCGGCGTGCCCGACACGGCCGCGGTCGAGGCGCAGGCCGCGCTGACCGCCACGGGCGATACTCGAACCGATGCGCCATCGGTCGCCGAAGTCGAATCGAAGTTGGACAAGAAACTGGAAGGTGAGTGAGGCCATGAGCACCCGCACCGTCATCGTCGGATCCGAGGTGGGGCTGCACGCGCGGCCCGCCGCGAAACTCACCAGGGCCGTGCAGGCCACGGGGGTGCCGGTGCGGATTTCGGTGGGAGGTGGCGAGCCGGTCGACGCGGCCAGCGTGCTCGCGGTGATGACACTGGGCGCCGACCACGGGGCCGAGGTGACCCTGCACGCCGAGGGTGCCGACGCGGTCTTGGACCAGTTGGCCGAACTCATCGCCTCGGACCTGGACGCCGCCTGATGCCGGAACAGGTGATCCGTGGGCTCGGTGTGAGTCCGGGCGTGGTGTGCGCACCGTGGTTGCGGTTCGGATCGCAGTTCGAGACCTCGGCGCACGATCCTGTCGGCGGCTCGCCCGCCGAGGAGCTGGCACGGGTCGAGGACGCGCTCGGTCGCGTCTCCGACGAGATGGCCGCGCGGGCCGCGCGGGTGACCGGTGTTGCGGCGGAGATCCTTTCGATGTCGGCGACGATGGCCCGTGATCCCGGCATCGTCGCCGCCACGCAGAAGGAACTCGAGGCCGGAATGCCGACGGCACACGCGGTGCACCTGGCGTTCGAGGGATTCTGCGCGAAGCTGGAAGCGCTCGGCGGGTACATGGCGGAGCGGGCGACCGATCTGCGCGATATCGGCGGACGCACTGTCGCGGTGCTGCTCGGGCTGCCGATGCCGGGTATTCCGGAGCCGGGGTATCCGTTCGTGCTGGTCGCGCGGGATCTCGCACCTGCCGATACGGCAATGCTGGGCGACAGTGATGTGGTCGGGTTGCTCACCACCGAGGGCGGGCCGACCAGCCATACCGCCATTCTCGCGAAGTCGCTCGCCTTGCCCGCGGTGGTGAGCTGTCCCGACACCGATCGGCTCGTCGAGGGTGTGCCGGTGCTGCTCGACGGCACGACCGGCGAGGTCGTGATCGATCCCAGTCCTGAGCATCAGCGGGCCGCTGTCGAGCAGGCCGCCGCGGACAAGGCGCGGATCGCGGCGGCCAGCGGGCCGGGACACACCGCTGACGGGACGCCGGTGCAGCTGCTGGTGAATATCGGCACCGTCGATGACGCGGTGAAGGCGGGCCCGGTCGACAGTGAGGGCGTGGGGCTCTTCCGCACCGAGTTCATGTATCTCGGGAAGGCGTCCGCGCCGTCGCTGGACGAGCAGACCGCTTCCTACACTGCGGTTCTCGAACAGTTCGCCGGACGGCGCGTGGTGGTGCGGACTCTCGATGCCGGGTCGGACAAGCCGCTGCCGTTTCTCGATCTCGGTAGCGAGGAGAATCCGGCGCTCGGTGTGCGCGGGCTGCGGATCGGCACGGTGTTCCCGGAGACGCTTGCCACGCAACTCACGGCGCTTGCCCGCGCGGGCAAGGCGACCGGGGCCGACCTGTGGGTGATGGCGCCGATGGTCGCCACCGCGGACGAGGCTGCCGGATTCGCCGCGCTGGCACGGGAATCCGGGTTGACGAAGGTCGGGGCGATGATCGAGATCCCGGCGGCCGCGTTGCGCGCCGCCGATCTGCTCGCGCATCTCGACTTCGTGAGCATCGGGACGAACGACCTGAGCCAGTACACGTGTGCGGTCGACCGGATGGCGGGCGGGCTCGCACAGCTGCTCGATCCGTGGCAGCCCGCGGTGCTCGATCTGATCGCTATGGTCGGTGCTGCCGGTGCGGCTGCGGGTAAGTCGGTCGGGGTGTGTGGTGAGGCGGCGTCGGATCCGACGTTGGCGCCGGTGCTGGTGGGGCTCGGGGTGACGAGTTTGTCGATGTCGGTGCCCGCTTTGCCCTCCGTGCGGGCGGCGCTGGCCGCGGTGGATATGCAGCGGTGCCAGGACGCGGCGGATGCGGCGTGTGCGGCACGGAATCCGCAGGTGGCGCGTGAGGTTGTTGCGGCGATCATCGGGCGGTCGTGAAAACGGTTGTTGTGTGTGGGGTCCGGCCGTCGGTCGGACCACGGTGTGGCTTCCGTCGTCGGTCGTCGAAGACGGTGGGGGCCACCCCTCTGTCGGCCATTGTCGTGCGGACCGAGCGTGCGTTTCCGGTGGTCGGTTTCGCGTCCACCTCCTCCTGGCGCTCGGGAGCTGCCAGCCGCTCCGGTGTCAGGCGTGGCCGGAAGGGTTGGTTGTAATGGGGGTTCTGCGCGGTCGACTCGTAGGAACGGCCGAGGGTGAGATCGCGGACGGGATCGTCGAATTCGATGACAATCGGATCACCTGGGTCGGCCCTGTCGCGAATCATCCTGACCCCGAGCAACTTCCGGCACCGAGCAATGAGCTTGTGCTTCCTGGGTTGATCGACCTGCACTGCCACGGTGGCGCCGGGTTCGGTTTTCCGAATGCTGATGCGCGGGGTGCTCGGGTCGCGGCGGCGCATCATCGAGGTCAGGGCACTACCGGGTTGATGGGGAGCCTGGTGTCGGATCAACCGGACGTGTTGGTCGCGCAGGCGGCGATTCTGGCTGATCTCGTCGAGGACGGGGCGTTGCTCGGGGTGCATCTCGAGGGGCCGTTCATCAATGCGAGCCGTTGTGGGGCACAGGATCCCGCGGCGATCATTCCCGGCGACCCCGCGCTGTTCGAGCGGATCTACGCGGCGGCGCGCGGCACCGTGCGGTCGATGACATTGGCTCCCGAGACCGCGCATTTCGATGAGCTGCTCGCCGCGATGCGCCGTCACGATGTGCTGCCGAGCCTCGGGCATACCGATGCCGATGCCGCGACCACCGTGGCGCGCATCGCCGATGCACGTGGCGGGCCGATCACCGCTACCCACCTGTTCAACGGGATGCCCGCACTGCACCACCGCTCCCCCGGTCCCGTCGCCGCCTGCCTGGCCGCGGCCGGGCGGGGCGAGATGGTGGTCGAATTGATCGCGGACGGTGTGCATTTGGCATCCGAGACGGTGGCGATGGTGTTCGATACCGTCGGGCCGGATCAGATCGCGCTGGTGTCCGACGCGATGGCGGCGGCGGGGATGAGCGACGGTGACTACCGGCTGGGCGCCCTCGATGTTCAGGTGCACGACGGTGTCGCCCGGCTCGCCACCGACGACGGTTCACCCGGGGCGATCGCGGGCGGCACGGCACGACTCATCGATGTGCTGCGCTGGACCGTCCTCGATGTGGGCATACCGCTGTCGGACGCGGTCATCTCCGCGACACGCACCCCTGCTCGCGTCCTCGGCCTCGAGGGCGAACACGGCAGTCTCATAGTCGGCGCACGTGCCGACATCCTTGTCACCGACCAGTCATTGCGGCCGCGGCGGGTCTTCGTCGCCGGAACGGAAGGAATCTGATGGAAATCGTGATCCGGGCTGATGAGAACGAGGTGGCGAGCACGGTCGCCGATATCGTCGGCGGCTATGTGACAGGCGGCAACGCGATCCTCGGGTTGGCTACCGGGTCGTCGCCGCTGGGGAGCTATCAGGAGCTCGCACGCCGCTATCGCGAGGGTGAGCTGGACTTCACGACCGCGAGCGCCTTCCTGCTCGACGAATACGTGGGGCTGCCGAAAGATCATCCGCAGTCGTACTTCTCGGTGATCCGGTCGGAGTTCGTCGACCATGTGAACCTCGATCCCGCCCGGGTGCTGAGCCCGAACGGCGAGGCAGGCGACGTCGCGGGGGAAGGCCGACGGTATGACGCGGCCATCGCCGCGGCGGGTGGGGTCGACGTGCAGCTGCTCGGCATCGGTACCGACGGGCATATCGGGTTCAACGAACCCGGGTCGGCGTTGACCTCGCGCACGCGGGTGAAGACGCTCACCGAGCAGACCCGTCAGGACAACGCGCGCTTTTTCGACGGACCGGAGGATGTGCCGCATCACGTGCTCACCCAGGGTCTCGGCACCATCAACGAGGCCGGACATCTGGTGATGATCGCGCTCGGCGCGGGCAAGGCCGATGCGATCGCCGCCGCCGCCGAAGGGCCGTTGTCGGCATTCTGCCCGGCTTCGGTCATGCAGTGGCATCGCCATGTCACCGTGGTGATCGACGAAGCCGCGGCGAGCAAGTTGAAATTGGCGGACTACTACAAGTACGCGCTGGCGAACAAGCCCGCCTGGCAGTCGTTCTGACGTGACCGCGCTCGAGTTCGCGGTGCAGGACGTGGCGGGTGCGCTCGGCGCTCGCCGCGCCGGGGCGGATCGGGTGGAATTGTGTGCGGCGCTGGGCGGTACGGGTGGGCTGACGCCGAGTATCGGGACGATCGAGGCGGTGGTGGGAACCGGGGTTCCCGTCCACGTGTTGATCCGGTGCCGGGCCGGCGGTTTCGTGTACTCCGACGCTGCTGAACTCGCGGTGATGAACGCTGATGCGCGCGCGGCGGTTTCGGCCGGCGCGTCCGGTCTGGTGATCGGTGCGCTCACCCCCGCCCACCAGGTCGATGACGAGGGTCTACGCCGTGTTCTCGATGGTGTCGATGTCGACGACATAGAGCTGACCTTTCATCGTGGGATAGATCAGATCCGCGACCGCGAGGCGGCGCTGGACACGCTCATCACCGAAGGCATGACCAGGGTGCTCACGTCCGGCGGGGCAGCCACCTGCGCCGAGGGCCTCGACGGACTCGCCGCACTGGTCGATCACGCCGCAGGGCGGATCCAGATCATGGCGGGTGGCGGAATCGCCGTCGGCGACATCCCGGCACTGCTTCGGACCGGCGTCGACGGGATCCACCTGTCGGCCCGACGTGTCATCGCTGACGACGGCGGACCCGGCGGGGGCGGCAAGACCGGCCACGAACAACTGGACGAAGAGCTCGCAGTCGCCGCTGCTCGTCAGCTACTCGCTGTAGACCGGCCGACTACCCCGAATCCCCGACCTGATTCAGGCTGCTGAACCACCCGCACGCGACGACCAGAAGGGCCAGCAGGAGTTCGGATTCCGCAGGCCACAATCGCGGTCGACATCTGCCCGAACCACTGCGGCGCCCGCCACGCCGTCAGCGACGCGTTTCAGGCGCGCTCGGCGAGGATCAACTCCGCTTCGCCGGGATTGCAGTCGAAGGCCGCTTGAACGGCCGCGACGGCCTTCTCGTGTTCGCCGGCCGCAACGAGCTGGTCGATCTCGGCCCACTGATCGGTGGGCGGGACCACGGAGGGGTCGAGGCGACGGTCGAGGCGTTCCCACATGCGGGCCACGGTGGGGTCGTCGGCGAGGAGTTCGCCGAGGTGGGCCTTGAAGGTGGGGTGCTCGGTCCGGTACATGCCCATCCAGCTGCTGGCGAGCGGACTGGCCTCGGCATTGGCGGTGCGGTCGGCGAGTTTGAGGATCACGGCCCTCGGGTGTGCGGCGATCTTGGTGTAGGCGTTCTGGTTTCGCGCCTTGCGGTCGGGGCCGATGCCGGTGACCGCCCAGACCAGGTCGAGAACCTCACGACCGAAACGCGATTCGACGTCCTCGGCCGTGATCGGAGTGTCTTCGACGACGTCGTGGAGCCAGGCGGCGAGGCCGAGTTCACCGCCGTAACCGAAATCGTCGAGGACACCACGAACGGCCGCGAGATGGGTGACGTAGGGATGCTCGCCATAGCGCTGATCGCTGTGTGCCGCGATGGCGAACTCCCGTGCTTCGATTTCGCGCTGATCGAACTCCATGCCGCACCCCCGTGCTCGATTGGTGATCGTGTCGAGATCGACCCTAACCGAGGGCACCGACAAGGTGCCGAGATCAGTGGTGGGCGACCGGCTTCAGCGCGGTCAGGATGCCCGTCTGATCGCGGCTCTGGGTGTAGCTGAGATCGGTGAAGCCGACCGCCTCGACCTGGCCGGTGTAGTGGCGGATATCGGCGTCGGCGAACGGATCGCCGCCGCGGCCGAGGAACAGCGAGAGCACTTTCCGCATGCGGGGTGATGGTGACGCGTCGGCGAGCAGGAGTCGTCCGCCCGGTCGCAACACCCGCCACATCTCGGCGATCGCGGCGTCACGGTGTGACTCGGGGATGTGGTGCATGACGAAAGTGCAGATAACTACGTCGAATTCGGCATCGGGTAGGGGCAGCGACTGCGCCGGGCCGACCACGTACCGATGGTGGGTGGCACGATCCCTGTCGCTGTTGTCGGCGACCGCGGTGGCCGAGGGGTCGACGCCGACGGCAGCGCCGCTCGGTCCGACCGCGTCGCCAAGCGCTCGGACGAGTTTGCCGGGACCACAACCGATATCGAGTGCGCGAGCACCCGGGTACGCACCGGAGCGCGTGACGAATTCGGCGAGCAGCCGACGGTGTCTGCCGAGGAAGAACACCGAGGTGAACAGGTTGTAGCGACGCAGGCCTGCGATGACGAGGCCCGTGTCGGCGTCGTCGACGAACATGGGGGTGAGAAGCTGATTTCGGGACATGAGTTCATGGTCGGACGCCGCCGCGCGCGTCACCAGGAGCAGAATCGCCGGAGGTGTCCGTTATCGAACAGATCCGGGGAAACCGTGCAGGAGGAAGCGATGGCCGAGCGCCCTGATCGCCGGGTTCGACGCACCAGGGACACACTGCACAAGGCGTTGATCGAGCTGATGATCGAGCGCGGCTACGACAAGGTGACCGTGAGCGACATCATCGCTCGCGCCGACGTCGGGCGGTCCACGTTCTACGCGCACTATCGCGACAAGGACGACCTGCTGCTGGTGAGCTGCACCGAATTCCTGCGTCGCGAGATCGTCCGCACCACCACGCCGGGTTCCCCGCTCCTGCCGCTGCGCGTGATGTTCCATCTCGCCGCGCAGTATCCCGAGGTGTACGGCCCGCTGATCGGGCCGAAAGCGACCGCCACCGTTGTGCGCGCCTACCAGCAATGCGTCACCGAACTGGTCGGTGAGCTCCTCGGCGAGCAGCCCGCGGGCACGATCGCGTTCGTGTCGTGTGGGTTGATCGGCGTGCTCGGCACAGTGATCGAACCGAGCGCGCCGACACCACCCGCGCAGGCATGGCAGCGATTCGAGACGCTCGCGCTCTACGGGCTCAGTGGGTCCGGCGGCCCAGATCCGGCCACGGCGGGCGGCGCAGAATCGCCAGTGCCGCAATGACCGCGGCGAGCAGGCCGATCCACTCACCCAATTGAGCGATGCGATTGGTGTCCATCGCGGGCGTCCAGTGCACACGTCCCTCGTGGACGACGAACAACCCGACCGGACGGGCGTGGCGCAGGACACCACTCCCGCGCGAGACGGTGATGATGGTCGTGCCGTCGGCCGTGTCGATCGGCTCGCCGAAGACCATCGGCGGCTCCACCACCATCTGTTCGAGGCGATCTCTGATCGTCATCGCATCCCCGTCTCGTCGTTCAGCAGTGCCGTCGAAGATACGCGCCTCGAGGATCCGCCGTCGGCTGCCATGATGATGAGTGTCACAGCCATGGCGAAAGGTGCACCGATGTCAGAGCAGTCATTGTCGACACCGTGGTCTCGATCGTTGGGTCTGCGCGTGCCGGTCGTGAACGCGCCGATGGGTGGCGCCGCGGGGGGACGGCTCGCGGCGGCGGTCAGCGCGGCGGGTGGGCTCGGGATGATCGGGATGGGCAGCGCGGGGTCGGTCGCGGCGTTGCGGCGCGAGGTGGCCATCGCGGGTACGCCGGACGGGATCGGGCTCGTCGACTGGGTCCGCGCCCGCGAAACCGGCCTGCTCGAAGCCGCGATCGCCGCACGTCCACGGCTGATCTCGGTCAGTTTCGGCACCGATTTCGCCTGGGTGCCGCAGGTACAGGACGCGGGCATCCTTACCGTCACCCAGGTGTACGACGCCCCCGGCGCGCACCGGGCTCAGGATGCGGGCATCGACGTTCTCGTGGCGCGCGGTAGCGAAGGCGGCGGTCACGGCGCCGACCGACTCGGCCTGCTGCCGTTGCTCGACGCAGTTCTCGAGATCGCTACCGTGCCGGTCCTGGCCGCCGGGGGTATCGGCTCCGGGCGCACGCTCGCCGCCGTGCTCGCAGCGGGAGCGGCAGGAGCGTGGCTCGGGACCTGCCTGGCCGCCGCCGAGGAATCACTGCTGCCCGAATCCGCCCGCCTGGCGATGCTCGCCGCGGACTCCAGCAGCACCACCGTCACCACCGCTTTCGACGAGGCGCTCGATCTGCCCTGGCCGCCGATCTATCCGGCGCGTGTCTTGCGCAACGAGTTCACCGACCCGTGGGTCCGACCCGACGCCGACGACCTACCCGACGCCGAACGCCTTCGCGCGGCGATCGCGGTCGACGATCCCAAGCTCGCGCCCGTGGACGCGGGCCAGAGCGTCGGCTTGGTAACCCATATCGAACCTGCCGCCACTGTCATCGACAGACTGTGCGGGGACGCGGCCGAACTTCTGGCATCACGCCACACGTAGTCGACTCGGCGCCCGCTGGTTGCGACAAACCAACCGACGCCGAGGTTCGCCACGGTTGCAAAAATATATAGATCGGTCTAGTTTTAGCGGGTGGGTAAAAAGGGAGCCGAAACCCGGTGCAAGTTGATCAGGGCGACGCGGTCGCTGATCGAGTCGCATGGTTACTTCGGCGCCGGGCTCAATCAGATCGTGCAGGAGAGCGGGGCGCCGCGCGGGTCCCTGTACTTCCACTTCCCCGGCGGCAAGGACGAATTGGTGGCCGCGGCGCTTGCCGAGAGCGGTAGCGACATCGCGGGGATCATCCGCACGATCGAGGCGACGGACGCACGAGATTTCGCGCGCAAGATGATGAACCTGCTGGGCGATCAGCTGGAAGCATCGGACTGGACCATCGGTTGCCCCGTGGCGGCTGTCGCCCTGGACACCGCGTCTACCAATGACGCCGTGCAGCAGGCTTGTTCAGCGACATATCGACTCTGGGAAGAGGCGATCCGGGAACGATTGATCGGATTCGGTCATCCCGAGCCCGAACGGATCACCACGGTCGCGCTCGCCCTGATCGAAGGCGGACTGGTGCTCGCACGCACCCACCGCTCACGCCAACCGCTGCGACACCTCGCCGACACCATCGACATTCTGGTCTGAACTCCTCCCGCCTCCACTCCGGACTTACGTCTCCAAAATATGTAAATCGGTCTACTGAAAGTAGGACACCATGGCACACCCCGACTCGATTGTTTTCGGCGCCGCCGGATTCATCGGCCGCTCGTTGGTCGCCGAGCTGCTGCGAACCGGGCACACCGTCGCCGCCGCGGTGCGTGCGGGCAGTCAGGATCGGCTGCGGACCTGGCTCGACACGCAGAGTGTCGACACGGCCGGATTGACCATCACCACCACCGATATCGCCGAACCGGATCTCGCGCTGGGCGACACGATCGACGGGGTGCGCGATGTGTACAACGCGGCCGCGTTGATGAAGTTCGGGCTGGATGCGGAGGTGGCGCGTCGGGTCAATCTCGACGGGGCGGTGCACGTACTGGAATGGGCCGCACGGCAACCGGATCTGCGGCGCGTCGTGCACATCACCGGCTATCGCGCCGCCGAGGACGGCGGCGAGCAGGACTACGGCAACGGCGCGTACGAGGCGTCGAAAGTCGAGGCCGATCTGCTGCTGCGGCGCATCGCGGCCGACCGTGACATCCCGCTGACCATGGCGAATCCCTCCGGAGTCCTCGGACCCGGCCAGTATTTCGGGCTCTCCGACATCATCGACAATCTCTGGCAGGGTCGTCTGCCCGCACTGCCGGGCTCCGCCGATACCTTCGTCCCGGTCGTCGATCTCGACTACGTGGCCCGGTTCATGGTCGGGCTGCCCACGCAACCCGATACGGTCGGCAAGTCCTATCCGCTGCTGGATGCCGCGACTCCCGCACTGCCCGAACTGATTCGGCTCGTCGCCGATCATCTGCACGTCGCCGCACCGCGCTTCACGTTGCCGACCGCGCTGGTCCGGCGACTGCCACGGGCGGTGACCCATGCCGATCCCGAAGCGCTGTCCTTCATCAGCAGCGACCGCTACGACACCGGCGACAGCGATATCGTCGCGCGACGGCTCGGCGTCGCTCATCCGCCGGTCGGCGAACTGCTGCGCACCTACGCCGACGGGATCGTCGCCAGTCGCAACGGCACCGTCACACCCGCGCCCGAATCCGGATTCCGCGACGGTACGTGGGTGGTAGGCGAGCAGGTCGAGCCGGAATATGTGCTACTGCACGGCATTCCGGTCGACAGTGATTCGTGGGCCGAGGTAGTGCGCGAATTGGATGGACCGGTACTGGCGGCCGATCTGCCCGGGCTGGGCCGTTCGGCGGCTACTTCGCAGTCGACCGGTGACTGGATGGCGGAGCTGATGGCGCCGGTGCGGACTCGACCGGTCATCGTGGGTCATTCGTTCGGTACCTGGCCCGCCATCGAATTCGCGCTTCGCCATCCCGATCGGGTGTCACGACTCGTGCTCATCGCCCCCGCATTTCTGCAACAGCCCGCCTCCTGGCTCACGGGTTCGCCCATCGCCGCCGAGGTCGTCAAGCGGATGTCTCCTGCGACATTGGCTGCGCGACTGAGCATTCCGGATGGACCCGCCGTCGCCTCCGCTGTGGCGAATCTGCGGCGGCCCGGCGTCGCCCAGCGGACCTTCGCGGCCTTGCGCGCCGCGGGTTCCTCGCGAGACGAGCTCGCCGCCAAGCTTGCGCGGGTCACGGTTCCGGTCGACATCATCGTGGGTGCGGACGATCCGCTGATCGAGCCGACCGATCGGCCGGTCACCACGATCGTCGGCACCGGGCACTACCCGCAGCTGACCCATCCTGATCTGGTCGCGCGTGTCGTGCGAGGCGAAGATGCCAGCGCCGCACCGCGATACGTGGAGAACAGCCCGACGATGAACCGTTAGCCAGGATGACCGCATCCGTGGAGACTCGGCCGTGCCACCGCGCGGATCACACTCACTCGGCACCGAGTTCGACGCGAAGTGCGGGGTCGTTCACCATCTCCGGCGGAAGTGCGATGGTCTCCTCGGTTCGCCACCGCGCGTGCCAAATGGGGACGCCGCCGGGCAGGTCCAGCTCGCGCGGGGTGGTGAGCAAGGGCAGGTCCAGGCGGGCGGAGGCGACGGTGACGGTCGCGTTCGTCGGCGTGTGCGACCACACGTCGTCGACCGCGTTGGTGATCCGGACGCCGAGGCGGTGGCCGGTGGCCAGGCGGGCGTCCTGCCAGAGCAACCGGATCTCGGATTCGGGGCGGACCGGGGCGATGCCACGGGTGATGACCGTGGCACGGCCGTCGGGGGCGATGTCGTAAAGCTCCAGTGCGACAGTCGCTTCGGGCGGGCCGGAGAGGGTCAGCGCAGCAGTGGCCCGGCCCGCCAGATGAACGGGCTCGGTGACCGGCGCCGAGATCGACCAGATTTCCCGGTCCGCGCCGGGCAACAGACCACGATCGTTGTAGTTCCCGGTGCGCAAGGCGACCGACGCCCGCCGGGAATCCGTAGGCGGCCACACGGTTTCACCGCGCCAACCGCCGTCGAACTGGCCGACGGTCACCGGAGGACCCGGCACCTCCACATCGGCGCCCGCCACGTGTTTGTCCAGGAATGCGTAGAGCTCCGAGCCGAATTGGGGTGTGCCGCACTTTTCCCGGCAGTCCGAGTGGCCCCATTGGCCGAACCAGGCGCGATGTTCGCCGGGGCCTCTGGCTTCCCATGCCTCGATGATGCGGTCGGCTCGGGTGTTGGAGTCGAGGAAGCTCTGGCCGAGGAACATCGGGGTGGTGTTGCCGCGGACGGCCTCGACCATGTCGCGCTCGCGCCAGTCCGGGTTGGCGGCGTTGTGGTCGGTGGTGAGGGCGAGGTAGCGGGCGGCGCAGTCCTGGGTCATCTGGATCGCATTGGCTTTGTACTCGTCGCCGTCGTCGGGGTGGCCCGGGGTCGAAGCGATGGCCAGGTGTTCCGCGCCCGCGGTGTCGGCGGGGCGAATCCCGTCCTCGGTCAACGGTTTTCCACCGAATTTCCACGCAGTGCCCTGCATGTAGAGGTACGAGTACGGATCGACCACCGGCTCGAACGCCGCCACCGCGGCCAGCCCCTTCGGCTTCGCGGCCAGCGCCATCATCCCGGTCCACCCCTCGTAGGACGTCCCGACCACACCGACCCGACCCGTCGACCACGGCCTGCTCGCCGCCCACTCCACCGCCGCCGCCACATCCGACCGCTCCCCCGGGCCACCGAAATCCGGGCATCCGTTGGACCCACCGAACCCGCGCAGATCGACGATCACATACGTGTATCCGGCCCGCAGCGCCCACTCGACCGGCAGGTTATCGGTCGACGGCCCACCACCGGGCCTAGGCTGGGACAGGTAGGCCAGATGGGCCCGGTACGGACTCGCCGTCAACAACACCGGAGTCCGCGCGTCAGCCGCCACACCCGGCGGCCGAAGGACATCAGCGTGCAGCCGAGTCCCGTCCGGCGCGGTGAAATACTCCTGCGTCCACGTGAACGCCACATTCACCGGCTCGGCCGTGACCGGCGCTGCCATCCCGAGCACCAACGCCACTCCGGCCACCGCCCGCGCCACCACAACACCCAATCGCACCCCCGGACTATTGCCGGTCGTCGCCTCGCCGTCCAGCCCCGATTATCCGGGGCGTGTCGCCCGGGTCACCCGCATCCAACTCGGTGAGCAACTCCAGGCTGTCTCGATACAGCGCCCGCTGCTCAGGTTCGTCATAGGACGCCGCAGAGGATCGGACCGGTGTACGCCGCACCAGATATTGACCAGTGATCCCCTCGCGGGCCGGCGCCGCGGCCAGCCATACGAGGTCCGCGCCGGATCCTTGCGGCGTGCGGACACCGGGGAGTACGACGAGGGCGCGGGCGATCGTCTTCCAGGCCAGCCGCTGGAAAGCGCCCGCGTCTCTGGCCAATCCGGTTCCAGGCATCAGACCTGGGTCGAACGCGTTCACCGTGATGTCACGCGGGGCCAACTCGCGAGCGAGGTGGTAGGCGGTTCGCAGGTTCGCCAGCTTCGAGGTGGTGTAGCGGCGACGAGCGTCGCGCTGTGCGGATTCGGTCGGCGGCGGCGGGTAGGCCAATTCGTGTGCTGTGGCGTGCAGTGGGTGCGGCATCCCGGTGAACTGGTCGGGGTCATGGGTTCCCGAGGACACCAGGAGAATTCGCGCCGGTGCGGTGAAGTGGTCGAGCAGATCGAGGATGAGGCCGAGATGGCCGAGGTGATTGGTGGCGAAGGTCGCTTCCATACCGTCTGCGGTGAGGGTCCGACGAGTGAACTGCACGCCCGCGTTGCACACCAGGCCGGCCAGCGGTGGCAGGTCGGCGGAGACGAGTTCGGCGACGAACGCGCCGACCGACGATCGCGAGGACAGGTCGAGCGCCATACCGTGCGCACCGATCGTCGCGGCCAGCTCCCGAGTTCGAGTCGCGTCGCGACCGGTGATCACCACCGTGTTGAGCGGGTCGAGCGCGAGGATCCTGGCGCATTCGTAGCCGAGCCCGCTCGTGCCGCCGGTGACGACGAATGTTCTGTCACTTGATGTCATATGGCACAGTCTGCCATATATGGCTGTCGTGCGACACTGTCTCGATGTCGCTGCGGGAACTCAAACGGGAACGGACCAGGCAGTCCATCGTCGACACCGCGTTCCGCCTGTTCGCCGAACGTGGCTTCGACGGCGTCACCGTCGCCGAGATCGCGGCAGCTGCGGAAGTCGGCACCCGCACCCTGCACCGCTACTTCACCAGCAAAGAAGAGCTGGTCTTCCCCGAAGACGATGACCTGCGCGCCGACCTGGCCCGACTCCTCGCCGAACGCCCCGAAGGCGAACACCCCGAAACCACCCTCGCCGTCGTCATCACCCCACTGATCAGCAGATTCGGCGGCGAACAACTCGCCCAGGCGCGCACCCGCGACGCCCTGATCACCAGCACGCCGGCGCTACAGGCCCGCGACCTGGCCAAACAGGCCGCCGTGGAAAAGCTCATCGAACACCACCTGGCCCGCCAACTGGGCGTCGCTGTCGACAGCGACGTGCGGCCTGCCCTGTGGGCGAAGATCGGGATGGCGTGCTTCTTCTCCGCGTACCGAGTCTGGCTCCACGAAGGCGGCGACCTCGACCGACACCTGATCGATGCCCGCGCGGCGTTGGCCGAATCCGTTCCCCGACGCACGTGACGCGCCACCAACCCGGCCAGATCGCTCGCTGCGGGCGAACTGATCGAGGGACCAACTTCGTCGTCGGTTCGGGCATTCATCCGGATCAGGGGATGTAATCTGGCTGCCTTCAGGGGGATTCGGAGCGGTCCCCTCCAGGGAGGGAAGTCCGAATGGTGGGCAGTGTCGTATCAGCCTGTGGTGCAAGGCGTTCAGTGGTCAAGCGCGGTCAGCTGCGCTCGGTTCTGATCGCAGTTTCGGCCGTGCTGTGCTTGACCGGTACTCCCACGGCGGTCGGTAGTGCGGATCCGCTGACCACTCCGCAGAACGACCCGTTCTACACCCCGCCGTCGGGCTGGGACTCGCAGGTACCGGGCGCCATCCTGAATTCGCGACCCGTCGAGGTGGCCTCGCTGACGCCACAGGCGCAGGACGCCGACGCCTGGCAGTTGCTGTATCGAACGACCGATACCGACGGCCGACCCATGGCGACCGTGACGACGGTGCTGCGCCCGCGAACCGGTCAGGTCAAAGGATTGATCACCTATCAGGCTGCCACGGATGCCTCGGCCCCACAGTGCGCACCCTCCTACGTGCTCCGGCAAGGAGCGCCGGACAAGTACGACTCCTCGTTGGATCTCATTCAGATCGAGCAGATGTTGTCGTCCGGTCATGCGATTTCCGTACCCGACTGGGAGGGGCCGAAGGGGACGCTGTTCGCCCCGAGACAGCCGGGTTACGCCGCGCTCGACGGAGTGCGCGCGGCCCAGGGATTCGCGCCGCTCGGCCTGTCCGGCACCGATACTCCGGTTGCCGCGATGGGCTACTCCGGCGGAGCGTACGGCACCAGCTGGGTCGCGCACGTGCAGCCGACCTACGCTCCCGAAATACGACTGGTCGGCGTCGCCATGGGTGGAGGGACAGCGCCCATCGGCAGTTACATGGGGACGCTCGATGCCGGTCCGTTCTCCGGTTTCCTGCCGTCGCTCCTGCCGGGCATGCTGCGCGCCGATCCACGTCTGGCGGCGGCCTTCGACAAATACCTGACGCCTGCCGGGCAAGCGCTGATGGCCGCCGGGGACAGCAAATGCGTGACGCCGAACGTGGCTCAGCACGCGTTCCTGCGCATGGACGACTACCTGACGATCCCTTTTTCGCAACTCATCGAGCAGATACAAGAGTCGTTGGCCGAGTTGGACTTCAGCCCCTCGTCGCAGACCGCGCCGCTGTTCCTCTACAACGCCGTGCACGACGAGATCGTCACCATCGCGGGGCCCGACAGGGCGGTGGCACAGTGGTGCGCATCGGGGGCCCGAATCACCTATACGCGGGACCAATTGAGCGAGCACGTCAGTCTCGCGATCAGCGCGACTCCCGCGGTCCTGCGTTGGATCGATGAGCGTCTGGCAGGGCAGCCCGCGCCGGACGGTTGCCCGACGCGCACGGTGACGTCCATGTCGCTCGGTGGTTCATAGCGCGCTACCTCGCCGGGCATCTGTGCCCGGATACAGACGAGTCCACCCGCCGCGTGATCGCGTTCTGTGATCACGGGGCGGGTGGACTCGACACCGTTTACTGCATACCCACTGCGTACGGAACGGGCCGATCAGGCCCGTTCCCACAGGTCAGGATCACACGTCGTAGTAGAGCTCGAACTCGTACGGGTGCGGGCGCAGGTTGACCGGGGCGATCTCGTGCTCGCGCTTGATGTTGATCCAGGTCTCGATGAGGTCAGGCGTGAAGACGTTGCCCTCGGTGAGGTAGTCGTGGTCCGCCTCGAGGCGATCGATGACCGTGGCCAGGCTGGTGGGGGCCTGGGGGATGTTCTTGGCCTCCTCCGGCGGGAGCTCGTAGAGGTCCTTGTCGACGGGGGCCATCGGCTCGATCTTGTTCTTGATGCCGTCCAGGCCCGCCATCATCATGGCGGCGAAGGCCAGGTACGGGTTGCCCGAGGAGTCAGGCGCGCGGAACTCGATGCGCTTGGCCTTCGGGTTGTTGCCGGTCACCGGGATACGCACGGCAGCCGAGCGGTTGCGCTGCGAGTACACCAGGTTGATGGGGGCCTCGTAGCCCGGCACCAGACGGTGGTACGAGTTCACGGTCGGGTTGGTGAACGCCAGCAGCGACGGGGCGTGGTGCAGGATGCCGCCGATGTAGTGACGCGCCAGATCCGAGAGGCCACCGTAGCCGGCCTCGTCGTGGAACAGCGGCTTGCCGTCCTTCCACAGCGACTGGTGCACGTGCATGCCCGAGCCGTTGTCACCGAAGAGGGGCTTCGGCATGAAGGTGACCGACTTGCCGGCCTTCCACGCGGTGTTCTTCACGATGTACTTGAACAGCTGCAGGTCGTCCGCCGCCGAGAGCAGCGTGCCGAACTTGTAGTTGATCTCGGCCTGACCGGCGGTGCCGACCTCGTGGTGCCCGCGCTCGAGCTCGAAGCCCGCGTTCTGCAGGTTGGTCGAGATCTCGTCGCGCAGGTCGACGTAGTGGTCGTACGGTGCGACGGGGAAGTAGCCGCCCTTGTTGCGGACCTTGTAGCCGAGGTTGCGGCTGCCGTCCGGGTTGAACTCCTTGCCGGTGTTCCACGAGCCCGAGACGGACTCGATCTCGTAGAACGAGCTGTTCATCTGCGAGCCGTAGCGAATGCCGTCGAAGATGTAGAACTCGGCCTCGGCACCGAAGTACGCGGTGTCGGCGATACCGGTCGAACGCAGGTACTCCTCCGCCTTACGCGCGATGTTGCGCGGGTCGCGGGAGTACGCCTCACGGGTGAACGGGTCGTGCACGAAGAAGTTCAGGTTGAGCGTCTTCGCGGCACGGAACGGGTCGATCCGGGCGGTGCTGAAGTCGGGGAGCAGGAGCATGTCCGACTCGTCGATCGACTGGAAGCCACGCACCGAGGAGCCGTCGAACGCCAGACCCTCTTCCGCCAGGTCAGCGGTGAACGCCTTGGCCGGGATCGAGAAGTGCTGCTGGACGCCGGGCAGGTCGGAGAAGCGGATATCGACGTATTCGATGTCCTCTTCCTTGATGTACTGGATGACCTCTTCGGCCGTGCTGAACGTCACTTGCTCTCCTTACGAATCGGTTCCCAGCCAGTCGCGATGCTGGCCCTTTCGAACGACCTGCGCGCAGTCGCCACGAAGGGGTTCGTCGCGACCTGACGCTAAGGACGCGGTGTTTCCCAACAGTCAAGGCTGTGTTTCGCCAGTGTTACGCGAGCCGGATACCTGGGTGATGTCAGCCATCCGGGCGCGACCTTCACGCTAATCCTGCCATCCGCGTGATCCCGCGCTGACGTGACCTCCATTAATGCGGTCGTGGGCGGCCGATCGCGCGCCACTATCCTGGGAGCCATGGCGCGTATTACCGGCACATGGCTATCCGGATCCCCGGGCGAACCCGGCGACTCGGACATCTCCGGCTACCCCGGTGAGCTGTACGGGTTGCCGCGCGAAGGAGCGGGCTCCCTCGCCCCCACTTGGCGCCGAGTCGTCGCGCTGTTCATCGACTGGTTCATCGCGGTCGGGATCGCCGCGGTGATCACCCGCAGCTTCGTATCGTCGTCGGTGCCGCTGCTGGTGTGGTTCGTGGTCGGCGTGGCCGCGGTGACGCTGTTCGGGTTCACCCCTGGCCAGTACTTCATGAAGTTGCGGGTGCTGCGCATCGACGCACCGGTGGCGGTGGGATTCGTGCGCGCGCTGGCCAGGCAGGTGCTGCTGGTGTTCGTGGTGCCCGCGCTGTTCACCGATGCCGACGGCCGCGGCATGCACGACCGGGCGACCGGGACGGCACTGGTCAACGCTCGCTGAGCTGTTTGGACCTGCTCGTAGTCGCGCACAGCAATACGATCAGGCCGTGTCACTGAATCCGGCCATGTTGGCCGTGCGTTTTCTGCTCGAATTGATCGCCATCGCCTCGTTCGGCGTCTACGGATGGCGCGCTTTCGACTCACCGTGGCGGTACCTGCTCGTGGTGGTGCTGCCGATCGCGGCCGCGACGCTGTGGGGTGTGTTCACCCTCCCCGACGATCCGGGACGCGGCGGCGGTTCGCCGGTGCCCGTCTCCGGCCCGGTCCGGTTGCTCGTCGAGTTCGCTGTGCTCTTCGGTGGCGCCGCGGCACTGTGGGCCGCTGCGCTGCCGCGCCTCGCCTTGATCTCGGCGGCAGTTCTCGTCGGTTACCACCTACTGGCGTACGACCGGGTTCTGTGGCTGCTGACCGGCCGCTCACCCAACGCCTGAAACGTCGCGAGCCCGTCACCTTCGCAAGGTGACGGGCTCGTGGCGGGAGTGGGTCAGCGGCGACGGATCGCGCGCTGCATGCCCTTCATTTTCGCGCCGGGGGGCATCGGGCCCTTCGGCATCGCGGGACCACTGCGCGAACTCAGGGCCGAGAGCCTGCCCTCGATCTGGTCGATCCGCTTGACGTCGATGTTGCGCGGCAGCTTGGTGAGGTATTTCTGCAGCTCCTTGAGGGGAGTCTGGCCTTCCTCGTTGCCGACGATCACTTCGTAGATGGGGGTGTCACCGACCAGGCGGGCGGTGCGCTTCTTCTCCTGCTGAATGAGCGATTTGACCCGCTGCGGCGAACCCTCGGCGACGAAGATCACCCCGGGCAGGCCGATGACGCGGTGCACGGCGTCGAGCTGGGTGGTCGCGGCGACGCCGTTGGCGACCCGCCACTTGCCCTGCAGGTTCTCCAGCACCCACGCCGCGGCGCCCGCCTGACCCTCGGCCTTGCGGTACACGTTCTTCTGCACGCGGCGCCCGAACAGGATGAATGCCAGCAGCACACCCAGCAGCAGACCCAGCGGCAGCAGGAACCACTGCATGTCGAAGATCAGCCCGATGAGGAAGAAGACCACCGTGGTGCCGACCAGTGCGCCGATCATCAGCGGCAGCAGCGCCTTGTCTTCCTTGCGCTGCATGTTGAACGCCTGCCACAACTGCTGACGTCGCTCGCGTGATGCCTGCTTACGGGCCGCTTTAGCCGCGGCCCTGGCTTCCTTCGACGGCTTGCCGCCCTTGCCTCCTGCCATGGTGCCAGCTTAGATGGCGCGTCGCCGGACCGTCTGACCGCATCACACCGCGCCACCATCTCGGCGGTTCGGACGCCTTTGCTGGGCGAAGGGCCTCGCCACGGGCCACAATGACTGAGATGCGCCCGATCACCGAGAACACCGCCATGTCCCCCGTCACCGAGGGCGTCGACGACGAGGTCGCACAGCGGCTGGCCGTCGCGTTGCAGTGCGCGACGGTGTCGACCGAGGATCCCGCGCACACCGCCGACGCGGAGTTCGTCCGCCTGGCCACCCACCTGGAGACCTCGTTCCCCCGCGTGCACGCCGAGCTGGCGTTGACGAGGTTCGGCCACAGCAGGCTCTACCGCTGGGACGGCGCCGAGCCGGGCGCGGTGTCGGCCATCCTGCTCGCCCACCAGGACGTGGTGCCCGCCGACGACGCGCAACGCTGGACCCATCCCCCGTTCGCCGGTGTCGTCGACGACGACTTCATCTGGGGCCGTGGCGCGATCGACGACAAGAGCCGCGTGCTCGCCGTCCTGGAGGCGGTCGAGGGGGCATTGGCGGCCGGAATTCGCCCGCGCCACACCATGTTCCTCGCCTTCGGTCACGACGAAGAGGTCTTCGGCGACGGCGGCGCGGTCCGGATGGCCGAGCACCTGCGCAAGGAGAACGTGCGCGCGGAGTTGCTGCTCGACGAGGGCGGGGTGATCACCGACGGCGTCGCCGACGGGGTCGACCGGCCGGTGGCCAGCATCATGCTCGGCGAGAAAGGCTATGCGACGATCCGGCTTTCGGTCACCGAGACCGGCGGTCACTCCTCGATGCCGGGCAAGCAGACCGCGGTGGGACGACTGGCACGTGCGGTCGCGCGCGTGCAGGATCATCCGATGCCGCTGCGGCTGACGCCGGTGATCAGCGACATGCTCGCCCGCATGCGCGAGGCAATGCCCGAACCACGGCGCAGACTGCTCGAACTCACCGACACGCGCGTACTGGCGACACTGGCCGGCCCGCTCGTCGCCCGGATCATGGCGGCGGGCCCGACCACCGAGGCCCTGGTCCGCACCACCACCGCACCCACGGTGATCAGCGGCGGAGTGAAGGCCAATGTGCTCCCACAGAGCGCCGAGGCGCTGGTGAACTTCCGTATCCTGCCCGGTGATTCGGTGGCGGCGGTGCTGGCGCACTGCGCCCGGGTGATCCGCGATATCGGCGTGGCGATCGACCTCGTCGGACCGACGTCGGAGCCCTCCCGGTTCACCGAGCCGGGTCCGGCTTACGACCTGGTCGCCGAACTGGCCTCCAGCGTGGTGCCCGGAATCGTGACCACCACCGGAATCGTGCCCGGCGCCACCGATTCACGCCACTACGACGGCTTGGCCGTGACTCGGTGCAACTTCGCGCCGATCGTGGTGAACGCGGCGGATCTGGAACGTATCCACGGAACCGACGAGCGGATCTCGCGGCTCAACTACGCTCGGCTGATCGAGTTCAACCGGCGTCTCATCGAGCGGCTCGCCGCGGCGCCCGGAGCAGGAGGAGCGCCACGATGACGACCGACACCGGCGAGTTCGCGGGGCACGGCGGCAAGATCGCTTGGCGCGCATGGCAACCCGAGACGGCGCCGCGCGCGGTGGTGGTGCTGGTGCACGGCGTCGCCGAACACTCGGGCCGCTACGAATACGTCAGCACCACACTGACCGACGCGGGTTTCGCCGTCTACGCGCTCGACCACATCGGGCACGGCCTGTCCGAGGGTGCGGCGGCCAATATCGGTTCGATGCAGGGCGCCGCCGACAATGTCGCGACTCTGCTCGGTCTCGCGAGCGCCGCCCATCCCGGTGTCCCCCGGTTCCTGCTGGGGCATTCGATGGGCAGCCTGGTGGTGCTGCACCTGGCGACTCGCGGGCCGCTCGACGTGGCGGGCGTCATCGTGTCCGCGCCACCCCTCGACATCCCGCTCGGCAATCCGATCCAGCGCCTGGCCGCTCCGCTGCTCACCCGGCTCGCGCCGAATCTCGGTGTGCTGACTCTGGATTCGTCCACGATCAGCCGCGATCCCGCAGTGGTTCGCGCCTACGACGACGACCCGCTGGTCTTCCGCGGCAAGCTGCCCGCGCGCACCGCGGTGGAGATCCTGCAACACACCGCACTGGTGAAACAGCGCCTCGGCGCGCTCACCGCGCCACTGCTGGTGCTGCACGGCACCGCCGACGTGATCGCGTCTCCGTCGAGCGCCGACCTTCTCGAACGTGACGCGGGCTCGACCGACGTGACAGTGCTGCGCTACCCCGGGCTCTACCACGAGGTGTTCAACGAACCCGAGCGCGCGCAGGTGCTCGGCGATGTCACCGACTGGCTGTCAGCCCATGTTACCGGTCAGTAAGTTCCCGTGCGGGTGACCTAGTAGACTCTGCTCATGACCACGTCTTCCGGCGCCGTTGCCTTCATCCGCGCGAGCTGGCACAGCTCCATCGTCAACAAGGCGCACGAGGGCTTCCTCGCCGAATACACGGGCTTCGGGTTCGATCCCGAGGTCGTCGAGGTGTTCGACGTCCCCGGAGCCTTCGAGATCCCCCTGCACGCCCAGCGCCTGGCCCGCACCGGCCGCTACGACGCCATCGTCGCCGCGGCCCTGGTCGTCGACGGCGGCATCTACCGCCACGACTTCGTCGCCTCCGCGGTGATCGACGGCCTGATGCGCGTGCAGCTCGACACCGATGTGCCGGTGTTCTCGGTGGTGCTCACCCCGCACCACTTCCACGAGCACAGCGAGCACGTGGACTACTACACCAACCACTTCGTGACAAAGGGAGCCGAGGCTGCCCGCGCGGTGGCGAACACCCTCAGCTCCCTGCGGTCACTGCCCGCTTCGCACTGACCTACTTGAACTGGTTCAGGCAGGCCTGTTCGCCGCTGAGGACGCCGGTGCGGAACGCCTCCAGGCGCTGATATCCGCTCGGCACCACCTTGCCGTTGACGTCGGAGGCCGCGAGGCCGTCGGCGAGCAGGCCCGAGACCGCTTCGTCGAGGTCACCGGCCGACAGGCGCGGATCACTGCTCGGCTCACTGAGTTTCGTGGTCAGCACGCCCGTCAGGCACGCGGTGCGCAGGCCCGCGGAATCGGCACCCGACAGTGAGAGCTTGCGATCCTGCTGCACCGCGAGGGCATAGCGGGACACGAACACCGCCGCCGCGTTGTAGTCGCCGGTGACGACCGCCGACAGCGGCTCCTCCTTGGTGCTGGAGCCCTCTCCCGCGCGCTTGGCCATGGCGGGAATGTCGGTGCCGATGGTGTTGGAACCCGGGCAGTAGGAGACCGGCTCGGTGGTGGTCGTCGAGGAGCAGTTGCGGGTGACGCCGACGTAGTCGAATTTCGGCGCGTTCTTCACCGGCATCGACTTGCCCAGCTGGGCGGCCAAGGTGGTCAACGTCTCCTTGTTCACCGGCAGCTGCTTGTCTCGTTCATCCTCCTCGAAGGTGACGGGCAGACCGGCGCGACGCTTCTCGATCTCGTCCTCGTTGATGTCCTTGCAGGACTTGGCGCCCTGGGTGTAACCCATCTGTACCGCGGTGACCCGCTCGAACGCCGAACCGTGGACGGCGTCGGGATCATTGGGGTCGCGGTCGCGTACGGCGACGGTGGCGCCGAGTACACCGTTGAGGCCGTCGGTGGTGTTGAGCGTGAAGTGCTTCGAATTGCCTTCTGCCACATGGCGAAGGAACACACCGGCCAGGCAGTCGGCCTGCTGCTCCTTGACCAGCGCGTCGGTGAGGAACCCGCGCAGCAGGTCGGCCTGAGACTGGATGGCGTGCCCGTATTCGTGGGCGAGCACCATCACCACCGACATCTCCTTGTACTTGTCGACCAGCAGCGGCAGCAGGACGGTACGGTCCCAGCCGATGGTGTGGTCGAGCGGGCAGTAGGCGGCGTTGACCAGCTTGTAGGTGCTGCTCTTGCAGAACTGCACCGACTCCGACTCCGGCGCTTTCGCTGACCACGAGATGTACTTCGAGGCGGGCTTGAAGTTGCCCCGGAAAGTCTTGGAATACTCGGTCTGCCAGTACTCTTCGATGTCGGCGATGGCATTGAGAGCCAGCTTGTCGATCTTGCCGTTGTCGCCGTTGTCGGCCTTCTTGTCCGTGTCGGGCACACCGGGACGCGACCCGCTGGGACCGGTGGACGACGCCGCCCCCGCCACCTCCCACGGGTTGTCCATCACCGGCTGCGCCTGGTCGCTGGCGACTGTTGTCGCGCCGCAACCGGATACGAGCACGCCGATGCTCACCAAAGCCGCCATGGTCGCGCCGAACCGATGTCTTCTCATGCGCTGTCCTCCCCGGAAAAGACGCGGACGCCGTGCGGTCCGCGATCGAGCGATCACATGGTAAACGACTACTGTCACAAGCCCATTCGGATCGTCGCCAGCACCGCGCGATGGTCGGAGCCGGGGATGGTGAGCGTGCGGATCTGTTCTGCCACCCCACCTGCGACGAGGATGTGATCGATCCCGATCACCGGTCCCCAGCGGCGATCCGCCGGATAGGTGAGCAGCACACCGTCACCGGTCTGGGCGGCGGCCGAGGCGAACGCGCCGTCGAGCAGCGCTCGGTAGGCCGAATGATCTTGTGTCGCATTGAAATCCGCGCCGACGATCGCGGGTGCGCTGGTCGCCGCGAGGATCTCGTCGACCTCGCGCATCTCCGCCGACCAGGCTCCGAAGTCGATGTTGGGCGGGATCGGATGGAAGGCGAACACCGGCATCGGGCCACGCTGCGGGTGTTCCATGATCGCGGAGATATTGCTCATGATGAAGCCGTCGTATTTCTTGGTGTCGCGCAACGGGTATCGGCTGTAGATGCCGGTGCCGCCACCGCCCGACTGCGCCGGTTCGAGATAGAAGTAGGGCAGCCGCTCTTCGAGTCCGGCCCCGCGCAGACCCACGATCGAGTCGACGGTCAATTCCTCGACGGTGAGTACGTCGACGTTGTTGTCACGCACCGCACCGACCACGGCGCCCGGGTCGGCCTTGCCGAAGAGGATATTCGACTGCATCACCACCAGTTCCGGCCCTTGCGCCGCCCTGGCCTCCGGAATGTAGGACGGCACCACCAGCCACGCTGCGCCCGCGAGCACCAGGACCGCGGCCCCCGAACTGCGCCATCCCCGCGCGAGCAGCATCAGCACCAGCCCCACGACCGCACCGAGCATCAACCACATCGCCCCCGACGCCAACAACACCATCGACTTCTGGCGCCAGTCCACGACGTGCAACACGATCCCGACGACCGCCGCGACCACCGCGCCCCACCCCAGGACGAGCAACGCTCGTTCCACCCATTTACGCATCATGGCGCCACCCTAAGCGGCCCCACTTGTCACTCCCTTGTGAGCGTCTTGAAGAGTGGAGGCCGTGTACATCGAAGAATTCACCGCCGCGGGACCGCTCACCGAGCAGGCGGTCGAGGCGCTGATGACCGTCGCGAACAGATACACCTCGGCGCTCACCCTGACCGTCGGCGAGCGCACCGTACAGCTACCGGTGCTGCCGGTGTGCTGGGACGAGCTGCCCGTGCGCGCGGGCACCACGATCACCGTCGAAGCCGATCGCGGTTACCGGCCCGCCGACCTCGAAGATCGCACCGCGCTGACCGACTTCGTCTCGACCTTCCAGCGCGCGACCGGGCAACCCTAGAGCGGCAGTCCTGCCTCGATCCAGTTGTAGGCCTGGATCTTTCGGGACTCGGGGTCGTTGACCACCTGGTTGATCAGGTCGTTGATCTGGTCGTTGGACAGGGGGTAGCCGTAGTGCTCGGCCGCGCCCGCCGACGCCCACAGGGACGCGAAGAGTCCCGGACCGCCGAGGATATGGGCCAGGGCGGTGGCGACCTCTTCGACGGTCTCGATGACGCCGTGCACGAGCGCGATCGCGATGTCCTCGTCGCCGGGCGGCATGCCGGGGGCCAGCGCACCGGATTCGACGGCGCGCTGGGCCAGCCAGGCGCGCGGAACCAGGGGGCTCGGGCCGATGGCGTCACCGAGGTAGTAGCGCCATTCGCCCGGGTTGCCCTGGTCGAAGGCGTGGATGTAGAAGGTGCGGGTGAGCGCCCACAGGGCGATGTAGCGCAGGGCGAGCTGTTCGGCGCCGAGCAGTGAATCGGGGCCGTCGGCGCGGTCGTGCTCCAGCTGATTCCAGGCGAAGCGGAACCAGACCTGTTCGGAGTTGCCGACCCAGGTGGCGGGCAGACGGTCGGCCAGTACGGCCAGGTCGCCTACCGGGCCGTCGACGGAGGTATCACCGGAGGCCTCCACGCGCAGGTTGTCGACGTACCCGCGCAGGGCGTCGACGGAGGTGAACACCGCGTAGCCCAGCTGGGCGAAGCGGGTGAGGTCGGCATTGGACGGTTCGAGCACGAGTACCACCGGCATGCCGACGCCCGGCTGCAGACCTTCGGGCCAAAAAGCCTCGGCGACAGCGAGTTCGCGCCCGGTGACCGGGTCGGAGACCTCGCTGTCGAGCAGCGGGAAGCCGAAGCCGTCGGCGACGAGGTCGTCGACGAGAGCGTTGACCTGGTCCACCGCGGGATCGCCGACGGTCACCCCGGCCACACCCACCGTCAGCAGGGTCGGGCGGTGCAGCTTGCCGGTGCGCAGCTTTTCGAGGAAGGCATCGGCCGAGGCAGAGAGCAGTTTGCGGCGGGCGCGCAGGAACTCGCGATAGTTCTCCACCCGCCACAGCGACGGGTCGGTCGGAATCCACTGCGAGGCGAGCGCACCCGGGTTGCGGCGCTCCACCTCGGCGAAGTATTCGGCGGGCTCGCGCTCGCCGAGCTCGGCCTCGGACCCGGGGCCGAGGAAGCAGAAGTTGGCGATCGCGTTGATTTCGTTGCGTTCGTAACCGGCATCGCGCAGCAGCGTTTTCGGGAACAGGTAGTGCACCTGCACGGGCGTGCGCTCACCGAACTGCTCGATACCGAGTTCCGAGCCGCTGCCGAGATCGCGCGAACCGTCGACGCGGGTCAGCATGTAGAGCAGCGGATAGAACCGGGACCCGCGGGTGGCGCCGGCGAAATCGTCGGCGCACAGGTCGAGCGAGCCGCCGCGCAGCCGTTCCAGCGAGCCGATCAGCGCGTCGATGCCGCCGCGCTCGAGCGTGTCGTAGTCCTGCTGCAGGAAGGTCTCGGTGGAGCCGCTGAACCGGCCCCACAGCGCCGAATGCACGTACCAGTACAGCACCCGGTCGCGGTGCAGATCGTTGTCGAATCGGCCGCCGTTGAGAAACAGCAGCCGAGTGATCACCGGAATCGCGTAGCGCCCCATCAGGACTCGGTCGTGGTCGAGTCCGAGCCTGCCCGCCACGGTGTCGAGGAAGGTATCGACCTGCTCGGTGGTGTCCACCAGCGCCTGTTCGAATTCCGCGGGCGCGAGATCACCGAGCGCGTCGAAGTGCGCGCGCCCGTTGCCGACCGCGATCACATTGCGCAGCAACCAGTCCAGGGTGAAGGTGTAGCCGTCTTTGTCCCAGCGGATCAGGTGGTCGCGCAGGTTGCCCCTGGCCTGCGGCCACTGCGCGCACAGCGTGGCCAGCGCGAGGTCGCCCTTGGACAGCTTGGTGCCGCCGGAGTTGACCCGGTTGAAGATGTCGACCACCTCGTCGACCGTGCGATCCGATCCGGTGATGGTCTCGACATTGAACTCGCGGTTGGCGACCTCGCGAACCTTGTTCAGCCGATCGAGATAGAGCGCAAGGGTTTCCGGCGACTCGTCCGGGAACCTGGACAGGTAGTGCATCGGGCCCTGGGCGAACAGTTCGGTGATGTCGATCCAGGCCGGCGCGGTATCGCGGCCGGGCACCTGGAATTCGAAAAGCTCACGCTCGACATCGAAATGCAAACCGGTGAAAGCGATCTCGTCGCCTTCGAAGAACGACGGCGCCGTCCCGCGCATGATCCCGTAGAGGGTGGTGATGCGCTGTTGCCCGTCGAGCAGCAACTGGCGCAGCCCCGAGCCGGTCGTCGACCCGCGGACCGCGATGTCCTCGGACCCGGTCTCCCACACCAGCAACCCACCGACCGGATACCCCAGGTACAGCGACCGCATGAGTCCGCGCACCTGATCGCGGTTCCACACGTAGCCACGCTGGAATTCGGGCAGCAGCACAGCACCGGAGTCGATCTGGTCGAGCAGGGAGGACAGACGTGTCACGGCAGCCTTTCGATCGAGATCCGGTGGCAGGCAAGCGCCCCATCGTTGCACGAATCGTACCGACACATCCCGACATGCCAGCGGCCGAATGGAACTGGTGCGGTCACTCCATCCCGGACACAGCGGCCCGGAAGGCGTCGGAGGCGTAGAACGGGGCCAGCCTGCGGCGCAGCACGGTATCGAGATAGCCACGCTCGTCGAGTGTTTCCAGGACCGGCGGGCCGAAACGCAGCGCCTCTTCGAGCATCTCCGCGCGCCCTACGCCCAGCTCAGCCAGCAATTCGGCAAGGGGGGTGTCGCCGTATTTGTCGAAGACGTGGTCGACGCCTTCGTCGAGCAGGGCGCGGAAGTAGTCGGTATCGCGGAAGGTGCGCCAGAATTCGAAGACGAGCACCACGATGTCTTCGACATCGGTGGCCGAGACCAGATCACGGAACGAGCCGACCGCGTCGCCGGTGTGTTTGCGCCAGGTCTCGCGGGCGCTGTCGAGCAGCACCTCGTCGACGTCACTGCTGTTGCCGCGCAACACGAATCGCGCGCCGGTGCGGGTGAGCCTGCCGACGCCGCTCTCGATCGCGGGCATCGCGGGTTCGGCCAACCGTGACAGCGCGCCGCGCAACGATCGGACCAGCCCTCCCCCTTCGGGGTGCAGGCCCTCGTCGACCGCGGTGACCACCGCGCGCTGGACCGCCTCGACGCACGCGTCGACGGTCACCGGGCTGTCGAGCACCAGCCGCACCAGACGGTGGGTGAGGTCCAGGTCGGCGACGGCGTCGACCAGCTCGTCGAAGCGGCGGTTGTCGACGAGCTCGCCGACTTCGATCTCGTCGTTGGCGCGATGGTTGTACAAGCGCGTCGCGATCTCGCCGACGAGTTCGGGAATCGCCCCCTCCACCGGAACCTGCACGGCGAACTTGTGCGCGACCGCCTTGATCTGCTCGCGGGTGACCGCCTCGGCCAGCGTCAGCTCCGCGGCCTCGTCGAGCGCACCGTCGATCTCCTCGGTGACGAACTCGAGGAACCCGGCGGGCTCACGCAGCTGCTGCTTGGTGAACGCCACATGCGCGTCGAGCACCCGCATGGCCAGGTCGACGTGCCCGCCACGCCCCGCGTTCGTCTCACCCATACCGCCCAGATTGGCACAGTCCGCGACGCGGTGGGAAAGGGGCACTCACATTGGTTGCCGAGCGACGCGACACGCCGGTTTTCCACCCCAGACTCCGCCCAGATCGCGTTGCGAGAAAGCGCTAGGCGCGGTTTGCTGGCGAGTATGGCATACTGGGTTGCTGAGACTGGGCTGATCGCAAGTGATCGCCATGGCTCACCTACGGAAAAGACTTTTAAAACATGACTCAAGGCACCGTCAAGTGGTTCAACGGCGAAAAGGGCTTCGGCTTCATCGCCCAAGACGGAGGCGGCCCCGACGTCTTCGTTCACTACTCGGCTATCGGCGGCTCGGGCTTCAAGTCCCTCGAAGAGGGACAGCGGGTGGAGTTCGAGGTCGGCCAGGGCCAGAAGGGCCCGCAGGCCCAGGACGTCCGCGCCATCTGATTTCGGCGTGAACTGAAAAAGCCCCGCACCACTGGTGCGGGGCTTTTTCATGTCCGGACCCGGTGAGCGGACGGTAACCCAGTCGTGTCAGCACGTCACTCCACGGAAATAAACGAGCTCTAGATTCCTGGATACGAGTTTGGATCCAAACTTGGATACAGATTCGACTTCCTTCCCTCTAGGAGCTCGCATGGTCCCGCCCACCGCGCCAGGAATCCATATCGGCAGCCTCACGAAGACCTTCGAGGTCGGCCGCAAGGAGGTCACCGCCCTCGACGGCGTAGACATCCATTCCGACGAAGGAGAATTCGTCACTCTGCTCGGCCCGTCCGGATGCGGCAAGAGCACCATCCTGCGCATTCTTGCCGGACTGGAGACCCAGACCGCGGGGACCGCACTCGTCCACGGCGAAACCCCTGTCGATATGCGCAAACACCATCATCTCGGCATCGCCTTCCAGGACGCCGCGCTGCTGCCGTGGCGGTCGGTGCGCACGAACATCCGGCTGCCACTGGAGGTCGCCGGTCACCGCTCCGACGACCTCGCCATTCAGGATCTGATCGACCTGGTCGGCCTCACCGGGTTCGAGAATGCCCGTCCCACACAGCTTTCCGGCGGAATGCGCCAGCGCGTCGCGATCGCGCGAGCACTGGTCGTCAAACCGAGGGTGCTGCTGCTGGACGAGCCCTTCGGCGCGCTCGACGACATGACCCGCCAGAACCTCAACATCGAACTGCTGCGGATCTGGACCGAGCGACCGGCCACCACGCTGATGGTCACCCACGGCATCTCCGAGGCGGTATTCCTCTCGGACAAGGTCGTCGTGATGAGTGCGAGGCCGGGTCGCGTCCAGAAAGTCGTCGATATCGACCTGCCACGCCCACGCACGCCCGCCATGATGCGCACGACGGCATTTCACGAATACGTGGATCTGCTGTCCTCGATCCTGTTCGGCACCGACATGGCCGCAGGGGACAACCTGGAGCCGGCCCGATGAGCGCCAGGCGGTATCTCGGACCGCTCGGCACGGCGATCGTGCTGGCGGTCTGGCAGCTCGTCGGCATGACCGGCGTTCTCGGGCCCGCCATCGCCGCTCCGGTGGCGATCGTCGGTGGACTCGTCGCCGACGGCACGGCCTTTTACAGCACCCATTTGCCCGTCACGCTCACCTCGGCGACCGTCGGGTACTTCTGGGGGAATCTCGCCGCGATCGCCTGTGCGGCGCTGGTGATGACCGTGCCCGCGCTGGAGAAGCTGGTGCTGCAGATCGGGATCGCGTCAGCCTGTATCCCGCTGATCGCGATCGCGCCGATCCTCGCGGCCTGCTTCAACGGGCCGGCCACCTCGGCGATCATGGCGGCGGTGTCGGTGTTCTTCGCGACGCTGGTCGGCACGGTCAACGGGCTGCGCCGGGCCGACCCCGCGGGCGAGGATCTGATCCGGGCCTACGGCGGCGGCCGCGTGCTGATCCTGCGCAAGGTCCAGTTCCTGTCCGCGCTCCCCTACATCCTGACCTCGCTGAAGATCGCGGTACCCGCTGCGGTGCTCGGCACCATCATCGGCGAATTCATGGGCCAGGAACGCGGACTCGGCGCCGCGCTGGTCGTCGCGCAGCAGTCGAGTGAGGTCGTGCGGGCCTGGGGCATCACGTTGGTGTGCAGCCTGCTCGCCGGTATCGCCTTCGCCCTCGTCGCCGGTGTCGAACGCCTGGCGACCCCATGGGCGCCCAGCTCCTCGGGAGGTACCCGATGACCTCGAACGTCATCGCGCGCAGCCTCGCGCGCACGCTGATCACCTTCGCAGGCGCGGGCGTAGCCATCGTGGCTGTCTGGACAGTGTTTCTGCGGCTGGTGAACGTGAGCCCGTTCGTCGCCAAATCGCCCAGCGATGTCTGGCACTACCTGTTCACCGAATCCGAAGCGGCGGCGAATCGTTCGGCGATCACCGCCGACCTCGCGCGGACCCTGATCGATGCCTCCTACGGCTTCGTCCTCGGGATGTTCCTCGCCGCGGTGATCTCGCTGGTCTTCTACTTCTCGCGCACCGTCGAGTCGATGTTCGTGCCGACCGTGACGGCGATGCATGCCGTCCCGATGGTCACCGTCGGCCCGATCCTGGTGTTGATCTTCGGACGCGGCGCGCTCGGCACCGCCGTCGTCGGCGCCGCGATCGTGGTGGTCCCCGCACTGCTGACGATGCTGCACGGCATCCGGTCGACCCCGCGCACCGACCTGGACATGATCACCGCGTTCGGCGGCTCACGGATCGCGACATTCTTCAAAGTGTCTCTGCCGCATGCTGTTCCGACGTGGTTCACGGCGGGTCGGGTCGCGGTCACCACCTCGGTGGTCGGTGCGCTGCTCGCCGAGTGGCTGGCGACCGGCGAGGGTCTCGGCGGCCAGATGCTCAGGGACGCCAACGAATTCCAGTTCGCGCGCCTGTGGTCCTCGGTCGTCGTCCTGACCGTGGTGTGCGTCGTCCTCTACCAGCTCGTCTCCGTCGTCGAAGACGCCGTCGGATCCCGTATGCGCGCGGCCCGCTGACCGCGCCCTCCCGTCACCTTCTCGACCATCGGAGCACCATGTCCTCTCAGTTCGACCGCCGAAAGTTCCTCACCCGTGGCCTCGCCGTCGGCGGATTCGCCCTCGCGGCGCCGACCGTGCTGTCGGCCTGTGTGTCCAGCGGTGCCGAGACCGGTTCCGGCGCCGGCTTCGGCGTCGCGTCCCAGCGCCTGGCCTGGATCAAGAACACCCAGTTCGCGGGCAGCTACTTCGCCGACAAGTTCGGCTACTACACCCAGGCCGGCTTCTCCGGCGCTGAACTCGTCGCCGGTGGGCCGACGGCGCCGCCCATCGAATCCGACGTGCTTTCCAGGACTTTCGCCGGTGTCTCACAGGTGCCGATCGTCGGCTCGGCGGTCGCCAAGGGCGCGCCACTGAAGATCGTCGGCGCGGTGTATCAGCGCTACGCGGGCTGCGTGATGTCGATGGGCACCAAGCCGATCAACACCCCGGAAGACCTGTACGGCAAAACTATCGGCTGCGCGTCGTCCAGCGAACCGGTGTGGCGCAACTTCGTCGCCGCACTCGGCCTCGACAGCTCACGCATCAAAACAGTTCCGGTGCAAGGCGATCCCATCGGAATGACCGCAGGCGAGATCGACGGCTACCTCGGGTTCATCAACAGCCAGGTCGTCGACTTGCGCGCCAAGGGATTCGACATCAGGACAATGCTGCTCGCCGACGTCGGCTTCCCCCTTGTCGGTCAGGTCTACATCACCACCCAGGACAACATCGACAACAACCGCGCCAAGCTGAAGGCGTTCCTGAAGGCCGAGATCCGTGGGTGGACCGACGTTCTCGCCGATCCGCAGCGCGCCGCCGACCTCACCGTCACCGAGTACGGCAAGACCCTGAACCTCAACCCGCAGAGCACCTACCAGTGCTGTCTGGCGGGCAACGAACTCATCCGCAACGGCAAACCGGGCCAGCAGATCCTCACCGTCTCCGACGAAGCCGCCGCCGCGAACATCGCCGCCATCGCCGCGGGTGGACTGAAACTGTCCGCCGACGACCTGTTCGAGCTGGGGCCGATCCGCGAGGTGTACCAGGAGAACCCCGAGCTCACCCTCGCCTGACCCTCGATCCACCGAACCGAAAGGACAACGAATGTCCACACCCGCCCCCTTCGACTGCGTCGTCACCGGCGCGACCGTCGTCTCCCACGACGGCAGGCGCCGCCACGATGTGGCCATCCGCGACGGCCGGATCGCCGCGGTCGGCGAACAACTCGCCACCGATGGCGTCCGCACCGTGGACGCGACGGGTCTGCTTCTGCTGCCCGGCCTGGTCGACATGCACGTCCACCTGCGCGAGCCGGGAATGACCGAGAAGGAAGACTTCGCCAGCGGCACCCGGGCCGCCGCCGCCGGCGGTGTGACCACGGTTGTCGACATGCCCAATACCAAGCCGCCGGTCGCTACCGCCGAGCGCTACCGCCAGAAGCTGGAACTGGTGCGCGACAAGGCCTATGTCGACTTCGGGCTCTACGGGATGCTCGACCACGACAACGCCGACGAGATCGCGGGCATGGCCGAACTCGGCGCCATGGGGTTCAAGCTGTTCATGGGCCAGACCACCGGTGACAATCGCTGCCCGAACGACGCGGCCATCTTCCGTGGTCTCGAAGCCGCGGCGGCAATGGATCTGGTCGTCGGGGTGCACGCCGAGAACGACCACTTGCTGCGAATGTTCGGCGAGCGCCTCCAGGCTTCGGGACGCAAGGACCCGCGCGCGCACCTGGAGGGCAGACCCGCGTTCGTCGAGGTCGAAGCCGTCACCCGGATCATCACCATGGCGACCGAGGCGGGCACGAAGCTGCACATCCACCACCTGTCCACTGCGGTCGGCCTGCAGCGAGTGATGGATCTGCGTGCCCAGGGCCACGAGGTGAGCGTCGAAGCGCTTGTCGCGCATCTGTTCATCGACGACGAGGGGTACGAGACCTACGGCAACCTGATCAAGCTCAACCCGCCCATCCGCCCCGCCCGTGACGTCGACGCGCTATGGGCAGGCATCGCGCGCGGTGACGTCGACATCATCGCCACCGACCACGCACCACACACCGCCGCCGAACAGGCCGAGGAAGACGTGTGGAAGGCCTACGGTGGCTTCATCGGGGTCGAAACGATGCTGCCGCTGCTGCTCACGGCCGCCGCCGAGGGCAAACTCACCGTCGAGGACATCGTGCGGCTGTGCTCATACCGGCCCGCCCAGCGGTGGTCGATGGCGAACAAGGGCCAGATCGCGCCGGGTTTCGACGCCGATTTCGTGCTGGTCGATCCAACCGCGGAATCCGTGCTCGACGCGGCGGCCCTGCATTCCAAGCACAATGTCAGCCCGTACCACGGGTGGCCGCTGGTCGGGTCGGTGATCGCCACGTACCTGCGCGGCCGGTTGGTCTTCGAGAAGGGTGACATCATCGGAACGCCGACCGGGCGCCAGGTCGTCCCCGTCCGGGCCGCGCACACCGTCGCGCCGTGACCGCACGACTTTTCCGCACACACATGACCGAGGGAGACGCGTGAGCGATCATCAGACAACCCTGCTCAGCGAGGGCGGCGACGGGGCGGCCACCCTGCGCAACGCCGTGACGCACTGCCTTGCCGAAGTGCCGACGCCATCGACCGCGGCCACCTCGCCCGCGGTGATCGCGGGCATCGGGACCACGGCGCCGCACGCGTTGCGGGGCACCTTGCTACTCGACGCGCTGGCACGTTACGAAGTCGCGGTCGACCGGACGCTGCCGTTCGCGAATCCGACCGAGCTGGTCGGCGACGATTCCTGGGATCTGGCATTGGTCCTGAGCCCGTGGAAACAGCAGCTGGGCGCGCACCTGACCGAGCTCACCGCTTCGGCCACCCGCACCGGCGTTGTCGACACGGTGGTGCGTGGCGGCGGCGCGACGGTCGGGGTGAACACCAACAGCTGGGCCGCGCAGGCGGCGATGGAAACCCTGCTCGGCGGGCAGGTTCCGACCTCGATCGTGGTGCTCGGTTCGGGTGGCTCGTCGAATTCGGTGGCACTGGCGGCCCGACGTGCTTGGCCGACAACACGATTGGTCGGCAGCGCCCGCAATGCCGACGCGTCGGCAGGCTGGGCCGACCGCTTCGCCGCGGAGACCGTGGCCCCCGGCGAACTCGCCGGGCTCTTCGCGAAAGACGCGCCGACCCTGCTCGTCAACACCACCACCTGGGGTGAGACCGACGTGTCGGAGGACCGACCGTTCGCGTTCGACTTCGCCGCGCTCACCGCGCCGGGGAACAGCTACTTCGATCTGAACAACCGGGTCTCGGCCCTGCAGATCGCCGCCCTGCAGGCCGGTATGAACGTGATGTCGGGAACGTTCATGCAGCGGGCCACCAACGCCTGCCGGGCGGCGCTGCTGAAGGCGAGGTCGCAGTGACGACCTTCGGCACGGCACGCGGCAGCGAGCCGACCAGTCTGCGCGAACGCGTGTATCGCTATCTGCGCCAACAGATCACGACGGGCGAGTACGCGGGCGGCATCCGGCTGACCGAGGAACAGATCGCCGACGAGCTCCAGGTGAGTCGTACCCCGATCCGGGAAGCGTTGCAGCGCTTGACCAGTGAGGGTCTCGTGGAGCGGGTGCGCCGCGGGCAACTCGTCGTCGTCGAGGTCGACGCGGCCGCGAGAGCCGAACTGCACGAACTCCGTGTCGCGTTCGACCAGGTGGCCGCCAGGATGATCAGCGCGAAAACCGAGACCGTCGACTGGGATTCGCTCTACGGCCTCCTCGACCCGCTGGCCGAAGCGCTGCGCGAACACGGTGTCGGGAGTGCACAGTATTCGATGGCCCATCTCGCCTTCCACATGGCCGTCAATCGGGCCGCGTTCACGCCGGTCACCTCGTCGTTCCTGGAGCGCCAGGCGTTCCTCTACCCGACCGACGACTATGTCCAGCAGCCAGGGCACGAGCCGATTTCACAGCACCGCACGCTGCTGGATGACCTGTCCAGCGGTGATGTCGAGCGCGCCATCACCGCCGCGCGAATCCACGCGCTGCGTGGGCCCGGCAACACCACTCTGTAGATGAGGAGCTCCACCATGTCCGATGACACCGTCCGCATGTTCGTCAACGGCCAGGCCATGCGCGGTGGGCAACTGCACGATGCGCTCGCCTCCGCCCGCTTCGTCGGCCGGGTCCGCACCGCGCCGGTCTACCGATTCTTCGACTTCGATGACGTATTCCCCGGTCTCGCACCGGTTTCCGAGGGTGGCTGGTGCGTTCCCGGCGAGATCTACGAGGTGTCCTACCGGGAACTGCGCGATCAACTGCTGCCGCGCGAGCCCGCCGAGCTCGAACTGTCGGTCATCGAACTGGAGGACGGCCGCGGCTCGCTGAGCATGGTGTGCAGGCGCCTGCCGGCTGGCGACGATTCCGTGCGCGAGATCACCGCGGCGGGCGGCTGGCACGAGCACCGCGCCGCCTCGGCCGACCGCCTATGAGCGAAATACTCACGGCGGGTATCGATCCTGGCTCCGCGGACCACTATCTGTGGTGCACGCCGGACACCGTCAGCTGGGGAACCCTGCCCACGCCGAACTCCCCCGCCGTGCTCACCATCGACAGCGGCGACACGGTCACCTTCGACACCGTCTCCCAGGAGGGGTTGATGGAGGACCAGGGTCGGGACCCGATTGCCTATTTCGAGCAGTACGGTATCGCCGCGGACGCGGTACTGCCCGACGCCGTCGAGCTGGCTAGGTCGGACCTACACCGGATGGCCGTGCCGCTCGGTCCGCATATCGTGCTCGGCCCGATCCACGTTCGCGGGGCGCGACCGGGTGACTGGCTGCGCGTCGATTTCCTCGATCTCACTCCCCGCGTTCCCTACGGCATCATTTCGAGCCGCCACCAACGTGGGGCGTTGCCGGAACTGTTGCCGCGCAGTGCCGATGGGGGCGCGGTGGCGGTGCTGAGCAAGTTCTGCGCGCTCGACGAGCCCGGCACCTCCGCGGTGTTCGGATTCGACGGCGGGCAGGCCTCGATCGAACTCGCGCCCTTTATGGGCCTGTGCGGGGTAACTCCCTCGGGCAGTGCGGCATTGAGCACAATTCCGCCCGGGCCATTCGGCGGGAACATCGATATCCGCGAGATCGTCGCCGGAACATCGCTGTTCCTGCCGGTGCAGGTCGACGGCGCGGGCTTCTATCTCGGCGACCCGCACTTCGCGCAGGGCAACGGCGAGATCGCCCTCACCGCCCTGGAGGGGTCGCTGCGGGCGACCGCCCGGCTCACGGTCGTGAATTCGGGCCTGCCCCAGCATGCCTCGTTCCCGTTCGTCGAAACGGACGACCACTGGGTGGTGCTCGGGATGGACGCCGACCTCGACGTCGCCATGCGGCACTGCGCCCGGCTCGCCGTCGAGTTCCTCTCCTCCTACACCGGGATGACACCGACCGACGCGTACCTGTATCTCAGTGCCGCGGGCGACTTCTCGGTGACGCAGGTCGTCGACCTCGTCAAGGGCGTGCACTGCTCGATCAGAAAGCGCGACTTCACCCACTAGCCACCGGAGCCATCCATGCTCGACACCGCTCTACAGCCCTGGTCCGGCACCCTGCGTCGCGCCGACGGCCTGCCCGTCCCCGCGCTGCGCAACGCGCGACTACCCGACGGTCACGTCGTCGACGTCGAACTCGCCGACGGCGTCGTCACCGCGGTGACATCCGCGACCGCGGCGACGCCCGGCGACCGCGACCTCGATCTCACCGGCCATCTGCTGCTCACCGCACCGGCCGAACCACACGCCCACCTGGACAAGGCACTGTCGTTCGACGAGATCCGGCCGCCCATGGGTGATCTCGGCGCAGCGATCCGCGCGTGGGAGGAGCACACCCCGCACCTGACGGTCGAGAGCATCGCCGATCGCGCGCGCCGTGCGGCGTTGCGCCTGCTCGCCAACGGGACAACGGCCGTGCGCACCCACGTCAACCTGCTGCGCGGTGACGACCCACTGCGCGGCGTACGCGCGCTCGTCTCGGTGCGCGACGAACTCGCCGATCTGATGGACATCCAGCTCGTCGCGCTGACGCCCTATGTGGTCGGCGACGATGCCCTGCACGAGGCGATCGATCTCGGCGTCGACTTCGTCGGCGGGCATCCGCACCAGACACCGGACCCCAGCGGAAATCTTCAGCGCCTGCTCGCGGTCGCTCTGGCTCGCGGGGTCGGTGTCGACATGCACACCGACGAACGGCTCGACCCCACCATGCTGACGCTGGAGGAACTGGCTCATACGGTCCGGGACTGGACATTGCCGGTCACCGCCGGCCACTGTGTGAGTCTCGGGATGCTCGACCCCGAAACCCTTGCGCGAGTTGTTGCTTCGGTCGAGGCTGCGGGCATCGGGATCGTCACGCTGCCGATCACCAACCTCTACCTGCAAGGTCGCGACCACGCCACCGCGACTCCACGCGGCATCACCGCGGCGCGCGCGCTGCTCGACGCAGGTGTCAGGCTCGCCGCAGGTGCCGACAACGTTCGCGACCCCTACAATCCGATGGGGCGCAGCGACGCGATGGAGACGGCGATGTTGCTGGTGACGGCCGCGCACCTCACTCCGTGGGAGGCCTACCGCGCGGTGAGTACGGGCGCCCGCGATGTCATGGGTCTTCCGGTCGCCGGTATCGAGGTCGGCGCGCAGGCCGATCTGCTGGCGATTCGCGCGGTGAACCTCGAGGACGCGATAGCCTGCGCACCGGTCGACCGCGTCGTCCTGCATCACGGCAGGCTCGTCTCGGTCAGCCGTTCCGAACTGTCGACGGCCGCGCCGCGTAGAGCCTGAGCCGCGCGGAACCAGGCAGGCGATCCGAGATACCTCGCCCGCACCCGCCGACGCCGCTGCTCCTATCCTCCGAAAACGCGCTCGACGACCGCTTTGGCGCGCCGGGTGATGCGCATGTAAGTGTCGAGGAATTCGCTGCCGTCGTCGTTGGGCCAGCCCGCTACCCGGGCGACCGCCGACAGCAGTTTGCCGGGACCGGGAAGCTGGTCGGTCGGTTTGCCCTTGACCAGGACGAGGGCGTTGCGGGCGGCGGTCGCGGTGATCCAGGATTCGCGCAGCAACGCGACGTCCTCGGATTCGAGGATCCCTTCGGCCTCGATCACGTCGAGCGCCTGCAGGGTCGAGGTGTTGTGCAGTGCGGGGACCTCGTGCGCGTGGCGCAGTTGCAGCAGCTGGACGGTCCATTCGATGTCGGCCAGACCACCGCGACCCAGTTTGGTGTGGGTGGACGGATTGGCGCCGCGCGGCAGGCGTTCGGCGTCGACGCGGGCCTTGATGCGGCGGATCTCGCGCACCGATTCCTCCGACACCCCACCGGTCGGATAGCGGATCGGGTCGATCACGTGCAGGAAGCGCACGCCCAGATCCTGATCGCCCGCCACCTGGTGGGCGCGCAGCAGCGCCTGCACCTCCCACGGCTGAGCCCATTGCGCGTAGTAAGCCTGATAAGCGGCCAGCGTGCGAACCAGGGGCCCGTTGCGGCCCTCGGGGCGCAGGCCCGCGTCCACCTGCAACGGCGGGTCGACACTCGGTGCGCCGAGCAGCCGCTGGACCTGCTCGGCGATCCCGTTGGCCCATTTCACGGCGGTGGCCTCGTCCTCGCCGGGGCGCGGATCGCAGACGAACAGCACGTCGGCGTCGGACCCGTAGCCCAGTTCCATGCCGCCGAGCCTGCCCATGCCGATCACCGCGAAGTCGGCGGGCGCAGGCCCACCACGTTCGGCCTCCGAAGCGCGAATGACCGCGCTCAGTGCTGCCTCGAGCACCGCGACCCAGACCGACGACAGCGCCGCGCACACCTGCGGCACGTCGAGCATGCCGAGCACGTCGGCCGAGGCGACCCGGGCGAGTTCGTGGCGACGCAGTGAACGTGCCGCCGCGACAGCGCGTTTCGGGTCGTCGTAGCGAGCGGCCGCGGTCTGCATGCCGCGCGCGACGTCTTCGGGGTTGGTGCTGAGCAGCTGCGAGCCACCGGGCCCGTCGGCGTACATGCGGATGGTGTCGGGCGCGTTGATCAGCAGGTCGGGCAGGTACTCCGAGGAGCCGAGCACGATCATCAGGCGCTGGGCGACGGCGCCTTCGTCACGCAGTTCACGCAGGAACCAGATCTGGTCGTCGAGCCCCTCGGAGACCCGGCGGTACGCGAGCAGGCCCGCGTCGGGATTCGGTGTGTCACCGAGCCATTCGAGCAGGGTCGGCAGCAACAACGCCTGGATGCGGCCCTTGCGCGAGACCCCGCCGGTGAGGGCTTTGAGGTGGCCGAGCGCGTTGGCCGGGGCGCCGTAGCCGAGGGCGGCGAGCTGGCGGACGGCGGCATCGGGGCTCAGGCGCAGGGCGTCGGAGTCCATCCGGGCGACCGCGTCCAGCAGCGGGCGGTAGAACAGTTTGGCGTGCAGGCGGCGCACCCGCACGGCGTTGCGGCGGATGTCGGTGTCGAGCACGCCGACCGCGTCCTGGCGGCCGTCGGGGCGAATGTGGGCGGCGCGGGCGAGCCAGCGCATGCCCTCCTCGTCGTCGGCGGCGGGCAGGGTGTGGGTGCGCTTGAGCCGCTGCAGCTGCAGGCGGTGTTCGAGCAGGCGCAGGAATTCGTAGGAGGCGGTGAGGTTGGCGGCGTCCTCGCGGCCGACGTAGCCGCGCGCGGCGAGCGCGGCCAGCGCCTCGACGGTGTTGGTGACGTGCAGTGCGTCGTCGACCCGGCCGTGCACCAATTGCAGTAGCTGCACGGCGAATTCGACATCGCGCAGGCTGCCCGCACCGAGCTTGAGCTCGCGCTCGCGCATGTCGGCGGGGACCAGGTCCTCCACGCGGCGACGCATCGCCTGGACGTCGGCGACGAAGTCGGGGCGTTCGGAGGCGGTCCACACCATCGGCATCAGGGCGTCGCGGTACTGGCGGCCGAGTTCCATGTCGCCGGTCATCGGCCGGTTCTTCAGCAGCGCCTGGAACTCCCAGGTACGCGCCCACCGCTTGTAGTAGGCGAGGTGGGAATCGAGGGTACGCACCAGGGCGCCCGCTTTGCCCTCGGGGCGCAGGGCGGCGTCGACCTCGAAGAAGGCCGAGCTGGCCACGCTCATCATCTCGGCGGCCAGCCGGGTCGCGGTGGCGTCGGCCGGTTCGGCGACGAACACCACGTCGACATCGCTGACGTAATTCAGTTCTCGCGCACCGCATTTGCCCATCGCGATCACCGCGAGCCGGACCGGCAGCTCGCCGTTCTTGCACACCCGCGCGACCGCGACCGACAGTGCGGCCGTGAGCGCGGCGTCGGCCAGATCCGACAGATGCTTGCCGACCACCAGGTACGGCGGGACCGGCTCGTTCTCGACGGTGGAGGCGAGGTCGACGGCGGCCAGCAGCATCAGCTGATCGCGATACCTGCTGCGCAACAGCGCCACCGCCTCGGGACCGGCGATGCCGGCGCGGAACAGCATCGGCCCCGCGTTCGGACCGGTCTCCGGGGCCGCGTCGACAGCGTCGAGCAGATCGGCGATCAGCTCGTCCCGGCTGGGAAGCTCCTTCTTGCGCAGCACTTTCCACGCGGCCGGGACAGCGACCAGGTGGTCGCCGAACGCCGTCGACGACCCGAGCAAACCGAACAGCCTGCCGCGCAACGTGGTGTCGGATCGGATCGCCGAATCCAGTTCGGGCCATGCGTCTTCGAGCGATTCGTGAAGCCGCACGAGCGTGCACAGGGCCAGATCGGCATCGGGCGAACGCGACAGGGCCCAGAGCACGGGCACCCCGTCGACGTTGTCCCAGCCGAGCTGACGCAGTGAAGCCGTCGCCGTCGGTTCGAGTAAACCGAGCCGGCCGACGCCGGGTACAGCGGAGCGGGCAGTCGGTGGCCGGACCATAGCTGTAACTCTAGCGGCTGGCGCCGCCGGGTTTTCGGCCTGGGAACCTTGATCTTCCCTCCCTACGGGCACTCCTTCGTCGCACCCTTCGGTCAGTCCAGATCAAGGCGGCCGAAAACCACCATGGAACGCTTAGAGACTCAGGTATTCCTTCAGCTCCCAGGGGGTGACCTGCGAGCGGTAGTCGGCCCATTCGCGGCGCTTGTTGCGCAGGAAGAAGTCGAAGACGTGTTCGCCGAGAGTCTCGGCGACCAGCTCCGAGCGCTCCATCGCCTGCAGCGCCTCGTCGAGGGTGCCGGGCAGGGTGCGGAAGCCCATCGCGCGACGCTCGGCGTCGGTCAGCGACCAGACGTCGTCTTCGGCCTCTGGGGGCAGGGTGTAGCCCTTTTCGATGCCGCGCAGACCGGCGGCCAGCAGCACCGCGAAGGTCAGGTACGGGTTGCAGGCCGAGTCTGGGCTACGGATCTCGACGCGACGCGAGGACGACTTGTTCGGGGTGTACATCGGCACACGCACCAGCGCCGACCGGTTGGACCGGCCCCAGGAAGCCGCGGTGGGAGCTTCGCCGCCGTGGATCAGGCGCTTGTAGGAGTTGACCCACTGGTTGGTGATCGCGCTGATCTCGGGGGCGTGCTCGAGGATGCCCGCGATGAACGAGCGCGCGGTGCTCGAGAGGTTGTTCGGGTCGTCGGGATCGGCGAAGGCGTTGTTCTCGCCCTCGAACAGGCTCATGTGGGTGTGCATGGCCGAGCCGGGGTACTGGGAGAACGGCTTGGGCATGAACGTCGCGCGCACGCCCTCGTCGATCGCCACCTCCTTGATGAGGTAGCGGAAGGTCATCACGTTGTCGGCCATCGAGAGCGCGTCGGCGTAGCGCAGGTCGATCTCCTGCTGACCGGGAGCGCCCTCGTGGTGGCTGAACTCGACCGAGATGCCCATCGATTCCAGCGAGTCGATGGCGTGGCGGCGGAAGTTCGGCGCCGCGTCGTGCACGGCCTGGTCGAAGAAGCCGCCGTTGTCGGCCGGGGTCGGCTCGTAGCCGTCCTTGAGCTGGTCCTTCAGCAGGAAGAACTCGATCTCGGGGTGCACGTAGCAGCTGAAGCCCGCGTCGGCGGCCTTGTTCAGCTGACGGCGCAGCACGTGGCGCGGGTCGGCCCAGGACGGCGAACCGTCGGGCATGGCGATGTCGCAGAACATCCGGGCCGAGTGCTGGTGGCCCTTGGAGCTGGCCCACGGCAGCACCTGGAAGGTCGACGGGTCGGGCCGCGCGACCATGTCCGCCTCGGACACGCGCGCGAAGCCTTCGATGGCCGAGCCGTCGAAGCCGATGCCCTCCTCGAAGGCGCCTTCGAGCTCGGCGGGGGCGATGGCGACGGACTTGAGGTAGCCCAGCACATCGGTGAACCAGAGACGGACGAAGCGGATATCCCGTTCTTCGAGCGTCCGCAGCACGAATTCCTTCTGGCGATCCATACCGGCGAGCGTAAGCACCCGGCGTTAAATCCGTGTTACATACACAGACGGGTTTGCGATCGCGTCACATCATTCGCACATCTCACCGGCCACGACGGGGCGTGGTGAGTAAATCTGGCTCTCAGCATGTGAGACCCGGAGCGGGCGTGGCGAGATCGACGAGGTAGTTGATCACCGCGTCGTCGAGGCACCGATCACCCGCGACGAGAGCCGCGGTGTGCCGATTGCCGCGGAAGGTGATCAGGTCGGCACCCAGCTGTGCGGCCAGGTCGACACCGGCCTGATACGGGGTGGCCGGGTCGTCGGTGGTGGACACCACGACGGTGGCCGGCAGGCCAGGGGCCGAGACCCGATGCGGGGTGCTGGTGTTAGGCACCGGCCAGGCGGCGCACAGTTCCAGCGGGGCGGCGCCGGTGCCCTTGCCGTCGTCGAGGAACGGGGCGGCCTTGCGGTATTCGGAGTCCTGACGGCCGGTCACCGCGGGATCGGTGATGCGGGGATCGTCGACGCAGCGGATCGCGTTGAACGCGTCCTGGGTGTTGGCGTAGGTGCCGTCTTGGCGGCGGCCGTCGTACATATCGGCCAGTTGCAGCAGAGTGTCGCCGTTTCCGCCGCGCAGTTCGGACAGCCCCTGGGTGAGGATCTCCCACAGCTCGTCGCTGTAGAGGGCCTGTTGGACGCCGGTGATCGCGTCGTTGTAGCTGAGGCCGCGCGGGTCGGCGGTCGGCGCCGGGGTCTGTTCGAGTGGGCCGACCAGCTCGCGGAAGCGGGCCACCGCCTGGGCGGGGTCTGTCCCGAGGGGGCAGTCGGCGTTCTTCGCGCAGTCGGTGGCGTAGGCGGTGAACACGCCCTGGAAGCCCGCTGCTTGGCGCAGCGATTCCTGGACCGGGTCCTGCGAGGAGTCGACCGCGCCGTCCAGGACGAGGGCGCGCACGTTCTGTGGGAACTTCTCCGCGTAGGCGGAGCCGAGGCGGGTGCCGTAGGAGTAGCCGAGATAGCTCAGCTTGGGGTCACCGAGGACCGCCCGCATCACATCCATGTCCTGGATCACCTCGCGGGTGCCGACATGACCGAGCAGGTCCACACCCGAGCGCTGGGCGCAGCGGTCGGCGTATTCGCGGTTGTCGGCCTCGGCGTCGGCGATGCCCGCCGGGGTGTTGTCGGTGGGCCGCTCGGCGCGTTCGGCATCGGCCTGCTGCGGGGTCAGGCAGACGATCGCGGGCAGCGACGAGCCGACACCGCGCGGATCGAACCCGACCCGATCGAACTTCTCCGCCAGTTCGGTGCGGTTGCCGACGCCGACCATCGAGAGGCCGGAGACGCCGGGACCGCCCGGGTTCATCAGCAGCGAGCCGACCTTCTTGCCGGTGGCCGGGATCCGCGAGAGCGCGATCTGGGCGGTCGGTCCGTCCGGGCGCGCGTAATCGATCGGCACGGTGATCCGCGCGCACTCGGTTTTGGGCGGCACCCGATCCTCCGGGCTCCCGTAGCCCTCACACGAGCCCCAGCTGATCTGCTGGTCGTAGAAGGTGTTCAGACCCGACGGTGGCGGGGGCAGCTCAGCGCGCGGTGTGCTGTCCTCGCCGGTGCCGCATCCGGTGACGATCAACGCGGAGACAGCGCCGAGGAGCACGACGAGCCGGACAGACTGCACGGTGGGCCCACCTTTCCGCGCCCTGCGGCGCACACGATGCGCCCGAATGGGCTTGCCTCACGGTAGCCGAATCGTCGATGTGACCGATCACACCGACGCCGGGCCTTAAACCCGTGCGGGCGCAGGTGGCACACTGGGATTGTCAGAAAAGCCCGGGGACCCGGTATGGGCCTCGAGGAACCAGACGAAAGGGACGATGATGTCCGTATCCGATGAGCAGAGTCCTGCCTACGGTGCCACTCCCGCCGAAGCTGTCCCCGCCGAGAAACCACGCCGCAAGACCCGCGTCCAGCATCTGCAGCAGATGAAGGCCGAGGGCGAGCGCTGGTCGATGCTGACGGCCTACGACTACTCGTCCGCGCGGCTGTTCGAGGAAGCCGGTATCCCGGTGCTCCTGGTCGGCGATTCCGCCGCCAATGTCGTCTACGGCTACGACACCACTGTGCCGATCACCATCGACGAGCTCATCCCGCTCGTGCGCGGCGTCGTACGCGGCGCACCGCACGCCCTGGTGGTCGCCGATCTGCCGTTCGGGACCTACGAGTCCTCGCCGCAGCAGGCCCTCGCGACCGCCATCCGCTTCATGAAGGAGGGCGGCGCGCACGCGGTGAAGCTCGAGGGCGGCGAACGTGTCGCCGAACAGATCGCGCTGATCACCTCCGCGGGCATCCCCGTGATGGCCCACATCGGGTTCACGCCGCAGAGCGTGAATACCCTGGGCGGGTTCCGGGTCCAGGGCCGTGGCGACGGCGCCGAGCAGCTGGTGACCGACGCGATCGCCGTGCAGGAAGCCGGTGCGTTCTCGGTGGTGATGGAAATGGTTCCCGCCGATATCGCGGGCCAGGTCACCCGCAAGCTGACCATCCCGACCGTCGGCATCGGCGCCGGCGCCGACTGCGACGCCCAGGTACTGGTCTGGCAGGACATGGCCGGCTACACCAGCGGCAAGACCGCCAAATTCGTCAAGCGCTTCGGCAACGTGGGCGACGAGCTCCGCACCGCCGCAGCCGCTTACGCCGCGGAAGTCCGCCAGGGCACCTTCCCCGGTCCCGAACACAGCTTCTGAGTTCGACCCGTGCGGCCGCTCCCGCGAGGGGGCGGCCGTCGCGTGTGAAAGGTGCTTGTCCGCGGCTGATGGCAGACTCGATGTCGACACTGTTCGACTAGCAGAGGTACCGATGCCGCGACGCCCTTGGAATTCTCGTTCTGTGCTGTTGATCGCGGGTGTGCTCGCCGCCGCGACCCTGACCGCGTGCGGAGGTGTGCCACCGGCTTCCACCGGCAGTGCGGGCAGCACCACCTCCTCTGCCGCGGCGGCGACCACAGCCGCACCGGCTGGGACTCTGACGATCAGCCCGTCGTCCGCCGCGCAGCTGTGCGACATGATCAGGCCGGAGCTGTCGAACTTCCGGGTGCAGGGGCCGACGCTCGGCAGGATCTCGCTCAACGCCATGGTGCACGACTGGGGGCTGCGCAACGGTGGCATCAACGGGCACATCCTCGCCGACAAGGCGATGGTCGACCGGGCGACCACCGAGAGCTGCCCCGAGGTGCGCACCGAGGCCCTCACCGCCCTCGAATTGCCCTCCCTCGCCGCGGGATTGGCGTTCTGATGCGCACCCTCCACCCCGAGATCGAGCCCGTCGAGCAGGGACTGCTCGACGTCGGCGACGGCCAGTCGGTGTACTGGGAGGTCAGCGGCAACCCCGACGGCAAGCCGGTGGTGTTCGTGCACGGCGGACCGGGCGGGGGCACCGGACCCCTGCAACGGCGCTTCTTCGACCCGGCGGTGTACAAGATCGTGCTGTTCGATCAGCGCGGCTGCGGAAAGTCCATGCCGCACATCGCCGATGGAGCTTCCCTCGACACCAACACCACGCCGAATCTGATCGCCGACATGGAGTTGCTGCGCGCACATCTCGGGATCGAGCGCTGGCAGGTCTTCGGCGGTTCGTGGGGCTCGACCCTCGGCCTGGCCTATGCGCAAGCGCACCCGGAGCGGGTGACCGAACTGGTGCTGCGTGGCATCTTCTTGTTGCGGCGCAAGGAGATCGACTGGTACTACAACGGCGCCGCGGGCAATGTCTACCCGGCCGAGTGGGCGAAATTCCTGGCGCCCGTGCCGGTCGAGCACCGCGATGACGACCTCGTCGAGGTGTATCACCGATTGCTGCATTCCCCCGATCCGCAGGTCGCACTCGATGCCGCGATCGCCTGGTCGACGTGGGAAGGCGCGACGAGTTCGCTGCTCCCGCAACCGGATCGGGTCGCCGAAACGGCCGAGGCGCGCTTCGCACTCGCCTTCGCCCGGATCGAAAACCACTATTTTCGCCACGGCGGATTCCTCGACGAGGGACAGTTGCTGCGAGACATAGATCGGATCGCCGACATCCCCGGCGTGATCGTGCAGGGCCGCCACGACATCGTGTGCCCCGCGGTGAGCGCCTGGGATCTGCACACCGCGTGGCCGGCCTCGACCTTGCACATCGTCGAGGACGCCGGGCACACCGCGCACGAGCCCGGCATCACCCACCACCTGGTGGAGGCGACCGACGCGTTCGGGAAGCGAGGCTGACACATGGCGACCAAGGCCGGAAAAGCCGTCGTCGCGGCACTACGCGAGGACATCGACCGGCTCTTCGACGCCGAGCCCGACGTCCGCGCCGACGCCGACGATTCGGTCCACCAGATGCGGGTGGCCACGCGCAGGCTGCGCAGCGTCCTTCGCTCCTACCGCAAGCTCTTCGACGCCGACGAAGCCGCCGCCACCGAGGCGGAGCTGAAGTGGCTGGCCGACCTGCTCGGCGTGGCCCGCGACGCCGAGGTCCGCGCCGAACGGTTCACCGACCTGCTGTCGGACTACGGCGATGCCCCCACCGAGATCACCGATTCCCTGGTCGGCGCGTCCCGCAGGGCCTACACCGATGCCCACGCGGAGGTATTGAGCGCACTGGATGCCAAGCGCTATCGTCGCCTGCGCTCAGTGCTGAAAACCTGGCGCACCGATCCCCCGCTCGCCCCAGAACTCGCCCGCGACAAGGCAACCGACGTCTTCGACCGGGTTCTGCGTCGCGACCGCAAACGCCTGCGCAAGTTGGTCTTCGCCGAACCCACCGCCACCCCCGCCGACAGGGTGGAACTGCTCCACGACATCCGCAAGGGCGCCAAGCGGTTACGGTATTCCTGCGAAGCGGCGACCACTGTCCTCGGCTCCGACGCAGGCGATCTCGGTACCCGCGCCAAACGCCTGCAAACCGTGCTCGGCGACCACCGCGACGCCGTCGAATCCCGCGAAGCGATCCTGGCGGTGGCCGCGCACGCGCACGGCCCTGCGGCCACGGTCTACGAACTTCTGGCCGATACCGAAGAAGCGGCCGCGGGCCGAGCCATCTCCCACTACCCCGCGGCCGCGGCCTTCATCTCCGTGCGGAACTGACAGTCCCCGACGATCAACGGGCCCCGTCGTATTCGAACCCGATCGTCCGAGTGCCCGGATCCGCGACAGCCAACCGCACAGCGACCGTCTGCCCTTCCGGCGGCCGTCCCTCACAGCGCGCGAGGATCGGCGGTTCGCTGACGAAGATCTCGGCGGGCCGAGACCCGTTGGCATCACGGAGAACCACGGCGGAGAACTCGGTGCCGACCCGAGGCGCGAGAACGGTGGCCTCGGTCAGATCGACGCACGCACGATCCACCTTGTTGGCCACCCCGTCGGTGCGCCGCATCGTCTCGGCGGCTCCCTTCAACCCGTCCACCACCCACTGCGGCACCTCGACCCCGGCGGAGTAGGCCAGGCAGATCTCGGTGGTGAACCGATCGGCCAGCCGTCGCAGCGGCGCCGTCACATGCGCGTACGGAGCCCCGATCGCACTGTGCGTCAACTGCTCCGGCGACGGATCGTCGAGTTCGGCGAGCAGCGTGTAACTGGCGCCCCGCAACAAGCCGGTAGCTTCCGACATCAAGACCAGCGCCGCGGGCGTATTCGCGTCGAGTCCGGCGAGCATCCGCCCAACCGGCACCTCGGCGGGCCACCGCACGCCCAGCGCCGCCGCCGTACGCCGCATCGATGCGATCGCGCTCTCCGGCGGCGGCGGCATCGTGCGCAGCAAGCCGATCCCCTTGTGCTCCACCATGATTCGCGCGGCGCACATTCCGGTGAGCAGCGAGATCTGCTCGTTCCAGTCGTCGGCGTCGGTGCGCGGCTCCAGCTGCAGGCGCCAGCCGTCACCGTCGGGAACCACTTCCTGGGCGGGCAACCGCAGCGAGATGGCGCCCTGTTCGAATCCCGCCTCGATCCGCAGCCGCCCGAATTCGGGCAGCGCGAGCAACGACGGATGCAACGTCGCCGCGTCGGCAGCGGCCTGAACCTGCGCGTAATCGAACCGCTCCCGGGAGCGCACCAGCGCGCGTGTCACCGAAAAACTCAGCGGCGCAGCATCATTGTCGAGTTCGATGGTCCACAACGCGGCGGGTCGGTCGACGCCGGGCAGCAGACTCGCTGTGCCCTCGGACAGCACCGTCGGATGGAGCGGGACCGTGCCGTCGGGCAGATAGAAAGTTTGCCCGCGCATTTCGGCCTCCGCGGCCAGAGCACTGCCCGGCACGATCACCGCACCGAGATCGGCGATCGCGTAGTGCAGGGTGAAGCCGGTGGGAGTGCGTTCGATATGCAGCGCCTGGTCCAGATCCAGCGCGCCGGGCGGGTCGATGGTCACGAACTCGATATCGGTCCGATCGACCCGAGTGCCCGCGAACGCGTCGACCGCGTCGCGGGCTTCGGAGACTGCCTCGGCCGGATATTCCGAGGCCAGTCCGAATTCGGAACGGATGGCGCCGAAGTCGACCGGCGCCGAGACGATCCGCTGGTGGAGTCGGAAACCAGCCATCCGACCCAGGTTCTGCGAACTACTCGTCGTGTGTGATCCGAAGTCCATAGCTCGCAGACTAGCGATTTCTACTTCAGGGCGAGCATGGTGCCGTTGAGCTGATCGAGCGGGCCGTACACCGTGAACGTGACCCGGCCGTTGGGAACGGCGGAGGACACGGTCGCGGCCGCGTCGAGCGCCTGACCGAACGAGGCCGCCGACGGGTGCGGCAGACCGGCGACAGTCAGGCCGAATCGAGACTGATGAACCCAGGCGGTATCAGCCGGGCTGAGGTCGACCTGGACCCCGCCTGCGAGCGGGGTCACCGCGACCGCGCTCGCCGAACCGGCACCCAGCGTTGCGAAAACCGCAGCGGCTCCGGCGATCAGTGCACCGGCGACAATGGAACGAACTACCCGCATGTAAATGTGACCTGCTTCCGCGATCGAATGTAATGGGCCCGAGGAAGTGGCAGCGAGCCCTGCCGACGGCGATCACTCTATGACCTCGCTCACGTTCCCGGCGAGTTCCAGCGCATTTTCGCTGTCCGGACACACGAACGCCATGACGTCGCGGGCAATTGTTACTGTGGCGGCGGCGCACTCGGCAGCTGCCGGGTTGTGCGGCACTCACGTCGATAAATGGGAGTTTGCGAACGTATGTCGTGGCTGATTTTCGATTACCTGTCGCCGATCCTCGGACCGGACGCGGCCAGCTATTGGGCGCATCTACTGGCGATTAACCCGGGATAGCTCACCGCTTCGATCCAGAACATGTCGCTTCCCGTTAACCACAGGGGAAGCGGCGTGTTTCCTGGGCCGCTAGCATCCCGCTGCGTGAGTAGAACTACCGCCGCCATCGCGGCCAGCGCCACCGTCTTCGCCCTGCTTCTGACCGGCTGCAGCGACGACTCTTCCTCCGCCGGCGCCCCCACCGCTTCCACCATGGCCGCGCCGACCTTCCAGGTCGAAGCCAGCAAGGCGGGCATGTTCGTGGTGAGTTACCGCAACGCCTTCCCGAAGCTGGCGCAGGGGCGTGACGATGCCGCCATTGCCGCGGTGCTGAACCATTCCTGCTCCGAGATCAAAGCGGGCAAGTCCGAGGCCGATACCGTCGCCACGATCATCAAGGCGGCCAAGAACGGCGACACCGCCGCGACCACCGAAGAGGCCACGGCCGTCTACCAGATGTCCAAGCTGATGTGCTGAGCCGTCAGCGGCGAAGCGAGGCGGCGGCTCCCGGTGGGAACCGCCGCCTTCTCGTTTCGTGGGCGGGCGAGCCGGCCTGTAAGCCGGATCCTGTCCCCGATTCGCATCGGGGGGCGACCATCCATCTGGACACACCGTTGCCGGGTGCCTCGAGCGGTCCACCCGCAGGCTCGGGCGAGCAGCCCTCGAACACCTGCGCAGCCGCACCGTTGCCGATGCGACCTTTGACCTTGCTCCGGGCGGGGTTTACCTAGCCGCCCCGGTCACCCGGGGCGCTGGTGCGCTCTTACCGCACCGTTTCACCCTTACCGCACTCGCGTGCGGCGGTCTGTTCTCTGTGGCACTGTCCCGCGGGTCGCCCCGGGTTGCCGTTAACAACCGCCCTGCTCTGTGGAGTCCGGACTTTCCTCGGTACCGGGCAGCGACACCGTTGGTGTCCGTTCCCGTTACCGCGGTCGCCCGGCCGACTCGCCCGCCGGTACAGAGTACTCGCTACGGTATTGACTCATGGAACGTGTCGACGTCAGTTTCCCTTCGGGTGACCAGCAGTGCGCCGCGTGGCTCTACCTGCCTGACGGCGCGCCTCGTCCGCGCCCGTTGGTGATCATGGGACACGGGCTCGGGGCCACCCGCGAGATGGGGTTGGATCGGTATGCGCGGCGGTTCGTCGCGGCGGGAATGGGGGTGCTGGCGTTCGACTACCGGAATTTCGGTGCCAGTGAGGGTTCGCCTCGCCAGGTGATCGGCATCGGCCGTCAGCGGGAGGACTGGAAGGCCGCAATCGCCTACGCGCGCAGCATCCGGGGCTTCGATGCCACGCGAATCGCGTTGTGGGGCACCTCGTTCGGCGGTGGACACGTGCTCGCGGTGGCGCCCGACGACGATTACCTCGCCGCGGTGGTGGCCCAGGTGCCGTTCACCAGCGGGTGGGCGTCGGGGATGGCGAAAGGCCCGATCAGCCTCACCAAGGTCGCCACCATCGCCGCCACCGACCTGCTCTTCGGCCCGATCCGCCGCAAGCCCATCCGCATCCGCCTGGCCGGACGCAAACGCTCCGCGGCATTGATGAGCGCCACCGACGTGCCGGAGGGCTACGGCCGACTAGCCGAGGAGAGCGCCACCTACGACCCCAAAGTCGGTGCCCGCGTGGCCTTCTCGACCCTCTTCGATTCCCCCGGCCGCCGCGCCAAGTCGTTGAAGGTCCCCGTCTTCTACGCGATCGCCGAAAACGACTCGATCGCCCCCGCCGGCCCGACCCACAAGGCCGCCGAACGCACCAAACACGCGGTGGTCAAGCAGTATCCGGTCGGCCACTTCGACGTGTACTTCGACGATGTCTTCGAACAGGTAGTGCGCGACCAGACCGATTTCCTGGTGTCGGTCCTTCGCCCCTGAACCGCCCGGATACGCCGCGGGGGTGGGGCACCATGGGGTGATGGAACAGATCAGCTCGCGCACGTTGTACACCAACCCGTGGATGCGGTTGCGGGAGGACACTGTTCGGCGGGCGGACGGCACGGTGGGGATCTACGGCGTCCTCGACAAGGTCGACTGGGCACTGGTGATCCCGTTCGACGGCACGGGATTCCACCTCGTCGAACAGTTCCGTTATCCGCTGGGCATGCGGTGCTGGGAGTTCCCCGCGGGCACACCACCACACGGCACCACTGCGACGCCGGTCGAGTTGGCGCACAACGAATTGCGTGAGGAGACCGGGCTGCGCGCCGAACACATGCTTCGACTCGGCGCCTTGGCCGCGGCACCCGCGCTGACCGACCAGCGCGGCCACTGTTTCCTGGCCACCGGCCTCACACCGGGCGAGCCGGACCGCGAACACGAGGAGCAGGACATGCGGACGGCCTGGTTCTCCCGTTCACAGGTCGAGGCGATGATCCTGCGCGGCGAGATCATCGACGCCCACACGGTAGCCGCCTACGGGTTGCTGCTCATGCACGAACGCGGTCTCGGCTGACCGCAGCGACTTGTTCGACCCCTCGACGACAAGGGGCGCAGCACCTGTTCGGTGTTGCGCCCCTTGTGGTTTCGCGGGTCTATCAGATGGGCTGGAAGCCCGCGCCCACGCCGCCTGCGCGGTTGAGCACGTCCAGGATCACCTGGATGGGCTGGAAGTAGGCGGGCGAGTGGATCGGGTTCGCGCCACCGGTGCACGGGACGTCGAAATCGACAGGGCCGAGGCCGGTGAGGCGGCCCTGGTTCATGCCGACGAGGCGGTCGCCGACCACAACGGGGCCGCCGGAATCGCCTGGCTGCGAGCAGTATTGGTTGATGGAGGTGCCTTCGAGCTCACCCCACACCACGCCGCAGCTACGACCGCTGGTGCGGCCATCCGAGCACACCGTGGTACCGGGGCCGGGCGAGGCGCCGATACCCGCGACGGTGGTCTGGCCGATGGTGCGCACCGGCACCACCTTCGACGCATCCAGTTGCAGCACAGCGAAATCCAGGTAGTCGCCGTCATCGGAATACGCGACCGTGCCGATCACGCCCGCCTTGAGCGCCTGCTCGGCGCCGACGCGCGAACCGGTCGGCGCGCAGTGCCCCGCGGTGAGACCGACGAGGCGGCCCGCGCCGTCATGGCCGATGGCCGTGAGCGAGCAACCGGAGTCGTTGTCGAAGACAATGCCCGAGGCCGCGCCGAGCACAACGCTCGGGTCGGCCGTCACGCTACCCGCGCCCGCGGACGCGGTGAGCACCCCCGCGATGGCCGCCGCAAACGCCGCCATCCGTAGAAACCTCATCAAGTACCTTTCCTTGTGGCCGCGGCATTCCGCATGCCCGAGAATCTTTCGGGAAATGCGGCGTCGTCGTTACGCCGACCGTGCGCCGGGGCGACCGTACCGTGCCCAGGTGACAAGCGGCTAGCTCACAGGTACGAGGTGTCGTTGACCAGGCGCACCGAGGCGCCACCGTCGGGATAGAACTCGGCGACGCACAGCGACGCGAGGTCGAGGTGCAGGCGGTACAGCAGCGACGGACCGACACCCAGCGCCAGTTGCAGCAGGGTTTTGATCGGGGTCACGTGGCTGACCGCCACCACGTTCTGGCCCGGGTACAGCGCCACCAGATCGCGGCGCACCCCTTCGACCCGTTCGCGGACCTGATCGAAACTCTCGCCGCCGGGTGCGGGGATCGACGGGTCGCCGAGCCACTCGCGGTGCAGCAGCGGATCACGCTCGGCCGCCTCGGCGAAGGTGAGACCCTCCCAGTCACCGAAGTCGGTCTCGGTGAGGCCGTCGAGGATGCGCAGCGGTACGTCGAGGGCGGTCGCGGCGGCTTCGGCGGTGGACCGGGCCCGCTGCAGCGGGGAGCTCACGACGGCGGCGATATCGCCTTTGGCGGCGAGCATTTTCGCGGCGCGTTCGACTTGCTCGCGACCGAGATCGGTCAGTGGCGGGTTGCCTCGGCCGGAGTAGCGGCGCTCCACCGACAGGGCCGTCTGGCCGTGGCGCAGCAACAGCAGGCGGGTCGGCTTGCCGACGGCGCCGGTCCAGCCGGGCGAAACCTTGTTCGCGTCAACCGATTTCGGCACCGCGACTTCGTCACCGGCGGCATGTCCGGCCGCGACGGCCTCGCGCACGGTTCCGGTGAGTCCACCGTCGTCCATCGCCTCGTTCGCGAGCCGGTCGGCGTGTGAGTTCTCCGCGCGCGGAATCCAGGTGAAGCTCACCCGATCGAATCCGGCGACCAGTGCCCGCGCCTGCTCGGCGAGCGGAATCATCGAGGCGTGCTTGATCTTCCAGCGTCCCGACATCTGCTCGACGACGAGCTTGGAGTCCATGCGCACCGTGACGACGCGCGCGCCCAGCTCGGCCGACGCCGCCAAACCCGCGATGAGACCACGGTATTCGGCCACATTATTGGTGGCGACGCCGATGAACTCCTTGCGTTCGGCGAGCACGCGCACGTGATCGGCGGCGAACACCACTGCGCCGTAACCGGCCGGGCCGGGATTGCCGCGCGAGCCGCCGTCGGCTTCGACGATCACCTCGGTCATCGACGCCCCGATCCGGTCACAGCCCCGATTCCTTGGTACGCACCATGATCGCGCTGCACTCCGGGCAGCGCAGGACCGCGTCGGGCGCGGCCTTGGCGATGCGCTGCATCTCGCCGCGGTCGATCTCGATCCGGCAGGCGCCGCAGCGACGGGCCTGCAGCAGGGCAGCGCCGACACCGTGCGCCGCGCGCTGCTTGTCGTAGACGGCGATCAGCTCGCCGGGGAACAGGCCGATCAGCTCGGAGCGATCCTTCTCGCAACGCTGCTGCGCCACTTCGAGATCGGCCATCGCCTCGTCGCGCAGGCATTCGGCGTCTTCGAGGTCGTGGTCGGCCTTGCTGAGCCGCGCACCCGCGTGGTCGTGGTCGGCGAGCATCGCCTCGCGCTGCTCCATCACGGTCAGCAGCTCGTCCTCGAGCACCGAGCGGCGACGCTCCAGGCTGCCCAGTTCGTGCTGGAGTTCGGAGAGCTGCTTGGCGGCGACGGTGCCCGCCGTGAGCATGCCGCGATCGCGGTCCTCACGCTTGCGGACGGCTTCGACCTCGCCCTCGAGCTTGCGGATGTCGCGGTCCAGATCGTCGATGCCGATCTCCACCGCCACGGCCGCGTCCTTGTAGCCGTTGCGCTCGGCCGCCAGACGTGTCACTTCCTGCTGCTCCGGCAGCGCGGAACGGCGATGGGCGATGCGCGTCAACTCGGCATCGACTCCTGCGAGCTGCAACAGCTTGGTCTGGACCGACGGTTCGACATTCAACGCGCACGAACTCCTGAACACAGTGGATGGATGGATCGATCAACCGTACCGCGCCGCGGGGTGTGATCACGCCATGACCCGAAGAGATCGCCGAAGGCGGGAACCGAACGCGTCCCAGCCGCGTCCAAGCAAGTGTGACCACATCGAACCCGAGCATTGACCTGGCACTGCCGCTGCGACCGCACATCTTCGACTCCCGTGCCGAAGCGCGCCAGCTTCAGCTGACCTTGGCAACGCCGCTACCCCCGGTGTGTCTCGTGCACGGGCTGGCCGCGATCGAGCCGAAGGAGCAGATGTTGCGGTTCTGGGGCAAGCCGGGCGCCTACCGCCAGGAAGGTGTCGGGCGGCTGCTGTGGGAGCGGCCGAAGAGTGCCCTCGGCGCCCTCGTGGTCGATTGCAACGAGCCCCTCGCCATCGTCAAGGCGCGGTGGCCCGACTGCGAGCGATGCGCGGCGCGGGCCGACGCGCGGGTCAAGAAACTGATCGCCTACTACGTGAGCAGCCTGATACCGCTGTTCGTCGGCGGCGCGCTGATGCTGGCTCGGCCGTCCGCGTTCGCGTGGATCCTCTGCGCGGCCGGAGTCGGGCTCGTCCTTCTCGCGGTGACGCTCGGTCCCGCGGTGTTCGCGCGCGCCGACCGTTACCTCGAAGCGGCCCTGGCACCGGACGCGAGCTCGGTCACCGTGCGCGCACATCCCGACTTCGCCCGATCGTGGGCCGGTCAGGAGCAGCGGTGACACCGATCAGCCGCTGACCGTCCACGGGTCGGTGCGCAGCGTCGAAACGCGGGTCCGCACCGCGGGGAGGGCGATGTTGACGAACTGCTCGGCCTGACCGCACCAGGGGAACTCGGTGGCCCAGTGCGCGGCGTCGATGAGGGCGGGGCCGCCGCGGCGGAGGTGTTCGTCGACGGGGTGGTGGCGCAGGTCGGAGGTGAGGTAGGCGTCGACGCCGGCGCGGATGGCCTTGTCGAGATAGGAGTCGCCCGCGCCGCCGCAGACGGCGACTCGTTCGATGACGCGTTCGGGATCACCCGCGGCGCGCACGCCCCAGACGGTGCGGGGCAGTCCGACGCCGACGCGTGCGGTGAATTCGCGCAGGGTTTCGGGCTGCGGGAGTTCGCCGATGCGGCCGATGCCGAGCGAGGACGGCAGGGGTGCGCGTTCGGTGACGTGGTAGGCCGGTTCCTCGTAGGGATGGGCGGCGCGCAGGGCGGCGAGTACGGCGAGGCGGGAAGTCGGGGGCGCGACCACCTCGACGGCGTCCTCGGTGACGGTTTCGACGGTGCCGATCGCCCCGATCGCCGGGTTGGCGCCCGCGATCGGCAGGAATTGGCCGGTGCCCGCGGTGTACCAAGCGGCTTCGCGGTAGTCGCCGATCGTGCCCGCGCCCGCGGTGAACAAGGCCGACATCAAGGAAGCCGTGTGGGTCTGGGGCACCTGGATGACCCACTTGTCCACGGAGGCGAGCGGTTTGGGATCCAGCGGGCCGGTGACGGTGAGGCCGACGGCGGCGGCCAGCGCGTCGGAGACGCCCGGGTCGGCGGAGTCGGCGTTGGTGTGGGCGGAGAACAGGGCACAGCCGGATCGGATCAACCGGTGCAGCAGTGCGCCTTTCGGCGTATCGGCGGCGACGGTGTCGACCCCGCGCAACAGCAGCGGATGGTGCACGACCAAAGCCTGTGCGCCCCAACCGATCGCCTCGTCGACAACAGCGGCGGTCGCGTCGACGGCGAACACCACCTTGGTGACCTCCTGCGCGGGGTCACCACAGACGAGCCCCACCGAATCCCACGATTCGGCCAGTCTCGGCGGGTATGCCGCGTCGAGTACCCCGATCAGTTCGGCCAGGTCGGTCACCGCTGCCTCCTTCTTTCCGTCGGAACTTTCGTCACTGTGGCCGAGTCACCACAGTGCCGCGCGCAGCGCGTCGATCAACCGGTCGACTTCGGCGGCGCCACGCACCGCGACGCGGAGGTGGTCGGGACCGAGCCCGGGGAAGGTGTCTGCGCGGCGGACAGCGATGCCGAGATCGGCGAGGTGTTTGCGCAGCAGGGCGCCGTCGGGGACGCGCAGGAGCAGGAACGGGCCGGTGGCCGGGGTGTGGACATCGACGCCGAGCGCGGTGAGTCGGTCGATCATGGCGGTGCGGTCCGCGGCGATGCGGTGTGCGTGCTGCCGGGATTCGGCGACGGCGGCGGGTTCGGCGGTGGCGATGATCGCCTCGAGTTGGAGGGTGCCGAGTGGCCAGTGCGGGCGGCCATGGGTGAGCCGTGCCAGGACTTCGGGAGCGCCGAGGGCGTAGCCGCAACGCAAACCGGCCAGTGCCCACGTCTTGGTGAGGCTGCGGAAAACGAGGACATCGGGAGCGGAGAGACCGGCCAACGACTCCGGTTCCTCGGACGCGGGGCCGGATCGCACACCATCGGCGCTGTGCCCACCGGCGACCGCATCGGCGAAGGCTTCGTCGATCACGATGATCCGGCCTGGTCGGCGCAGTGCCTGAATCGTCTCGGCGGGGTGCAGGATCGAGGTGGGGTTGGTGGGATTGCCGACGACCACGAGGTCGGCCTCGTCGGGGACCAGGGTGGGGTCGAGGGTGTACGGGCGTTCGAGGATCACCCTGGCGACCGGGACATCAGCCTCACGTAATGCGAGTTCCGGCTCGGTGAAGGACGGGTGGATGACGGCAGCGAGCCGGGGGGCCAAGCGAGGCAGCATCGCGAACCCCTCGGCGGCGCCCGCCAGCAGCAGCACCTCGTCCGGCGAGCGGCCGTGGCGGGCGGCGACGGCCGCGCGGGCGGCGCGTTCGTCGTCGGAACTCGGGTAGCGGCCGAGGTCGCCGAGCCGGGCGGCGAGGCGTTCGCGCAGCCAGTCCGGTGGGGCGACGCCCTGGACGTTCACCGCGAAATCGAGCATGCCCGGACGCGCCTCCACGTCGCCGTGGTGGCGCAACATCGCGGGGTCGACAGAGTCCTCAAGCACAACTGAACACCCTACGTGGCGGCGAATCGGCAGCACGAGCGACAATAGCTCCCGTGGGTCCCTTACATGTCTCGTTCATTTGCACAGGCAATATCTGCCGGTCACCGATGGCCGCGAAGATGTTCGAGGCACACCTCTACCGAGCCGGCCTCGCGAACCGGGTGCGAGTGAGCAGCGCGGGCACCGGTTCGTGGCATGTCGGCGATGCGGCCGACCCGCGCACCGAGGCGACCCTGCGCCGGGCCGGCTACCCGACCGAGCACACCGCGGCGACCTTCGGTCCCGAGCACAGTGACGCCGACCTGATCATCGCCTTGGACACCGGCCACGACCGCGAGCTCGCGCACCGCGGCGTCCCCACCGACCAGCGCAGGTTGCTGCGCAGCTTCGACCCCGCAGCCGACGGCCCCGACGTGCCGGACCCGTACTACGGCGACCAGTCCGACTTCGACCTGGTCCGCGACCAGATCGAGGCCGCCGTCCCCGGCCTGCTCGACTGGGTCCACGCCGAACTGGACGCCCGCAACCCTGCCGACGTGCCGCTCTGATGCGCAAAATCGCCTTCCTACTGCGCCCCAGCTGGCTGATCCTCGCGGTGGTCGTCGCCGCGTTCGCCTACCTGTGCTTCACCGTCCTCGCGCCGTGGCAGCTCGGCAAGAACGACAGCACCGAGCACCGCAACCAACTGATCGCCGACTCCGTGCAGGCCGATCCCGTGGCCGTGACCGAAGTCCTCGACGGCGACACCGGCACCCACACCGAATGGCGCAAGGTGACCGCGACCGGCGCCTTCGTCCCCGAGTCGACCGTCCTGGTCCGGCTACGCCACCTCGACGGCGCCCCCGGTTACGCGGTCCTGGCCGCCTTCCGTCTCGAAGACGGCCGCACCCTCCTGGTCGATCGCGGCCTGGTCGCCTCGGTAGACGGCACCCGCCCACCCGCGGTCGCCGACCCACCCACTGGCCCACAAAGCATCGAAGCCCGAGTCCGAGCCTCCGAGGGCGTGGTCCCCGACAAGACTCCCAGCACCCAAGACGGCTTCCGCCAGGTGTACACCGTCGACACCACCCAGGAATCCACCGTCCTCGGCACCCCCCTCACCCCCATCCCGACCGGCACCGACAAGGGCGGCTACCTCCAACTGGCCGCCGACCAACCAGGCGCCTTCACCCCCACCCCCCTCCCCCAACTCGACGCGGGCCCCTACCTCTCCTACGGCCTCCAATGGCTCGCCTTCGGCCTGATGGCCCCCCTCGGCCTCGGCTATTTCGTAGTAGCCGAACTCAAAGCCCGCCGCCGAGACCGAGCCCAACCGTCGGCACCGACCGACCCCACCCCCACCGCAGACACACCCACGCCCACCCAACCCACCACCGAAGCCCGCCTAGCAGACCGCTACGGCCGCAACCGCTGACAGCTGCCCCACCGCTAGGCGAGGCAGCACGTAATCCGGTAGCTCGACTGACTCTCGACCCCCGCGTGGGTGCGCCGCAGCTGGGACGAGATCGGCGAGCCACCCAGCCTGGTAATCAAGGCAGGCGCCCACCGCAACAAACGCCGGCACCCACAACCACACCGTGCACCCAGCCACACCACGCACTCCCCTGAAATCCGCAGCCCTAACGGACTCCCTCCCGCCACCCAGCACACCCCAAGTCCGCCCTGCCAGCCACACCCTGCACCCCAGGTCCGCCATAACCGCCGCCCTGCCAGCCACACCCTGCACCCCAGGTCCGCCATAACCGCCGCCCTGCCAGCCACACCCTGCACCCCAGGTCCGCCATAACCGCACTCCCAGCCCCCACCCGCGACCCCTAGGGAGCGGCGGCCACGAAGTGGCCGGTCCGCGGCCGGGTCGCCGGTCAGGCGCCGGTGCGTAGGCGACGAAGGAGCAAGCACCGGTGCCTGACCGGCGGCCCCTCAGGGCCGCGGACACGCGCGCGCCAGCGCGCCAACAAACACAGCGTCAAACCTCCTGGGACCACCGAACCCCCGACCAGCACCCANGCGTAGGCGACGAAGGAGCAAGCACCGGTGCCTGACCGGCGGCCCCTCAGGGCCGCGGACACGCGCGCGCCAGCGCGCCAAAAACACAGCGTCAAACCTCCCGGGACTACCGAACCCAGGTCATCTTTCTAACCACCCCCGCAACAAACTGACCCCCACACCCACCACAACCGCCCCCACCTGCACACCCGCCGACATCCGCACCGCCCGCCGCAAATCCCCAGCCGTAGGCGCAGCCCCATCCCCAAGAGTCGGCCGAAGCTCAACCCCATGCCGATACTCCGTACGCCCCCCGAGCCCGATCCCGAGAGCCCCCGCCATAGACGCTTCGACAACCCCCGCATTGGGACTCGGATGACCACCCGCATCACGTCGCCACGCCCGCAACGCCCCCGACGAACTCCCACCGACAAGCGGCGCAAGGCCAGCGGTAAGCAACCCGGTAACGCGAGCAGGAACGAGATTGGCAACATCGTCAGTCCGCGCCGCAGCCCAACCGAACCGCTCGTACCGCGCGTTCCGGTAACCGATCATCGCATCGAGAGTGTTGACCGCGCGATACCCGAGCACCCCCGGCACCCCCGCGACAGCACCCCACAGCAGCGGAGCAACCGTCGCATCCGAGGTGTTCTCAGCAATGGATTCCAGAGCGGCGCGCGCGAGTCCATCGGCATCGAGAACCGACGGGTCACGCCCACACAGCGACGGCAACAGTTCGCGAGCACCGGCGAGATCGTCGGCCTCGAGACGGTCGGCCATAGCGAACCCGGCGCGCACGAGGCTGCGACCACCCAGCGCGGTCCACGTCGCCAAGGCGGTCACCAGCACACCGCCACGCCCCCGACCGCGAGTGACGAGCAAACCGATTCCGACGACCGAGCCGACCGCGATCACCTCGTGCACCACCCCGGCGCGACGATCGTTTACGTAGGTCTTCGCTTCCAATGCCGCTGCCGCAGAACCGAATCCGGCCACGGGATGCCACCGCCGCGGATCGGCGAATACCCGATCGAGCACGAACCCCAGCACCAGCCCGACCGCCGTCGATGTCGCTTTCCGCACCGGCCGAGGGTAGCGGGCGGCGGGGATGTCACACCGGCGACCACTGGTTCGTCATCACTGTGACGGCACTTCTAGACTCGCCGGGACCGAGCAAGATCAACCGAACGGGCGCACACCATGACCTCATCGCAGCCTCTCGATCAGGCCGAACTGGCCCGCCGCTTCGAGGAACATCGCCCTTACCTGCGTCGACTCGCCTACAGCACGCTCGGCAGCCTCACCGACGCCGAGGATGTGGTGCAGGACGCCTGGCTGCGCTTGCAACGACAGTTCGAAGCGGGCAAGGCCGACGAGATCGACAACCTGCGCGCCTGGCTCACCACCGTCATCGGCCGCCTCGCCCTGGACCAGCTCGGGTCCGCGCGCGCCCGCCGCGAACAGTACGTCGGCGAGTGGCTGCCGGAACCGGAGGTCACTTCCTGGGACGATCCCGCTGACCGTATCTCCCAGGACGAACGCGTCACCACCGCGCTGCTGGTGGTCCTCGAGTCGCTCTCGCCCGCCGAACGCACCGCGTTCGTGCTGCAGGACGTGTTCGGCATGACCGGCCCCGAGGTCGCCGAGGTAGTCGGGCGTACTCCCGCCGCGGTCCGCCAGCTCGCCTCTCGCGCCCGCAAGCATGTCGAGAACGGCACGCCACGTTTTCCCGCCTCCCCGGTCGAACAGGAGAAGGTCGTCTCGGCGTTCGCGCTGGCCTGGCGTTCGGGTGATCTGAGTTCGCTGCTCGGCGTGCTCGACCAGAACGTGGTCCTCACCGCCGACGGCGGCGGCAAGGTGCCCGCCATCCGTCAGCCGGTGCGTGGCGCGGAGCTCATCGCCAAGATGCTGCTCGGCTGGTACAACACCGCGAACGGCTGGGGTCGGTCGGTGCTGGTCAACGGCATGCCCGGCCTGGTCGTCTTCGACGGCACCAATGTCGGCGTCTTCTCGTTCGTCATCGACGCGGGCCGCGTCGTGGCGATCAACGTCGTCCGCAATCCCGACAAGCTCCGCGATCTGCCCACCGAGGGCGACCCGGACTGGTACCTCGGCGGCGGTGAGTAGACCGTTCCGGTTATGCGCCGATCGAATACCCGTGCGCGGCAGCGACTTCGGCGGACAGCAGCTTGCCGTCGACAGCCGTGAGACCCGCGGCCAGACCGGGGTCCGCGGCGCATGCTCCGCGCCATCCCTTGTCCGCGATCACCAGCGCGAAGGGCAGGGTGGCGTTGGTGAGTGCCACGGTCGAGGTATGCGGCACCGCACCCGGCATATTCGCCACGCAGTAGAACAGCGAATCAGCCACGGGGAAGGTCGGATTCGCGTGCGTGGTCGGCCTGGTCGAGGCGAAGCAACCGCCCTGATCGACGGCGATGTCGACGAGGACCGAGCCGGGCCGCATCCGCGCGACGAGTTCGTCGGAGACCAATTTCGGCGCTTTGGCTCCCGGCACCAGGACCGACCCGATCACCAGATCTGCGGCGACCACGGCCTTGTCGATCTCCAGTGCGTGCGAGGCGAGGGTGCCCACCCGGCCGGCGAAGCGTGCGTCGAGCACACGCAGCCGCGCGAGATTCGTATCGAGCACATTCACGCGGGCTCCCATGCCGACCGCGATACTCGCCGCGTTCGTCCCCGCGACGCCGCCGCCGAGCACCACCACGTCGGCCGGTCGCACCCCGGGCACACCACCGAGCAGCACGCCACCGCCACCCATCGGCGCCATCAGGTGATAGGCCCCGACCTGCGCGCTCAGCTTGCCCGCCACCTCGCTCATCGGCGCGAGCAGCGGCAGTGATCCGTCGGCCCCGCGCACGGTCTCGTAGGCGATGGCGACGATCCCCGAGGACAGGATCGCGTCGGTGCATTCCTTCGACGCCGCCAGATGCAGAAAGGTGAACAGCACCTGATCGCGGCGCATCAGCGGATATTCCCGCGCGACAGGTTCTTTCACCTTCACCACCAGATCCGATCGAGCCCAGACCTGATCGGCGTCTGCCGCGATCCGCGCACCCGTGACGCGATAGTCGTCGTCGACGAATCCCGACCCGACCCCGGCACCGGCCTGCACGAGCACCTCGTGCCCGCGCGCGACCAGTTCAGCGGCGCCCGCCGGAGTGAGCGCCACCCGGAACTCCTGCGCCTTGACCTCCGTCGGCACCCCGACGACTACGCCCGTTCGCGTCATCCGGCAAGCCTAGGACCCGCACCGGAGCTCGATCGCCGCCTCGATCGCGTGTCGCGACCGCCCGTCTACGCCGGGGCCGCAGTGGCTGGGCTCGACGTGGTTTCCGGGACGGTCGCCGGAGCCGTAGTGGCGGACGGCGATGTCGTTTGCTCTGTTGTCGTCACCGGAGGCGGGGTGGTGGTAGTCGGGGCCACGGTTGTCGTGACCGGCGGGGCCGTCTCGCCGCACTCGTTGTGACCACAGGTGTCTGTTCCGCACTCCGGGCCCGGCATGCACGTGTGCCCGGGCGGGAGTCCACATTCGTTGTGACCGCAGGAATCCGTTCCACACTCCGGGCCCGGCACGCAGGTGTGCCCGGGCGGAATTTCGCCCTGCGCGGGCGCGCCCGGCGCAGCCTGGGTGGGCGAGTGATAGTACGACGACTCCGGCGTCGATCCGCCGCCCGAACCTCCCGGATCAGTCGAGGCCGCAGGCGAACTCGTCGGCGTCACCGATGTCGTCGCGGTCGCCGACGTCTTCGACACCGAACTCGATCCCGACCCACCGGAATCGCCGCCATCCGACGAACACGCACCGACCGCGAATACGACCAGGGCCAGCAGCAGACCGAGAACCACGCGAGACAGATTGCCCCTCAGTAACTTCCGCAACACGTCTTCTCCTCAGCACACGGACCCGCGCCTGCCGAAGACAGGCGCGGGTCGACGAAAGATGTTAGATAGCAGAACTATTCATTGATCGCCGCTCAGACCGAAAACATTTCACCCCGCACCGGAACGATCAGCTGGTGTGCGCGATCGGCGTAGGCGAAGGTGCGCTCGAGGTAGTCCAGCGACTCGCTGAAGTGACCCCAACCCTCCGCGTGCACGGCGACGATCACCGCGTCCCCGAGCGCCTCGGCGGCCGCGACGGCGGTGCGGGCATTCAACGTGACATCGCTGTCGCCGAACCGCCCCACATTGGCCCCGCCGATGTTCAACACCGCGGCATCGATGCGTCCGATTCGCTCGACGATCTGCTCCACCAACTCCACCGACGCGTTGTCACCGGAGACGTACACCGTGGACTCCCCCGGCGCACGCAACACGAATCCCGTGACCACACCGCTGAACGGCTCGCACCCCTGCGGCCCGTGCAGCGCGGGCACCGCGGTGATCTCCACCGCGCCGACGGTCGCCGTCTCCCACGGCACCAGACCGCGCACACCCTCGATCCGGGCTGCGGCGTCGGGGGTCGACAGGACCGTGTCGACTTCGGCGAGAAGCGCGCGACCCGCGTTGTCGAGATTGTCGGCGTGCTGGTCGTGCGAGAGGAGCACGACATCGATCGTCCCGATCTCCTCGACCGGCACCGCGGGACCGCTGAGCTTGTGCAGGGTGATCGGCCCCGGGTAGTCGCCGGGCTCGTCGAAAGTGGGATCGGTGAGCCAGGTCAGTCCGCCGTAGCGGAAACGCAGGGTCGGACCGCCGACATGCAGGGCGGCTGCCAGAGCTGGGCGAGTGATCATCTCGGTCATGTCGACAACTTTCGCCGAACGAGCCCCGTCCCGACAGTGGCCTGCAGGCCGTACACCGATAAGATCGGGCCATGACCTCGGTGGCCGTGATCGCGTTCGACGGAATCAGCCCGTTCCACCTGTCGGTGCCGACCCTGGTGTTCGGCAGATCCGGCATCGGCGTCGACAGCGCGTCGCCCTATGACGTGCGGGTATGCGCCGAGGAGCCCGGAACACTTTCTACGGCAGCCGGTTTCGACATCACGGTCCGGCACGGCCTCGACATCGTGAGCACCGCCGATCTGGTGGTCTTCCCCGGATGGCTACGCGGCCAAGGAATTTCGCCCGCGCTGAACGAGGCGGTCCACACCGCCCACGCGAACGGCGCCCGGCTGATCGGGCTGTGCCTCGGCTCCTGGGCGATCGCGGCGACCGGCCTCGCCGACGGCCGCGACGTCACCACCCATTGGGCCGCCGCCGACGCCCTCGCCCTGGCCTATCCCGCGATCAATGTGCGCGCCGACACCCTGTGGAGCGACCTGGGCGACGTGATCACCTCCGCCGGCGTCGCCGCGGCACTCGACTGCTGCCTGCACATCGTGCGCACCGACCTCGGCGCACGCGCTGCCACCGAACTGGCGCGATCGTTGGTCACCGCCCCGCACCGCAACGGTTCGCAGGCGCAGTACATCCCGATCGCGGTACCCGACGAAGACCCCGACGACCCGATCGAATGCGCGATGGCCTGGGCCCGCGCCCGCCTCGACACCGCCGTCGACCTCGACAACTGGTCCCGCGAGGCACTGATGTCGCGACGCACCTTCACCCGCCGCTTCCGCGATCGCACCGGCACCAGCCCCCAGCAGTGGCTACTGCAGCAGCGCATCGACCATGCCCGGCTACTGCTGGAGTCGACCGACGACACCGTCGACCGCGTGGCTCGCGACACCGGTTTCGGCAGCACGGTGAGCCTGCGCCACCACTTCCACCGCATGCTCGGCACGTCGCCCGCGGCCCACCGCGCGCAGTTCCGCGGCGCGGCGCAATAATGACGTTCATGATCATCAAGGTGAGCGGGTTCACTCCCGAGATCGACGACACGGCCTGGATCGCGCCGAACGCGACCGTGATCGGCCGGGTGCGCCTCGGCGCCGAGGTCGGCGTCTGGTACTCGGCGGTCCTGCGCGGCGACCTCGAACAGATCAGCATCGGCGCCCGCACCAATATCCAGGACGGCTGCGTGCTGCACGCCGACCCAGGTTTCGCCCTCACCGTCGGCACCGGCGTTTCCGTGGGACACAACGCGATTCTGCACGGCTGCACCATCGGCGACGATGTTCTCGTCGGCATGGGTGCGACGGTGCTCAACGGCGCGGTGATCGGTGCGGGCAGCCTGATCGCGGCCAATGCGCTGATTCCCGAGGGCGCGCAGATTCCGCCCGGCTCGCTCGTGGCGGGCGTGCCCGGCAAGGTGCGTCGTGAGCTCACCCAGGCCCAGCAGGACGGGATCAAGCTCAACGCGGCGGTGTACCTGCACAATCTGACGAATCACCGCGCCGCCGAGGTGTTGTGACTCGTCACACTGAGCAAGTGTCCAGTAGGTTTCCCTGATAGCATTTGTCCTGCGTATTGCGCGCTGATCATGAGAGTGGCGATCGGCAACCGGATACGCGAGGCAGGAGGTATCACGGTGGCATACATGCATTCCGGTGTGCACCGAGCGACGGGTCGGCTCAGCGTTGCCGATATCGCCGCCCAGCCCGGTGGCATCGAGGCACTCCACATCCGCGTTCACGAACTCCGTTCTTCCGGAGTGCATTTCGCGGCCAATGCGATCGAGCAGGAGATGGCCGCGTTGGATCTTTGCCCATAGGGATAATGGGGTAATGCCTACTGTTTCGTCGATCCTCGCGCGGATACTCGAGAAACCCGTCACCGATGGGGAAAAGCTGCTCGACAGTGCGCTGTCGGCGTTCCTGGACTACGGGATCAAACGCACGAGCATGGGCGAGATAGCGCGGCGGGCCGGCATCAGCCCGGCCACCCTGTACCGGCGCTACGAATCCAAGAACGACCTGGTCGAAGCCGTCGGCGTGCGCGAGGCGCAGCGCTATGTGACCGATATCGACGAGCGGGTACGCGCGGTCACCGCACCCGACGAACAGCTGGTCGAGATCTTCGTCGCCTTCGTCACCACCATCGCGGGCAACGAACTGCTGCGCCGGTTGCTCAGCACCGAACCGGAGATCATCCTGCCCCGCCTCACCACCGAGGCCGGACCGATTCTCGCCGTCGGGCGCGCGTATCTGGCCGAGAAGCTACGCGAGCTACCGGTCCCCGAATTCGACCCCGATCTGGTCGCCGAGATCATGGCGCGGCTGGCCCTGTCGCTGGCGCTGACCCCGGACGGGCTCATTCCGCTCGACGACGCGGAAGCCGGGCGGGAGTTCGCGCGGCGCACACTGCTACCGATGGTCGGTATCCGCGACCTCCCCTGACACGCCGAACGCCGCCGCCACCACCTCATCGATGCCCGCATCAGCTACCGGCACACCGTCTTCCAGCAGCGCGCGTACCCTTCGCACGATCTCACCGGCCGCCGCGCAGGCCGGATCGGGCAGCGGCAGTCGCGCTACGTACTGGGTGATCCAGCGGCGTCGGCCCGAGTACAGCCGGTTGCCGCAGACAGCATCGTAGAACCGCAGACCCAGTGCCGAATTCGCCACGCCCATCAGCAGATACGCCAGGTCAGTGGCTGATCGGCCACTGCCGAGGTCGGTGAGCGAGATCCAGTAGCAGTCACCGTTGACGACCGCGCCCGACCGATCGAGCGCGAAGCGTGGCCGTTCGCTGATGTCGGGGAACACCAATTTCGGGGCGCCCCAGAGGTGCGGGCGCTGCGGCACCCAGATCTCGAACCACTTCCGGCCACCGTCGAGGACATAGCGTCTGCCCGACAGCATCTGTTCGTGAGAGCGCAGATACGCGGCCGCACCAGGGAACTCGGCGAGATCGATCGGGGTGCGCCGTGGCTTGCGCAGATCGTAGGGATAGAGCACCCTCGTGCCACGCGCCATCGCGACTCGCCACGGTTGCAGATCATGGTGGGTGATCAACTCCCGCAGCAGCTCGGGCTCGGGCGTCGGATCCATCTGGTCCCACCGATCCGAGATGAACACCCGATCCGCCGTGGTCTTGATCCCCACCCTGATGCGTGCCGTCTCCCCGAACGAACGCCAGGTGCGATCGGCGATGCGGCCGAGCCAGTGATCGACCGAGGGGCGCGACATACGCCAGGCGGTGTCCCCGTGACGATCGGACCGGGCACTGTCGACCGGGTCCACCACCGCAGGGCCGGGTAACAGCCCGCCTGTCGGGACAGTTGCGATGCTCGCGGATTCGCCGGTCGCCAACACGCCGACCTCCACCGCGAACACCCGCCCGCCCTCGCGGACGAGACAGGCGTCCTCACCCGCGAGGGCGTCGAAAAGCTCGGTAGCGCAATCAGGTTCGACTCCCAGCTCCTCGTAGACCGAGACGTAGCGACAGTCGGGTGGGCCGGTGGCGCGCAGAGCCACGGTGATCGCGGGCAGCACCGCGGCGGCGAAGAGTTTGGTGTCACCGAGGTCGTAGAGCTCCACCGGTGTCAGTTCGCCGGTGAGGATCCGGCGCAGGTTCGCCCCGGCCCGCGTGGTGAGAAACCGGTTGGCACAGAGCAATCCGAGCACTCCCCCGGCAGTCAACAGCCTCGGCGCGATGGCCACGAAGGGATGGGTGAGGTCGATCCGGCCGCGGAGGCCGAATTGCTTGCTCAGCAGTTGGGCAGTCGCCCCACCCAATTGCTGGGTCCGGACATACGGCGGATTGCTGATGATCAGGTCGAAGGAGCCGTCCGCCAGATGAGCGGATGCCGCCAGGAAATCGCCCGCACGGCAGTCTATTTCGACGCCGAGCGTGGCAGCCCGCCCGGCGGTTTCGTCGACAGCCTGTCGATCCAGGTCATATCCCGTGAGATGAACCGTGACATCCGGTGCGCTCGAGACGATTTCCCGCTGTACCGCCAGTAACAGCTCGCCGTCCCCGCACGCCGGGTCGAGCACACGCAGCTCCCCGGCGCGTGGGGCGTAGCGCAGCGCCCGTCGCGCCAGGAACCGCGCGAGCTCCGGTGGCGTGTAGTGCCTGCCGTGCCGTTTGCGCTCCTGCGCGTCGCGGGCCTGCAAAGCCATGCGGTCGATTGTGCCCCGGAACCGACCCGATGCGGCGCAGGCGCGAGCCGGGCCGCACCGCGACAGTCTCACCTGCGCAAATGCGATCGAGTGTTTCAAACAGTGGTTTGCACCACTTCGTCAGGGGTAGAGCGAGAAGTGGTCGATAGGTAACGTCTGTCCGGTTTCACCCCGCTGCACCGAAGCCGAGGACGATGTCGAGACTCAGCACGCTGACCGCCGCACTCACCGCCGTAGCCCTGGCCGCGCTGCCCGCGTCTCTCCCGGTCCTCGCGCACGCCGACCCCGGGCACTACGCGCCGACCATGTTGATCCTCGACGCCTCCGGCTCGATGGAGCGCCCCGATCAGGGCGGCACCATGATGGATTCCGCCAAGCGGGCCGTCCGTAGTTTCGTCGCCTCGGCGCCTGCCGAATCCTCGGTCGGTCTCACCACTTACGGCACCGGCACCACCAATTCCGAGCCGGACAAGGCGGCGGGCTGCCGCGACGTGCAGGTGCTGCAGCAGCCCAGCACCATCGACAAGCCCGCCCTCACCGCCGCCGTCGACGGTATCCAGGCGCGGGGCTGGACTCCGATGGGCGTCGCGCTGCGCCAGGCCGCCGACGCGCTGCCCGATTCCGGGCCGCGTTCGATCGTGCTCGTCTCCGACGGTGACGACACCTGTTCACCGCCGGACCCGTGCGAGGTCGCCAGGGAGTTGAAGCAGCAGGGCCTCGACCTGATCGTGCACTCGATCGGGTTCGCCGTCGACGACAAGGCACGCGCCCAGCTCACCTGCATGGCACAGGCCACCGGCGGCACCTACAGCGATGCCGCCGACGGCGCGGCGCTGGAACGCATTCTGCCGCGGGTCAGTTCGGCCGCCCTGCGCAATTACCAGGCCTCCGGCACGCCTATCACCGGCACCGACGAATACCGGACCGCCCCGGTCGCGAAGCCCGGCCAGTACCTCGACACCATCGGCCAGCAGCAGAAGCGGTTCTACGCGGTCGACATGCCCGCGGGCGCCACCGCCTACTTCACCGGGATCGTCTCGTTCCCCCGGGCGAAGGGCGTTTCCACGACCGAGGACATGAACGCGCTGGAACTGCGGGTCTACGGCCGCGACGGAGTGGACTGCCATATCCGCGAGCGTGAACTCGAGACCAGAGCCAGCGACGGTGTGGCGCTCACCGTCGCGACAGCTTTCGAGGGAGCGACCGAGGAACCCACCAGCGCTGATTCGGCGAAGTGCAAGGGTGCGGGTCGCTACTACTTCGAGCTGAACTGGGATCTGGTGGCCAAGGGCTCGCCCGCGCGACTGCCCTTGGAAGTACTCGTCGGCGTCGAACCCGGGGTCACCGATCCCGGACCGGCCGCGGTGAGTACCCCGGTCACCTTCACCGACCCGGCCGGGCCCGCGCAACCGGTGAGCGGTGCGGGCTCGTTCACGGCCGCCACCACCTTGCCCGGCAGCGGCAACTTCACCGACACCCTGCAGTCGGGTGAGTACGTCTTCTATCGCGTGCGGCTCGACTGGGGACAGGGACTGGCCTACCGCGTGCGGTTCGCCGAGACCGGCGGCGCGAGCAGTACCGCCGCGTCGAATGTGGAAACCACCCTGTACTCGCCGCTCGGTCGCGAAATCGACTCCGACACCGCCGCGTACACCGGCAGGTCGAGCGCCGAACTCACGCTGGCTTCGGTGCCGGTGCGATACGCCAATCGGGAAGAGTCCGACGCGCAAGTCAAGCGGGAGTCGGTGGCCGGCTGGCACTACGTCGCCGTCAAACTCGGCATCCCCATGGGCGCGGACGCGATGCCGCCGACTCCGGTGCAGCTCGACGTCACCGTGTCGGGCACGGCCGAACCCGGGCCGACCTACGTCGGCGTCAGCGCGCAGGCGGCGCAAGAACAGCCTGTCGCCGTGAGCAGTCCGGCCACAGTCGCCCGGCCGTGGGCCATGTATGTCCTGATCGGGGCGGGAGTGGCGCTGGTCGTCGGCATCGGTGTCGCGATCTTGGTCGTCGCCCGTCGACGCGACTGATTCCGGCTCCGCCGACACCCGAATGCGCGGTGTCGGCGGGTTCCGCGGCGGTGACCCACCTGCTACGTTAGTCTCAAAATGAGACTAGTTCTCCGTAGCCAAGGGAGCCGCGCGATGGCGCAGACCGACCACGACAGCGATTTCGCCACCCTGCGGCGGTTGGCCGACGAACGCTGGACCTGCCGCCAGTTCGCCCCGGAACAGGTCGACCGCGCGACCATCGAACAGCTGCTGACCCTCGCGCAGCGCACCCCTTCGTGGTGCAACACCCAGCCGTGGCAGGTCGTGGTCACCACCGGCGAGGGCACCGACCGGTTCCGCAAGGAACTCCTCGACCACATCCAAACCGTCGGCACCGCACCAGATTTCGAATTTCCCGCCGCTTACGAGGGCATCTACCGCGACCGTCGCCGCACCTGCGGTTTCCAGCTCTACGACAGCGTCGGCATCGTCAAGGGCGACCACGAGAAGACCATGCGCCAGATGGTGCGCAACTTCGAGTTCTTCGGCGCCCCGCACGTCGCCATCGTCACCTCCGAAGCCGACCTCGGCATCTACGGCGCCATCGACTGCGGCCTCTGGCTCGAGAACTTCCTGCTCGGCGCCCAGGCCCTCGGCCTCGGTGCCGCCCCCCAGGCGGCCCTGGCCTCCTACGCCCCCTTCATCCGCGAGTACTTCGCCATCCCCGACACCCGCAAGGTCGTCTTCGGCATCTCCTTCGGACACCCCGACCACGACCACCCCATCAACACCTTCCGCACCGCCCGCGCGCCCCTGGAGGACCAGATCACCTGGCATACGTCCTGAGTCAGGCGGGACGTGCGGCCGAGGTCATTCCGGGACCGGCTTCCAGCTCGATATCGCGAGCAGTGACCTCCAGGTCGCACTTGTCGCACGTCAGATGCGCGTGCGCTTCACCCGTGCAGCCGCGATGCCGGTATTCCACCGGCGGCCCGTCCGGCGCCATGTAGGTGTCGCCCCAGTCGCGGATCGCCATCAGGATCGGATAGATGGCATGGCCCTTCTCGGTGAGGCGGTACTCCTCGTAGGCACCGTCCTCGGCCGGGCGTTTCACCAGGATCTCATGCTCGATCAGGCGCTCGAGGCGATCGTGCAACCGGCTGCGTGAGATGCCGAGCGCGCTCTGGAACGCATTGAACCGGCGCACTCCGGCGAAGCTGTACTTCAGAATCAGCAAGGTCCAGCGATCACCGAAGATCACCAGCGGCCGCGTGATCGAGCACGGGACATCTGCGAGTTCTTCATAGCGCACCCTGCCATTATGCGCGGTAACCCCCGTCGCTGGTTCGAACCAGCGACGGGGGTTACCGGAGAACGGGTCAGATCACAGCGGGATGTTCTTGTGGTGGCTCTTGCGTGCCGGCGCCGATGCGAGGGCCGCGGCGATGATGCTGCGGGTCTTGGCGGGGTCGATGACCTCGTCGACTACGCCGATGGCTACGGCGCGTTCGACGCCGCCTGCGAGCTGCTCGTGTTCGGCGGTGAGGCGCTCGTGGAGGGCTTCGCGCTCGGACTCCGGGGCGGCGGCCAGTGCCTTCTTGTGGAGGATGCCGACGGCGGCCTTGGCGCCCATGACGGCCACTTCGGAGCCGGGCCAGGCGTAGACGGCGGTGGCGCCGAGGGAACGGGCGTTCATGGCGATGTAGGCGCCGCCGTAGATCTTGCGGGTCACCAGGGTGACGCGGGGAACGCGGGCTTCGGCGAAGGCGTGCAACAGCTTCGCGCCGCGGCGGACCACGCCCTCGAGTTCCTGGCCGACGCCGGGCAGATAGCCGGGGACGTCGGTGACCACGACCAGCGGGATACCGAAGGCGTCGCACAGACGCACGAAACGTGAAGCCTTCTCGGCACTTTCGGAGTTGAGGCAGCCGCCGAGGCGCAGCGGGTTGTTGGCGAGGACGCCGACGGTGCGACCGCCGAGACGGCCGAGGCCGGTGACCATGCTGCGGGCGTAACCACCCTGGAGTTCCTCGAAGGAGGATTCGCCGTCGACGTTGTCGAGCAGCTCGTGCACGATCGGCTTCACGTCGTAGGCGCGCTTGGCCGACTCCGGCAGCATCGCCTTGAGGTCGACGTCGCCGTGCTCGGCCGCGATCAGGTCGAAGTCACCCTGCTCGGCGAACATCGACACCAGCCGACGCGCGCGGTGCATGGCATCGGCCTCGTCATCGGCGGCGATGTGGCAGACGCCGGACTTCTTGAAGTGTGTGGTGGGACCACCGAGGGTCTCCATGTCGACGTTCTCGCCGGTCACCGAGCGCACCACGTCGGGTCCGGTGACGAACACGCGGCCCTCGGGCGCCATGATGACCACGTCGGTCAGCGCGGGACCGTAAGCGGCGCCACCGGCGGCGAAGCCGAGCACCACCGAGATCTGGGGCACGAGACCGGACGCGCGAACCATGGCCTCGAAGACCAGGCCTACCGCGTGCAGCGCCTCGACACCCTCGGCCAGGCGCGCGCCACCGGAGTGCCACAGCCCGACGACGGGAATGCCGGATTCGATCGCGGTGTCGATCGCGTCGACGATGTGCTTGCAGCCCTCCACACCCATCGCGCCGCCCATGACGGTCGCGTCGGAGCAGTAGGCCACGGTGCGGACCCCGTCGACCTCGCCGATCGCGGCGAGCACGCCGGAGCGGTCGCGCGGATGCAGCGGCAGGACGGTGCCGGGGTCGAAGAAACGTTGGAGCCGACCCAGTGGGTCGCGCGGATCGGTGGTGGTGTCTTGAAACGCGGGAGCAATGATGGTCATCGCGCTCACTCCTTCGAAAGAGATTGCCGCTGCGGCGGCTGCTGTGGCGAACCGCCGGTGGGGGTCGAACCATTCAGTTGGCACGACCCCCACCGGGGATCGGAATGCAGTCGGCGGCTTATGCCCGACCGAAGGCGAGCGCGACGTTGTGCCCACCGAAACCGAAGGAATTGTTGATCGCGTACTCGATTTCCTGGCGACGGGCTTCCCCGTGCACCACATCGAGATCGATCTCCGGATCCTGGTTGTCCAGGTTCAGTGTCGGCGGAACGATGCCGTCCCGGATAGCGAGCACCGTGAGGATCGACTCGAGGGCGCCGACGGCGCCGATCGAGTGACCGAGTGCCGACTTCGGCGCGTACACCGAAGCGTGCTTGCCGATCGCCTTGTAGATCGCGTTCGCTTCGGCGGAGTCGCCGATGGGCGTCGCGGTCGCGTGGGCGTTGATGTGGGTGATGTCGCTCTTGGTCAGACCAGCGGTCTGCATCGCACGCGTCATCGCCCTGGCCGCACCGGTGCCCTCGGGATCGGGAGCGACCAGGTGGAAACCGTCGGAAGTGATACCGGCACCCAGCAGACGAGCGTGGATGGTGGCACCGCGAGCCTTGGCGTGCTCTTCGGTCTCGATGACCATGAGCGCGCCGGCCTCACCGAAGACGAAACCGTCGCGATCCTTGTCGAAGGGACGCGAAGCACCCTTGGGATCGTCGTTGCGGGTACTCATCGCACGCATCATGGAGAACGCCGCGATCGGCACCGAGTCGATGAAGCCCTCGACGCCACCGGTGACGACGATGTCGGCGTCACCCATCACGATCATCCGCCACGCGTTGGCGATGGCCTCCGAACCCGACGAGCACGCCGAGACCGGAGTGACCACTCCCGCCCTGGCCTTCAGCTCGAGACCGACGACCGCCGACGGACCGTTCGGCATGACCATCTGAACAGCCAGCGGCGAGATCTTGCGATAGCCACCGTTCTTCAGCTTGTCGACCGAGTCGATCAGGGCGTCGCCGCCGCCGAGTCCGGTGCCGATCGCGACGCCGAGACGGTCGTTGTCGACCTCAGGGCTGCCCGCGTTCTTCCACACCTCACGACCGAGGACGGTCGCCAGGCGCTCGACATACGCCATGCGGCGGATCTCGACCCGGCTCAACAGGGTGTCGGGGCTGACCTTCAGGTGACCGCCGATTCGCACCGGCAGGTCGTATTCCTCGATGAAGGAATCCTCGAGAACGTCGATTCCGCTCTCACCGTTGAGGAGTCCCTTCCACGTCGCATCGACATCACCTGCGATCGACGTGGTCGCCGCCATCGACGTGACGACGACGTTGGGGAAGTTCCCGTTCAAAGTACTGGGAGCAGGAGTGGTCAAAGTTCGGCCCTACTCGCCGGCGCTGTCGAACTTGGCCTTGAGCTCGGCGGCGACGTCGGCGTTCTCGGCCTCGAGCTTCTGGACGTAAGCGACGGAATCGCCGACGGTCTTCAGGCTGGCCAGATCCTCGTCGGGGATCTTGACGCCGTACTTGTCTTCCATCTGCACAGCGATCTCGACCATGGACAGCGAGTCGATGTCCAGGTCGTCGACGAAGGACTTCTCGAGGGTCACCTCGGAGGGTTCGATACCCGTAACCTCTTCGATGATCTTGCCGAGTTCTTCGACGATCTGTTCCTGGGTCAGAGCGGCCACTTTGGTGGCTCCCTTCTTGTTGCTATTTGTAGGGTTCGTGAACGGCCTGCACTTCGCTGTGCACGACCGCCGGGGGGAAAGCTAGCCCGAGGTGGTCAGTTCGACCAACGCGGGGAGGTCTTCGGGGGTCTTGAGGGCCAGATTGGGCGTGCCCTTCAGTTCCCGCTTGGCGATGCCGACCAGCGTGCCCGCGGGCGGCAACTCGACCACGGCCGAGACGGCCGCGGCGCGGATGGTCTCGTTGCACAGGTCCCAGCGCACGGGGCGAGTGACCTGAGCGGCGAGCTTTTCGATCGCGTCGGCGCCCGAGGTGACCGGTTGTCCGTCGAAGTTCGACAGCAGCGTCCGGATCGGGTCGCTAGGCGAGATCTGGGCGATGGCATCGGCGACAGCTTCCTGCGCCGGGGCCATGAAGACGGTGTGGAACGCACCGGCGACGGGCAACGCGCGGACCCGTGCCTTCTCCGGCGGGTTCGCGGCGAGCTCCGCCAGAGCTTCCAGGCTGCCCGCTGCCACGATCTGGCCTACCGCGTTGCGGTTGGCCGGGACGAGATCGAGTTCGGCGAGCCGTGCGAGCACGGTGGCTTCGTCACCACCGAGCACCGCGGACATACCGGTCGGCTCCAGCGCACAGGCCTTGGCCATCTCCCGGCCGCGGATGGCGGCGAGGGCGACTGCCTCGTCGGCGGTGATGACACCGGCGACAGCGGCCGCGGCGAATTCACCGACGGAGTGTCCGGCGACGACTGTATCCGCCGGAATCGACCCGGGGGCGATTTCGGCGAACGCGAGCAGTGCGGCGGCGACCACGAGCGGCTGCGTCACCGCGGTGTCGACGATCTCCTCGGCCGTCGCGGTGGTGCCGAGACGGACCAGGTCGAGGCCCGCGGCCTTCGACCAGAGCTCGAGGCGATCAGTCGCACCGGGAAGTGCGAGCCACGGCGTGAGCATGCCGGGTGTCTGGGACCCCTGTCCAGGGGTAAGCAACGCGATCACCCCCTAAGACAACACTGTGACCCCCACCGCATGAGATGTCGGCGCGAATGAAGGTTTCGGATCGCTTTTGTAGGGGTCCCACAAAATCCGAGGTGGGGTGTCGGGATCGACCGTTTCCCCGATCCCGTTACAGGGGGTCCTTGGCCATTGGGATGGGTGGGGTTTCTGTGACTGGGGGTGACGATTCGTTATGCGTTCGTGTCAAACGGCCCACTGTTGCTGCAATTCGGAGCACATACGCGTCCCGGGGATTCATCGGATCACGGCCGGTGACTTCGCCGATTCGCTTGAGTCGGTACCGGACGGTATTTGGATGGACGTACAGCTGCCGAGCGCAAGTTTCTACTGCTCCGCCACAATCCAGGTACGCGTCGAGTGTGTCGGATAACGAAGATCCGGCAGCGGCCAACGGGAGCACAAGATACTCGTTCAACGCCTCTATCGCAGCTCTATCGCCCAGCAACGCGCGTTCGGGCAACAACTCCGTGGCGTGAACGGGCCTTGGCGCCCCGCGCCAGCCGACAACGGCCTCCATTCCCGCCAATGCCTCGATCGCCGACGCGTGCGCGGCGCCGAGGGTGCGCATCGTGGGGCCGATCACCACCGGACCGTCGGAGAACACCTCGGCCAGCAGATCGGTGAGGAACGGCGAGCCGATGCCCGACTCCCCCAGGTGCCCGCTGACCACCATCACCAGGCGCGCGCCCTGCACCACCGCCAGCGCGGCCCTGCCGTGTTTGGTCGCGATGGTGTGCACGGCGCCGACCGTCGACACGCCCTGGTCCAGCGGCGGTGTGCCGACCAGCACCGTGGCGGGCGCGGTGGCGTCCCAGTTCAACGTGGCGGCCCGCGAAAGCATGTCCGGACCCGTGTCGCCACGGACCACCGCGTCGACCACCAGGGCCTCCAGGCGGGTATCCCAGGCGCCACGCGACTCGGCGGCGCTGGCGTACACCGAGGCGGCCGCGAAGCCGAGCTCACGCCCGTATCGCAGCACCGCCTCGGTGAGCGCCACCAGCTGACGATCGTTGCGCGCCAGCGCGGGCAGCCACTGTTCGAAGAAGTCCATGGCCACCCGCACCATGTCCACGGTCTGGCGCAGCGTGAGCCGCCGCGCCAGATCCTGCGGAATCACCTGGAACGCGTCCAGGCTGAAGCGGATATCGGAATCGGGATCCTGCAACCACTCCAGGAAGTTCACGACCGCCGTCTGCACCAGCATCTGCACGCCCGCTCGCTGCGCGGCGTCCAGATCGGCGAAGAACGGCAGCCGATCCTGCATCGACCCCACCGCCTCGGTGGACAGCCGGCCCGAGAACTGCTTGACCCGCTTGAGCAGCGTGTCGGGCAGCGGATCACGGGTCTGCCGGTTCGGGGACAGAGCCCCCGTCGGCAGATAGACCTCGTGTTCGCTGGTGCCCTCGGTGATCCGACGGGGCCGCGGCGGTTTGCGCTCCACAGTCCAATAGTCCGCTACGCGAGTTCCTCTGCCGCGTCCGCACTCGGCTTCGGCGCGGCGGACACGCTGTCGATGCCGTATTTCGCGGCCGCTTCCACCGCCTTGGCCTTGTCGAACGTGCCGTCCTTGACCAGGCCCTCCAGCACCGCGACCACGATCGACTGCGCGTCGACGTTGAACACCCGGCGCGCGGCCGTGCGGGTGTCGGAGAAGCCGAACCCGTCGGTGCCGAGGGTGATGTAGTCGCCGGGCACCCACTGCCGGATCTGATCGGCCACCGCGCGCATCCAGTCCGTCGCGGCGACCACCGGTCCCCGCGCTGCCGAGAGCGCCTGGGTGACATACGGCGAGCCCGAATCCGCGTCGGGGTGCTTGAGCGCCGCGATCTCCTTGTCGAGCGCCTCCCGGCGAAGCTCGCCGAACGAGGTCACCGACCACACATCCGCGGCCACACCCCACTCCTGCGCCAGGATCTCCTGTGCGCGCAGCCCGTCGGGCACGGTCACGCCGGAGACGAGGATCTGGGCACGAACCTCGCCCTCACCACCGTCCTGGTACAGGTACAGCCCCTTGAGCAGACCCGCCACGTCGAGATCGTCGGGCTCGGCCGGCTGCTGGTAGGGCTCGTTGTACAGGGTGATGTAGTAGAAGATGTTCTCCCCGCCGAACGTGCCGACAGCGGACACCTCGGTACCGGGCAGCTGACTGGCCGGGGCCTCGCCGCCGCCGTACATCCGGCGCAGACCATCGCGCACGATGTGCGCGATCTCGAACGAGAACGCCGGGTCATAGGTCACCACAGCGGGATTCGACGAGGCCAGCAGCAGCGACTGCCCGTCGTTGTGCTGCAGACCCTCACCGGTGAGGGTGGTGCGGCCCGCGGTGGCGCCGAGGACGAATCCGCGCGCGAGCTGGTCGGCCGCGGCCCAGAAGCTGTCGCCGGTGCGCTGGAACCCGAACATCGAATAGAAGATGTAGAGCGGGATCATCGGCTCGCCGTGGGTGGCGTAGGAGGTGGCGACCGCGGTGAACGAGGCGGTGGAACCGGCTTCGTTGATGCCCTCGTGCAGGATCTGGCCGACCGCGCTCTCCTTGTAGGCGAGCATCAGTTCCGCGTCGACCGAGGTGTAGAGCTGGCCGTTGCGGTTGTAGATCTTCAGCGTCGGGAACCACGAGTCCATGCCGAAGGTGCGGGCCTCGTCGGGGATGATCGGCACGATGCGCTTGCCGATCTCCTTGTCGCGCAACAGTTCCTTGACCAGGCGCACCAGGGCCATGGTGGTGGCGACCTTCTGCTTGCCCGAACCCTTGCGCACCGAGCGGTAGGCCTCGTCGCCCGGTAGCTTCAGCGGCTCGGCGGGCGAGCGTCGCTCCGGCACGAAACCGCCGAGCGACTTGCGCCGGGCCAGCATGTACTCGATGGCCGGATCGTTCATGCCGGGGTGGTAGTACGGCGGCAGGTACGGGTCCTTCTCCAGCTCGGCATCGCTGATCGGGATCCGCTGCAGATCGCGGAAGTCCTTGAGGTCCTGCAGCGCCAGCTTCTTCATCTGATGGGTGGCGTTGCGGCCCTCGAAGTGCTTGCCGAGGGTGTAGCCCTTGATCGTCTTGGCCAGGATCACCGTCGGCTGGCCCTTGTGCGCCATCGCCGCCGAGTACGCCGCGTAGACCTTGCGGTAGTCGTGGCCGCCGCGCTTGAGATTCCAGATCTCGCTGTCGGACATGTTCTGCACCAGCGCCTTCGTGCGCGGGTCGCGGCCGAAGAAGTGGTCGCGCACGTACGCGCCGTCGTTGGCCTTGTAGGTCTGGTAATCACCGTCGGGGGTGGAGTTCATCAGGTTCACCAGCGCGCCGTCGCGGTCGGCGCCGAGCAGCGCGTCCCACTCGCGACCCCAGACCACCTTGATCACGTTCCAACCCGCGCCGCGGAAGAACGACTCCAGTTCCTGGATGATCTTGCCGTTGCCGCGCACCGGGCCGTCGAGCCGCTGCAGGTTGCAGTTGATCACGAAGGTGAGGTTGTCGAGCGCCTCGTTGGCGGCCACCTGGATCAGGCCGCGCGATTCGGGCTCGTCCATCTCGCCGTCGCCGAGAAAGGCCCAGACGTGCTGGTCGGAGGTGTCCTTGATGCCGCGATCGGTGAGGTAGTGGTTGAACCTGGCCTGGTAGATCGCGTTCATCGGGCCGAGGCCCATCGACACCGTCGGGAATTCCCAGAAGTCCGGCATCAGCCGCGGATGCGGGTAGGACGGCAGGCCCTTGCCCAGGCCGCCGTGGCTGTATTCCTGACGGAATCCGTCGAGCCGGTCCGTGCTGAGGCGGCCCTCGAGGAAACCACGCGCGTAGATGCCGGGCGAGGCGTGGCCCTGGATGTAGACGTGGTCGCCGCCGCCGGGGTGATCCTTGCCGCGGAAGAAGTGGTTGAAACCCACCTCGTAGAGCGCCGCCGACGACGCGTAGGTCGAAATATGGCCGCCGACACCGATGCCGGGGCGCTGCGCGCGATGCACCATGATCGCGGCGTTCCACCGGATCCAGGCGCGGAAGCGGCGCTCGACTTCCTCGTCACCGGGGAACCACGGCTCGTTCTCGGTGGGAATCGTATTGACGTAATCGGTGGAGGTGAGCGCCGGAATCGAGACACGGCGTTCGCCGGCGCGCTCGAGCAAGCGCAACATCAGGTACCGGGCGCGGCCGGGGCCTTCGCGGTCGAGCATGTCATCGAAGGATTCCAGCCATTCGCTGGTCTCCTCGGGATCGATATCCGGTAGATACGACGCCACTCCTTCGCGGATGACCCGTACCCGTTCACCGGTGGGTTTGGTGGTGGATTCACCGCCCGCGGCGGAGGTCGCTACTGGATCGTTGGAAGCTGCAGAGTGGATCAGGTCGGTCAAATCTGCTCCTCGTGATGGGGGCTGAACTGCTTGGTCGGCGTCGCTATCCCCGGGCCTGCCCGCTTGGTGTGCGGACCACCCGTTACGAAAGGTTCGGGTGCACTCCCATCCTTACCGAAACGGCTGCCCAGGTCATCACCTGAGCGGGAATACCATTAGGTAGGTTCTGCGGGGAGTACGAGTCGCGCAGGTGAGTGAGAGGGAACGCCGAACGATGAGGGTGCTGCACGCGCGTCGGCTGGGGCTGATCTGCGCCTTTGTCGCCGTGACCGCGGGGTCGGTGATAGCCGGTTGTGCCGAGCAGATCCCCGGCACACCGACGACCGACGCGGCCGAAGTGGCCGCCTACAAAACCGCGGCCGCCGCGTCGTCCTCGGCAGCCGCGTCCTCGCGCGCCGCGGCGGCGCGAGAGCGGGCGATCACCGACAACTGCGGGCAGTTCGCCACCACCACCGGCGCCGGCGTCACCGCCTACAACGACTTCGTCTCCGCGCACGACGCCAACGCCCCCGACTACGCCGTCAAGCGCGAGTCCGCGGCTACCACCCTCGACAACGCGGCGACCAAGGTCGAGTCGGGCATCGTCACCGCGGCGGGCGCCTTGCCGACCGAATTGGCCGACAAGTTCACCGCCTACGTCGTCGCGGCGCGCGAGCTGGCCGTGCAGACCAGAAAGATGACCTACAACTCACCTGTCGGCAAGCTCAACGAGGCCAGTCGCGCCATCAACCAGGCTCGAACCGCAGTCCACGACGCCTGTTGAGACGGTCGATTTTGCCCTGCCGACACGCGGCATACGGTCCCAATTCATCCGATCAGCTTGCGCTGCGGCCGATAACCATGTTCGCTTGCACCTATCTTACTGTCGGAAGTTTAGGGAGGACACCACCGTGGTCGCCGCGGCGGACGCGCAGAACTACGCTCAGAAGCTTGGCATTTCTCACGGCTTGGTTGTTCAGGAATTGGGCTGGGACGAGGACACCGACGACGCATTGCGCGCCGAGATCGAGGAGGTCAGCGGCGGCGAAATGGTCGACGAAGACTCCGATGAGGTCGTCGACGCCGTCCTGCTGTGGTGGCGAGAAGGTGACGGCGATCTGGCCGACGAGCTGATGGATGCCATCAGCCCGCTGGCAGATGAAGGCTTCATCTGGGTCCTCACCCCCAAAACCGGTCAACAAGGCCATGTCGATCCGAGCGAGATCGCCGAAGCCGCACCCACGGCCGGCCTGACCCAGACATCGACCATCAGCCTCGGCAGTTGGACGGCCTCACGGCTCGTTCAGCCGAAGGCACCGTCCAAACAGCGCTGAATCCGCCGTTCGCTAGGGTCTCAGTTGGGCTCGCGAGCCCGGCTGGGACCCGACACGACGGAGGATTCGTAGTATGCCGCTAGAGGTTGGCACTCTCGCGCCGGATTTCACGCTCAAGGACCAGAACAACCAGCCCGTCACCCTGTCGGACTATCGCGGCAAGAAGAACGTGCTGCTGGTGTTCTATCCACTCGCTTTCACCGGCATCTGCCAGGGCGAGCTGTGCAAGGTCCGGGACGAGCTGCCCAAGTTCCAGAACGACGACGCCGAGATCATCGCGATCTCCGTCGGCCCTCCACCCACCCACAAGATCTGGGCCGCGGAACAGGGCTACCTGTTCCCCCTGCTGTCGGACTTCTGGCCGCACGGCGCCGTCACCCAGTCCTACGACGTCTTCAACGAGAAATCCGGCTACCCCAACCGCGGAACCTTCGTTGTCGACAAGTCCGGCTACATCACTTTCGCGGAAATGAACGGTCCCGGACAAGCCCGTGACCAGGCGGCTTGGGAGAAAGCCCTCGCCGCGCTAGATTCATAACCCGACACCGCCGGTACTCCCCGGCGGTGCCAGGGCGTATAGCTCAGCGGTAGAGCACTGGTTTTACACACCAGCGGTCGGGGGTTCGATCCCCTCTGCGCCCACCTACGAAACAGCAGGCACTGTTCCCGCCGCCCGTCTCCACTCCCCCGATATCACTTTGTCCGGTGATCGCCGCTCAGCGTGCGAGCACCTTCGTCGAGGCACGGCCGCTATTCGGCGAAGCTGGCTCCGGCGGCGGTGACGCGGACTACCGCAAGGAATCGGCAGCACGGGCGCCGACCGAGACACAGTCATCGGAGCAGCGCCGCGAGCACAGGTCGCCCGGTGGGTTCCACACAAGCCCGCGCCGCCCCGCGCTCCTACCTCACCACCTGGATCGCACCGGCTCCGCGTGCGCCGCACACGTGAGCGAGGTGGTCACGATCCGCTGGTTCGTCCGGTGCAGCGCCGCGACGTACTGCTCCTCGATCCGCTCGACGATCGTGCTCACCGGTTCGATCGCGCGGATGGGCTGGAGCCCCTGGCCGGCCGCCCACACGTCCTTCCATCGCTTCATCGATTCCGCACCGGCGGTGTAGTTCTTCTCCCCGGTCGGCGGTGTCAGGTTGTCCGGGTCGAGGCCGCAAGCGACGAGGCTGGGCGCGAGCCAGGAGGCGGGGGTGCCGGTGATCGCGGAGCTGATCACGAGGTCGTCGGGACCGTGGTCGACGACCATCTGCTTGTACCCGTCCACGGCCATGCTCTCCTCGGCCGCCAGGAACCGGGTACCCATGTAGACCAGGTCGGCGCCCGCCGTGATCGCCCCCGCGACACCGTGCCCGTCACTGATGCCGCCCCCGATGATGATCATTCCGTCGAAGAACTCACGCACGGCGGAGGTGAACGCGAAGGGCGACAGGTGGCCGGTGTGCCCGCCCGCGCCCGCCGACACGCAGGCCATGCCGTCCACGCCCGCGGCGGCGGCCTTGCGCGCCAGGCGCAGGTTCACCACGTCGGCGATCACCGTGCCGCCGTATCCCTTGACGATGTCCATCACGGGTTTCGGGGACCCGAGGGCGGTGATGACGATCTGCGGCTGATATTCGGCGATGAGGCGCAGATCGTCCCCGAGGCGGGCATTGCTGCTGTGGGTGATCACGTTCGCCGCCCACGGCGCGACCTGGCGCCCGGTGGCCTCCGCCGCGCGGAGCTGATCGGTGATCGATCCCATCCAGGTGTCGAGGTCGGTCGCGGTGCGGCAATTCTGCGTCGGGAAAGAACCGACGATGCCTGCGGTGCAGGCGGCGGTGACGAGCTCCGGGCCGGACACCAGGAACATCGGTGCCGCGACGACGGGCAGGCGCAGGGTGGACAGGAACGAGTCGGTCATGGTGTTTCCTCTGTCGGGTGTCGGTGTAAGTGCTTGTGTGCGTTCACGATGCGGCTCGGACGAGGGCGTCGAGCAGTTCGGCGGCCGCCGCCCGATCGACCTTTCCCAGCGCGGTCAACGGGAGACGGTCGACGCGGTGGGCGGACTTGGGGCGTTTGTAGTCGGGGAGTCGCGTGCGGCTCTGGGCCAGCACGACGCTGTCCTCGACAGTCGTGTCGGCCGAGGTGTACGCGGCGACGATGCGTTGCCCCCACACCTCGTCCGGCAGTCCGACGACGACGACATCGTCGACCCCGGGGATCGCGGAGATCGCCTCCTCCACCTCGCGGGGATAGACGTTGTACCCGCCGGTGATGATCATGTCCTTGCTGCGGCCGGTCAGGTGGATGTAGCCGTCGGGGTCCCGGTAGCCGAGGTCGCCCGAGTACAGGCGTCCGTCGACGTGGCTCTTGCCGAGATCCGTGCGCGTGCCCGCATTGTGATAGCCGGGGCTGACGGCGGGACCCGCGACGACGAGCTCGCCGATCTCCCCGTCGGGGACGGTGCCGCCGAGCGCGTGGAACGCGATGGCCGCCGCCGGGCAGACGCGCCCCACCGAACCGAGCAGATCGGCGTTCCCGAGCACGCCACGGCGGTGGTCCGCCGCGGTCAGCACGGTCAGGGGCGGGATCGCCTCGACCATTCCGTAGTACTGGACGAGATTCGGCGTGATGCGGCGATACGCCTGCCGGATGTGCTCGACCGGCATCGGGGCGCCCGCGTACGCGAGCATGCGCAGGCGGTGCAGCGCCGACAGCCGGTCGTCGTCGAAGTCCAGCAGCCGGGCGATGACCGTGGGCACCAGCGCGGTGTGGGTCGCGGCGTGGGTGGCGACGGCGTCGATCAGGCCCGCCGGGTTGATGTGGTCGAGCAGCACCTGACGCCCGCCGGCCTCGAGGAAAGGCAGCACGAACAGCCCGCTGGTGTGGATGACAGGGCCTGCGTGCAGGAACACCGCGGGCTCGGCGCCGTCGAGGGTGCCTGCGAGCACCTGGTCGCGCATCGCGCCCAGTGAAGCCAGCCGGTTCGCGTGGGTCCGCTGGGCGCCCTTCGGTACTCCGGTCGTCCCGGACGAATAGTGCAGCGCGCACAGCGAATCCGGCGCCGGCGTGGGCATCGCGGCGTGGCCCACGGCACCGGCCGCCAACTCGTCGAGCGACGGACCGGTCGACGACGTCGCGCCGACGGTGATCACGGTCGATGTGGTCGCCCGGGCGGCGAACTCGGCCGCGCCGTCGATCCGGGGGTCGACGATCAACGCGTCCGGCACGCAGTCCGCGGCGACGCGTTCCCAGTCCACCGGGCCCACGCGCGGATTGAGCGAGACCCGGACGAAACCGCCGATCGCCAGCGCGAGATCGACCTCGACCGCCGCGGTGCAGTTACCGAGCAGAACCACGACCCGGCTTCCCGCCGCGAGACCCAGGCCCAGCAGGCCCCCGGCCATGGCGTGTACCCGGTCGGACAGTTCGGTGAACGTTCGAGTGTCGCGGCTGTCCTCGATCGCGATCGTGGGCCCGTACCGATCGGCCGCGAGACGAACCACGTCGGCTATGGACATGAGATCCCTTTCATTCGCTACAGTTATTGAAGTAGACAACGGCGGGCGCGTTTCCGCAAGGGCCACGCAACCGACCGAACACCAGAGGAGACCCATGACCCGACGCCTTTCCCCCACCGACCGACGCGCGCCGTGGGTGATCGATGCGGTCCGCACGCCGTTCGGCGCAGTCCGCGGCGCGCTCGCCCACATCCGCGCCGACGATTTGGCCGCGCTGCCGATCGCCGACCTGGTCCGCAGGCATCCCACTCTCGATCCGAGCCGCATCGATGACGTCGTCTGGGGAAATGCCAACGGCGCGGGCGAGGACAACCGCAACGTGGCCCGGATGGCTGTGCTGCTCGCGGGACTCCCGCACACGATTCCGGGCGTGTCGGTCAACCGGCTGTGCGGATCCGGCGCCGAAGCGGTGTTGTCCGCGGTCAGACGGGTCGCGGTCGGTGACGCCGAGATCGCGATCGCGGGCGGTTCGGAGAGCATGAGCCGCGCACCGTACGTGCTCCCGCCGGTGGACACCGCGTTTCCGCGATCGATGGAACTGATCTCCACCACCGTCGGGTGGCGCATGCCGAACCCCCGTTTCCCGACGGCCTGGGTCGAGACGCTCGGCAGGTCAGCGGAGTTGGTGGCCGAGGAACTGGGCGTCGGCCGCGCAGAGCAGGACGCATGGGCGCTGCGGTCCCATGAGCTGGCTGGGCGGGCATGGACCGACCGCGTCCACGACGGCTTCGTCGTGCCACACCCGAACCTCGACCGCGACGAATCGATCCGCGAGCCCGACGCGGCGACCCTGGCTGCCCTACGCCCGGCCTTCTCCAGCGGTGGCAGCGTCACCGCCGGGAATTCGTCTCCGATCAGCGACGGAGCGGTCGCTGCCCTGGTGGGCACCGGAGCCGTCGCCGACGAACTCGGTGTCGAACCACTCGGCCGGGTGCTGGCCTCTGCGGTCGTCGGCGCCGAGCCCGACAGGTTCGCGCTGGCGCCGGTGGCCGCCATCTCGAAAGCGCTGGACCGCGCGGGTCTCGAGCTCGCCGATGTTCGAGTACTCGAGCTCAACGAGGCGTTCGCCGCGATGGTGCTGTCGTGCCTGCGTGAACTTCCCGGCATCCCGATCGATCGGATCAACCCGTTCGGCGGCGCCATCGCCCTGGGTCATCCGCTCGGCGCATCGGCGGCGCGGATGCTGGTCGATTGCCTGCGTCATCTCCGCAGGCTCGGCGGCGGCATCGGGGTCGCGGCGGCCTGCATCGGTGTGGGACAGGGCATCGCTATTGTGTTGGAGGCCTGAAGAAGCGAGCGCCGGAATGCGATCGTCGCAGGTACTACGGAGAGGTGGGTGAGGTGACCGAATCCGGTACCGCCGCACCTCCGAGCCCGGTCGCCCAGACGATCGACCTGCTCGGCGACCGGCTGACCCTTGCCATCCTGCGCGAGGCCTTCGTCGATCACGTGCGCCGCTTCAGCCAGTGGATCGACCGCACCGGCGCTCCGCCCGCCATGCTGACGGCGCGACTGAACGCGCTGGTCGAGGCCGGCCTGATGGAGCGAAGGCCGCAGACCGACGGCGGCGACCGTCACGACTACATGCTCACCGAACTCGGGCTGGCGACCTGGGAGATCCTGGCCAGCGTGTGGGCGTGGCAGCGCGAATGGTCCCCGGAAGGGCTGCTGCAACCCGAGCTGGTGCACATCGATTGCGGCCATCGGGGACCACCGGCGATGGCCTGCGCGCACTGCGACGGCACCGTCGGCGCCCGGGACGCGCGGCTGGAACTGGACCGCGATTCGCTGGTCCTCGTCGCACACAGCGGGCGACGGCGGTCGACCCGCAATGCCCCGTCGGTGAGCCGGGCCGACCTGCAGTTCACCGAGGTCATGGAGGCGATCGGCGATCGCTGGAGCGCCATGGTCACGGGCTTGGCGCTGTCGGGGGTGCGCCGCTTCGGCGAGTTCCAGTCGATCCTGAGCATCTCGCCGACGACCCTCACCGAGCGGCTGGGACGGCTGTCCGAGGTGCAGATACTCACCCGCAGCGACGGCGGTGGCGGGCGCGAATACGTGCTGACCCCACGCGGCCGTGGACTGTTCCCGATCTTCGCCTTCCTGATCTCGTGGACGCAGATCGCACATCCCGACGCGCTCCCGCTCGGTCCGAGACTCCGCCACCCCGAATGTGGTTCCTGGCTGCTCCCCGCGCTGCGCTGCCGCGGATGCGACGCCCGGCTGGATCGCACCTCCGTGCACTTCGAGCCCTTCCCGTTCGGCGCTCAGCTCCCGCGCTAGCCGACAAACCCTCCCCCTTCGAGCGGTTCGACCTCGTCGGCCGTTGACAATTCACGCTGTGTCCTGGTTCACTTCAATAACAGTAGTTATTCCGAGTGAGCGGACACACGCCCCGTCCTCCGATGACTGACTGATCTCGGCACAACTGTTGACACAGGAACGAGCGCCCATGTTCTTCGATTCCCACCTCGAACTGCTGCAGGCAGCGGCAGAGGCCAACCGCACCCGCACCGCGTGGACCGGGTACGCGCCCATCGCCCCGCCCGACGCCGCGCGAGCCGACGCCCTACTCGGCGCCTACGACGGCGCCACCCTGTCGCTGTCGTCGCCCACCCGCTCGGTGATCACCGCCGACGAGGTCTCCCCGTACACCGGGAAGTCGCTCAATGTCAGCTACAGCGCGCCGTCGGTGGACGAGGCGCTCGTGGGCGCGGCGGCCGCCGCCACCGCCCTGCGCGACGCCGGCGTCGAACGCCGGCTCGGCGTGTGCCTGGAGGCGCTGCACCGGATCCACCAGCGTGGCCAGGAGTTCGCGGCGGTCACCGCGCACACCACCGGGCAGAGCCTGGCCATGGCGTGCAGCGGAAGCGGGACCAACGCCCTCGACCGCGGCCTGGAAGCCGTGGCGACGGCCTGGTCGGCCATGACCCGGGTGCCCGGACAGGTGACCTGGCAGCAGCGATTCGGCAAGTCGGAGGTGACCCTGCGCAAGCGTTTCCGGGTCCGCCCGCTCGGCACCGCACTCGTCGTCGCCTGCGCCTCGTTCCCCGCCTGGAACGCCTATCCGGCGATTCTGGCCAACCTCGCGACGGGCAATCCGGTGCTGGTCAAGCCGCACCCCCGCTCGATCCTGGCGACCGCGCTCGCGGTGAGCGTGCTGCGCGAGGTACTGGTCGAGGCGCAGTTGCCCGCCGACGCCGTTCAGCTGGTCGTGGACACCGCCGACGCCCCCGTCGCTGGGCAGCTGGCCACCAGTCCCGAAGTGCGGATCGTCGACTTCACCGGCAGTCCCACGTTCGGATCGTGGCTGGAACGCAACGTCCCGAACGCCCTGGTGTTCACCGAGACCGCGGGCGTCAACACCGTCGTCCTCGATTCCGTTGCCGACCTGTCGGCGGCCATGCGCACGCTCGCCGGCGGTCTCTCGCTCTTCAGCGGCCAGATGTGCACCACGCCGCAGAACTTCTACATCCCGGACGCGGGCGTGCGCACCGACGACGGCGTGATCGCCCGGGACGACGTCATCGCCGCGCTCCTGTCGGCGATCGACGACCTGGCCGGTGCACCTCGCCGCGCCGGTGCGGTCTGCGGCGCGCTCCAGTCCGACGCGACGCTGCACTCGATCACCGCGCTCGCCGACGCGGCCGAGGCGAATGGAACCCTGCTCCGCAAGCCGGTGCCATACGCGCATCCCGACTACCCCCAGGCCCGGGCGGTGACGCCGCTGGTCATCCGGGTCGACCCCCGTCGGGGCGAGACGCTTCCCGAGGGCGAGCAGTTCGGTCCGGTCGCGTTCCTGGTCGACTGTGCCGACACCGCGTCGGCGGTGGCGCACGCGACCGCGAGCGTCCGCAACCACGGCGCGATCAGCTCCTACCTCTACTGCACCGACGACGCCGTCATCGACGAGGTGGCCGACGCGTACGCCGATGCCGGGGCCTCCCTGTCGGCGAATCTGGTGTCCTCGATGCCCATGCAGTTCGCGGCCGCCTACAGCGACTACCACGTCACCGGCCTCAACCCGGCGGGCAACGCGACCCTCACCGACGAGTCCTTCATCGCCGGGCGATTCCGCATCGTCCAGGATCGCCGCCAGGTCGAGGGGGAATGACCATGTCCCAGTTCACTTCCGGGGTCTACATCTACGACGCGGTCCGCACGCCGAAGGCCCGGGTCCGGCGTCAGGGCGGCACGTTCGCCGATGTCCCCGCCCACGAACTCCTCGCCCAGTTGCTGACCGCCCTGCAGGAACGCGGACTCCCCGCCGACACGGTCGACGATGTCATCGTCGGCACCAGCACGGCCGTCGGAGAACAGGGCGGCAACGTCGCCCGCGCCGGGCTGCTCTGGGCGGGCTGGCCGGACCAGGTCGGCGCCGGGGTGGTCTCGCGACTGTGCTGCTCGGGGCTGGAAGCGATCGAGTCCGCTGCGGCCAAGGTGGCTTCCGGCATCGCCGATGTCGTCCTCGCCGGTGGCGTCGAATCGATGTCGCGGGTACCGATGCTGTCCGACCGGCCTGCCTTCGTCGGCGACGAGGAGCTCGGCGATCGCACCGGCTACGTGACCATCGGGGTCTCCGCTGATCTCCTTGCAGCCCAATACGGTTTGACCCGAACCGATCTCGACGCCTACGCGGTGACCTCGCACCAGCGTGCCGCCGCGGCCCCGCTGTCGGAGTCGGTGATTGCGGTCCGCTCGGGCGGCACCACGATCCTCGAATCGGACGAGGGACCCCGACCGCAGGTCAGCCTCGAATCCCTCGGCGAACTCGCTCCCCTCTTCGGGGAGGATCCGTCGTGGAGCAGGGTGGCGATGCGGCTGCCCGCCGTCGGTCGGCCGGAGGGCGGGCTGCACACCGCAGCCACCGCTCCGCAGATGGCCGACGGTGCGGCGATGGCGGTCTTCGGGTCCGCCGCCGCGCGCGACCGAATCGGCCGGGAGCCGATCGGCGAAGTGGTGGGCGTAGCCCAGGTCGCCGTGCGCTCGCCGCTGCTGACGGCACCGGTCGCCGCCGCGCGGCGTGCACTCGAGAAGGCGGGAATCACCGCGGACCAACTCGACGTGATCGAGGCGAACGAATCCTTCGCCGCGTCCGTCCTGGTGATGACCCGGGAACTGGGGCTCGATCCGACCGCGGTGAACCCGCTCGGCGGATCGCTCGCCACCGGCCACCCACTGGGCGCGGGCGGTGGCGCACTGCTCGTCAACGCCCTGGACCAGCTCGCCCGCATCGACGGCGAGTACGCCCTCGTGACCATCCCGGCAGCGCTCGGGCTCGGTGCCGCCGTCGTCGTGCGCCGACTCCGTTGACCCTCCACCCCGAACCTCTCGCACCGAAGGACGCCATGCACGCCAACTCGGACGGCAACGCCGCCAACCGCTTACGCCCGTGCCATCCCGATCACCGAGTCCAGGACTACCTCGAACACCAGTGGTGGTCGCCACTGACCGTGCTGGACCTCCTCGACGACCAGGTCCGTCGCCGCGGGGATGCCCCGGCGGTGACCGATCCGACGAACCTGCCCGCGCTGTGCGGGATCGAGCCGACGGCACTGACCTGGCGCGAACTCGCCGCCCGCGTCGACGACCTCGCCGCCACGCTGCACGAGTCCGGTGTCGGTCCCGGCGATGTCGTCGCGGTGCTGATGCCCAACTCCGTCGCCCTGATCGCGACCTACTTCGCGCTGTGGCGCCTCGGCGCGATCGCGGCCCCCATGCCCGCCTCGTATCGACGGCACGAACTCACGCGGATCGTCGAATCCGCCTCGGCCGTCGCGGTGGTCACCGTCAACAGTCTCGGTGACCGAACACCGTCCGAGGAAGCGCTCAGCCTGATCGGCGAACTGCCCTCGCTGCGTTCGGTGTTCACCTTCGGCCCACCGGCGTCGAACGGCGGCTTGCCGCTGGACGCGGCCCCCGCCACCGGCGAATCGGTCGATGCCGTGCGTCGCGCCTACACCGCGCTGCCCCGCTCGGTGAACGACTGCATCACCATCTGCTGGACCAGCGGTACCGAGGCCGCGCCCAAGGGCGTGCCCCGCTGCCACGGCGACTGGATCGCGGTCGGGCAGGCGGTGCAGGACGGTCTGGAGACCGACGAGGCGTCGGTCATGCTCAACCCGTTCCCGGTGGTCAACATGGCCGGGTTCGCGACATCGCTGCTGCCGTGGCTGCTCGGCGGTGGCCACCTGGTGCTGCACCACCCGCTGGACATGGCCGTGTATCTCGATCAGCTCCAGCGCTATCGCGTCACCCACACGAGCATGCCGCCCGCGATCCTCACCATGCTGCTGCAACGAGAAGACCTGCGGGCCGCCCACGACCTGTCCGCGCTCCGCCGGGTGGGGTCGGGCGGCGCTCCGCTGCCCCCCGGCGTGGTGCGCGACTGGCAGTACTCGCTGGGCGTCGAGGTGCTCAATTTCTTCGGCTCGAACGAAGGCGTGTGCCTGCTCGGCGCACCGTCGGACACACCGGACCCGATGATCCGCGCCGAGTACCTGCCGAACTACGGTGCGCCGGACAGGTCCTGGGTCACCACCGTGGCCGAGCGCACCTCGGTGCGCCTGGTGGATCTGGCGACCGGCAGGCAGGTCACCGCCGTCGGCGGGCGCGGCGAACTGCGCCTGAAGGGACCGACGATCTTCGCCGGCTATCTCGAGGGAACAGCGGCGTCGAGCCCGTTCGACGACGACGGATACCTCTGCAGCGGAGACATCTTCGAGCTGTGCGGGGACAACGGCGAGTACCTCAGGTTCGTCGACCGCAGCAAGGAGATCATCATCCGGGGCGGAATGAACATCGCTCCGGCCGAGATCGAGGGAATCCTGATCGACCATCCCGCGGTCGCCGACGTGGCGATCGTCGGCTACCACGACGACGTTCTCGGCGAGAAGTGCTGTGCGGTCGTCGTTCCCGCCACCGGAGACGGGGTCGCACTCGAGGACCTGGTGAACTTCCTGCGCGCGAAGGAGGTGGCCTCGTTCAAGTTGCCGGAGCGGATCGTCACGGTCGACGAGCTGCCCCGCAACCCGATCGGAAAGCTGCAGCGGCGCGACATCCGCAGCGCGATCGAGCAGGCAGGCTGACGTGGGATCGCCAGATGGTGCCGACGCACCGGTGGGCCGACCACGCGAGACGCCGACCGGGTCCGACCGGCCCATCGCCGATGAGCTGACGGCGATGCTCGACGGGCGGTTCCCGGGCCTGGTCGGGATGCGCATCCTCGCGGCCTCGGCATCGGCGGTCACCGGCGACCTGCGGGTGCGCGAGGAGTTGCTGGCGCCGAACGGATACCTGCACGCGGCCACCGTCGTGGCTTTGGCCGACACGGTGTGCGGTGTCGGCGCGCGGCTGGCGCTGCCTTCCGAGGCGGCCGGATTCACCACACTCGAACTCAAGACCAACTATCTCGGCACCGCACGGTCGGGGACGGTCACCGTCGACGCGACGCTCGTCCATGGTGGCCGGCGCACCCAGGTCTGGGACGCCACCGTCCGCGACGACGCCGGGCGGGCGATCGCGCTCTTCCGCTGCACCCAGATGGTGCTCTACCCGACGGCGCCGCAACAACATTCGCACTCCCGAAGAGAACTCTGCAATACCGAAACGGAGCAGGCATGACTTCCACCCAACCCCGCGCGAACGGCGAGCCCATCGCCGTCGCTCGCCCGGTCGAGGCCACCGACGACAATCCGTACACCCTCGGAGTGTTCGCGCCCGTCCACGACGAACTCACCCTGGACGACCTCACGGTCATCGGTGAGATCCCCAAGGACCTCAACGGCGTGTACCTGCGCAACGGCCCGAACCGGCAGTTCGAGGCGCCGGGCCGCTATCACATGTTCGACGGCGACGGCATGATTCACGCCGCGCACTTCGAGAACGGGAAGGTGCGGTACCGCAATCGGTACGTCCGGACCAAGGCCTTCCACGACGAGTCCGAGGCGGGCCGCGCCCTGTGGACCGGACTCATGGAGAACCCCGAGGGCAATCCGTGGGGCAACGGACACGGCCTCGGGATCAAGGATTCCGCCAACACCGACGTGATCTACCATCGCGGCGAGGTCCTGGCGACCTGGTACCTGTGCGGAACGCCCTACAGCGTGGATCCGCTGTCGCTGGAAACCCTCGGCGCACAAGACTTCCTCGGCACCTTCGCGGGCGACATGATGGCCCACCCGAAGGTCGACGAGGCCACCGGCGAACTGATCTGGTTCGACTACGGCCCCGACCAGGACTTCCTGCGCTACGGCATCATCGGCGCCGACGGTCGTCAGACGCACCTCACGCAGATCGATCTGCCGGGTCCGCGCCTTCCGCACGACATCGGGATCACCGACAACTACTCGATCCTCATGGACCTTCCGCTGGTGCAGGATCACGATGCGCGCCGGGCAGGCAAGTACCGGATCTTCTACGATCAGGAACTTCCCGCCCGGTTCGCCGTCATTCCCCGGCACGGACAGGGCAGTGAGGTGCGCTGGTTCGAGGTGAAGCCCTGCTACATCTACCACGTAGTCAATGCGTGGGAAGCGGGCGAGGAGATCATCATGGACGTGTGCCGGGTGAAGAACCCTCAGCACCAGACGACGTTCGCCTCGCCGCTGTCGAACATGCTCGCGTACATGCGCCTCGATGCCCAGCTCTACCGGTACCGCTTCAACCTGCGCACCGGCGCCACCATCGAGACCGAACTCGACAACGCCAATATCGAATTCCCCAGCGTGGATTCGCGGGTCATGGGCCGCCCGCACCGGTACTCCTACAGCATGAGCCTCGGCAATGAGCCGACCCTGCTCTTCGACGGCCTCGTGCGCTTCGATTCGCAGACCGGCGCCAAGGAAGAACACAAGTTCGGTGCCGGACGTTGGGGTTCGGAGGCGCCCTTCGCTGCGCGCGACGGATCCACCGGCGAGACCGACGGCTACCTGGTCTGCTTCGTCAACGACGAGGCCGAGGACAAGGGCGAGATCAACATCTTCGACGCCGAGGACATCGCGGCGGGACCGATCGCGCGGGTGCTGCTGCCGCGCCGGGTGCCCTCCGGCTTCCATGCCACCTGGGTCCGCGCCGATCAGCTCACCGAGGCCCGCGCGTAGCGCGACGAGGATGAATCGAAAGTCTCCTGGTGCGAGGCGGTCCGAAACCGCTTCGCCCAGGAGACTTTCGTCGTTGGCGGCTAGGCCGGCGCCGGGCGGGCGCGGCCGCCGGTCACCGGGTACCCCGGACGACGACCGTGGACACCACGGTCGTGAACGAACCGCCGATATTGACGGTGAGGGCCCGGCGGGCGTCGTCGACCTGATGGTCTCCGGCCCGGCCGGTGACCTGCCGCGCCGAGTCGAGCACCATGCGAACTCCGGTGGCGCCCACCGGGTGGCCGTGCGCCATCAGCCCGCCGCTGGGGTTCACCGGCAGCCGCCCACCGCGTTCGATCGAGCCGTCCATCACCGCCTCGCCGCCCTTGCCCGGATCGGCCAGACCGATGTGCTCGAGCGTCACCAGCCCGTTGATGGTGAAGCAGTCGTGGATCTCGGCGACATCCAGTTCGGCTACGCCCGCGATCCCCGCGCGCCGGTAGGCGTCCTCGACGGCTCCGCGCAGGTGCGGGAACAGGTAGTCCTGGTCGGCGCTCGCGGCGAGTTTGTCCGTGAGCAGCAGGGTGGCCGTGCGATGGCCGAATCCGGCGATCGTGGCCTCCTGGTCCAGGTCGGCTCCGGTCCGCTGCGCCCATGCCCGCGCGAACTTCGGTCCGGCCAGCACCACGGCGGCGGCGCCGTCGGTGATGCGCCCGCAGTCGGTCTTGCGGAGCATCCCCTCCACGAGGGGGTTCACCTCGTCGTTCTCGTCGAAGGATCCCGCCGGGAAGTCCCAGTCCCTGGTCTGCGCAAGGCCGTTGCGGGATCCGTTGCCGAACGCGATCTCCGCGAATCGGCCCAGATGCGCGTGATCGAGGCCGTAGCGCCGCTGGTATTCCTGCGCGACGTCGGCGAAGAGCGCGGGCCACGGGTACTGCGCATCCAGCGCCTCGCGCCCCGCCCACGCCGCGGTCCCCAGATATCCGGCAGCCGTCTGTGCGGACACATTGCGCATCAGCTCGACGCCGACCACCAGCGCCACGTCATAGCGGCCCGATTCGATGTCCGCGCAGGCGGCGAGGATCGCGGTGCTGCCCGAGGCGCACGCCGCCTCGTGCCGGGTGCTCGGCAGCCCGTCCAGGCCCGGCACCGCCGCGACCACCATGCCGCCGAGCTGGGCCTGGCCAGCGAAGAGTTCGCCGGCGAGGTTGCTCACGTGGATCACGCCGACCTCGCGGTCGTCCACACGCGCGTCGGCCAGGGCGGCGGGCACGGTCTCGGCGAACATGTCGACCAGGCCGAGCCCTTCCTTCGACCAGTTCCTGGCGAAGTCGGTCTGGGCGCCTCCGAGCACGTACACGGGGTTCGTCATCTTTCCTCCTTGTTGTCGCATCTCAGGCTAGCTACGACCCGTTGTTACTACAAGATAAAGAGTTACTAAGACCCACCCGTTTCATCGGCGAATCGCCAGTATAAAGGCGAAACATCGCCGATAATGCCAGCAAACCCCTCCGGGATTGAGCCGTGCACGTTTTCGGTTACTTCTGAGTGAAGAGCTACTCGCGCAGACGCCCGGACACAGCGCCGTGGCGCCCGGCCGGACCTTGTTTGCGATGATTGAGGCCATGTCCTCAGTCCCGACCCACCCGGCATCGTCCGCGCTGGGGCACGCCCTGCTCATCGCGGGCGACAGATGGAATCTGCAGATCACGCGGGCCGTCTTCGGCGGCGCCGAACGTTTCGCGCAACTGCGTGAGGAGTTGGGGATCTCCGACGCCGTTCTGTCGCATCGCCTGGGCCGGCTGATCGAGGACGGGATCCTCGACGCGCATCCGTATTCGACCGCGCCGCCGCGCAACGAGTACCGCCTCACCGATCTCGGCGACGATCTGTGGCTGGCCTTCGTCGCACTGTGGAGTTGGGACCGCCACTGGGCGCCGTGGGCACCCGACCGGCCGACCACCCAGCTGCGGCACCGCACATGTGGGCACCTCATCACCCCGGTGTTCGGCTGCGGCGGGTGTCAGGCGATCGGGGTGACCGCCCGCGACGTGCGGACCGAGGTCGACGCGCCGCTACTCGTCGACGTCGCCGACCGCCGGTCCCGGCGCACCGCGAAGGCGGACGCGCCGGGGATGGACTCCAGCAGCGTGCTCGCCGATCGCTGGTCGACCTTCCTGCTCGCCGCCGCCCTCGAGGGCAACCGCCGGTTCGGCGATTTCCAGGACCGGCTCGGGTCGATCTCACCGGTCACCCTGACCGACCGCCTCGCGTACTTCGTCGACAACGGCATGCTGGTCCGCACGCCGATCGTGGACGGCGCGCGACGGCAGGAGTACCGCACCACCCCCAAGAGCCTCGACTTCTTTCCCGTGTTCGCCGCGCTCAACGCGTGGGCGGCGCGACGTTTGACCGAGGACGGACGGTCCGGTCTGACGATCGTGCACAGCGCGGGCGAGCACCTGCTCGAACCCCAGTACACCTGCAACGCCTGCAACGGCGTATTGCGCAGGGCCGACACCGAATTCAGCCGACCGGGGGCAGCATCCTGACGAGCCGCCCGGTCCCGTCGCACCACCAGACGAGCCCGGACACGCATGGCATACCGGAAAACGCCGAACGATCCGGGAAATCAGGTGACGTTGTGTCAGATCGAGACCGGACTACCGCGTTGGAAGCTGGGGCGGCACGAGGACGCGGCCCGATTGTGGCGGGTTGCCGAGCAACGCCGAGCATGACCGCCTGATCGGCCGGGACCGGCCTAAACTGATCTTGTGGGCTTCTCGGTGCCGGCACCGATGCTGGCCAAGGCCGGACGGCCACCACAGCCGCCAGGTGGCTGGTGCGCGGAAATGAAATGGGACGGCGTCCGCGCGATCGCCCACTGCACCCCGACCGGGATCAGCCTGTGGAGCCGCAACTTACGCGAGATCACCGGCTCCTACCCCGAGATCGTCACCGCGCTGACCGAGATCACCGACAGACGCACCATGCTGCTCGACGGCGAACTCGTCGCCCCCGACGACCACGGCGCCCCCTCATTCTCCCGGCTACAGCGACGCATGCACGTCCGACGCCCCTCAGCCCTACTGATCGACCAGGTACGAGTCGACTACATCGTGTTCGACCTACTCGGCGTCGACGACCAGAGCCTGCTCGACGACCCCTACCGCACACGCCGCGCCGAACTGGCCGACCTCACCCTCGACGACGGTGAGCACGTACGGGTTCCACCGATGTGGTCCTTGGCCGAGACCGACGCCGAGGAACTGCTCCGGATCGCCGCCGACTCCGGGCTGGAGGGAATCGTCTGCAAACACGGCGACTCGATTTACGAACCCGGCCGCCGCTCCTCAGCCTGGACGAAAGTGGTCTTGCGACTCACAACCGAGGCCGTGATCGTCGGCGCGGTCCCCGGCAACGGCGCCAACGCCACCACCTTCGGCGGCCTGGTCCTGGCCGGACACACCCCCGACGGACGCCTGCGCTGCATCGGCGGCGTCGGCACCGGCTTCACCGCGGCATCACGACGCAGCATCCGCACCGCACTGGACAAAGTCCGTCGCGAAACCAGCCCCCTCGACAACCCACCACCGCCGCCCATCGCACACGCCGCGTGGTGGGTCGAGCCAGTCTTCGTCGCCGACATCGAGTACCGCGAGATCAGCGGCGACGGCCTACTGCGACACCCCAGCTTCCGGGGAATCCGAACCGACAAGACTCCGCAGGAGATCACCCTTCCCAACACGGACGGATAGCGATAAGCCCCAAAGGCTCGCCCGGGGTGGGACTTCGACACGGGCCCTAGGGTGCCGCGCAGGCGGCAGCGTCCAAGGCCCGGGAGCCTTCGTCGTAGCGGTCGTCTATCAGGTCTTGGTTGAGGGCGATGGTTATGGCGCGGCCGGTGGTGGGCACTACGCCGTCGTAGGTCACTGTGCCCGAGAGACCGCCGGTGTGGCCCCAGAGTTCGTTGCCGCACGACATCGTGATCCGCGCCAGGCCGAGGCCGTATGCCCATGTGCTGTCCACTCCGGTCGGTCGGACGTTCTTCATTTCCGCCAATTGCTCGGGTGGGAGCAGCTTTCCGTCCAGCAAGGCGATGAAGAAGTGGTTCAGGTCCGCGCCGGAGGCGACCATGGCGCCTGCCGCGCCTGCCCACGAGACGTTCTGGCTGGTGTAGTCGACTCGCACACCACTGATGTCGGTGTAGCCCTTGGGATGTGGGCCGCGGATGTCGACTTCATCGGGACTCGGGTAGTAGGTGTCGCGCAAGCCGAGCGGCTCGATGATGCGGTGGGTGATCTCGGTGCCTATCGGATTTCCGGTGATCTCCTCGATCACCATCCCGGCGACGGCGTAGTTCGTGTTGGAGTACGCCCATTGCGCATCGGGCTCGAAATCGGCGGGCGTGGTGAGCACGTTGCGGACCGCCGCGGCGATATCCGTTGTCCCCCATCGGACTTCCTCCGTGAGGCCGGCAATCTGTCCCGGCTCGGGTGGCGTCCCGAACTCGGCCGCGTATTCGGGGAGTCCACTGGTGTGCTGCAAGAGGTTTCGGATGGTGATCCGATTGCCGTCGATGCCCGGCCCGTGCACCACGCCCGGAAGATACCGTTCCACCGGCGCGTCCAACTCGACCTTGCCCTCGGCCACCAATTGCAGCATCACGGTGGCGACGAATGGCTTGGTGTTGCTGGCTATCCGGAGCCGAGCATGGTCGGGGAACGGCAGGCCGGTATTCAGGTCCGCTACCCCCGTGGTGACCGTCCAGGTGTGGCCGTGATCGGTGATCACCGCCTGAGCTCCCGGATAGCCTTGGTGCACCGCACTGTTCAGCGCGTCGGTGATCTGCGCCCGGCCCGCTTCCATGGCATCGGGCGCATAGTCCACGCCGCACGATGTGGCCACCAAGACCGTCATCCCCAGCATCGCAAGTCTCATCCGCATCCCCTGAAACTAGGGCGAACGACCTGTCATGAGGAGCCTGCCGCCACCCCGATACCCGGTGGTGCTGGCACCACTACCGACCAGCCACCACTGGCTACCTGCCAGCTGGGCGATAGGGCGGAACTCGTCGCGGCACGCGCTGGAACTCAGTCGGGGAATCGACTATTACGTACAACAACTCACGCAACAAACATCGCTGGTGTTCCACTGACAATAAGCCACATAAAGACATGTGTTGCTGTGAACCGTCACTGAATTGCTCGGCGATGGCAACGAAATCGAGGAACTATGGAGGAGCATTTCCACGAGGCCGATCACCCTTCTCAGTGTGTCCTCGGTGGTACCGTCGCGACTTACGCACCCACAGGTGGAGCGGACTTCCAGCTCGGCCGTCGGGCCGGTGCGGACAGTTGCCATAGCCGTCCCAAAAGTAAAACGGTTCCGTTACACTTCCATTCTCGATGATGCCAGTTTCGGATAATCACTACGCGCCGTAGATATTTCGTTTGCGCGGTGGTTGCGTCGCAGCAGGCTTCGGCCTTTCGACCGAGCTTCGTCGGATCGCCACCTGAATGGGAGAACGCAACGATGCGTGAAGTTCGAATTGCACTAGCGTCGGCTCTGACCGGCGTCGCGATGCTGGGGACAATGGTGAGTGCTACCGGATCCGCCTCGGCAGCTCCGGTAGCGCAGATCAATTGGGATACCCGCGTCGACGGGGCGACTGTGGTTGCCGAAGTCAGTTCCGGGAGTTTTCGGCACGCTGGAAACGCTGTCGAGCTCACCGACTCGGCCGGGACGGTAGTCCTACGGGTGCCGTTGACGTTCGAGCTTGCCGGTCGGTCGATCCCGTTCGCCGCCGACATCAGCGACAGCACCCTGCGGTTGACGGCCGATCAGGCACAATCAGCCTCGCTCGGCCTTGCACCCGTGTCGCCGGTACCCGCCGAAACTCCGGTGGCCGCAGGCGTGACCGCGATCGATGACCCGTCAACCGAGGGCCGTCAGCGCGACATTCCCGGCGCTATCGAATTAGGGCGAGTCATCGGTGCCGCAGTGGGCGGTGCGATCGGCTTCGCCGCCGGCTGCGTGCTCGGCGGGCTCGGAACCGGTGCCGCAGTGGGTGCCACGACCGCTGGGATCTTGGCCATTGCCGGTGCGATTGTCGGCTGCGCCACGGCGGGGGTCAGCTTCGTGCAGGTCGGATCCGTAGCAGGCAGCGCACTCGGCGGTGGGGTCGGCGCCGTAGTCGGTGCCCTATTGCCCGCGTGATCTCCCAGCAGATTCGGCCGACCCGCAACGTCGTGCATGTCCCATGCGTCCGAAGGCTCTGAAATACACCGGTGCCCCAGGATTAGGGGGCGATCGGAATCAGCAGATCGCCCCTACGCTTCCGATATGACTCTCAACACCCGGGCATTGCACACCGGCATCGCAGCCCTCGCCATTACCGCCGGACTGGTCGCCGCCGCCGGTCCCGCCGTCGCGGAATCCCCCTCGGGCAGCAGCTCGTTGGGCACCGGCTCCTCCAGCCTGTTGCAGTCCGTGTTCACCGCGATCGGATGCGCTGTCGGCGCCAACTCCTGCGGGTCCATCATCATCCCCACGTAATCGGCCCATACAGAAGCTCCTTACCGCCCGCTGTCCGGCGGGCGGAGGACTTCGACCAGCGCAGACCTAGTGCTCGCAATCGGTGTGAATCGGCGGACAGTAGATGGTCGTGGAACAGGCGAGACAGGTGTGCGTTCGGTGATGTCCGCCGATCCGGAGGCAGGGCATCACACTGACGAGCGACCGCCCTGCCCCGAGTCGGTGCCCGTTCGGACAGAAGCGCGGCGCTGGTTCCGTCCAGCGTCCATTGCGCAGATAGAGCCGAATCGAGTCGCACATACGTTCGATTATGCACGTCGCCGGTCGGGTACTACGACTGGGCGCACCGACGCCGCAGCGGGCAAGTCACGCCTGTCCGCTCATGTGGCGAACGCGGCAGTCAGTAGTCGAGGGCGTGTTCCGGCTGGCAGACGTACAGGGGGGATGGCAGGTAGCGGACGATGGCGTCCAGGAGTGGGGCGATGTCGTTGCTCGCGAGGGGTGTACCGCACAGGATGGGCACGACGTCACCGTTGCGAGTGCGGCGGCGGATGCGGTTGTGCAGGTCCCCGAGGGTGCGAGAATCCGCAGGTTCTTGGTCAGTCAAGGTCTCGACGAGCTTGCGGTACCACCGCTCGGCGGGTTCCTCATGACTTCCTACGGATCCGGCCGACACCATCGGGACCAGGTCGATGACGTCGTCGAAGTCGGCACCGGTGCCGGCGGGGACCTGCAATACCAACGGCGCTGCCCCGCGAGTCTCGGCGATCGTGCGAACACAACGGTCGAAGTCCGCGCCGGGGTGATCGAGCCCGGTGATCAGGCACAGACGGGCGACCTGGTGATCGTCAGCGACTCGCAGCATGGTTTCGAGCCGCGGGGTGCTTTGCGCGGCGGCGTTCACGACCGCGATCACCCCGTCGGCTACGCGGATGGCGCGTTCCAGGTCGGCGACGGGGGCGTCGCTCGACAACGCGGCGACGCGAATCGTGTGCTCGACGTGATCCGTCGACCAGTGGACCGCGTTCTCCGTGTCGCCGAAACATCGGCGCAGACGATGGACCACCCGCTCCGTCTCGTCGGCATCGCCGATGATCGTGACGTTGCGAATCGACTGTGGGTCAATAGCTTTGGTGCCCATCGCGCGGTACTCCAGATCGATGTCATCGCATCCTCGATCCGCTCACCGTACCCGCGCCCGAGCAGCGCTGGAACGGAATTCCGCCCCAAAGTAGAACGTGTTCCTATACCGTCGGCCACGTGCAGAAAGAACAACGCCCCGCCGTGGCTGACTGGTTCACTGCGGACGACGGCCAGGTACGCCTCGTGGGAACTCGCTGCAATGACTGCGGCACGCCGTACTTCCCGAAGAACACCCTCGCCTGTCGCAATCCGCAATGCGCAGGTACCCATGACGGCTCCGAGCTCGTCGAGTACCTGTTCTCCACGCGTGGCCGGATCTGGTCCTACGCGGACGCTCGGTACAAGCCGCCCGCGCCCTACGTCTCGGCCGATCCCTTCGTGCCCTACGTCGTCGCGGCAGTGGAGCTCGAGGTCGAGCAGATGGTGATTCTCGGGCAGGTCGTACGCGGTCTCACGGTGGACGACCTGGCCGTTGGCATGCCGGTCGAACTGACCGTCGGCACGCTGTACGAGGACGAGGACGCAGAGCACACGGTGTGGATGTGGAGGCCGGTCAATGACTGATACGAATCGCGACATCGCCGTCCTCGGTGCGGGCATGCACCCGTGGGGCAAGTGGGGGCGCAATTTCGTCGAATACGGTCTGGTGGCAGCTCGTGCGGCCCTGGCCGATGCCGGGTTGAACCACCGCGACGTCGGCTACATCGCCGGCGCGGACACCATCCGCAACGGCTACCCAGGATTCGTCTCGGGCGCGACGTTCGCGCAGGCGCTGGGTTGGTCGGGTGCGCAGATCTCCAGTAGCTACGCCGCCTGCGCCTCCGGCGCACAGGCCATCGCCAACGCGCGCGCCCAGATCCTGGCCGGGCTGTGCGAGGTGGCGCTGGTGGTCGGCGCGGATACCACTCCGAAGGGCTTCTTCCAGCCGGTCGGTGGCGAGCGCCGCGACGACCCCGACTGGTTGCGCTTCCATCTGCTCGGCGCCACCAATCCCATCTATTTCGCGCTCTACGCCCGCCGCCGCATGGCATTGCACGGCGCCACCCTCGACGACTTCGCCGCGGTCAAGGTGAAGAACTCCCGGCACGGCCTGAACAACCCGAACGCCCGCTACCGCAAGGAAGTCTCGGTCGAGGAGATCTCCGCCTCGGCGATCGTGTCGGACCCGTTGCGGCTGCTCGACATCTGCGCGACCAGCGACGGCGGAGCCGCCTTGGTGCTGACGTCGATGGACTACGCCCGCCGCCACGGCATCGCGGATCCGGTGCGCATCTCAGCGCTGTCGACGGTCACGCCGACGTTCCCGAAAACCGTGCTCGACCTGCCGGATTTCTCGACGGATTCCGCCGTGGCCGTCGAGCCCCCGTCACGCACCTTCCGGTCGGCCATCGCCCACGCCGCCTACGAAGAGGCGGGAATCGGTCCCGCCGACCTGTCCTTCGCCGAAGTCTATGACCTCTCCACCGCCCTCGAGCTGGACTGGTACGAGGACATCGGGCTCTGCGAGACGGGCGAAGCGGAGGCTCTGCTGCGCAGTGGCGCAACGACATTGGGCGGACGAGTACCGGTGAACCCCAGCGGCGGTTTGGCCTGCTTCGGTGAGGCCATCCCCGCCCAGGCCATCTCCCAGGTCTGCGAACTCACCTGGCAGTTGCGCGGCCAGGCCGACGGCCGCCAAGTGGACAATGCCCGCGCGGGCATCGCGGTGAACCAAGGTCTCTTCGGCCACGGATCGGCGATCATCGCCACTCGCTGACCATGGAGATCTACCGAAACCCCGGGCTCTGTCCGGGGTTTCGGCATCACCGCGCACCAAGGTGCCTTCAGCCCGCGATTTCGGCTGGTTCGCGCTCGGCAGTCAGGTCGGCTACTTGGTTTCGAGCATGTTCGAGGGACCGCAGTAGGCGCTCACCGCCGAATTCATCGTTGCCCGTGTAGACGAACTCGACCTCATCGATGCCGATGAAACCCAGCGCCGTGCGCAGATACGGCTCTACGTGATTCATGCTCGCCAGCGGACCGCCCACCTCGTAGCCGGCGTCGCCGGTGCCGACGATGACGAAGGCGCGCTTGCCCGAGGTGAGTGGTGTGTACGGTGCCGCGGCATCGGGGTCGAAGGAGAAGGTGCGACCGACCCGGACGATCTGGTCGATATAGGCCTTCAGCATCGCCGGTACCCCGAAGTTGTACATAGGGACTCCGAGCACCAGCACGTCGGAGGCGAACAGCTCGTCCACCAACCGGTCGCTGTAGGCCAGCACCTCGCGCATCTGCGGGGTGCGCTGTGTCGGTGTGGTGAAAGCGGCGGCGATCCACTCCTCGGTGATGTGCGGTGGCGGTTCGTGGCCGAGGTCGCGGCGGATCACCGTGTCACCGACTCGGCCCTCGCTCCAGCGCGCGACGAACTCCCCGGTCAGCGTGCGGGTGTGGGAGCGCGAACGGCGCGGGCTCGCGTCGAGCTGAAGTAGCTGGGCCATCTCTGATGCTCCTGTCGGGACTGGGTCGGCTTACGGGATCGAGCCTGCCCGAGGGGGAATATCCGCGTAAGAACGCACATTTCTGTTACCCAGTACCCTTTTCCATACCTTTGCCGGTGAGACGAGGACGTGGCGTGACGAAACGTAAGCAGGATCTCGATTTCGACTGCCCCGTCGAGGTCACCCTCGATGTGATCGGCGGCAAATGGAAGGGCATGATCGTCTTCCATCTGAGTGAGGGAACGGCGCGGTTCAACGAGATGCGCCGCGCCATGCCGCACGTGACCCAGCGAATGCTGACCGCGCAGCTGCGCGAACTCGAGCGCGACGGCGTCCTCACCCGCACCGTGTATCCGGAGGTCCCGCCCCGCGTCGAGTACGAGCTGACCCACTTCGGCCGCGGTCTCGTCCCGATCATCCAGCTGATGGAGACCTGGGGCGAGCAGTACCGCAAGCAGCTCCCGCAGGCCGGGTAGCCAACCGGCACGCGCACCCCGACCGCTGGATCCGAACCCGCACCTGTGCGCGCGGGGTATCGGTGCCGCGCGGAATTCGAGATACTGTTCGATACCCCGCAGACCGGGCGCTTCGACACATCGGAGGAACTGCCGTGGCCACAGCGATGACCGATCCGTCCACCATCATGGTCGCGCAGGGCACCGAAGGCGGTGGCGCTGCTCTCGATCAAGTCGCGCTGATGACCGGCGCGTCCGCGGTGGTCGGTGCGGTTCTGCTGTGGGTGGCCTACCTGCATCGGACGCGGCGCATCACCTGGCTGCGGCGGCTGGCCGACTTCAGCGGTCGCATCATGAACCGTCCCGGCTGGGTGGCCCTGCCGATCGCGATGTTCCTCGCGACCATCCTGACCGCGTTTCTCGGCTTCATCTGGGATGTGAGCCTGCACGTGGGCAAGGGCCGCGACGCCGGACCGCTGGCCAATCCGGCGCACTACTTCATCCTGGTCGGCCTGTTCTTCCTCTTCATGGCAGGCATGCTGGCCGTGATCCTGCCGCTCGACGAGAAGCCGGGCAGAGCCGCGGTGAAGATCACCCGTGACTGGTACGCCCCTGTCGGCGGTATCTTGATCGCCGGTGCCGGTTTGTACGCGCTGATCGGCTTCCCGCTCGACGACATCTGGCACCGTCTGTTCGGCCAGGACGTCACGCTCTGGGGCCCCACCCACCTCATGCTCATCGGCGGCGCGGGTCTGTCGCTGATCGGCGTACTCCTGCTCGAACTCGAGGGCCGATACAACCGGCCCGATCCCGAGCGGATCGACGGACGGTTCCTCTGGGCGATTCAGGCCTTCGCCTTCGGCGGCCTGGTGATCGGACTGTCGGTGTTCCAGGTCGAGTTCGACTTCGGCGTCGAGCAGTTCCGGCTGGTGCTGCAACCGATGTTGATCGTCTTCGCCGCCACGATCGCCCTGATCTCGGCGCGGTTGACGCTGGGCCCACTCAGCACGCTGCTGCTCGTGGCCTTCGCCTTCTGTGTGCGCTACATCGTCGCGGTCCTCGTCGGCACCGGATTCGAGGCGCCGCGCAACGTGTTTCCGCTCTACCTCGGCGCCGCGATCGTGGTCGAACTGCTCGCCGTCGTGCCGCTGATCCGCCGACCGCTCTGGTGGGGCGCGCTCACCGGGCTCGGTGTGGCGACAGTGGGCATCTGGCTCGAATCCCTGTGGATCGAGCGGATGTTCGTCAATCCCTGGGTCGGCGGGATGTGGCTGGAACTGCTCGCGATGGCGGTGCCGGTGGGTGTGGCAGGCGGTGTGATCGGCGCGATGCTCGGCACCGTCTTGCGCGGCGAGGCACTGCCCAGGCCCGCGATACGGCGCGGGATCGTGGTCGCCGCCGTGGTGATCGCGGCCGCGGCGACCGCGAACGGTCTGATCATCCGGGTGCCGGAGAACGCGTCGGCGACCGTCGCGCTCACCGACGCCGATCCCGAACAGGGCGGGCGCATGGTCACCGCCGACATCCGGCTCTCCCCCGGAGATCTTATCGGCCCCGATCCGGAATGGGTGGAGATCCTGGCCTGGCAAGGCGGTATCGGCGACGACAGTCCCGGCCACGGCCTCGTTGTGGACAAGCTGCGTCGCGTCGGCGACGACCACTTCGTGTCCACCCGGCCCGTGCCCGTGCACGGCACCTGGAAAACGGTGCTGCGCTTGCAGGACGGGCGCATGCAATCCGCGCTTCCGATCTTCATGCCGCTCGATCCCGGGATCGGCGCCGCGGAGGTGCCCGCGCCCGCGAGCTTCACGCGGCCGTTCGTCGAGGAGATCTCGGTACTGCAGCGCGAGCGGTCCTTCGACCATCCGTCCTGGCTGATCGGCCTCGCGGGCCTGGTGGTGCTGGCGTGCTCACTGGCCTTGATCGCGGCGATGGCGTGGGGCGCTGCCCGGGTCAACGACCGCTATCTGGCGGCGGGCAGCACACCGGACCAGAAGGCAACGGTCGAACCTTGATCCGCCAGGAGAACGTCGACCTGCTCGCTGACCATTCCATCCTGCTGGCGATTCCGGCCTTCCTGCCCGCGGTCGCGCTGGTCGGTGTGGTGCTGTTCATCGCGCTCCGCGACCGGCGCGCGGAGAAACGCGAAAAGGAAGGCACAGAATCCGCGCCGACCGACCGCACCGAGGAGATTCCGTGACCCTTCATCGGCTCCGGTTCGGCCTACTCACGGTCGCCGCGGGTGCACTGATGGTGGGCTGCTCGTCGAGCGAACCGACCACCGAACCCGTGACAACAGCCCGCACCATCGACATCCGGATCGCGAACGGCGCTGTGTCCCCGACCAATACACGCACCGAAGCCCAGGTCGGGCAACGCATCGTGTTGCGGGTCGACAGTGACGCCACCGATGAACTGCACATCCACTCCGCCCCCGCGCACACCTTTCCCGTCGCCGCGGCTTCCGGCCAGGAGTTCGACTTCACGGTGACCGTGCCGGGCCAGGTGGAGATCGAACTGCACCAGATCGGACGGACGGTGACGACGCTGCTGGTCCGGCAGTGACTCCCCTCGCCCACGGCCTCAACGGCGCCACGGACCTGCCGATTCCGCTCACCTACGCGTTGATCGGCGCGGCGTGGGCGCTGACCTTCTCGTTCTCGCTGCTGTTCTTCGCCTGGCGTCAGCCGCGCCTGAACCCCGACTCGTCGGGATTCGTCCTGCCCGCGCCGGTACGGCGAATAATCGACGCCCGCGCGCCGCGGATGGTCATCGCCACGGCGAGTGTGATGGTCACTGCCTGCGTGATCGTCATCGCGATGTTCGGCTCCTCGGATCCAGCGCTGAATCCCGTGCCAGGAGTGCTGTACATCGGCGTCTGGGTCGGGGTGATGGTGGCATCCCTGGTGATCGGACCGGTCTGGAAGGTCTTCTCCCCCGTCAGGGCGCTGCATCGCTTCGGCTGCCTGCTGCTACGACGCCCGCCGGAGCACGGAATTCTCCGCTATCGCGACGAATGGGGTTATCTCCCAGCCGCTCTCGGCCTGTTCTCCTTCGTGTGGCTGGAATTGGCTTGGCGCGCACCAGGGTCGGTGGGCTCGGTGCTGACCTGGCTGCTCGGCTACCTGGTCGTGACCTCGATCGGGCTCGCGCTGTTCGGCACCGTCTGGGCAGAGCGGGCCGACCCACTCGAGGTGTACAGCACGCTGCTTTCGCACCTGAGCCCCTACGGCCGCGACCGCGCGGGGCAGCCGGTGTTGCGGATGCCGCTGAACAATCTCGCGGGGACTCCCGGACGCGCTGGATCTGTCGCGGTCGCGGCGACGCTGCTCGGATCCACCGCTTTCGACAGCTTCTCCAGCTTCCCGTGGTGGCGCGAACTGGTCGACGACCTGGCTCCGGTCGTCGACGCGACACTGGTGCGCACGGCCGGACTGCTGGTCTTCATCGGAGTGGTGGGCGGGCTGTTCTCCCTCGCCGCGCGTGCCACCGGCGGTGTCTCCCCCGCCGATCGCGCGCTGCTACCGCGGCGGCTGGCGCTCAGCCTCATCCCGATCGTGGCGGGCTATCTGATCGCCCACTACCTGACGTTTCTCGTCGAGAAAGGGCAGACGACGGCACTGCTGTTCGCGGACCCGCTCGACCGCGGATGGAACCTAGCGGGCCTGGCCGATCGAGACGTGGCCTACGTGCTGTCGAGTCATCCGACGGTGCTCGCCACCTGCAAAGTGCTGGCGGTCCTGATCGGCCACATCCTCGGCGTCGCCGCCGCTCACGACCGCTGCCTGCAACTTCTCCCGCCTCGTCACCGACTGACCGGCCAGCTCGCCTTGATGCTGACCATGGTCGGCTTCACGTTCACCGGGCTGTATCTGCTGTTCGGGGGTTAGCCGCGCCTGCGCGAAAAGGGGATGAGCGAGGTCGGGTTCGCCCCGCAGAATGACTCATGCTCACCGACCACTGGCCCCTGTTCGGACTCCGGCTCACCACACCCCGACTGGAACTCCGGCTGCCCTCCGATGAGGAGCTGGCCGCGCTGGCCGATCTTGCGGCAGAAGGCGTCCACGCCCCCGACCGCATGCCCTTCACTGTCCCATGGACAGACCTACCTCCTGTCGAACGAGCACGCTCGGTGTTTCAGCATCATTGGCTGCAACTCGGCAACTGGGCCCCCGACGACTGGACACTGAACTTCGCGGTCTTCGACCACGGCCGAATCGTCGGCCAGCAGGCCATCTCCGCTCGCAATTTCGCGACCCTGCACGAGGTCGGCACGGGCTCCTGGATCGGCCTTCGACACCAAGGGCGAGGCATCGGCACCGAGATGCGCGCAGCGGTCCTCCATCTCGCCTTTGCCGGGCTACAGGCCACCGACGCGGTCTCGGGGGCGTTCGCCGACAACCCGTCCTCGTTTCGAGTCTCCGAGAAACTCGGCTACGAGGCCGACGGGATTCAGCGCCTCGCTGTGCGCGAGAAAATCACCGTCATGCGCCGAGTACGGCTCTCGCGCACGAGATGGGAGAGCCACCAGCGAACAACCGTCACGATCGACGGACTCACGCCCTGCCTACCCCTGCTCGGCGCCGCGTGAACCGCCTTCGAGCGACCGGCTGGATCGTCGGCCGCTCGAAGGCGTCAGCTCCTAGGAAGTGACTCGATGGGTGTCGCCGACGGTCAGTGTGCACTGGCCGTCTTCACAGGAGCGCTGCAGCCGACCCCTCGACAAGGTCTGCATCAGCCCGATCGCCCAGCAGGTCGGGCATCCGCGCAGCGCGACCAAACCGACGGGCAGCAACAACACACTGAACGGCCCGACGACCGGGATCAGGGCCACCGATCCGACCAGCGCACCGAAACCCACCCCGCCACGCACCAGGTGCTCGGACATGGACTTGCTCGCGAAATCATCACTCATCATGTCCTCCAGCAACGTCGCCAGGCGTGGCCTGTAGAGCTTGTTGAACTGCCGCCCGCGCACGGTGCAGTCGCGATTTCATCGCCGCGGTACTGAGCCCGAGCGCATCGGCGACCATCCGGCCGCTGTAGCCCTGAATGTCGCGCATGATCAGCACGCTGCGCTGGTCCGCGGGCAAGTCGGCGACCGCGGCCGCCACCCGACCCGCCTCCAGACGTCGCAACACCTCGTCCTCAGCCGAAGCAGCCAAGATGTTGTCCGGCAAGACAATTCGCCCCGACAGACTCGTCCGCGCCCGACGCAGACACTCGTTGCGAACGATCCGGAACATCCACGACGCCAGCGCGCCAGAGGCCCGCAACATCCCGATCTTGCGATACAGGATGATCAGCGCCTCCTGCGCAGCGTCCTCGGCGTCTTCCGGTGTCGCACAGAGGGAATGAGCGAAGCGCTGGATATGCGGATGCGAACCCGACACCAACGCCGCGATCGAATCCACGTCACCGCCCTGCGCGGCGACGATCAACCCCTGGTCAGGCCAGCGCGACTCACCCACGCCCAGCTCGTTTGCGCCGCACGACGACCATGCACGTGCACAGCAGCACCACACCGACGACAACACCGATACCGATGACCACAACAAACCTCCGTGTCCCGTCCCGACGTCCGTCGCGACACACATAAGAGGCACCCGCGATGCGAAAGGATTCACCCCGCCCGAAATCAGCCCGCGCTATGTGCGCGCGTTCCGGTTCCCGCTGTCGGCGGTTTCCACAGTGTCCACGGTCGTGGTTCCTGACGGATAGGCGCGGGCGACGAGCGCGGCGCGCAGTCCCCACTGGCCATCGGCGCGAGCGGGATCGAGTCCGGTGATCCCCGCTATGCGCTTGAGTCGATGGTCGATGGTGTTCGGGTGGATGAACAATCGGCGTGCTGCTCGCTGGCGGTTCTGATCGCTGAGCAGGTAGACGGTGAGCGTTCGCAGCAGCAGGGGGTTGGCCACCAAGGGGTCCAGTCGGCGTGCCATGGACTCCCTGACCGCCCCCGGCCGGGTGAGCTGGTATTCGGCAGCCAGCTCAGCGAAATCGTAGAGGCGGGTCTCGGGCTCGGCCGACAGTACGCGGGTCAGCCGATTGGCGACGTCGACCATGTCGTGCAGAGTCGGTGACATCTGCGGGATCGCGTCGACGGCCACTTCGAGGTGGACGGCGGTGACGACGGCGTCGGCTGCCTCAGCGACTGCCCGGACGAGTGGTTCCAGCTGATCGGTGGGCAGCGCAGTGCTGGGGATCAGGATCGTTCCGCCACTGTTGCTCAGCAAGGACAAGACTTCGTTGCCGCCCCTTTCGGCAAGATCGGCTCGGATTCGCCGGAGCACGCGCCCGGAGGCTGCCCGGGGATCGACGCCGTCCTCGAACCCAGGGGAAGAAGGCAGGATGGACAGCGCCAGCAGGTGGTAGTGATCGGCGATCGACAAACCGCATTCGCGCGCCATCGCCGTCGTCACTCGACCGTTGAGCAGTGCGGTGGTGAAAGTGTTCACCGCACCTCGGTGTTCGTGTGCGGTGCCGCGATATTCGCGCAGGTAGGCCATGGTCACCGTGGTCGTCATCAGGTCGAGCAGATCGACGGTGCGCGCTCCGATGTCCACGCATTCGGCGACCGAGTCGATCGCTGACCTGCTCGCCACCAGCTCATGGGCCATTTTCGAACCCTCGTGCAGGGCATGCAGGATCACATCGATGGGCACACCGCCTCTGGCCCACTGCGCGGCAGCCGATTCCAGTTGCGCCACTTCGCGTTCGGTAGGAGCGCCGCGCCCGTCGAGAATCGTGGTGGCGATCCGCAAGCAGTTGACGGTCACCGCGGTGATATCGCCACGGAGCGCTTCGTCGGGCAGGGTCAGGCATCGGGCGACGGTCAGCCTGAAGTGCCGGACCATCTCCTCGGCGAGAGACCTGGTGTCACGCAACGATGTCGCGGCAGGTCCGAGAGATCCCCCGGTTCCGGAACCAGACGATACCGCTGCCGGCGACGGCGCGATCAGTAGACCTCGGCTTCGCCCGTGCGTCCCGTTGCGCTTGCGCTCCTCCATCGACAACTCCTCTTCGAGTCGTGTGGTCTCACTGGCCACACCATAACCGGACATAAGAATCCGGTTACTGACTGGTAGTGTGTCCGACATCACCTCATCAGTCAAGGTGCGACCTCCACCGTGACCACCGACCCACTCCACAGCCGCCTGTGATCACTACAGACAGGACCGCGGGGTGACAGTCCGGATTTCCGACAGATGTCGCGAACCCGGAAGAATCGGGTCACGATTTGAGAGTCTTTCTCTCATGTTCGAAAATGATATTTCGCAGGTCGGAGTTGGGACTTCCCGACGCCGAGGAAGCGTCCGGTCCGGGCTGCGGGTTGTTACCACGGGGGCATTGAGAACGATGTGTGTCGTTGCGTTGCTCGCCGCTGCCGGTGGCGTAGCGCACGCCGACGATCCGGGGCCCGCACCCTCGCCTTCTGCGGGGTGTGGCCGACCGGTTCCTGCTCGAGGCGAGACGACCGTGCAATTCCGGGGCACCGAAAAAACGGGCCAGTATCGGCAGCATGTCCCCGCCGGAGCCGATCGCCCGCTGCCGGTCGTTATCGCCCTGCACGGCCTCCTGGAAAATATCGACATCGCCGATGCGGGTAGCGGCTTCGGCGAATACGGATACCGAGAGGGGTTCATCACGATCACCCCCCAGCTCGATCGGCTCGGTTTCTCGCAATGGGAGTACGGTCGCGGTTCCGCCGACATGACCTGGGTCTCGGAAGTGCTGACCACAGTGGAGTCCAGCCTCTGCGTCGACAAACGCCGCATTTTCGTCGCCGGATTGTCGATGGGCGCCTTCGCCACCAGTTCCATCGGCTGCCAGTTCGCCGACCGCGTCGCCGCCATCGCCCCGGTGTCGGGGCTACGAGATTTCAGCTGGTGTCGCCCCACCCGGCCGGTGCCGGTCATCGCCTTCCACGGCACCGATGACGCCATCGTTCCGTATGCGGGACAATCGAATTCCGGTTCAGCATCCGGGCCGGCCGGTGGCGAGAACAGCGGCGTAGGTCAGCACCCGGTGACCGACAGTGCGGCGGCCTGGGCGCGCCGCGATGGCTGCACCGGCGCTCCGGTGCGCGCCACGATCGCCGCCGACGTCGTGTTGGATCGATACTCGTGCCCGTCCGGTATCGACGTTCAGCTGTACACGATCACCGGGGGCGGGCACATCTGGCCCGGGACCAGTTCCCCGCTGTACCCGGAGCTCATCGTCGGCAAGAATACGAACTCGATCAACGCCACCGCCCTGATCTGGGACTTCTTCCGCACTCATCCGATGAACACCTGAGCGAACCACCCCACGGACACACCCAACACCGGTTCCATCCCGCCACTCACTGTCCGGCGAGATGGAACCGCTGGCACGAGCTGGAGTCGGGCAACACAAGCACTCTTCGGGAGGACGGCAGTTGCGCAAGATCTACGTGGTCACACACCCCGAGGCGACGCATCACCTCGAGCGACTCGTCGGCGGTTGGTACGACTCCGAGCTCACCCCGGCCGGTTCGGTCGTCGCCGTCGCGGCCGCCGACGAGCTGCGAGCACGGATACCCGCAGACGTCGGAGTCGAGCTGTACTCCTCGGATCTGCGACGGACAGCGCAGACGGCCGCCGCGATCGGTGCGGGGCTGGGCGTCGAGCCGATCCTCGACGCGCGGCTACGCGAGAAGTCGTACGGGGAGGCAGGAGGCAGGCCGCAGCGGTGGCTCGATGACAGGTTCGTCGCGCCACCTCTCGTCGGCGAGCGCATGCGGCACGACGAAGGCATTCCGGGCGCCGAGACGAAAGAGGTCTTCGCACAACGCATCTACGCCGCTATGGACTCGATCGTGGCCAGCACCTGCCGACACCAGGTCATCGTGACGCACGGCGGCAGCCTCACGTTCGTGGTCGCGGCATGGATCGCGATGCCGATCGAGTCGGCGGGATATGCAGCCTTCCACGCCACCCCCGGCGGTATCACCGAGCTGAGAGAAGACGATTTCTTCCACAACCGTCAGGTGTTCCGCCTCGACGACACCGGCCACCTGCGTGACCCCGCGTGAAGTGTCTCGGGATGTCGCGCTGCGTCTGTCCACACCGCAACCTGATCTATTTCAAGGACGACGAGCGGAAATGAGCCAAGCGCGGGAGTCGAAGTACACGCCGCTGTCGGTCTGATGGTCGGCCAGGATCTCGTGGAGCCGAGCGCGGGCTTGTTCGGATTCGGTGGGCTCCAGGTCGGCGAGGAATGCTGTGAAGCCCGTCAGGCGGAGCAGGTTGTCGTAGGCGGCGCCACTGTCGGGGCCGTAGTACACGGGCTCATCTATCTCGGCGAAGCCGATGTCGGTGAAACCCGCTGTCGTCAGCATGGATTCGGTGGCGGCAGGGTCGGCGAGTGAAAACGGGCCGCGACCCGGCGTGGGGACTGTGGCGGCGAGAACCTCACTGAACACCGATGCCCATTCGTTGTGGTCGTGCCCTTGCCAGACCAACCACGCGAGACGACCCCCGGGACGCAGTGCGCGCGCGATATTGGTGAACGCCGCGACCGGATCGGCGAAGAACATCACACCGAACCTGCTGATACAGAGGTCGAAAGATGTTGCCGGAAAGGGATTCACCTGGGCGTCCGCCAGCTCGAAGCTGATATTCGACAGTTCCTCGTCGTCGCTGATCCGACGGGCCTGTTCGAGCATCACCTCCGAGATGTCGACCCCGACGGCGACCCCGTCAACGGCCGCGCGGGCGGCCTCACGGGTGGTCTGCCCTGTGCCACAGCCGATGTCGAGCACGCGATCACCGGCGCCGACCTTCGCGGCAGCGAAGAAGTGCGCAGTGTGCCGACGCAGTTCGGCGTCGTAGTCGAACAGATCCATTGTCGTCCTCCGGACGGTGTGTCACCGGTGCGAGCTTCGGCGCAGGCACGCACTCGGTCCATCTCACCATCGCGACAGCACTCATTTCTACGTGACACCGACGCGGCGACCCGCCAGGATGGGTCGATGTCGACACGAGAACTCGTCGTCCTCGGCACAGCCGGGGCTGTGCCCACCCGCCGCCGCAACCACAACGGCTACCTCCTGCGCTGGGACGGGCAGGGCGTACTGTTCGATCCCGGCGAGGGCACCCAGCGCCAGATGGCGCACGCGGGCGCTTCGGCGACCGAACTGCATTGGCTGTGCATCACCCATTTCCACGGCGACCACTCGCTGGGCGTCCCCGGCATCGTGCAGCGACTCGGCCGCGACGGGGTGCCCCATGACGTGCACGCCGTCTACCCCGCTGAGGGTGCCGAGTATTGGGAACGACTGAGATACGCGACGAGCTATTACGGCTCACCCAGCCTCGTCGAACACCCGGTGAGCGGTCCCCGCCAAACATTGCAGGGCAACGGCTTCACCCTCACCGCACTCCCGCTGGCCCACAGCATCCCGACCTACGGCTACCGCCTCGCCGAACCCGACAGCCGAACATTTCTGCCCGAGAAGCTCCGCGAGCACGGCATCTCCGGCGCCGCGATCCGTGAGCTGTCGGGGCCACTGCTCGAGGAATGCTCGGCACCGAGACCGGGCCAGAAGGTGGCTTTCATCATGGATACTCGCCTGTGCGACAACGTCTTCGAGCTCGCCGATGGCGTCGACATGCTGATCATCGAGTCCACCTTCCTCGACTCCGAGACAGATCAGGCGCACGAACGCGGCCATCTCACCGCGCGTCAGGCGGGCGAGGTGGCGCGCTCCTGCGGGGTGAACACCCTTGTTCTGACCCACTTTTCGGAGCGCTACACCGCGAGCGAGGATCACCTGTTCATCGAACAGGCCGGCTTTCCCGGCGCCGTTCTCGCCCACGATCTCGACCGCGTCGCCCTTCCGGCACGCCGCGCGGGCAGCTGAAGGCAGCCGCGGCATGGCGCTGCGGCTGCCTGCGGATCTGCTAGAAGCCGAAGCTTCCGGTCGACGGCGTAGCGGTCGGAACGTTGACGGTGACCAACTCCGAGAACGCGAACTCGGCGCCGTTGACGCAGCCGCCGCGTGCGGTGATCGTGGTGCCGGGCTCGAGGCCGTCGAGCGAGGTCACGACCGTCTTGCCGGGGTCGGCCAGCGATTCCGGTGCGCCGTCACCGAAGAAGACGTGGTTGTTCTCGGGGCCGACGCCCGCTTCGGCCCAGCACTGCCCACGGTCGTTGGCGTTGCGCAGGGTCGCGGTGACGGTGCCCGCCGCGGTTCCGGCGAAAGTGATCTCGGGTGCTACGAACGGCGTCGCCGCGCCCGCGGGTGCGATCGCGACAGGACCGAATGCGACTACGGCGGCGGATGCGGCGAGGAATGCTCCAGAAATTCGTCTGTTCATCACCTCTTCGATGCTGCACGACAACGGATTTCGACACAAGGAAAGTGGTGCCCCTGCAATCAGGGGCTGGCGCTCAGCGCTGACCTCGGCGCGCTTCGAGCGCGTCCAGGATCAGATCCAGCCCGAATCCGAACTCGCCCGAGTAGTCGTACCCCGGTCGCAGGGCGTGGTCGACGATCATCTCCGTGAGATAGGGCAGCTCGTCTGCCGGAAGGTTCGCGAGAATGCCGCCCGCGACTTCCTCGACGTCCGCCGGTACGGACACGGGCAGGTTCGCCTCCTGCAGGACGAAACCGCCCACATAGCTGTCGATCAGCGAGACCGCGTGCGCGGCCATCGGCAGCGAGAACCCGGCCTGCCGAAGAACTCCCAGGACCGCGTCGTGATGACGCAGAGTCGCCGAGCCCGGATTCCGACGCGAATCCATCAACCCGAGCGCCCAACTGTGTCGCGCCAGCACCGAACGCGCCGAGCGAGCCCGCGCCCGGATCGCCTCCCGCCAATCGGCACATCCGGCCGCAGGCAACTCGATCGCCGCGAACACCGAGTCGACAACGCCGTCGAGCATCGCGTCCTTGTTCGGCACATGGTTGTAGAGCGACATCGCCTCCACCCCCAACTCCTGCGCCACCCGCCGCATCGTGATGGCCTCCACTCCCCCACGGTCAGCGACCCGAATCGCGGCATCGAGCACACGATCGCGACTCAGCGGTTGCCGTACGGGCATGGGACCTCCTCGGTGACGAAGCGTTGACAAGCTTACAGATGTAAGTCAGCCTTACAGGTGTAAGTCACGCTGGCCCGAACAAGGGAGCACCCCATGCCTATGCCGATCTGGTGGGGCAAAATCAACAAACGCGTCTTCAATCCCCGCGCCGTCGCAGGCGGAAAATGGCCGGTCCTCACCCACACCGGCCGCACCTCGGGAAAGACCTACCGCACCCCGCTCGACGCCCACCCCGTCGACGGCGGCTACCTGTTCGTCCTCGTCTACGGATCGGCCTCGGACTGGGTGCAGAACATCCTGGCCACTGGCACCGCACAGCTCCGCAAAGACGGCGAGGAGATAGCCCTCACCACACCACGCGTCGTCGGAAGAGACGAAGCATTTCAGGCACTGCCCCCAGAAATCCCCCGCCCACCGAAACTCCTCCGCATCACCGAGTTCCTCCGCATGGACCTCGCCGACTGACTTCGCCCCTGATCATCGGGATCCCGCGATGGCCCCGGATCAGCTCTTAACCCACGTCCCGCCGCAACCAGGTGACTTCGGCGCCGACGCTGTCGGTCCCCTGCCGGTAGGCCTCGAGGTCCTCGTCCCACGGCGCGCCCAGTGCCCTGTCGAGTTCGGTGGAGAGGTCGAAGGTTCCGTGGACGTCGAGTTCTTTGGCGGCCTGGAGTAAGGCTCGTAATCGCATTTCGCCCAGCATCACGTCACCGTTGGCGCCGGTGGATCCGTGCCAGAGCCCGAGGGTGGGGACAAAGCTGTAGCGCTCGCCGTCGACGCCTTCGCTGGGGTCCTCGGTGACTTCGAAACGCAGCACCGGCCAGGTGCGCAATGATTGGGCAATCCGGGCCGCGGTGCCGACAGGACCGACCCAGTCGCTGCTGGCGCGGAGTTGCCCGTCGGCTGGTTGGGTGTTCCAGCGTAATTTCGCGGGGGACGACAGCGCGGTGGACAGCGCCCATTCCACGTGAGGGCACAACGCGGCGGGCGATGAGTGGATGTAAACCACACCCGCCGTCGCGTCAGCGAACTGACTCGATGCGCGCACTTACCAACACCTCCAGCCTCGACAAGGAACGTCTTCCCCAACGGCCCGTCGTGGTCTGGCGTGGCACGAGTGTACTGAAGTGTGCGGTGTTGCGCGTGTTACTTTACTGCGTGTTATGTGTCTCTGCGATAACGGAATCGCTGAATTTCGGCCACGCTGTTCTGGCCCAGTCACCAAAATTCTCGTCGCTCAGCGCGATTGTCGCCACCGCTATTTCCGGGTCGACCCAGAGGAACGTGCCGGACTGGCCGAAGTGCCCGTAGGTGCGGGCGGAATTGGCTGAACCCGTCCAGTGCGGGGTTTTTCCGTCGCGGATTTCGAATCCCAATCCCCAGTCGTTGGGACGCTGGGAGCCGTATCCCGGCAGGACTCCGTTGCGGTCGGGGAATTGCACCGAGGTCGCGTCGTCCAAGGTTTGCCGAGATATCAATTGAGGCGTCAGCAACTCAGTGGCGAATAGCGTGAGGTCGGCGAGGGAGGCGCTGCCCGCGTGGCCGGCGGAACCGTCGAGGACCGCGGTGGCCATGCCGAGCGGCTCGAAAACCGCTTCGCGCAGATATCGCGGAAATTCGATACCGGTCTGCGCGGTGAGGAAATCGGCGAGCAGTTCGAATCCCGCGCTCGAGTAGATGCGGCGGGCGCCGGGTTCGGCGAGAACTTCGGGAGTGGCGAACGCGACGCCGGAGGTGTGGGCGAGCAGATGGCGCACGGTCGAACCGGGCGGACCCGCCGGTTGGTCGAGTTCGACCGCGCCTTCCTCGAGCGCCACGAGCGTGGCATAGGCGACGAGTGGTTTGGTGACCGAGGCGAGCCGGAACACCCGCTCGGTATCGCCGATGGTCGACACACCGTCGGCGGTGACCACGGCGGCGGCGGCGTTCTTGACCGGCCAGTGCTGAACCTGCTGCAACGATCGCATATCGGCAGCGTACGAGACGCGGCTACGATCGAGGACACCATGAGTCCCGCACCATCGATCCACGGCGACGTGGCGGCCGGTTTCGGCCCCGTCGCCGACGCCTTCCGCCGCAACTTCACCCACCACGGCGAGATCGGCGCCGCCGTCGCCGTCTACTCCGGCGACCAGCCACTGGTCGACCTGTGGGCAGGCCATCGCGATCGCACACGCGAGGTGGCGTGGGAGCGCGACACGATCGTGCCGGTGTTCTCGTCGTCGAAGGGGATGTCGGCGTTCACGCTGGCGACGGCGGTGTCGCGGGGGCTGCTCGACTACGAGGCGCCGGTAGTGAAGTACTGGCCTGAATTCGGCGCGCACGGCAAGGAACGGGTCACCGTGCGTCAGCTGATCGACCACCAGGCGGGGCTGTCCGGGCTGGACCGGATCGTGAAACTGCGGGAACTGATCGATCGTGACGCCCTCGGCCAGCTGCTCGCCGCGCAGAAACCGGCGTGGGAGCCCGGCACCCGGCACGGTTATCACGCGCTCACGCTGGGCCTGTATCAGAGCGAATTGCTGCGACGGGTGGATCCGGCGGGCCGTAGTCTCGGCCAATTCTTCGCCGAGGAGATCGCGGGCCCGATCGGCGCCGATCTGTTCATCGGTCTGCCCGAGACCGAGCCCATGGAACGAGTAGCCCAGCTGTCGGCGACCAAGGGCTTGGACATCTGGCGCTACGAGCGTCGCGATATCCCGCTGCGGATCGGCGGCGAGGTCTACGCCAAGCGTGGATATTCCTATGCGGCACTGACCAATCCGCGCCCCGGCGCCCCGGCGCGTGCCGCCCGGCGGGAGTTCCTCGAGATCGAGTGGCCCGGCATGAACGGTGTCGGCAACGCCCGCGCGCTGGCGAAGGTCTACGGCGCCGCGGCGGGCCGCACCGGCGCGCTGCCCATCGACGACGATGTTCTCGACCTGCTCGCCGCCGCCGACACCGCCGACGATGTGCCCGCCGATGATCTGGTTTTGCACACCAAGAGCCGTTACCACCTCGGTTTCCGTAAGTCGCGCGGCACTTTCCGCTTCGGCTCGGACAAACGCGCCTACGGCACAACCGGTTTGGGCGGCTCCTTCGGATTCGCCGACCCGACAACCGGATTGGGCTTCGGTTACAGCATGAACCGCCTCGGCATGGCGATTCTCGACGATGTGCGCAGCCGCAACCTGCGCGAGGTCGTCATGCGGTGCGCCGACTGACCTGTCCATCAGGCGCGAACGAGGATCACCACGCTCTCGGCGGAGTGTTTCCGACCGGCGTGGTGACCTCGATCGGCGCGCTCAGTGCGCGGTGACGCCGGTGAGTTCGTTCGGCGTGCCTGCCAGAGTGGCGGTGGCGGTGATGTTTCCGGCAGTCAGGTCGACGCGGTGCACCTGCTTGGCGGCCGGGTCGCTCACGTAGGCGATGCCGTCGCGGACGAACAGAGCCGGGCGAGCGGCTTGCCAGTCGAGCGGCTCCTGCCAGGCGCCGATCACGGGAATGGTGCGAACGGCCTTGCCCGCCAACGGATCGATCACGTGGATCTTGCCGTCGGTGCCGAGTACCAGCGCCTCACCCTGCGGGCCGCGAGCCAGCGAACGGAAGGTGTAGCTGGTGCCGAGATCGACCAGGCGCAGTGTGCCGTCGGTGGTGTTCACCAGCGACACCTGCCGCGGACGTTCGAGTTCGGCGTCCTTGTCCTGCTTGTAGTCACCGAGCACGATCGGCGACGCCTCACTGCCGGACATGTTCCCGATCCGGCCGTAGGGGGTCGGGCTGGTGACCTTGGTGATCTTGCCGTCGCGGTACACGACGGCGCCGGTCTGGCAGCCGATCACGACCGCTTCGCCCTGGGCAGCGGCTTCGCCGTGCACACCGGGGCAGTCCTCGTTGCGGGTGAGTTCCTTGCGGCCCTTGTCGAGCGCGACGACGCCGACGCGCTTGTCCTCGGTGCCGAGAGTGAGCACCAGATTCCCGTTGCTCAACTCGATCGCGACGCCGTGGTGCGGCGCGGCAGCCTTGTAGACCTCTGTCGGCTTTCCGCTGTCGACCTGCGCGGTCTCGAGAATGGTGACCTCACCGGACCCGTCGGCGAACAGCACCGTCTTGCCCGCGTGGCGAACAACATGGCCCGGTTCGGCGGCAGGGAACTGAGTTCCGGTGAACGCGCCGTCGTAGGCGTCGAAGACGCGGAAGCCCTCCTTGGTCGACACCATCAGATGGTCGTCGTCGCCGACCGGATTGAGCCGGTTGTATCCGTCGATCTTCACGTCGGCCCGCTGGGTCAGTGACGCGCCGTCGAGGACGTAGATCCCGCCGTCGTAGGTCAGGGCGATCGGTTCGGCGCCCGGCGTGTGCTGATGTTCGTGGTCGGAGTCCTTTGTGCCACAACCGCTCAGCGCTACCACCGAGGCGAGAACCCCGGACATGGCCACCATCGTGGTGGTCCGTGACCTGTTCATGAAATGCTCCATCTCTTTGTGCGAATTAAGCTGTAGGCCCGGATAGACCACGGGCGATGGCCTCGGTGTTGACGCGGGCCATCTCCAGATAGGTGCCCGCGCCGTCACCGGGCGGGGTGAGCGACTCGGTGTGCAGGGCGATCACCCGCACCTGCAAACCGGTGTGTTCGGCGAGGACGCGCGAAAGCCGATCGGGCTGTGCGGAATCGGCGAAGATCGCCCGCACCCCAGCGGTCCTGATCGCGGTCGCGAGGTCGTCGAGATCGGAGGCGCTGGGTGAGGCGAGGGTGGTGCCGCTGGGAATCACCGCGCCGATCACCCGGAACCCGAATCGCTGTGCGAGATACCCGAAGACGTGATGGTCGGTGACCAACTGCCTGCGCTCTGCCGGAACGGCCGCGAACCGCTCGGTCATCCACCGGTCCAGCTCGTCGATCTCACCGAGGTAGCGCTGCGTATTTGCTTGCACCGCAGCGGCATCGACGCCGTCGACTCGTGCCAGCACCTCGGCACTGATCGCCTCGACGGCCATGCGCACCCGGCGCGGATCAGTCCAGAAGTGCGGATCAGGTTGCCCCGCCGACTCATCGGAGGTGTACGCGATCGGATCGACCCGCTCCGCCACGGCAAGCGTGGGGACCCCGGCGGCCGCGGCGGCCCCCACATGCCGCGCCACGCCTTCCTCGAGCCCGAGCCCGTTGTGCACCACCAGCGCGGCTCGCTCGATCTCGGCCGCTTGACGTGCGGAAATGGCGAACGAATGCGGATCGGCTCCCGCCTGCATCAACACCGTCACCGGGACCGTGTCACCGACAACGGCCCGGGTCAGATCGCCGAGAATGTTCGTGGTCACCACGATCCCGGACCGCTCGCTCCCGCTGGTACACGCGCTCACCAAGGGCACGAGAAGTGCTGCGGCAGCCAGCAACTGGATCAGCCTGCGTAGCCGATCGGTTCGTGAGGTCCAACGGTCGTCGGGGAACACGTGCTTCACAGGCCCGTCTCCACCATCAGCGAGGGCGCGATGTCCAGCGAGAACGTGCGCGCGACGCGGAGGTTGTCGTTGTAGGCGATCTCGTGGACGACGCGTGCCCGAGAATCGTTGATATAGGCCCGTTCCGAGTCGACGCAGATCACCGGATCGCCCTCGACGGGTCCTCCGAGCAGCGGGTTCCGCGCTGTCTCCGTGCCGGTCACGGGGTCGATCCCGTGCAGCACGCCGTCGCGGGTGAGGACCAACAACGCCGATCCCTCGCCCGCGGTGTTCACCGCGACCGGTTCGGCGATCAGTGTCCGCGTCCAGGTCTTCTTCCTGATGTCGAGCGTCCAGACGGCGTCGCGGCCCGCGATCGCGGTCAGGGTGGTGCTGCCGGGGCGATGGGTGAACGCGCTCGCACGCTCCGCCGTCGGCGCCGGATAGGGGATCTTCTCGGCGACGAAAGCGTCGTCGCGCTGAGCCACCACGAGTGCTCCGTCAGCACAACCGAAGACGACTCCGCGCCTGGTCACAGCCTGACCCTTCGGCTGCGGGCACGAGGTGGGCTGGACCTGCCCCGCCGCGCCGTCACGCCCGCGCACCTCGACCCGACCCGAGCTGTCGGCGACGACGATCCGCTCGGCATACGGCACCGCGATGCCATCGACCCGGCGTTGTGCTCGGGCGACACCGCCGGCCAGCTCCGCACGGTCGAACAGGATCGTCGCACCGGAGCCGAGCACCACCGACGCGACGGCGGCATCGCTGTACGCGCCGACCACCTCGGAACCACCCGCACTTCCGGGGCCTGCACCTCCCGGCTCGCTTGTCGCCGTATCGCCGACATCCCGGCTCGGCGCACGGTAGTAGTGCCGATGGTCGCCGTGGTCGACGGTCCACGCCCCGCTGTCCACGACCTGTACCGACGTACCCGCGCTCAGATACGCGAAGCGTCCGTCACCGACCGCGCCAACGGTAGGGACCCGCTGGTCACCACCGCTCGGCGACGGCGAGGGACTGGCCGATGTGCTCGGATCCGGTTGTGCTCGAACACTTTCCGGGCCGATCGGCGTGACCTCCTCGGTCAGCAGATCGATCACCCGAACAGCTCCGGTCGCATCGGCGACAACCACTCGTTTCTGGGCCTCGCTCGTCTCCTCCGCACCGGCGACGAACCCGTGCGGCGCCGCCTCCTCGACGACCGGCACCTCCCCCGCCCCACAGCCGACCAACGGCACGGCGGCGAGCGCGACCACTCCCACCCGACCGACCCGCTCCCGCAGCGCGGAGACGATCGCGGACAGGAAGAACGAGCCGACGGCCACGGCGGCGATGGTGGCCCCCGCCGCGGTTCCCGCATGCCACGAAATAACCAGTCCCCCCACGGTGGACAGCCCGCCGATCAGCGCGGCGACCGCCATGACCACCGGCACCCGGTTCGACCAGAACACCGCGGCGGCGGGCGGCGCGATCAGCAATCCGAAGACCAGCAGCGTCCCCACGACATGAAACGACGCCACGATCGCCACCGCCACCAACCCCACCAGCGCCGCGTGCGCCAGTTTCGGATGCAGTCCGAGGGTGTGCGCCTTGCGCGGATCGAAGGTCAGCGCCACGAACGCACGATGGCCGAGCACCGCCACCACCAGCGAGATACCAAGGGCCGCAACGAGATACCATAGGTCGACGGCTCGCACGGCCAGCACATCGCCGAACAGGAACCCGGTCAGATCCACCGCGAACGACTGCGAACGCGACACAATGATCACCCCGGCCGCGAGCATCCCGACGAACAACAGCCCGATCGCGGTATCCGGCGCGAAGCGCTTGCCACGGCTCAGCACCGACACCCCGGCAGCCATGGCGGTGCAGCTGACCGCGGCACCGAGCATCAAGTTCCCCCCGAGCAACGCCGCCACCGCGACGCCGGGCAGCATCCCGTGCGCCATCGCGTCGCCGAGAAATGCCATGCCGCGCACCACCACCCAGGTCCCGGCGAGGGCGCACACGCACGACACGAGCAGCCCACCCCACAGCGCGCGTTGCACGAATGCCACCTCGAACGGGGCGAACAGCCAATCCATAGCGCGAGACGATATACTGAAAATGATTATCGTTTCAATTGAGGTGAGATGACCCACACAGATGACGCAGCGATCCGGATCGAGCACCTGACGGCCGGTTATGCCCGACGACCCGTGCTCCGCGAGGTGACCGCCACGATCCCGCGCGGGCAGGTGACCGCGATCGTGGGGCCTAACGGCTCGGGAAAATCGACCCTGCTCGGCGTCCTCGCCGGAACCGTGCAGACGCAAGAGGGAGCGGTGCACCGGAGCACCACCCGGCGTCCAGCCTTCGTGGTGCAGCACACGGCGATTCCGCCGACCCTGCCGATCACCGTGCGCGAAGTGGTCGCGATGGGACGCTGGGCGCACCGCGGACCGTGGCGGCGACTGACTCGGGCAGATCGCGAGATCGCGCGAACCTGCCTGGAAAGAATGGAGCTCGCCGATTTGGCGACTCGGCGGCTCGACACCCTGTCGGGCGGACAACGCCAACGCACCCTGCTCGCACAGGCGCTGGCGCAGGAGTCCGATCTACTGCTGCTCGACGAGCCGGCGGCGGGCTTGGACGAGACCTCGCAGGCCGAGATCTCCCGCGCTCTGGCTCAGATCAGCGCGGCCGGTGTGACCGTGGTGCAAGCCACCCACGATCTGGACGAGGCAGGCAGGGCCGACCACTGCCTACTACTGCGCGACGGCCAAGTGAAAGCAGCGGGTCACCCGAAGAAAGTGCTGGTCAGAGCCTAGAGTCGAGAGCATGACCGAGAAACCTGACTCCGTCGACGCCTACCTGGCGGCCCAGCCGTCGGCCGAACGCGCCGTCCTGCAGCAGATCCGCGACACGATCCACCGCGCGGTGCCGGACACGGGCGAGAAGATCAGCTACGCCATCCCGGCCGCCACCATCGACGGCCGGGTGTTCATCTTCTTCGCGGGCTGGAAGTCCCATGTGAGCGTGTACCCCGTCCCCGAGGGGGACGAGGCGCTCGAGAAAGCCATCGAACCCTACAACTCGGGTCGTGGCACCTTGAAATTCCCGCTCGGCGAACCGATCCCGTACGACCTGATCGCTCAGGTGGCGGTTCGTCTCGCCGAGCGCGTCGGCAAGAGCTGACTACCAGTCGGCTTCGGTGTAGCGGATGATCCCGCGAATGTTCTTGCCGTCCAGCATGTCCTGGTAGCCCTGGTTGATCTCTTCGAGCGAGTAACTGCGCGTGACCATGTCGTCGAGATTGAGCTGGCCCGCCTTGTAGAGCGAGAGCAGTTGCGGCGCGTCCTGGCGGGCGTTGCCGCCGCCGAAGATGCAACCCTTCACCGTCTTCTGCAACATCGACAGCAGGAAGGTGTTCATCTTGACGTCGCCCGCGTCCATGCGACCCATCGAGGTGACGACGAGGGTGCCCGCCTTGCCGGTGAGGATCAGACCCTCTTCGACGTAGTCGCCGTGCATCTCACCCATGGTGAGGATGACCTTCTCGGCCATCCGTCCCTCGGTGGCCTCGATCATCGGCATGATCGCGGCGGCCATGCTCTCGTAGGTGTGGGTGGCGCCGAACTTCTGCGCCTGCTCGCGCTTCCACGGATTCGGGTCGATGGCGATGACCTTCGACGCACCGGAGATCACAGCGCCCTGCAGCGCGCTCATGCCGACGCCGCCGATGCCCGCGATCACCACGGTCTCACCCGGCTGCACCTGCGCGACATGGGTCGACGATCCGAACCCGGTCGGCACGCCGCAGCCCACGAGGCAAGCGACCTCGAACGGGATGGTGGGATCGATCTTCACCACGGAGGTGTGGTGCACCGTCATGTACGGGCTGAATGTGCCGAGCAGGCACATCGGGATGACGTTCTCGCCGCGCGCCTGAATGCGGTAGGTACCGTCCGAGATCGCCTGTCCCATCAGCAGTCCGGCGCCGAGGTCGCACAGCGCCATATTGCCCGAGACGCACGAGGGGCAACGCCCACACGCGGGGATGAACGACAGGATGACGTGGTCGCCCACGGCCAGGTCGGCCGGACAGTTGGGGCCGAGCTTGGTGATCACACCCGCACCCTCGTGTCCGCCCATGACGGGGTAGCCCGGCATCGGCGTCGCGCCGGTGACGATGTGATGGTCGGAGTGGCACATGCCCGCCGTTTCCATCCGGATCTGCACTTCACCGGCGACGGGGTCGCCGACCTCGATCTCCTCGACCGACCATTCCTGATCGATGCCCCACAGGATCGCGCCCTTCGTCTTCATGCCGGTAGACCTCTCGCCAAGCTCGTGCCTCGTTGTGACTGCACTCACCCTAGCCACAAATCACCGGTTTCTGAAACACGTTCTAGAAAATTTTCGAGAGTTTTCTATCCGCGCACGTCATGTACGTGATGGACGAGGTCGTGCAGGAAGTACCGACCCAGCGAGCTGACCGTGAACAGCGATCCATCGCTGCGCGCACCCCGCAGGCCGAGCTGATCCGACGGGACCGAGGCGAACGCGGCGGCCACCCGATCAGCGGCAACAATCAACTCCCGCGCGACGACCGCGGGGTCCTGCTCACCGTAGCGGTCGGCGACGGCGGTCGCGTCCTGATCCCAGTTCTCGAACCGCGGCGCCTCGACGCCGTCGCCGCCGAGCATCAGCGCGAGCCTGGTGTCGAAGATCCGGCACACGTCGCGCACGTGGGCGCCGTACTCGAGAACAGACCAGGTGAGCTCGTCGGGACGCACCCGAGCGTCGTCGCGTTCGAGCGCCGAGCCGATCCGGGCGGCGCTGTCGAGGACGATCTCGGGAACGGCCGCGTACGCGGTGTGCTCGGCATCGAATCCGCATTCGGAGCAGGCACGTTCGAGGACCCAGGTCCAGTTCTTGGTGTCGGGGACGATCATGGGAGTCAGCCTAGAGTGTCCGCTTCTTGTGCTCCATCAATATAAAGCCAACTATCGGCGAGATCCGGGCATCATTCGGCGAGCTGATTCGCTTGCTCGAAGAGTTCCAGCGTCACCGCGTGCAGGAAGTCACCGACCTGTTTGGGCGCCTTGCCCGCGAACGCCCGCGCATAGGTGCCCTCGAGGACGATGCCCAGTTTGAAGCAGGCCAGCACGGTGTACCAGGTGACCGCGCCGAGGTCGCGGTCGGAGAACTTGCCGTAGTGCTCGATCATCTCCGCCGCGCTCGGCAGGCCGCCGACGGTGCCGAGGGTGCCCATCAAGCCCGCGCCGACGGTGCCGGGTTCGGGTCGGGTCGCCAGCTGCCAGCCGAGGTCGAGCAGCGGGTCACCGATGGTCGACATCTCCCAGTCGACCATCGCCGCCACCTCGGGACCGTCGTAGTCGAACATCATGTTCGCCAGGTGGCAGTCGCCGTGCATGATGCCGGGCGTCCAGTCCGTCGGCCGGTGCCGTTCGAGCCAGTCGCCGGTCTGCTCGAGACCGGGGATCTGCGGGCCGGGGTAGCCCTCGTTGCCGCTGTAGGAGTCGAGCTCGCGCAGCCAGCGCGGTACCTGTCGTTCGAGGAAACCCGCGGGATGGCCGTAGTCCTCGAGGCCGAGCGCCTGGTAGTCGAGCGAGCCGAGCCTGGCGATGGCCTCGACCGCGGACAGGCCCATCTGGCGCCGGATCTCGGGATCACCGGCGTGCAGGGCGGGCAGTTCGGTCTGCGGGTTGAAGCCGTGGATGGGTTCCATCAGGTAGAAGACCGCGCCGATCACCGACTCGTCGTCGCAGGCGGCGATCACCCGTGGCGAACGCACCTCGGTTTCGGCGATAGCGGCGAGCAGCCGTGATTCCCGGCCGATCACGTCGTTGCTCTTGGCGCGCAGATGCTTGGGTCCGCGCCGCAGCACGTACTCGCGCCCGCCCCGGGTGAAGCGCAGCATCACGTTCTGTGTGCCGCCGCCGAGCGCGGTGACCGCCTCGAATTCCGTCCCGGGCAAGCCCTGTTCGTCCATCCACCGCCCGATCGCCGCGAAATCAGCGATCGCCGGGTCAACATCGACAGGTTGAGAAACAGCCATGGGGCACATTGTGCCCCGGCAGCGGTGGGGACTGCGCGGGAATGTCCACCCGCACGCCCGGCGTAATGTTTCTGCCACGATGCGCACGCTCTTGATCGACAACTACGACTCGTTCACCTATAACCTCTATCAGCTGATCAGCGAGGTCAACGGGAGCGAGCCGACCGTCGTGCGCAACGACGAGGCCGAGGGCGTCCTGAACCTGGACCACTTCGACAATGTGGTGATCTCGCCCGGCCCCGGGCAGCCGGACCGGGCACGGGACATGGGCGTGTCGACCGCGCTCATCGCGCAGACCGAGCTGCCGCTGCTCGGCGTGTGCCTCGGTCATCAGGGGATCGTGCTCGGCGCGGGCGGGACGGTGGAGCGCGCAGCACAGGCCAGGCACGGCTTTCTCGATCAGGTGACCCATGACGATCGAGATCTGTTCGCCGGTCTGCCGCAGGGCTTCACCGTGGTGCGCTATCACTCGCTCGCGGCGCGGAGCCCGCTGCCCGCGACGCTCGAGGTGACCGCCTCGACCAGCGACGGGGTGATCATGGGCGTGCGTCATCGCGAGCGGCCGCAGTGGGGTGTGCAGTTCCATCCCGAGTCGGTGTCGAGTGAATTCGGTGCCGCGCTGTTGCGCAACTTCGCCGACCTGACCAAAGCGCGCGCGCAGGTTTCCGCACCCGTCGTCGTGCGCGGCCCCTCGGCAGCAGTGCCCACCTCGCCCGAACGATCGTTTCGCTTGCAACACACGGTGATCGAACGAGCGATCGACACCGAAGCGATCTTCCTGCGCCGCTGCGCCGAAGCCGCGAGCGCGTTCTGGCTCGACAGCGAACACGTCGAACCAGGACTCGACCGATTCTCCTTCCTCGGTGACGCGAGCGGACCGCACGCCGAGATCGTCGGATACCGGGTCGGTGACGGCTCCGTCACCGTGACGGACGTCGAGGGCACCCGCACCGTCGCGGGCACGGTCCTGGACTATCTCGACCGCGAACTCCGGGCTCGGCACTGCGAGACCCCACCACTGCCTTTCGATTTCGCGGGTGGCTACGTCGGCTATCTCGGCTATGAGGTGAAAGCGGATTGCGATGGGCGCAGTGCGCACCGCTCCCCCACTCCTGATGCCCAGTGGATCTTCGCCGACCGGCTGATCGTCGTCGACCACGAGGCGGGACGAACCCACCTGCTCGCCCTGAGCGAACCCGCCACCGAGCACGACGCGCAGCGGTGGCTGCGCGAGACTTCCGACGCCCTCGACGACCTCCCGACCTGGGTCAACCCGGCCGACCTGCGCGTGCCCGCCGATCCCGACGCCGTGCAGGCACATCTGGTGCGTGGCCGCGACCGCTATCTGGCCGATATCGCGGTGTGTCAGGATCGGCTGCACGCGGGCGAGTCCTACGAGATCTGTCTCACCGACGCGGTCGCCGTCGCCGCGGCGCCCGATGACGGGCTCGACTTCTACCGGCGACTGCGCCGCTGCAATCCCGCCCCGTACGCCGCCTACCTGCGCTTCGACGGCCTCGATGTGGCCTGTTCCTCGCCGGAGCGGTTTCTCGAGATCGACCGGGACCGGGTTGTCGAGAGCAAGCCGATCAAAGGCACCGCCCCGCGCGGTCGGACCGCCGACGAGGACGAGCGCCTGCGTCGCGCGCTGGCCGACGACCCGAAAACGCGCGCCGAGAATCTGATGATCGTCGACCTGCTGCGCAACGACCTCGGCCGCGTCTGTGAAGTCGGTTCGGTGCACGTCCCGAAGCTGATGGACACCGAAACCTATTCCACCCTGCACCAATTGGTGTCGACCGTGCGCGGGACGCTGCGCCCCGACGCCAGCGTGATCGACTGTCTGCGCGCCTGCTTCCCGGGCGGTTCGATGACCGGCGCACCGAAGCTGCGGACCATGGAGATCCTGGACGAACTGGAGACCGAAGCGCGCGGGATCTATTCGGGGACCATCGGCTTCCTCGGCCTGAACGGCACCGCCGACCTCAATATCGTCATCCGCACTGCCGTGCGCTACGACGGCGAGTGGCGGATCGGCGCGGGCGGCGCGATCGTGCTGGATTCCGATCCCGAGGACGAGTACGCGGAGATGGTACTCAAGGCGGCAGCGACGTTCCGCGCGCTGCCGCCCGGAACGTGAGCATCATCGCCGCCGGCGGCCGCGCTTGTCCGGCTCCGGTTCCGGTGCGGGTTCCTCGCCCCCACGCCCGGTGATCCGCCCGAGCAGGCCGACGCCGGGCAGCTTCGCCACCGCACCCAACACGTCCTCACCCAGCGAGATCATCGCCTCGAGCCGCGGCAACAACCGGTCGTAGGTGGCGAACACCGGATCGGCCAGCGCCAATGTCCGATCGAGCCGATCGATGGTGCTGTTGAGCCGATCGACCGCGATCGAGAGGTTCTCCACCAGATCCGGCAACTGCGCGGCCAACTGCGCCGAAGCGGGCGGCAACCGAACCGCCGCGTCGAAGGCATACCCCGCCGTCTGCTGAGCGGCATCGATGGCCTGCCCCGCCGCGGTCTGCGCAGCCCCCACCGCAGCCTGCGCCGCCGACAACAATTCGGCCCCCGGCACCTTCCGCGCCTGCGCCGGCGGATCAGTCTCCTGCGCGCGCCCCCGCTTCCTCGGGTTCGTCATGACACCACTGTGCCGCAAGAACGCCATAGACGCAGGGAGGGCGCGCCCCACCCCACCGCCTCGCGTCACACCCGACATCCACCATGACCACACTCCCCTCAAATCCGCCATAACCGCCCTACCAGCCACACCGAGCACCTCAGCTCCGCCATGACCGCCCTCCCAACCCCGCACCCGCGACCCCTAGGGAGCGGCGGCCACGAAGTGGCCGGTTCGCGGCCGGGTCGCCGGTTAGCCGCCGTTGCGTAGGCGACGAAGGAGCAAGCAACGGTGGCTAACCGGCGGCCCGGCCGCGAACACGCGCGCGCCAGCGCGCCAATAAACTCTGTCGGACCCTCATGACATCATGCGAGCACCATGGAACTACGCAAGGGTGCGCACGCGCCGGTCCCGACATCGCTTCTCGCCGTGGTCGTTTCATGGCGGTCGGCACATGCCGTAGACGCGCACGCCCTGCTGGTCACCGAATCGGGCCTGGTCCGCGGTGACCGGGATTTCGTCTTCTTCAACGCGCCCCGCCATGCCTCCCAGGCGGTCACCCTCGACCAGGAACCCGCCCCCGGCACCGCGCGACTGAGCATTTCGCTGCCCCGCACCGAATCCGATGTGGCACGCATCGTCATCAGCGCGTCCCTCGACGACGCCACCTTCGACCAACTCCCCGACCTCACCTTGACCGTGCACGCCGCCGACGGCCCGATCGCCCAGTTCACCATCGACGGGATCGAGGACGTCCAGGCGATGATGTTCGGCGAGTTCTACCGCCGCGACGGCCAATGGCGCTTCCGTGCGATCGGCCAGGGTTGGGCGGGCGGATTGGCCGGGTTGGCCACCGAATTCGGGGTAACGGTGGACGAACCCACCGCCGGACGTGCCGTCACCGGATCGAGCACCCCCACGCGACCGACCCACGCCGTCATGGGCCAGTTCGAGGGCTCGCCCGACCAACGGCACCGGGCTGTTACCCCCGCTGCCGCCTATCCACTCGACGAAGTCCCGGCGCCGACCCACGCTCCCGCACTCACCCGCCGCGTCATCGACGTCCCCCCGCCACCACCGCCGGACCCGGAGCTCGCCGACTGGCACCCCGATCCGGAAACCCCCGATCAACTCCGCTGGTGGGACGGCGACGAGTGGACCTCCAGCGTCCACCCGCACATCCACGATCACCGCACCCGTTGCACCCGCTGCGGCAATCCCTTGCGTCGCAAGCTATTCGGCGGTCACGGACCGTGCAAGAACTGTTCCGAGGAGATCGAGGAATTCCTCACCCACTGGCGCAACAGGGCCAGGCGCGTGCTCGCGGGCCCCGGCACGATGTCGCAGGAATGGACCGAGGTGTGGGCCGCCCTGCGCTTCCAGCGCATCGACGAGGAGCGCGGCCGAACACTCCTGCGCGACGCGGGCCTGACCCAGGTCGAGCGCATGGTCGCCTTCGCCTTCGCCGACGGTGAGGTATTCGCCGACGAACTGGATGCCTTCGAACACGTCGTCAGCGAGCTGGCGCTGTCGGGCGCCATCGTCGACGATCTGCGCCGCCGAATGCATCGCGGCCGCACCCTCTCCCGCCTGCGCGCCGGCGAACTGCCCACCATCAACACCCCCGGCCTGCACCTCGACCCCGACGAGCGTGTTCACCTCGACCTGCCCGCCGTCCACATCCGCATGCTCGCCCGCGGTCCACGCAACACCGAGGGCCGACTCATCGGCAGCTCCAAGAAACTGCGTTTCGTCGGCGACGGTACCGGCATCGAATTGCCGTGGAACCGGGTGGTTTCAGTGCATCCCGAGCACGGCACCGTCGTGCTCGCCGCGACGTCCGCGCGGGGCGGCGCGACTTTCGGCGTCACCGATCCCGACTATGTGGCGGCAGCACTGGAGGGTGCGCTGCGCGTGTCGAAACGCCTGGTCCTGACGCCGGGACAGCTCGACAGCCGCAGCATTCCCCAGGATGTGAAAGCCCAGGTGTGGCAGCGCGACGGCGGCGCGTGCGTCGAGTGCGGCGACGGCCACTACCTGGAATTCGACCACATCATCCCGCTCAGTCGCGGTGGTGCGACGAGCGCGACGAATCTGCAGATCCTGTGCCGGGCCTGCAATCGCGCCAAGGGCGCGCGGATCTAGCTGAGGATCGCGTTCATGATGGTGCCGCCGCTGGTGGCGACCACACCGCCGATCATGGCGCCCGCGATCATCTTCGGCGACTCCATCGCGCTACCGTTCCACTTCTCCCAGGCGAACTTTCCACCGGCGACGGTGATGGCGAGCACGCCCGACAGGATCATGAACCAGGTCAGGTACTGGACCATTTTCATGATCTTGTCCGACAGCGGAGGCGCTTCCGGCGTCGGATTGCCGATCTGCGCGTACGTGGTGATGGTGTCGGCCATCGACGTCAGAATGATGCTCATAGCCTGCTCCCCTATCGCGTGACGCGAACTGCGTTCCAGCCCTGCCGTATTCGAACGTGGTCCAGGATACGGGCGCGAACCCGCTGCACACCAACAAAACCGATCGGTTCGGTCAGATGGGCGCCGACACGGTGGCACACGACCGGATACCATCAGTGCAGAGTTCATCGTCGTCCCGTTCCTCCGAGATACCGAGTGAGACCCCATGCTCCTGGCCGCCGTCACCGATACCTTGGCGCAGATCGGCAATCCGACCCCCGAAGCACCGCCACTGGCGGACAAGATCATGCAGCTGGTCAGGTACCTGACCTGGTTCATCTTGTTGTCCGGCATCATCGCCATCACTGTCGCGGGCGGAAAGTTCGCCTGGGAGAAGTGGACCGGCAGCTCCATGGAGTCACCGAAGATGGTCGCGGGCGCCATGATCGGCGGTGTGGTCGCCACCAGCGCGGGCACCATCATGCAAGCGATGCTCTAGGTTCCCGCTCCGCTCGGGTCGGTCCGGGATCAACCCGGCCCGACTCGACCGGCCAGGAACACATCGACCCGAGTTCTGTTCGGATTCAACAGAACTCGGGTCAGCTGGTTTGTCGAGTGTCGGCGCACAGCATCTACCTCCTGTCGTTCGGTGGTTCGGGTCGGCTAGGTGTAGAGCCGGTCCACGAAGGCGTTCAGGTTTTCCACCACGCGCTGGGCCTTCTCCTCCGGCGTCAGATCCTCGCGATAGCGGCTGCCCATCGACGGCCGCTTCTTGTTGCGCGCATACAGCGAACAGGCCAGATCGGTGCACATGTAGCTGCCGACCGTGTTCCCCTTGCGCCCTGACTCGCCCGTCTTGCTCGCGGTCATCAGCGAAACGCCGCCACCCGAGTGCGTGGTGAGGCAGATCGTGCACATCTGCGTCTTGCCCGATCCGCCGGTCTCGTGCCGCAGAGCGACGCTGACCAGCCCGTCCGCCCTCGGCACCGAGATATAACAGCGCCCCGCGTACGACGGGTCGGTCCAGCCGAGGAAGTCGAGGTCGTCCCAGGGCCGTTCACCCAGGTCACGCGGCACATTCAACCGCTTCGCGTCACCCTTCGAACAGTTGACGAACGACGACCTGATGTCGCGTTCGGTAATGGGTTCCATGCGTTGATCCTTTCAGTCTGCGAACAGCAAACGATAGACACGCTAACGATCCCCACCTGCGGAGACAACCGGATTTCCGACCGCCCAGCCGACGCTGGGCGACCCGTCAGCCGACGATCCCCGCAGTACGGGCGGCGCGCAGCCAGTCCGGGAATTCGCCGAGAAGGCGCCGGTAGAGCTCGGCGTCGTCGACCTGGTCGATATCGTCGAGGGCGAAGAAGCCCGCGTTGTCGACGATGCGGCCGTCGAGTTCGTCGAGGGTGCGCAGAACGCCGAAGTTGGCTTTGCCCAGGCCGATGAACTGCCAGAAGGCGGGCAAGTGGGCGGCCTCGCGCATCAGTGCGGCGATCTCGCGTTTCTTCGCGAAGCCGCCGTCGGTGAAGAACAGCACCAGGGTGGGCTCGGTCAGGGTTTCGATGATCGCGCGCATGATCGGCAGTTCGTCGTTGCGACCGCCCATGGCGTCGTAGTCGATGCCCTCGTGCGTGCCGGTGAGATGGAGGTAGGTCTGTGCCCACCGCTCCCCGTCCGCGACGGTGATATCGGGCAGCTTCGCGTAGGTCAGTGCGTAGAGGTAGGCCTCGAGCGTGCCGTCGTCATCGAGTTGGGTGGCAACCGGAATCATCCGTTCGACGACCCGATGCACGGTGCCGCCGCGATACATTTTCTGCATGCTGCCGGTCTTGTCGATCACCAGCACCACCCGCGCTCTGGCGCCGAAAGCGCTCTTGTCGATCAGCACCTTCGCGACTTCACGCTTGCGCATGTCCAGCGTCTGCCGCTTGTCGAACGACAGCGCCGCCTCGCCGGGCACGGTCCGAACCTCGGGCGCCGCGACGACTTCCGGCTCGTCGTCGACGCTCACCCCGTGATCGGTGACCAGGTCGGCGAACCCGCCCGCATAGCCCTGCCCGACAGCGCGGACCTTCCATTGTTCGCCCCGGCGATACAGCTCGAGCGCGATCACCACCGACTCGCGATCGAGTCCGTCGATCACGTATTCGTGCAATACATTCCCCGCACGATCAGCGACCGATGCCACCGGCGCCGCGGCAGATCCGAACGTATCGCCCTGCGCCGCGACAGTGATCACCGCGCGAATCTGCGCGATCTCGCCCGGCACCGCACCGAGTGAGATCTCGAGCCCCGCACCGTTGAGCCGAACACCTGGCGCCTGTGGCTGATTGAAGAAGACGAAGTCGGCATCCGAGCGCACTTTCCCCGCCTCGGTCACCAACAGCGCGGAGAGATCGGCCGCGACCCCGCCCCGAACCGACAGCACCACCTCGCCCGGCTCCAGTCCAGCGTTCTGTCCCTTCACCAGCGCAGCAGCCACTGTCGCTCCTCATCTCACACCGTGCTCGGCCGTAATGCCCCACACCCTAGCGAAAACGCGCTAGATCCAACCCTTCTCACGAGCTTTGAGTGCGGCTTCGTAGCGATTGGACACGCCGAGCTTGGTCATCGCCGAGGACAGGTAGTTGCGGGTGGTGCCCGGGGAGAGGTGCGCGCGTTTGGCGATGTCCTCCACCGACGCGCCGTCGGCGGCGAATTCGAGGACGTCGGCCTCACGGGCAGTGAGGACGGTGTCCCCCGCGCTGATGGCTTCGGCCGCAAGTTCGGGATCGACGTATCGGCCCCCGTTGTGCACCGACCGGATCACCTCGGCCAGCGTCGCCGCCGAGGTCGTCTTGGGCAGGAACCCGCGCACACCCGAGGAAAGAGCGCGCTTGAGATAGCCGGGCCTGCCGTGGCTGGTGACGATCAAAGTGCCTGCGCCAGGGGTGATCCGCAGCAGTTCGACGGCAGTGTCGATGCCATCGATGCCCGGCATCTGCAGATCGATGACGGCGACCGCGGCGGGCTCACCTTCCTCGGCCCTGCGACGCCAGGCCGCGACGAGTTCCGCACCGGAACCGACGTGGGCGACGACCTCGAGATCGGGCTCCAGGCCGAGCATCGTCGCCATCGCGGCGCGGATGAGGGTTTCGTCGTCGGCCAGGAATACGGGAATCACTGATTCTCCCAATGGATTTCGAGGGTGAACTCGTCGCTGGATGTGGCGATGTCGAGGGTCGCGCCGACGGCGGCGAGTCGTTCGCCGAGGCCGCGCAGCCCGGATCGTTCGCCGATCGCGCCCTGCGGACGATCGTTGCGCAGCGACATGCCCGACCCGCCGAGGGTGAGCGTCGCGGTCGTCGCCGCCGAGTGTTCGACGATATTGGTCGTGCCTTCCCGCACCACCCAGGCCGCGACTTCGTGGAATGCCGCGGGCACCTTGGCCGCGTCTCCCTCGACGACGAGTTCGCATCCCGCCGCCGACAGCAGTGACCGCGCCCCGGCCACCTCGCCACGCAGGTCGATATTGCGGTAGCCGCGCACCAGGGTGCGCATCTGTCCCATCGACTCGACCGCCAGCGTTCTGACCTCTTCCATCTCCGCTGTCGCCCGCTCGCTGTCGCCCGCTCGCGACAGCGCTACCGCCAGTTCGCTTTTCACCGCGATGGCCGAGAACCCGCGGCCGACGACATCGTGCAGGTCCCGAGAGAAACGCAGCCGTTCCTCGGCGACCTGGAGTTGGGCCTCGACACCTTTGGTTCGCTCCAATTCGTCGATGATTCCCAGTCCCCACACCGTGAGCCGGGTCAACACGATCGCGCAGATCCCGGTGATCACCAGCACCGCCGCCCCCTGAAGGCCTGCGCGTAGCGGCGTTCCGAAGACCAGCAGCGGGGTGGCCACACTGAGACCGATCAGAATCCACCACTTGTGGCGGGTGAACGGGATGACGGAGAAGATCGCCATGATCACCGCAGCCATGCCCACCATGCGCGCGCTGACGACAGTCGACTCGTTGCTCGCCACTCGGGCGACTACCCCACTGATCGCCCACAGTGTGGCCAGCACCGCGACGGCGATCGGCAACATCCGTGGCCGCGTCACCACGCCGGGGAAGGTGGCGAAATCAGGTTGCGCCTCCAGTGCGACAGCGGCCGCGAGGCCAGCGACGACGATCCCGAGCACCGACGGCACAGACTCGGCTTTGATCGCCAGCACTACGACCAGCACGGCGATCACCGCCTGGAACGAGACCCGGCTGTAGAGCCGGAACTTGGCCGCCCCCGACAACTCGTGCCACCAGGCGGTCGCGCGCATCACCCGCGATCGTCCCAGCGGAAGCTCTTGCGGGTCAGCGCGAGCGCCAGCACGGTCCATAGCGCCAGTGTCGCAAACGGTCGGCCGGATTCGGTGACGGTGTCCACGAAGCCCAGCGCGGCGTCGGATTCGGCGACCGCCGACATCTTGCCCGCCGCGCCGAGGGAGATGAGGTCGGAGACGGCGGCGAACGGGGTCAAGTCGGCCAACTGTGCCAGCCGGTCCGGCAGCACACCACGAATGGAGGACATGCCGAGCATCGCGATGATCATCACCGGCAGCGAGGTGATCTGCGCCGCCTCCGCGTTCTTGGTGTACGCGCTGGTCGCCAGGGCGAGCAGCGAGAACAGCACCGTTCCGCCGACGAGCGCGACCACGATCGCCAGCGGGTTGACCGGCGCGGGTGTGCCGGTTCCGTAGACCACCGCGGTGACGACGGCCGTGCACGCGACCGTCATGATCGCACCGGGTATGGCCGGAGCGAGCTGGATCTGCCAGTCGGTGGCCTCACCGGTGCGCAACCGTTTCAGCACACCTTCGCTACGGCGGGTGGTCACCATCGACAGCACCGAGTAGTACTGCACGAACAGCAAGGCGAGCAGCGCGAGCATTTCGAAGGTCACTGCCGCCATCGCCGCTGTCGGCTCGGCATCTTTGCGGGCGATGAAGAAGGTGACCACCGGAATGCCGATCGGGAACACCGTCGCCATGTAAACGAGAGTCTTGTTGCGCCGGAACTGCAGCCACTCGGCTTTGGAGAGAGCGGTGAGCGGTCGACGGCGGAATCCATTGGCGGGCAAAGTGGTAGTCATCGTGCTCCGATCAAGGTGGGAGTGGTGGCCTCGGCGATATCGAGGAAGACCGATTCCAGCGACGCGGCCCGTGCTTCGAGCCCGGTCAACCGCACGCCCGCTTCGCGTGCCCAGCCGAGCAGCTCGAACAGGTGGCCCTGTAAATCGTTGGTGCTGATGGTGACTCGCGCGCCGGCATCGACGCGGGCGCCACGGAACTGCGGCACGGGCAGTCCCGGGTGGTCGAAGGCGATACGCGCCGGATGGTCCTCGACGATGTCGCGCAGCGTGCCCCTGCGGGCGATCGCGCCCTTGTGCATGATCGCGATCTGATCGGCCAGTGCTTCGGCCTCGTCCAGATAGTGCGTGGTGAGCACCATCGTCACCCCCGACGCTTTGAGGTCGGCGAGCAATTGCCATGTCCCACGCCGACTTTCCGGATCGAGGCCGGTGGTCGGTTCGTCCAGGAACAGCAAGCGCGGCTGCCCGAGCAGGGCGCACGCCAGATCGACGCGGCGTTGCTCACCACCCGACAGCGAGCCGACCCGCACCCCGGCCCGATCGGTCAGGCCGACCTGCGCCAGCACAGCCTCGGCGGTGGTCGGATCGGTGCACGTCCCCCGCCACATCTCCAGCGTCTCGCCGACTGTCAGCTCGGCCGGCAACCCACCGGACTGCAACATGATGCCGACCCTCGCGCGGACCTGGGCGCGGTGCCGGAGGGGGTCGAGGCCGAAGACTTCGACCTCACCCACCGAGGGGGCGACGAGCCCTTCCAGCATGTCCAGCGTCGAGGTCTTGCCCGCACCGTTCGTCCCGAGCAGCGCGAACACCTCCCCCTCGTGCACCTCGAGGTCGACACCTTTGACGGCTTCGAATGCGTCGTCGCCGCGACCGTACGTTCGGCGCAGCCCGCGTGCGGTGATGACGTCTGTGTTTCCCATGCCTTCTACGGTGGTCGACGCGGGGTGTCACCAGTAGTAAGCGCAGTCACCGATGCGCGATGGGATTCGCATGGGTCGGTCATGACATACGTCATCGGTCCCAGCAGCGACCACCTCGTACCCGCCGCCTGCTCGCTTGACGATTCACCATCCGCCGGTCCATCGCAGGTCTACTATTGAACGTAGTAGAACGAGATCGGAGGGGCCATGAGCGATCCGAACAATGCCGATCCCAGGCGTGAAACCAAGAGGTAACTGCTGGCACGGCTGGTGGAATCGAGTTCTCAGTTCCTGAACAAGCGCGGGATCTTCCTGGGCCGCCGATCGACGAAACTTCATGTGGCCCTGTACCGCCGGACCAACGGCCGAGTGGGTGGCCACCTGCCCGCCTGGCCCGATGCCCGAATCCTGCTCCTCGACCACGTCGGCGCCAAGTCCGGCACCCACCGAACATCACCCTTGATGTACCACGCCGACGGCGACCTCATCGCCGTAGCCGCCTCCAAAGCCGGTCAACCAACCCACCCGGCCTGGTTTCACAACCTGAAAGCCAACCCGGACACCACCATCCGAATCGGCGCCCGCTCCCACCCCGTCCGAGCCCGCGTAGCAACCGACGCGGAACGAAACCTCCTGTGGCCGAAGTTCATCGAGTTCTTCCCGAGCTACGACTTCTACCAACGCCACGCAGGCAACCGCACAATCCCGATCGTCATCCTCATGCTCGTTTGACCGACTGGAGTAACTTCCACGAGAAGGTCAACCAGTATTCCTCGAGCTCTCCGCCGGAACCGTCGATCTGAAACTTGTACTCCGTGAACGGCGGCCAGGAATCGCCTTCCTCCACCGGTGGCCCGAAGCGCTCGACGACCTCGTCGTAGACACAGGCCCATGGACGAACGTCCTCGATGCCATTCAGCGTTGCGCGCGGAGCGTCTGCCGATCGCACGAATCCGCCGTCGAACGCGAGAATGACGTCTCGCGACGCGAGGTAGACGAAGACATAGTCCGGCCACAGGGGCAGCTCATACCCGAACCGCGTCATCGTGGCGGGTGCCGGGGGTGCGAAGCCTGTCGGCTCAGTGCTGAGGAATGGCGGTGGACCCAACAGTTCAGGAGCCGATTCGAACCACACCGACGGCTTGAACAGATCCCCGGTTTCTTCTGCAGCCAGCGCCATTTTGTCTCGGCCGACACCCAGTTTCCGCAGCGCGTCATCGACGATCGGATCGTTGCGACGGAACGTGGACAGGAGCCTGAGTTGAAAGGTGCGAACACCCACATCGGTACGACCTGCCACCATGCCCCCTAGAACTCGCGGTTCCCGCAGCCTACCTACCCGTTTCGAACATCGAGGAAGCCCACGAGCTTCTTGCCTCAGCGGCGGCGCAGGGATGGGTTGAGCAGAGAGGGTGGGGTGTCGTGCTTTTCGTGGGGGGCGAGGTCGGTGCCGGGGGCGACGATCGCATCGATGGCGTCGAGGACTTCGGGGGGCAGTACGGTGTCGGCGGCGGCCAGTTGGGAGTGCAAGTGGTCCATGGTGCGTGGGCCGATGATGGCGCTGGTGACGGCGGGGTGGGCGGTGACGAAACCTAGGGCGAGTTGGATCAGGCTCAGGCCGGCCTGGTCGGCCACCGTGGCTAGTTGTTCGACGGCGGTCATCTTGGCGTGGTTGGTCGGGGTGGTGGTGTCGTAGCGGTCGGGCATGAATGTCGAACGGCTGGTGGTTATTTCGCGGTCGGCGCGGATCGCGCCCGAGAGCCAACCCGAGGCCAGCGGGCTCCAGGCGAGCACGCCGAGGCCGTATTCCTCGGTGACCGGCAGGACGTGAGTTTCGATGCCGCGCTGGAGGATCGAGTAGCTGGGCTGTTCGGTGACGTATCGGCTCAGGTGATGCTCTTTGGCGGCCCACTGCGCCTGCACGATGCGGTAGGCGGGAAACGTCGAGGATCCGAAGTAGCGGATCTTGCCTGCGCGCTGCAGATCGGTCAGTGCCGCGAGAGTTTCCTCGTCGCTGGTTTCGGGGTCCCAGCGGTGGATTTGATAGAGGTCGACGTGGTCGGCATCGAGTCGGCGCAGGCTGTTGTCGAGCGCGGTGGTCAACCATCGGCGCGAACCGCCGCGATGATTGCGCTCCTCGCCCATCGGCATGCTCGCCTTCGTGGCCAGCACGATGTCGTCGCGACGGCCCGCGATGGCCTTGCCGACCAGTTGCTCAGATTCGCCCTGGCCGTACATATCGGCGGTATCGATGAGATTGATGCCGCCATCGATGGCGACGTCGATCATGGCGGTGACCTCGTCCTGTGTGGACTTTCCCAGCTTGCCGAAGTTCATCGCGCCGAGCACGAGCGTGCTGACCTGAACGCCCGTACGGCCCAGAGTGCGGTAGTGCATGGCGGTTCCTCCCAGATGAGCTTGGTTCGGTTCGCCGGTTCTGGCATCCTCGACCAAGCGGAACGATGTTCCGCTAATCAACATACGGAACACCGTTCCGTTTGCCAAGGGAGGCTTCGCGACCGTGGTCGACAACCCGATCGAGGCGCCGCGCAAACGCGCGGACGCCCGGCGCAACCAGCAAGCGCTGCTCGACGCCGCCGCGGCCGCCTTCGTCGCCTCCGGCGTCGACGTCCCCGTCCGCGAGATCGCCACCCGAGCCGGCGTCGGCGTCGGCACCATCTACCGCCACTTCCCCACCCGCGCCGACCTCATCGTCGCCGTCTACCGTCACCAGGTCGAAGCGTGCGCCGAAGCCGGCCCCGCCCTCCTTGCCGCCCACGGCTCCCCCCACGCCGCACTCGGCGAATGGATAACCCTCTTCGCCGACTTCCTCACCACCAAACACGGCCTGGCAGAAGCACTGCAATCCGACGCGGCCACCTTCGAAACCCTCCATACCTACTTCCTCGACCGCCTGGTCCCCGCCTGCGCCGCCTTACTCACCGCCGCCACCACCGCAGGTGAAATCCATCCCGACATCGACCCCTACGAACTGCTCCGCGCGGTCGGCAATCTCTGCATCGGCGGCGACACTCCCCGCTACAACCCGCGCCGAATGGTCGCCCTCCTCATCGCGGGACTGAGCGCGAAGTAGACCTGAGACGCGAAGCCTGGCGCCGCCAAACTCTAGCAGCGCTAGACAGACTAGCGGTCGAATGTTACCGTTGCTCCAGCTTCTAGCGTTGCTAGATATTGGAGAGGGACCCGAAATGCTCATTGTCACCGGCCAGATCATCGCCGTCGTCGCCGTTCTCGCGAATGCCGTTGTCTACGGCACCGATGTCTGTGGGGCCGTCATCATGCGGTCCGTGTACCGCAAGCTCGACGACGCGACCGTGACCGTGAGTGCGGGATGGGGTCACTACTACGGCGACAAGCGGATGCCGATCGTCGGGGCGGGCGGCGTGGTCGCCGCGGTGCTCACCCTGCTGATCGCACTGTTGGCCGGCCAGATCGGCGCCGCTGTCGCGGCAGGCATCACGGTGGCAGCACTGCTCACCTGGCTCGCCTTCTACGTCCGCATCGCCAAGCCGATCAATACCCAGCAGACCGCCGCCGCACTGAGCGGCATCATTCCGGCCGATGCCCGCGCGCTGCAGGACAAGTGGGACAGCATTCTGAAGTACCGGGTCGCCCTGCAGTTCATCGCCCTCGCCGGACTGTGTGCCGCGCTGATCCTGTTCTGATCCCAGAAGCCGCACCGCCGACTGGACCATGCCTACGGCCGTGGGATCGTGCCCAACATCAACCGGATCGCCGATGCCCTGCGAGCGGTCGGCGGGACGGTTGCCTGGGTTCTGCCCAGCGCCGGGGAACCCACCGACGCCGCGATCGAGTTCTTCGGCCCACGAGTCGCCGAAAGCTATAGCAGCACAGGAGGTTCCGGTCCGCTGCCCGACCGCCTCTGGCCTGGTCTGACCGTCGGCGCGGGTGACCTGTTCGTCGAGAAATCCGCATTCAGCGCGTTCTTCCCCGGCCGGTGTTCGTTGCCGGGACTGCTCGAACAACGCGCGATCGACACGATCTTGATCGCGGGCACCGTCACCAACGTGTGCAGCGAGTCCTCCGCCCGTGATGCCTCGACCCTCGGCTTCCGAACGATCATGGTCGCCGACGCCAATGCCGCACGGAATGACCACGAGCACAACGCAACCCTCCACACGATCTACCGCTCGTACGGTGACGTACGCCCGACGTCCGACGTACTCGAGATGCTCAACGCCTCTCCCCCGATTACGGAATCTCGCACGACCTCCGAATAGCTGCCGAAAGCCGCGAGGATGGTGGTTGCTGCAGTCGGAGATAGTGCGCCGCTCGGAGGTGGCACCGAGCCGACAGATAGGGATAAACCGCAGTTCAGGAGGGGAAGTGGGGCGGGTGGGGCTCGAACCCACGACCAGCGGATTATGAGTCCGCGGCTCTAACCGACTGAGCTACCGCCCCTCGCCGCGGGGGTCTCCGCGGGCGAGTCGCATGGTACCCGGCGGAGTGCGGGGTTGACCACTTGGCGCGGTGGTCGTGTCGGGCCGGATACAGGAACGGCGATCGGGGCGCGGCTTCCGAGGAAGACGCGGCGACCGATCGCCGTTGTGTGCTACACCCAAGGGTAAGGGTTACGAGCGCTCGGCTCGTTGGCCTCCCCGCACTCGAACATCGCGGTCGCGACGTTCGATGTTGCCCCCTGGGTTGCTGGCCAACTTGATCACTCCTATTACCAACAACAGAACCGCAGCTATCACTGCGACGATAATCAGTCCCTGCACGGAACATAACTTAACGTGTATTCCGTTGCGGCGCACAATAAGTTACACTGACGCGCCGATCGTCAACAAGGTACGACCAAGGGCGGAGCGGTCTTCGATCGCCGCGTGAGCCCGCCGCACCTCCTCGATCGGGAAGGTCTGCCCGATAACGACTTCGAGCGAGCCCGTAGCTACCGCTTCCTGAGCGCGGGCAGTGATGCCGACCCAATCGACGTCGCCGCCGACGATATCGAACAGGCCGAGTACCGTGACGTGGCGCGCGACCGCCGCATCGGTGTCACCCTGTGCGAAATCCCCTGCGGCGGAACCGTATCCGAGGAAGAGACCCTTGTCGGATGCGGCGACCATCGCAGCGCCACCGATGGCGCCACCCGCGCCGTCGAACACGACCGACGCTCCCCCGCCGGTGATCTCGCGGACTTGCTGCTCCCAGCCCTCGGCGGAGTAGTCGACCACCGCTGCAGCGCCCAATCGTGTTGCCAGCGCCAGCTTTTCCGGACCGCGGGCCGCGGCCACAACCTGCGCGCCGGCCGCGACGGACAGTTGGATGAGCAGGGTGCCGAGTCCACCCGCGGCGGCGGTGATCAACACCCACGAATTCGGTTGCACCGCAGCCCTGTCGAAGACAGCAAGAGCGGTGCGGCCGTCATGGGCGAGGCCGACAGCCTGCTCGGTGGTGAGCCCGTCGGGGATCTCGGTCAGAGTGGCGGCCTTGGCCAGGGATTTCTCGGCGTATCCGCCGATGGGCAAACCCCCGCCGATGCCGCTCGCCGCGGTCTGGGTGACGACGCGCTTGCCGATCCAGCCGGGATCGACCTCGGCGCCGACCGCGCTCACCACGCCACCGATCGCACCACCGGGGACGTAGGGCAGACTCAGCGGGAAGAAGTCCTGACCCCATCCGCTGCGCAGCCGGGTGTCGAGGAACATCACGTCGGCGACCTCGACGTCGACGACCACTTCGGCCGAATCCGGTTGCGGTACGGGGAATTCCAGCACTTCCAGGACCTCTGGCCCGCCGAATTCCTTGACCTGCACTGCACGCATGGCGACTCCTTCGTGACGTTGACCGAACGAGTCAAGGATGAAACCTCGAGCCGAGTTCAGGTCAAGGACACTAGGACGTACGTCACACGACTAGGAACCGCCACCGCAGCTGCTACTGCTCCCACCCCCGCAGCTGCTGCTACTCCCGCCGGAACAGCTGCTGCTACTTCCGCCGGAACAGCTACTGCTGCTCCCACCACCGCAGCCATTGTTCGAACCGCCGCCGCAGCCACTGTTCGAACCCCCACCGCAGCCACCGGACGGACTGCCCGGATCCCACGGCTGACTCGAAGTCCCGTCGACGTATCCGGTCACCCCGGCCGACCCGGCCACCCATCGCCGATCCAGCGGGGGCGCACCCTGCGACCGAATCGACCGCTGAATCAGCCACACGATGGTCGTCACCACCGCGCCGATACACACCACTATGAAACCGAGCAGCAGCATTATCACCATGCCCGCAGGCTAACGCCCGAACCCGCCCGCGGCACCCCCACCGCCAGTGGCCTTACAGTGAATTGTGGCGTTCTCTTTCCTCCGGCCCGGCACACGGCAAGTCGACCTCCCCACCGTCGACCGCACCGTCGCCGCCCTGCGTCTACCCGATGCGATCTTCAAGACCTCGCCCTGGCAACCTCGCGAACTCGTGGAAACCGGTCTGCGCCAATGGTTACGGTGCTGTGGAGCCGCCATTCGCGACGACCAGGTGATCGGCATGCCCTCGCACGCGGTCGACGAGGCGTGGCACGGCTTCATTCTCTGCACCCAGCTCTACGCGAGCTTCTGCGAGCAGGCTTACGGACGTTTCCTGCACCATTTCCCGGAGGGCGTCGGGGAGAGCACGCAGAATCACGGCACCATGGTCGAACAACTGGGCCGCACCGTGGTCGCCTGGTCGCTGGTGGCGCGACCGGACGAAGAGTGCGTGCTGTGGGACCTGGACCGCAAGGTCGGCGTCGAGGACCCATGGGGCGTGGACGCCCGGCACGTTGCCGCCGTGGAGGAGCAACTGCGCCGGGCGTAGCCGACTCAGACCAGCTTCATCCGGCGGGCGGCGAACCGCACCGCGCCGGGTGCGATCCGGTTGATCCGATACTGCACCCACGATTCCGGCGTCACCGGCACGATGTCGCGCCCGGTCCGCACCGCCTTCACGATCTGCGCCGCCACCCGGTCGGGGGTGTAACCGCGCCGCTCGTAGAGCTTGTCGAACTTCTGCTGCGCGGCCGCCTCCTCCTGTGCGGAGACACCCGAGATGCGGGTGGTGGCGACGATATTCGTATGCACGATGCCCGGGCACACGGTCGACACCGAGATGCCGCGGTCGGCGAGTTCGGCCCGCAGGCAGTCGGAGAACATGAACACCGCCGACTTACTGGTGGCATAGGCCGCCATGTCGCGCTGCGGGCTGTAGGCGGCCATGCTGGACAGGTTCACGATGTGCCCGCCGAGCCCACGATCGGCCATCGCCGCGCCGAAAGCCCGGCAGCCGTTGACGACACCGCCGAGGTTGATCCGCAGCACGCGGTCGAACTCCTCCGACGGAGTGTCGAGGAACCCGCCGGCCTGACCGACACCGGCATTGTTGACCAGCACATCGGGCACGCCGTGCGCGGCGATCACCATGTCGGCGTGCGCGCGAACCGCGTCCTCGTTCGACACATCGAGCGGATAGTAGTGCGCCACACCACCTTCCGATGCGACGAGCTCGGCGGTGGCCTTGGCGGCGAGCTCGTTGACATCGGAGACCACCACTTCGGCACCGAGCCGCGCGAAGGCCAGTGCGGTCTCCCGGCCGATGCCACTACCCGCACCGGTGACGACAACCAGCTTGTGCTCGAATTCCCTGCGCGCAGTGCCCACTTCGGCCCTGGCCAGTCCGCGCGAGATCCCCGCACCGTCGAGCGCGTCGATCAGCTCGGTGGTCGCGGTCGCGAGGAGCTCCGGATGCGAGAACGGCATCCAGTGCCCGGCGGGAACGTCTCGACGCCAGAGCCGGTCGGTCCATTTGCTCGAATCGTCGTAGCCCGCGGGCCGCACGGCGACATCGCGTCCGGCCACGATCAACTGCACCGGCACCTCGGTGTGGCGCTCGCGCGGGGACAGCATCCTGGCCACGATGTTGGCGCGATAGATGAGCAGCCCGTCGACCATGTCGCGGCGGAAGGTCGGGCCGAGCTTCACATTGGCGGCGGGGGTGTCGTTCATGAGGGAAACCGCGCGCTGCCACACCTTTTCGGTGCCGATGGCGTTGAACGTGGCGCGCGGAAGCCCGGGAGTCATGAAGAAGAAGGTGTAGGCCGAGGAGGCGAGCTGGGTCATCGGCTGCCACACATTGCGCAGGGTGGGACGGGAGAGCCGGTCGCGCACCCAGCTGGACAGGTGGTCGAGGTTGGGGCCGGAGACCGAGGTGAACGAGGCGACGCGCGCGGTGGCCTGCGGCTCGCACACCGCTTCCCACACCTGCACCGAACCCCAGTCGTGGGCGAGTACGTGCACGGGACGGTCGGGGCTCACCACGTCGATCACGGCGTAGAAGTCGCGCGCGAGTTCGTCGAGACGGAAGTCGTCGGTGCGCTGGGTGCGGGTGGATTCACCGTGGCCACGGGTGTCGTAGGCGACCACGTGGAAGCGCTCGGTGAGCAGCGGAATCACCCTGTCCCACAGGTGATGGGTGTCGGGCCAGCCGTGCACGAGCACGATGGTGTCGGCGGTCGGGTCGCCGTATTCGAACACGGCGATGTCGAAATCACCGCTGCGGACGGTGCGCTGGTTCGCAGGCTGCGGGCTGTCGTTCGTCATGATCTGTCGGACTCCCTGTCCACTGAGTTGTCCCCGAAAAGGTTCACAGGTCGAGCACCAATCGCTCACCGCGGGAACGGGATACACACGCGAGCATGGCGCCCTCGGCACGATCGGCAGCGGAGAGCACGGTCTCGCGATGGTCCGGTTCGCCGGAGCGGACCCGCACCACGCAGGTGCCGCAGAAACCCTGCCTGCACGAATAGGGCTGGTCGGGGCGCGTATCGAGAATGGTGTCGAGCACGGTGCGGTCGGCATCGACGGTGACCACCTCGCCGCTGGAGGCGAATTCGATCTCGAACGGCGTGCCGTCGACGACCGGCGGCGGCGAGAACCGCTCGAAATGCAGCTCCACTTCGGGCATCTCGCGCACCGCAGTGACGATCGCCGAGGTCATCGGGGTCGGGCCGCACGCGTAGACGGCGGTGCCGGGATCGACGCCGGTCAGCAGATCCGCCGCGACGGGCAGACCGTGTTCGTCATCGGTGCGCACGACGACATTCGCGCCGAAACTCTCGATCTCGGCCAGGAAGGGGATGGTGTCGCGGCTGCGTCCGCTGTAGACCAGCGTCCACGGCACACCCAACCGATGCGCGAGCCGGGCCATCGGCAGAATCGGCGTGATGCCGATGCCACCGGCGATCAAATGCAGTCGCCGCGAGGGCGATCCGTGCCCCGGCACCGCGAACGGGAAGGCATTGCGTGGCCCGCGGACCACCAATCGACTGCCGACCGGTAGTGCGTCGTGCACCTCGATCGAGCCGCCACCGCCGCCGGGAATCCGGCGCACCGCGACCCGGTAGGCGCGTTGGTACGCGGGGTCGCCGCACAGCGAGTACTGCCGCAGCCTGCCCGACGGCAATTCGAGGTCGAGGTGCGCGCCGGGCCGCCAGCGCGGCAGGACTCGGCCGTCGGGCGCCTCGAGGCGCAGGCTCACCACGTCCTGGTCGTGTGCTTCGATCCGGCGTTCGGTCACCACCACGGGCAGGCGGCGGTCGTCGACGCGCGGTCGCAGATCATTGCGGTTGACCAGCGCGGTCCAGCGCAGCCGGGCGGTCGCGACGGCATCGATGATCCTGATCGCCGGGTCGTGACGACGCTTGCCGTAAAGGTCGGCCGGGATGTCGTGAGTGGTCACGACGCGGCCGCGCGGGCACCCGGCGAAGCGGCCAGGTAGGCGATGGCCTGCGCCGTGGAGCCGACCGATTGTGGGTTGTATCCGGGCTGGAAGGTCGACAGCGCACTCACCAGCAACGACGGAACGCCGGGCAGCGCACCACGCCACATCGCCGCGAACACCCCGCCGAGCAGCCGCGTATAGCCCCGATCGGACAGCTGCGGGTCCTGCTGCACGAGGAAGCGCGCCCCACGCACCAACACCACGAGGAAGATCGGGAAAACCAGCGTCATCGCCGCGCAGCGGCGCACGTACCCGACCCCGAAGTACTCCGCGACATCGTGGGCGACATTGCGATGCTCGACCTCTTCGGCACCGTGCCAGCGGAACAGGTCGACCATTCGCGGGTCGGCGCCGAACTTCTCCAGGTCGGCGTTGAGAATCCAGTCGCCGAGCCAGGCGAAGAAATGCTCGAGGCAGGCGATGAAGGCGAGCCGTTCCACCAGCATCTGGCGGCCGACGCGATCGTCGCCGCGGGCTCCGAGCGAGATGCGGAACAGGTATTCCATCTGCCGCAGGTAGGGGTCCGCGTCGACGCCGTGCGCGGTGAAGACCTCCTCGAGCACCTTGCCGTGGGTCTGCGCGTGCATGGACTCCTGGCCGATGAAACCGAGCATGTCCTCGCGCAGCTTCTCGTCCTTGACGTAGGGCAACGCCTCGCGATAGGTCTCGATGAACATGCGCTCACCCTCGGGCAGCAGCATGTTCAGCGCGCTGATCAGATGACTGGCGATGGGTTCGGCGGACATCCACTGCAGGTCGACGCCGGACCAGTCGAAGGTGACATTGCGCGCGTGCAACGCCACCACGCCCGGATCGATCTCCGGACTTTCTCTTCCCCAAGGAAATAGCTTCATCGGTACTCCTCGATCAACCGCGCACGGTTACCCGCGCACCAGGTCGCGCCGTTGCGTCCTACTCGGTAGCTCCGATGATACAACTATCCATAACTTTACGTAACACCTAAATTCGTCAAGCGGCTTCACCGAAGATCGCCAGCGCGACCGGCACCGCCACCAACGCCGCGCATATCACGGCGTTGACGACCTTGTACTCGACCAAAATCCCGACGTATTCGCGCAGGACGGCGCTGGGGAGGTAGTAGCGTGCCGTCGGGGCGCCGACGGCCTGGGCGTCGAGCCCGACCTGACGGGCGAGCACAGCGGTCCGCAGGACATGGAAATTGCTGGTGACCAGCAGGATGCGCCTGTCGATCCCGCGCCGGGCGAGCAGTTCCCGGCTGAACAGGAGGTTCTCGCGGGTGGTCGTCGAGCGGTCCTCCCGCAGGATCTCGTCGTCGCGGACACCGTGCTCGACCAGGTAGTCGGCCATCGCGGCACTTTCGGCGACCCTCTCGTCGGAACCCTTGCCGCCACTGGTGACCAGCAGCGGCGACGGGCCGTGCGCGGCGCGCCAGATGCCGAGCGCGCGGTCGAGCCTGCTCGCCAGCAGCGGCGGGACCCGGTCACCGAGCAGGCCGGAGCCGTGCACGACGATCGCGACGGCGTCGTCGGTACGGGTCACCCCGCCGTAGACGACCGAGTACAACAGGAACGCGACCAGTACGAAGCCGAGATAGGCGGCGACGAGCACGACCGCCAGCAGCAACACGCCGAACACCGCCCCCTCGGCGATCACCGCCATCAGCAACAACACATACGGAACCAGCAGCGCGAAGCCGAGACCGAGGGACAGTAGATTTGCCAGGCGTACGCCCTCGCGGCGCAACATCACCACGCCGTTGAGCATCAACAGCCCTGCCAGGGCGAACACCAGCAGCGGCGACAGCGCGAGCGCGAAGAAGACCAGAGTTCCCAGGGCGGCTCCTTCGACGCCCGAACCGATCAGTGCGGCGCCGACACACAGAATTCCGAGCAGCAGCAACACTCCGTTGCTGAATCGGCGCCGCTCCTGACGGAAACACAGCGCGAAAACACCGAGCAGAACCACACCTATCGCCAGCAAGATCACCAGCCCACCCTAGTGAGCACGGGGCTCGCAGCGATCGCCAGTCCTCGACGGGTGGCCTGAGCGAAACACGAAAATGGACTCAACCAGCTAATAACAAGCAATCATCGCTCGGCGGTGAACCGTCGTTTCAGCAGTACGCCAGGATTCCACCGGCGTCCGCGACCTCGCGTCAGCGGGTAGCAGGCGAACCCGATGGCGGCCGCGCTCGCGTGCCCGATATCGGTGAACGTGCGGTTGAGGAAGATCGGCGGAACCACCACCGCGAGCACCCCGAGCACGTACCCCCAGCGCCACGGCGCCACGAACCGGTAGGCGAGCACCGCGGCGACACCGGCCAACGCGTAGCTGACGCCCACATCGAGGATGTACATCGCCCGTTCGGGCGCGTCCTCGCTACGGATCGCCCACAGCACCACGCCCTGGCTGAGATAGGTGGCGCCCACGTGCGCGAGCACGACGACCACGAGCCAGCGTAGGGTGCCGAGCCAGCGTTCGGCATTGGCGTGAAAGATCGTGAACAGCACCGCGTAGGCGAGCCATCCGCTGCCGTCGGTCCAGAACGCGCTGGTGATCAGCACGCGCACGGGATCTTGGCCGAGGTGGTGCAGGTTCGTCGACCGGTGATCGAGCCATTGCCTGGCTTCCTCCGGCGGGAGCAGATCGATGATCACCGTGGTCACGGCGAGAGCGGCCAGCCACAGGTAGGTACCGGGCGCGCTGCGGATCCACCGCCACCCGCGGTTCGCCATCCTGCTCGGTGCGCCCACCAGAACAGTGTGCCAGGCATGGATTGCCACAGTATTGCTGTGGACTCCTGTTTCCTCGGCGAATCTGCGGGTAGGCGGCCATCAGAGTCGACATCCCGATCGGAGGAGGAGCAGGTCATGCCCCAGCAAGCGTGGAGCGACAAGCGCGAACGGCAGTACAAGGACATCAAGAAATCGGAACGCGAGCGTGGCCGCGGCGAGAAACGCGCCGAGGAGATCGCCGCGCGGACGGTGAACAAGACTCGCGCCCAGCACGGCGAGACGAAGGGTTCGGGCGGCCAACGGTCCCAGGGCAGCGGCAAGACCCGCGATCAGCTCTACGAAGAAGCCCGTCGCCGCAATATCGACGGCCGCTCCAAGATGAACAAGCAGGAATTGGCCAACGCTCTCGGCCGCAGCTGACCCCACTGCGAAAGGTGCGCCATGCAGCTCGGATTCAAGTTGGCGGCCGAGGCTTTCGGCCCGAAAGAGCTTGTTCGACAGGCAGTTCGGGCCGAAGCGGCCGGTTTCGACTTCGTCGAGATGAGCGACCACTTCCACCCGTGGCTCGATAATCAAGGCCACTCACCGTTCGCGTGGACCGTCCTGGGAACGATCGCGGCCCACACCGAGCAGATCGGGCTGGCTACCGGCGTGACCTGCCCGATCATCCGCTATCACCCGGCGATCATCGCTCAGGCCGCCGCCACCACGGCGCTGCTGTCCGACGGGCGGTTCACCCTGGGAATCGGTTCGGGCGAGCGGCTCAACGAACACATTGTGGGCCATGAGTTTCCGCCGGTGGCGATCCGGCAGCGGATGTTGCGCGAGGCGCTCGAGATCATCCGATTGCTGTGGCGCGGCGGTTACCGCAGCTACTACGGCGAGTTCCTGGACCTGTCGGACGCGCGGGTATTCGATCTGCCGGAGACCCTGCCGGTTATCGCGGTGGCCGCGGGTGGGCCCAGCGCGGCGAAGATCGCCGGCGAACTCGGCGACGGGTTGTTCGCCACCGAGCCGGATCCCGAACTCGTGCGGACCTTTCAGCAGGAGGGTGGCTCGGGCCCACGCTATGTCGAAGTGGGTGTCGCCTTCGCCGAGACCGATCGCGAGGGCGCCGAAGCCGCGCTGTCGACGAACCGGTGGTCGACCGGGGGCTGGAAGGTGATGAGCGAGCTGCCCAATCCCGCGAACTTCGCCGCCGCCTCGAGCACCGTGCGAGTCGACGACATGCTCGAATCCTTTGTCTGCGGCAATGATCCGAAACGCTACGTCGAGGCGGTACGCAAGGCCACCGACGCGGGCTTCGATCATGTGGTGCTGATGAACGCGGGAGCCGACATGGACGCGTTCCTCGACTTCTACAGCAGCGAACTCGCGCCCCTGTTGCGTTCGGAGATCTGACCCGCGCTCCGGAGGGAGGCAGGCCGAATGACCATGCACGTCGGCACGTCCGGCTGGCAGTACCGCGACTGGCGCGACGTGCTGTACCCGCAGGGCATGCCCGTGCGGCAGTGGCTCGAGCACTATGCGCAGGAGTTCGCGACGGTGGAGTCGAACAGCGCGTTCTATCGGTTGCCGAGCCGGGAGAACTTCGCCGCATGGCGGGAGCGCACGCCCGCGGGCTTCGTGATGGCGGTGAAGGCGAGCCGCTACCTGACCCACATCAAGCGATTGCGGGATCCGGCCGAACCGGTGCGGCGCCTGCTCGACAGGACCGAGGGGCTGGGCGAGCGTCTCGGTCCGATCCTGCTCCAGCTGCCACCGACCCTGCGCGCGGACACTGATCTGCTCGACGACTGTCTGCGCTGCTTCCCCGACTCGGTGCGAGTGGCGGTGGAACCGCGCCACGAATCGTGGTGGACAGACGAGACCCGCGCCGTCCTCCGATCCCATCGCGCCGCGCTTACGTGGGCGGACCGCGATTCCCGGCCGATCACACCGCTGTGGCGGACCACCGACTGGGCCTATCTACGTCTGCACGCGGGCCGCGCTACTCCCCTGCCGTCCTACGGCAAGCAGGCGTTGAGCGGCTGGGCACATCGGCTGCTCGACACCTGGTCACCCGACGCCGACAGCTACGTCTATTTCAACAACGATCACGGCGGCGCGGCGGTGCGTGACGCCGTGACCTTCGCCCACCTGGCCGCGGGCGCGGGCGCGGATGCGACTCGAGTGCCCGAAGTACACGCGACCGCAGGATAAACAGCGAACCCCGCCTCGAGGCCGCGCGATCGAGGATCCGTCGCGCGGTCGGAAGCGGGGTCGACCGGATGTCACCAGCCGGGATCGGTGTCCAGGGGGACGTTGATCCAGCTCGGGCGGGACGGGTCCAGCTCCAGGTGCTGGGTGCGGAGGCCGCTTTCGTTCAGCAACGGGCGCAGCGGGATTCCGCTGGGGAAGTTGCTCGCGAAGACGTCGACGCGCAGGCGGTGGCCGGGCAGCAGGACACCGTCGGTGGCGCGGACGCCGATGTCGATCGTCGTCGGCTCGCCGGGCACGATCGGCTGACGGGTGTCCAGGGTGAGGTACGGGTACGGGTCGGTGTAGTCGCCGTTCGGTGAGCGGGTCGCCTTGGGCTCGTCGACCGTGCGCAACGAAGCCGTCAGCTGCCCCTGCGACCAGACCGTCGAAGTACCGTCGGGCGCTACATCGTTCACCGTCACCGTCCAGTAGCCGTCGGTGGCGTCGAGCACGGTGTTCAGGTGTGCGGCGATCGGCCCGGAGATCCTCGTCGGCTGCGAGACCGGCGCCGTGGTGAAGGTGAGCGCGGCCCCTTCACTGATCCGGGCGTCCTTCGAACAGACGTCGGGGAGCGGAACCAATCCGGCCGTGCCCTGTGCGGCATCACGCGCGCAGATGGTGGTCAGGCTCGGGTCCACCGAGAGACGCTGTGCTGCACCGGGAGCAGTGCGCAGGCTGCCGTCGTGGCGAGCGCCCGGCGCGGTGCCGGAGGAGGCCGCGTCGAGGTACATCCGCCGATGCTGCATGCCGGGTCGAGGGAAGGCGACGTCGGTGGTCCACTGCTTACTTCCCTGCTGCCACAACGTGACCGGGTCGTAGCGATCGATGCCGTTGTCGATTCCCTTGAGCCACTTGTCGAACCACGCGCGCTGCAACGATTCCAGCGGGGCGGGCGCACCCGGCTGACCGAGACCCGAGCTCACCGTCACGTGGTAGACGTCGTCCATGATGAGCTTCTTCTGCTCGGCGGGCACGTTCACCGCGTTGTAGATGCGCGGGGTGGAGTAGGTGAAGATGTCGTGCCAGCCGCCGTAGAGGAAGGTCGGCACCTGCACCTGTTCGGGCGCGCCGACCCAGGCGGTCCGCAGCGGGCTCTCGTCGTCGAGGATCGAGGCCATCTCCGGCGGGATCTGCTCGATGTTCGGGGTGGTCAGTGCGGCGATGAGCACGTTGAAGAAGGTGAACGGATCAGTCACCCGGTCGCGCAGCCAGACCCAGTCGAATTTCCCGTTCAGCATCGACATCAGGTCGGGCAGCAGCTTCGCGCCGTCGACGGCGAGCAGCCAGGCCGGGATGAACCCGATCCCGAGCGCACCACCGGGGGCCGCGACATCGCGGATCAGGTCGCTACCCGGCACGACCGGGAAGATCGCCTTGAGCGCCTCGGGATGACGCTGCGCGGTTTGCAGCTGGTTGATCCCCGAATAGGAGATGCCGCTCATCCCGATCTTGCCGTCGGACCAGCCCTGTTTCGCCGCCCAGTCGACGACTTCCACGCCGTCGATCTGCTCGCGTTCACCGAACACCTGCCAGGTGCCCTGCGAGAAACCGGTGCCGCGCACGTCGACGACCACCTGGGTGTAACCGCCGCGGATCAGGTTCCGGTCGACGCCGAAGGTGCGCGCCGCGCCGCCGGGCAGCGCGTGCATGATGTCGCTGAGGCTGCTGAAACCGAACGGCGTGAAGTCCAGGTTCTGCAGCACCGGCATCAGCAGGTCCGACAGGCCGGGCACCGCGAGCGCCGAGTCGGCGAGGTTGGAGACCAGCTTGGTGTAGGGCGTCATGTTGACGATGGTGGGCGTCGGCTCCGCGACGGGCTGACCGTCCGCACCGGCGGGGTGATAGACGTTGGCTTTCAATACGGTGCCGTCACTCATCGTGATCGGCACGTCCCACTCGATGAAGACGTTGGGGTACTGCTGCGGCCCGTTGTGGGTGGCGACGAACTGCGCGTCGAGACCCTCGGCGTTCGGCGATGCCTGCCCGAGCGGCGCGGATGCGACGGCGCCCGCCAAGACGACGACGGACGCGGCCAGCGCGGCCAGTCGCCCACGATGTTTGATCATGCTTCGGTTCAGCCCTCCACCATCGGGAACCACAACGTTCCCGTACCGGGAAGTAACGTAGCGTGGGTCACGTTCGATCGCAAGAACATGTTCTGGGCGATCCAAAATCAAGCGCCCGCGCGCACCCTGCCGCGGCCGCCTGAAACAATTGACACTGTGACAGCGTCCGAACTCGACGACGGTCGCCGCTACCGCGGCGCCGCACCGGGGCAACGTCAACAGGAACGCCGCGCTCGGCTGATCGAAGCGGCTACCGAGGCCTTCGGCGTCGACGGTTACCGCAACACCACGGTCACCACGATCTGCGCGGCGGCCGGCGTCGGCAAACGCTACTTCTACGAATCTTTCACCGATAGTGAAGATCTGCTGCTCGAGGTGTATCGCGAGACGGCCGCCAGGATGATCGAGGCGATCCATACCGGGCTCAGTGATCCCGGCGCCGACGTCGATACCCAGGTGCGCGTCGGCCTGACCGCGTACTTCCAGCTCATCCGCGACGACCCACGGGTTCCCCGGATCGCGTTCTTCGAGATCCTCGGTGTGAGCCCCGCGGTCGACCGGGCCTACTACGGCGTTCTCGACGCCTTGGTCGACATCTGCATGGCCCTGGTCACCCCGCATGTCGACCTGGAAACCCATCCCGCCGTCAGTGTGCGCACGGTGCTGTTCGGACTGGTCGGCGCCATCGTGATCATCGCCCAGAAGTGGGTGCTCGACGAATACCGCCAACCGCTGACCGATGTCGTCGAAAGCGGGTGTCTGGTGATCAGCGCGGTACTGACGCGAATCGGACCGGATGGCAAGGCGACCCGCTCTGTCGAGCGCGGCGCGAACTGACCGTCAGAGTCCCGAGGTGAATTCGGCGAATCGCCGGGCGATCCGCTCGGGGTATTCACCGTTGATCGCGTGCGACGCGTCCGGCCAGACCTCCACCTGCGCGCCGGGGATCAGGCGTGCCGTTGCGGCTGCCTTCGCCGAGTCGTGGACGATGCTGCGGCCCGCGAACAGGGCGAGAGTCGGCACCGTGAGTCCCCGCAACTGGTCCTCGGTGGGGCGCGCCAGCAACGGCTGCGCGCCCCGGTAGTCCTTCATTCCGGAGGCGATCAGTCGACCTTCCGGCACCGACTCGTCGACCGGGACGCCACCGGAGATCCAGCTCAGCAGCTTGTTGCGCAGACTCGCGGGCATCATCGGGATCGCGCTGCCGAGCGACACGACGATCATCTTCCAGCTCAACGACGCGAAGGTATTGGCCGGATCGAGCAGGGTGATCGAGGTCGTGCACTCAGGCCGGTGCAGCGCGGTCTGCACGGCCAGGTTCGCGCCGATACTCACGCCGAGCAGGTGCGCACGCGGAACACCCAGTCCCGCAATCGTTTCCGCTATCCATTCCGCCTGGTCGGCCCCGTCGGTCAGCTCGCGGCGCTGGGTGCTCGCGCCCGGCTCGCCGATGCTGTCGACCGACCACACCGTGCGCCGCTCCGCCAGACTCGCCAGGTTCGACCGCCACATCGGCGTCGAGGCCTGGCGTCCGGACAGGAGCACGACGGGAACGTCACCGCCGGGTCCGAATCGATACGCGCGGACCGGTCCGAAGGGGGTCGCGATCGCGGCCATCGCATCGGGTTTCGGCAGCAGCGCCATGCCGTCCACGTAGGCGGCGGCGAATCGGTCGAAGCCCCGCTGATCGGGGAAGTATCCGACCTTGCCCGTGGGTCGACCGATCGTGGGATCCAGGAACAACGAGTCCTCGGCCATGGGGCGAGGATAGCTGTCGGAGGTCCACGTCGAAGGCGGCCATCGCGCCTGTTCTCTGGCGGTGACGCCAGAACTCCGGCACCTGCGCTATCCGGCCACCGTCGCCGAACCCCTTCGACGCGACGAAAAGTAGGCAACGACCCGTTGATCGACGTCGTCTCCGGGTAACCCTGGAATATGACTACTCACGAGAACCGCCAACTCGACGAGGTCATCGAGCGGTTGATCATTCGGTACCCGACCATCGCGCCCGCCGAACTCGAAGACATCGTGCACCACGTGTACGACGCGTTCGGCAAGGTACACATCCGCGACTATGTTCCGTTGCTCGTCGAGCACCACGTCAAGGAAGAACTCGGCCCGCCGACGGGCGAGATCCCACCCATCCCGGACTGATCGGGCGCACGGCACCGCTAGCGTTGGCGTCGATACGTCAACCAAGAGGAGGTCCGCATGCCAGACACCGTCCGCGCGGTCATAGCCCGCGCGAAGGATGCGCCCGTCGAAACCGTCGACATCGTGATTCCCGATCCGGGACCCCATGATGTGGTCGTCCGCGTCCAGGCCTGCGGTGTGTGCCACACCGACCTGCACTATCGCGACGGCGGGATCAACGACGAGTTCCCGTTCCTGCTGGGTCACGAGGCTGCCGGTGTGGTCGAGACCGTGGGCGCCGCCGTGACCCACGTGGCCGAGGGTGACTTCGTCGTCCTCAACTGGCGCGCGGTCTGCGGTGAATGCCGAGCGTGTCGGCGCGGACGCCCCTGGTACTGCTTCGACACCCACAACGCCAGCGTCCCGATGACGCTCACCGACGGCACCCCGCTCACCCCCGCCCTCGGGGTGGGTGCCTTCGCCGACAAGACCCTCGTGCACGAAAAGCAGTGCACCAAGGTCGATTCCGAGACCGATCCGGCCGTTGCGGGTCTGCTCGGCTGTGGCGTGATGGCCGGGATCGGCGCCGCCATGAATACCGGCAATGTCTCACGCGGTGACAGCGTCGCGGTGATCGGCTGTGGCGGCGTGGGTGACGCGGCCATCGCCGGGGCGCGCCTCGCCGGTGCGAGCACGATCATCGCGATCGACCGTGATCAGCGAAAGCTGGACTGGGCCAAGGATTTCGGCGCCACGCACACCATCGACGCGACCAGCGAGGACGTGGTCGAGCGGATCAAGGAACTCACCGGCGATTTCGGCGCCGATGTGGTGATCGACGCGGTCGGCCGACCGGAAACCTGGCAGCAGGCGTTCTACGGGCGCGACCTGGCGGGCACGGTCGTGCTCGTCGGTGTGCCGACTCCCGACATGAAGCTGGAGATGCCGCTCATCGACTTGTTCTCGCACGGCGGCGCGCTGAAATCCTCCTGGTACGGCGACTGTCTGCCCGAGCGCGACTTCCCGATGCTCATCGACCTCTACCGCCAGGGCCGACTGCCGCTGGACCGGTTCGTCACCGAACGGATCGACATCGACGGGGTCGAGCAGGCCTTCGCCGCGATGGCTCAGGGCCAGGTGCTGCGTTCGGTGGTGGTCTGGTGACCCGCATCGAAAGAGTGGTCACCTCGGGCACTTTCGCGCTCGACGGTGGTACCTGGGATGTCGACAACAATGTCTGGCTCATCGGTGACGACAACGAGGTGCTCGTCATCGACGCCGCCCACGACGCCGACGCCATCGCCGCCGCGGTCGGCAACCGTCAGGTCACCGCCATCCTGTGCACGCACGGCCACAACGACCATGTGACCGTCGCCCCGGAACTGGCCGAACGCCTCGACGCCCCCGTCCTCCTTCACCCCGGCGACGAGCCCCTCTGGCGCATGACCCACCCGAACGCCGACTACCGCTCCTTGGCGGACACCGCGCGAATCACGGTGGCGGGCATCGACATCGACATCCTGCACACGCCCGGCCACTCCCCCGGCTCGGTCTCCCTGCACCTCCCCGATCTCGCTGCCCTGTTCACCGGCGACACCCTGTTCGCGGGCGGCCCCGGCGCCACCGGCCGCTCGTTCTCCGACTTCGACACGATCATCGATTCGATCCGTGACCGGTTGCTCACGCTCCCGGAGGAGACGACGGTCCACACCGGCCACGGTGACACGACCACCATCGGCACGGAGCGGCCCGCGCTCGCGGAATGGATCGCCCGCGGACACTGACCTGACGCCTGATCAGCGGTGGGTGCGGGCGCGGGTGCCGAGTGCGATGGCGGACAGACCGAGGAAAATCGCGATCGCCGCGCCGACGATGCCGTTTCCGGTGCCCGGACCGCCGTCCGCGGTCGCGAAGCCGATCGCCCCGACGACGGTCGCGACCGCGCCCGCACCGATCGCGATGAGCGATCGGGCGGGATTTCCGGTGCGCACCATTGCCCAACCACCCACGATCACGGCGGCCAGGCCGAGGAACGCGGCCGAAGTCGCGATGAGGCGGTCGGTCGTCAGGCCGTGTGAGTCGGCGAGCGTGGTCGCCGCGGTGACGGCGGCTGCGGTGAGCGGGCGGACGGACATGGGGTTGCTCCTCGTCGTGCGTAGCCGGTCGCTCGATGATGGCGCCGGTTCTGATCGGGACGGGTTCCATCGTCGGCGTCGATCGAGGTTCGGTCATCGTGCGGCGGTGGACAATTCGAGGTGGCGCGGGTGCGGTACGGACTACCGCCGATGCGGCAGGAGCTGGGCGGATACCGCATCCGTGGTAGTCGGTGGCTCATCCGTGAGCGGGATTCGCCACGACCGCGAGCGGGCTAGGGTTTGCGCATGGGCCGAACCGTCGACTGGGTGATCGCCGTCGGCGTGGCCGCGGTGCTTCTGGTCACCGGGCTGAGCCGCCAGCACTCCCCTGCCGATCTCGACTGGCTCGGCTACGCGTTGCTGGTCGCGGGCGGGCTGGCACTTGTCGCGCAACGCCGGGCGCCGGTGGCGGTGCTGGTCGTGACCGGATTGTGTGCACTGGGCTACCAGGCAGTCGGCGTCGACGTGCCCGCCGTCGCCTTCCTGTTCGCGGTGTATTTCGCGGTCCGCGCGGGCCATCGGACGGTCACCGTGCTGGTCTCGGTGGCAGTGCTCGCGACCCTTCCGCTCGCGGCGCTGGCCGCCCTGCACGACACCACCCAGGCGCTCGCCCGCGCTCGTGACGCGCTCGAGATCGCGTGGCTCATCGCGGCGGGCGCCGCCGGTGAAGCGCTGCGCCAAGCCGAGCGGCGAGCCGACCAGGCCGAACGCACCAGAGAGGAGACCGCGCGACGGCGGGCCGACGAGGAGCGCCTGCACATCGCGCGCGAGCTGCACGATTCACTCACCCACCAGATCTCGGTGATCAAGGTGCAATCCGAAGCCGCGGTCCACGTGGCGCGCAAGCGGGGCGAAGAGGTCCCGGAGGCACTGTTGGCCATCCGCGAAGCCGGTCGCGAGGCCGCCCGCGAGCTGCGCGTGACCTTGGAAGCGCTGCGCGACGACGACACCTCGCCGCGCCCCGGCCTCGCCCACGTCCCCGCTCTGGTGGAGCGCGTCCGCATCACCGGCTTGGACGCGACGCTCACAGTCGAGGGTGCGCAACAGAACCTGCCCGTCGCGGTCGACCGGACCGTCTATCGGATCGTGCAGGAGTCACTCACCAACGTCACCCGCCACGCCGCCGCCACGAGCGCCACCGTCCGCATCGATTACCGCCCGGACAGTCTCGTCGTCGATATCGAAGACGACGGCAGCGCGCAACCCACATCGGATTCGGGTCCCGGCGTCGGACTGCTCGGTATGCGCGAACGTGTCACCGCGCTCGGCGGCCACCTCCACGCCGCGCCGCGCACCCGCGGCGGCTTCGCCGTGCATGCCGAATTGCCGGTGGACAGGACATGATTCGCGTTCTGCTGGTCGACGACCAACCCCTCATTCGCAGTGGCTTCCGCGCACTCCTCGACATCGAGGACGACATCGAAGTGGTCGCCGAAGCCGCCGACGGCCGCGAAGGTGTCGAGCTGGCCCGCACGCATCTGCCCGACATCGCGCTCATCGACATCCAGATGCCGGTGGTGAACGGCATCGAGGCAACCCGCCGCATCGCCGCCGATCCGGCACTGTCCGGCGTTCACGTCGTCATCCTGACCAATTACGGGCTCGACGAATACGTCTTCGACGCGCTGCGAGCCGGCGCCGCGGGCTTTCTCGTCAAGGACATCGAACCGGAGGACTTCCTCCACGCCATCCGCGTAGCCGCCCGTGGCGACGCGCTGCTCGCGCCCTCGATCACCCGCCGACTGATCCACCGCTACGTCACCCAGCCCCGCCCACCGAGCCCCGGCGCCGCCCTGGACGAACTGACCACCCGCGAACGCGAGGCGGTCGTTCTCGTCGCGCAGGGCATGTCCAACGACGAGATCGCCGTCCACATGGTGATCAGTCCGCACACCGCGAAAACCCACATCAACCGAGCGATGACCAAGCTCCACGCTCGCGACCGAGCCCAATTGGTCGTTCTCGCTTACGAATCCGGCCTGGTCGTCCCCGGAACCCCGTGAAGCTCAGTCGCGCAGGTCGGCCACGGACTCCTGGTAGGCCACGGCCGCGCGCTCGAAATAGTCGAAGAGCACTTCGCGCTGCTGCGGGGTGTAGCTCGCGATGATCTCGCCGATCCGACGCCGAGCGGGGGCCAGCACCTTGTCGAGCTCGGCGGGCTGATCGATCGGTTCGACGATGACCTTGCGCCGGTCGCCCGGGTCGGCGGCGCGGCGTACGTATCCGGCCTGCTCGAGACGGTCGACGAGACGGGTGGTCGGGCCGGTGGTGAGTCCGGTGCGGGTGCCGAGCTCACCCGGTGTCATCGCGCCGGCGAGTGCGAGGATATTCAGTGCGTACAGGTCTGTCGCGTGCAGATCGACCGCCTTCGCGCCCGCCTGAGCATGCAGCACAACCGAACTCAGGTACCGGCGAAAGATCGCGCTCAGGTCGTCGTCGGGTGTCGACATGTTTGCCTCTCACTTTGTCCACGCAGACACTTCGTCGTCAATGATAGATCTTGTCCGCAGTGACCGGGGCACGTCAACGCTCTCACCGGTGCCCGCCGGCGCGCGTCCGTTGTGATCGCGCTGCGCGCAACCCGTGAATCCGGCATCCCTCTGCGCGATCGTGGGTGGATGACTTCCACCGCCGCGCCATCGACCACCGATTCCGAGCTGGACGCCATCTTCACCCCGATCTTCGACCGGATCGCCACGGGCGCGGTCGAGCGGGAGGTCGACCGGCGGCTGCCGTTCGACGAGGTGGGCTGGCTGAAGGAGGCCAGATTCGGGGCGTTGCGGGTGCCGGTCGAGTTCGGCGGGTACGGCGTGAGCGTGCAGCAGCTGTTCCGGCTGCTCATCGACCTGGCCGCGGCCGAGTCGAATCTGCCGCAGGCACTGCGGGTGCACTGGTCGTTCGTCGAGGATCAGATCCTGGCGGAGGCCGGTCCGGAGCGGGAGCGGTGGTTGCGGGCGGTCGCGGCGGGCACTCTCGTCGGCAACGCGATCACCGAGCCGGGGGTCGGCGCGGTCGACCGGTATCGCACTCGGCTGACCCGCGACGGTGACCGGCTGCTGCTCAACGGCGTGAAGTACTACAGCACCGGATCGCTGTTCGCCGATCACATCCTCGTCGCGGCCGACCGCGACGGTGAGCGGCTCGGCGTGCTGGTCGACGCGAATGCCGAGGGGGTTGTGCAACACGATGACTGGGACGGTTTCGGGCAGCGGCTCACCGCGAGCGGCACCACCGAGTTCACCGATGTCGTCGTCGCCGAAGACCGTGTCCTCGGCTCCGGTTACGGTGTCGCGGGCCCCACCTACGGCACCGCCTACCTGCAACTGGTGCAGCTCGCGGTGCTCGCGGGGATCGCCGCGCGCGCCGAACGCGATGCCAGGGAATGGGTGAGCGCGCGCACCCGCACCTATTCCCATGGCGCCGCCGATCTCCCGCGCGAAGACCCGCTCGTCCAGCAGGTGATCGGCAAGCTGTCGGCCGCGGCGTTCACCACGCGCGCGGCGGTGCTCGCCGTGGCGGATGTGCTCGACCGGGTGCTCGACGCCGGGGCGAAGGACGAGCACGATCTCGTGGCCGCCGAATTGGCCGCCGCGCAGGCACAACTCGGCGTGATCGACATCGTGCTCGCCGCCACCACCCAGTTGTTCGAACTCGGTGGGGCCTCGATCGTGTCCGAACAACTGCGCCTGGATCGGCATTGGCGCAACGCCCGCACCATCTCGGTGCACAATCCCGCCATCTTCAAAGCCCGTGCGGTCGGCGACTACCTGCTCAACGGCACCGAGTTGCCGTTCGGCTGGAGCGCGGGCGAGCGGAACACCGGCACGACAGCTTCCGCGAATCCGGAGCCGGCGGATTCGAGCACGGTGCGTCCCGAGGCGGCGTCGCGATGAGCAGGCCGATCCGGTTCAACGCCTTCGACATGAACTGCGTCGCCCACCAGTCGCCGGGGCTGTGGCGGCACCCCGAGGACCAGTCGCACCGCTACACCGACATCGGCTACTGGACCGAGCTGGCGAAACTCCTCGAGCGTGGGCGCTTCGACGGGATCTTCATCGCCGACGTCCTCGGCACCTATGACGTGTACGGCGGCAACGACATCGCCGCGCTGCGCCAGGGCGCGCAGACACCGGTCGCCGATCCGCTGCTGCTGGTGTCGGCGATGGCGGCGGTGACCGAGCACCTCGGTTTCGGGATCACCACCGGTACCGGTTTCGAGCATCCGTTTCCGTTCGCCCGTCGTCTGTCCACCCTCGATCACCTCACCGACGGCAGGCTCGGCTGGAATGTGGTGACCGGCTACCTACCCTCCGCGGCAAGGAATTTCGGCGCCGACGATCAACTCGACCACGACGAACGCTACAACCAGGCCGACGAATACCTCGAGGTGCTCTACAAGCTCTGGGAGGGTTCGTGGGAGGACGACGCGGTGGTGCGCGATGCCGAACGCGGCATCTACACCGATCCGGCGAAGGTGCACCACATCGGCCACTACGGCAAGCACTACACGGTGCCGGGGATCCACGTCTCCGAACCGTCGCCGCAACGGACGCCGGTGATCTATCAGGCGGGCGCCTCACCGCGCGGTGTGCGGTTCGCCGCCGAGAACGCCGAGGCGATCTTCATCGCCGGTCCGTCGAAACGAGTACTCGCGCAGACTATTTCACGCGTGCGCGACGCGCTCGAGGCGGCAGGACGTGACCGGTACGCGGCCAGGATCTACGCGCTGGCCACCATCATCACCGACGAGACGGACGAGGCGGCGCGGGCCAAACGCGAGGAATACCTGTCCTACGCGAGCATCGAAGGCGGGCTCGTGTTCATGTCCGGTTGGATGGGAATCGACCTGTCGCGGTACGACCTCGACGACCCGATCGGCGACGTGCAGAGCAACGCCATCCAGTCGGCGGTCGCGGCCTTCCAGGAATTCGACGACGACGGCCGCGAGTGGACGGTGCGCGATATCGGGCGCTGGGCGGGCATCGGCGGGATGGGCCCGGTGTTCACCGGATCCGGCGAGACGGTCGCCGACCTGCTGCAGGAGTGGGTCGCCGACACCGACCTCGACGGGTTCAACCTCGCCTACGCGATCACGCCGGGAACATTCGAAGACATTGTGCGCCATGTTGTTCCGGTGTTGACCGAACGTGGGGTCTACCGCACCGACTACGAGCCGGGCACCTTGCGCAACGCCCTGTTCGGGGCCGGTGACCGGCTCCCGCCCGAACATCGCGGCGCCGAATATCGCCTGGGCGGGCCTCGTTCGACCGTGCTGCCGCACTCGGAGTCGCGACCCGAATCCGTGGAGGCACCCGCCGGCTAGCCTGCCGTCTCCGCCGATGATCAGCGCCGGGACCGACCGTCCCGGCGCGATCGTCGCGTGCCGGTCGATTGTCCAAATACAGTGCGGCACCGAGTATTCGAATCGATTCCCGCTGATTGCAACACTCATCATCGAGCGAAGGTAAGCGCACCATTCCGGTATGACATCGCAGACTCCCGTTTCCCGCTCCATTCGTTCGGCCGCGGTAATCGGCGCCGGCCAAGCCGGCGTCACTGCGGCGCTAGGACTTCTCGACGCCGGTTTCACCGTCACCCTCTACAGCGACCGAGATCAACGCTCCCTCCGTAACGACGTACCCGCCACCGGCACCGCCCTGGAATTCGGCGAGACCCAGCAGGCCGAGGCCGCGCTGGGACTCGACAGCTATACCGGCCGCGCACCCCGCCACACCGGGCTCAGCGTGCGCATCGCCGGACCGGAGAACGCCGAACTGATCGCCTTCGACGGCACCTTCGACGGTTACGTCGGCGTCGCCGTCGACACCCGTCTCAAGGCCGACGAACGGCTCACCGCGTTCATCGAACGTGGCGGCGACTTCGTCGTCGAACCGGTCACTGTCGAATCCCTCGACGCGATCGCCGCCGCCAACGGGCTCACCCTCGTCGCCACCGGCCGCGGCGGACTGGCCGATCTGTTCCCGATCGACGAAGAGCGCACGGTCTACGACAAGCCGCAGCGCTCGCTGCTCACGGTCACCGTGACCGGCCTCGGCTTCGACTCCGGGGTGTTCGCGCACCGCAGCCCGGCGGGCGGCGCGCACAGCCTGTTCTCCATTCTCGCCGAACAGGGCGAGGCGTGGTGGGGGCCGTACCTGCACAAGGACGCGGGCCCGAGCTGGGCGTTCCTGGGCTGGGCCCGACCCGGCAGCGATTGGGAAACCCGTTTCGCCGCCGCCGATTCCGCCGAGTCGGCACTGCGGATCGTGAAGGATCTCTACCGCGACTACATCGACTGGGACCTGCCGGAAGTGCAGGCCACCCAGGTGATCCCCGAAGACCCGCACTCCTGGCTCAAGGGCGCGGTCCGACCGGTCGTGCGGGCCGGGGTGGGACGCACGGCGGGCGGCCATCTGGTCGCCGCCCTCGGCGACACCGCGGTCGCCTACGACCCGGTCGCGGGCCAGGGCGCGCAGAGCGGGCTGATCCAAGCCCAGCGCCTGGTCGCGGCCGCCGCCGTGCACGACGGACCGTTCGACGAGCAGTGGATCACCGACCAGTACGCCGCGTTCCTCGCCGCCCGCAGCGACGCCGCCGCCAAGGTGACCCGGCTGTTCCTCAGCGACCCCGAATTCGGCGACATCGGCGGCCAGTTCTTCGCCACCGCCGCCGTCGACCCGAAGTTCGCCTCGGCCCTGGTCGGCCTGCTGCACCGTCCACAGCCGTTCCTGCCCATCGACTCCCCCGCCGACGCCGCCGCCTACATCACCGAGGTGACCGGGGCGGACGCGGGCGAGTTGCTGGCGAAGTTCGCGCCGGCCGGCCGATTCGAACGCTCGACGTTCGCCCCGGCCGCCGTCGGATAACAGCCACGATCCGGCCGACCGTGGGCGTGCACGCCCACGGTCGGCTTGTTCCACAGAGGCTGAGCCCCGGGAACTATGAAGGAACTCCGGCGTGGGTGATCTCCCAGGCCGCCTCGATCATCCGGAAGATCTCATCCACCGCGGCTTCCGGATCGGCGGCCTCCCTCGCCACCGAATAAGCGTCGATCACGAATCTCGCGATCGTCGCGCTCGCCGTAACGGTCTGCGCCAGTTCGGGATCGGCGGCGATGGCCGCTGCCAGCGCCCGCGCATGACGCAGCCGCATCGACTCCTCGTACCTGCGCAGCGCGGACGATTCGTCGATCATGTGCCAGATCGGGGCGGCGCTGTCCGCCGTGCAATGTCGCACCATGGAATGGATTTCGCGACGCAGCGCGGGAATGAGCGGTTCGCCGGCCGTCCGGTCGGTGACCGCCTGCACGAGCCCTTGCTCGAAGTCTTCATCCCGCTCGAACACCAGCGCCTCCTTGGAGGCGAAGTGGGCGAACAGTGTCGTGACAGCCACATCGGCTTCAGTCGCCACTTCGCGGATGCCCACGTCGTCGTACCCACGTTCCAGGAACAGCCGCAGGGCGGTATCGGCGATCTTCTGGCGGGTCGCGGCCTTTTTGCGTTCACGACGTCCGGTCGGCACGGTCATGCCAGGAGGCTACCAGCTACGAAACTGCATCAGTTATGAAGTCATACCAGTTTCAAAACACTAACCGTTAGTGTTATGTTCGCGGCATGAAGAAGGTGAGCTTCGCCGAGTTCGGCGGTCCGGACGTCCTACAACTCATAGATGCCGAGGAGCCGCACGCCGGCCCCGGCCAGGTACGCATCGCGGTGCGCGCGGCGGGCGTGAACCCGGTCGACTGGAGGCTCCGCGAGGGCCAGATCCTCGGGGCTCATCCGATCGAATTGCCCGCCGGCGTCGGGCTGGATGCGGCCGGGGTGGTGGACGAGGTCGGCGATGGCGTCGACGGAGTCGAGATCGGCGACCAGGTGTTCGGCGAAGGCTCGAGCACCTACGCGCAGTTCGCCGTGCTGTCGGCCTGGTCGCGCATGCCCGAGGGCCTGACCTTCGAAGAAGCCGCCGGGTACCCCTCCGTGGTGGAGACCGCACTACGCGTCATCGGTGAGGTCGGCGTGCGGGGCGGTCAGACGCTGCTGGTCAGCGGCGCGTCCGGGGGTGTCGGATCGGCGGTGCTGCAGATCGCGCGCGAACGCGGCATCGCGGTGATCGGCATCGCCGGGGCCGCGAACCAGGACTACCTGCGGAGCCTCGGTGCCCGCACCACGACATACGGCCAGGGCTGGGTCGAGCGGGTGCGGCAGCTCGGCTCTGTCGACGCGGCCCTCGATCTGGCGGGCTCGGGGGTGATCCGTGAGCTGGTCGAGCTGACCGGGGACCCACAGACGGTTGTCACCATCGCCGATCTCGATGCGCCGAAGCTCGGGGTCAGATTCTCCGGGGTCGCCGGGAGTGTGCCGGACGCACTCGTCGAGGCCGCCGCCCTCATCGCGCAGGGAAAGTTGCGCATCCCGGTCGAGAAGTCGTACCCACTGTCCGAGGCCGCCGCGGCGCACATCGACAGCCAGGCCGGCCACACCCGTGGACGGCGGGTCGTCGTGGTGTGAGGCGCGAGTTCGGCTGCCACACCCAGGGGTGGACAGCGGCCACCCCTGGGTTCGCTGGGTGATACCTGCGGGCACTATCCCCGTCGCCACAGAGAGCGGATAGTCATAGTCAACCCCTATGACTTTCTCCCCTGTGAAGGAATGGCGACATGCAGCCCAGTTACGTGCACCACGTCAGGCAGCAAGTTCTCGCCTACGGAGAGACCCGCTCCTACACCTACCTCCGTGAGGCGGGCCGCGAGCTCGTCGAGGAGACCGCCACCTTCCGCGACCTCGATCGCGACGCCAGGGCCGTGGCCGCGTGGTTGGCCGCCCGCCCGGAATCGTCGGAACCCGTCGTCCTGCTCTACCTCGACGGTATGGCCTTCCTGCGGGCCTTCCTCGGCTGCCTCTACGCGGGCGTCATCGCGGTGCCCGCCCCCCTGCCGCACGACGAGCGCAGCACCCGACGCGTCGCGGGCATCATCGCCGACGCCGGCGCCCGCTTGGTTCTCACCACCGCCAACTTCCAGCCGATGGTCGCGGCGGCGACCACCGCCGTCGTCGCGGCGACCGACGAAGAATACGGCGACCCCGACGCGTGGCAGATGCCCGATATCGACACCGGGACCATCGCGTTTCTGCAGTACACCTCCGGCTCGACCGGCACGCCGAAGGGCGTCGTCGTCACCCAGGGCAACCTGTTGCACAACGAAGCCGCGATCTGCTCCTCGATCGGGATCGACGACGCCTCGACCGGCGTCACCTGGATCCCGCAATTTCACGACATGGGCCTGATCGGATCGCTGCTCGCCTCGATCTACGCCGGCGCGAACCTGGTGTTCATGTCGCCCACCACCTTCCTCAAACGCCCCGTGCGCTGGCTGCAGGCGATCGACAAGTACCGCGCGACCTGCACCGCCGCCCCGAACTTCGCCTATGAACTGATCGCCAAGCGCGTCACCGACGAGCAATTGGCCACCCTCGACCTGTCCACCCTCGAGGTGGCGTTGTGCGGCGCCGAGCCGGTCCGCGAACGGACCGTCGCCGCGGTGCGCGAACGATTCGCGAGCGCGGGGTGGCGCCCGACCGCGCTGCTGCCCGCCTACGGTTTGGCCGAGGCCACGCTGCTCGTCACCGCGGGACCGATCGACGCACAGGCTGTCGTCACCGAGGGGAACGACAGCTTGCTGGTCGGTTGCGGACAACCGGCGCGCGGTCTCACCGTCCGCATCGTCGACCCGCACACCGGGCAGCAGGCCGGCGACGACACCGTCGGCGAGATCTGGGTCCAGGGCGACAGCGTTGCCGCCGGCTACTGGAACCGGCCCGAGGAGACCCGGCACACCTTCGACGCGCATCTCGGCTCCGAAGGGCCGTTCCTGCGTACCGGCGACCTCGGAATGCTGCGCGAGGGCGAACTGTTCGTCACCGGACGACTCAAGGACCTGATGATCATCAACGGCCGCAACCTCTACCCGCAGGATGTCGAGGAAGCAGTGGAGCAGGTGCACCCCGCGCTGACCACCGGCGTCGCCGTCTCCGTCGAGGCCGGTGGCCGGGAACGACTCGTCGTCGTGCAGGGCATCAAGACAGCGCTGCTGCGCGGTACCACCCTCGCCGAGCTGACCTCGACGATCAAGATCGCGGTCGCCCGCGGTTTCGACGTTCCCGCGCCGAGCGTCGTCCTCGTCGAGAGCCGCTCCGTGCACCGCACCACCAGCGGCAAGGTCCAACGGGCCTCGATGCGCGGGGCCTTCCTCGACGACAGCATCTCGACCGTCCTGCACGAAGATCTCGAACCGGCCCTGACCCGATCATCGACCGCAACCCGCTGAGGAGCCGAAACATGTTCAGCACCATCGACACCCACTCCACGACCGTCCAGGACTGGCTCATCGACCGCGTCGCCGACTACACCGAACGCGCACCGCACCAGGTGGACCCCACGATCCCGCTCGCCGAACTCGGCATGGATTCGGTGTCGGCGGTGGCCCTGTGCGGTGAGATCGAGGACCGCTGGATGCTCGACATCGACCCGACCCTGGTCTTCGAATACCCCACCATCGCGGCCATCGCCACCTACCTCACCGCCGAAATCGCCGTCGCGGCATGACCGACATCGCTGTCGTCGGCCTCGACTGCCGCTTCCCCCACGCCGCCGACCCGGCGCAGTTGTGGCAGCTGCTGATCGAGGGCCGCGACGCGATCTCCGAGGTCCCCTCGAGCCGCTGGAATGCCGACGACTTCCACGACCCGGCAGGCGCACCCGGCACCATCAACACCCGCAGCGGCGGATTCATCGACGACGCCGACGCGTTCGACGCGGAATTCTTCGGCATCACCACCCACGAAGCCGAGTCGATGGACCCGCAACAACGCCTGCTCCTGCAGGCCACCTGGCGAGCCTTCGAGGACGCCACGCTCGATCCCCGCGCGCAAGCCGGCTCGCGGACGGGGGTCTACGTCGGGGTGATGGCCAACGAATGGGCCAACCTGCAGATGAGCGACTACGCCGCGATCACGCCGCAGCACGGATCCGGCAACGGATATTTCATGACCGCGAACCGGCTGTCCTATCAGTTCGACCTCGCGGGGCCGAGTATCGCCGTCGATACGGCATGCTCCTCCTCACTGGTCGCGGTCCATCTCGCGTGCAACGCCCTGGCGGCGGGCGATTGCGACCAGGCTGTCGCCGGTGGCGTCAATCTCGTGCTGACCCCGGCGGTCGGCGTGTTCTATACCCAGGCAGGTCTTTCTGCCCCGGACGCGCGGTGCAAACCGTTCAGCGGCAACGCCGACGGGATCGTGCGCGGGGAAGGCGTGGCGGTACTCGTCCTGCGACGCCTGGCCGATGCCGAGGCCGAGGGACTGCCGATCTACGCGGTGATCAAAGGCAGCGCGGTCAATTCCGACGGGCGCAGCAACGGCATCACCGCACCGAACCGCTGGGCCCAGCAGAAGGTGATCGGCGAGGCGTATCAGCGGGCCGGCGTCCAGCCCGATGACATCGACTTCATCGAGGCGCACGGCACCGGAACAGTTCTCGGCGACATGATCGAGGTCAAGGCGCTCGGCAAGCTGCACGCGAGCAACCGGGCGCGGCCCTGCGCAATCGGATCCATCAAGGGCAACCTCGGCCACACCGAGGGGGCCGCCGGTGTCGCCGGACTCATCAAAGCTGTCCTCAGCCTGCATCACGGCGTGGTCCCGCCGTCGAGATTCGCCGACCAGGAGAATCCGCGGCTACAGATGACACAGCACGGCCTGCGTCTGCTCGCCGACCCCATGCCCCTCGACGGACCCGCGCACTGCGGTGTGAGCAGCTTCGGCCTCGGCGGCACGAATGTGCACATGGTGCTGGCGAGTGCCCGCACCACCGAGACGCCCGCGACAGCCGGGGCGGGTGTACTCACACTCTCGTCGGACAGCGAAGACGGCCTGCGGCGCAATGCGCTTCGGATGTCCGAAGAGTTGAAGTCACTGCGGCACAACCACTTCGACCAGCTCTGCTGGACGAGCAATCAGGTGAAGGCGTCGGGCCGCCACCGGCTCGCCGTCGTCGCCCACGATCGCGACGAGGCGATCGCACAGCTGAGCGCCGGTCCGTTGTCCGGTGTCGCGCGGCCGGCTCGCATCGGCTGGATGTTCACCGGCCAGGGGTCGCAATTCCCCGGTATGGGGCGCACGCTGCACGAGGCGAGCCACGGGTTCCGGCAGGCGCTCGACCTGGTCGATGCCGCTATGACCCCCTATCTCGGCCGCTCGATCCGGGAGCTGCTGCTCGACGAGCACGCCGACACCGACCCCACCGCACTCGCCCAACCGGCGATCTTCGCCATGGAATACGCCATCGCCAAGACCCTCGCCGACCTCGGTATCCGGCCCGCCTGGCTGATCGGGCACAGCATCGGCGAATTCGCGGCCGCCGCCGTCGCGGGCGTGTTCGATCTCGACGACGCCTGCAAACTGGTCACCGCGCGCGGGCGGCTGATGCAACGTCTGCCTGCGGGTGGCGCGATGCTGGCCGTCCGCTCCACCACCGAGCGGATCGCCGATCTGCTCGCCGCCGAATCCGCTGTGGTGCTCGCCGCCGTCAACGGCCCGGAGGATCTCGTCCTCTCCGGCGAGGCCGAGGCGCTGTCCCGCATCAGCTCGGCACTGCGCGCGCGTTCGGTGATCGCGAAGCCGCTCACCGTGTCACACGCGTTCCACAGTCCGCTGATGGCGCCGATGCTGGCGGAGTTCGAAGCCGTCGCCAGTACCTGCGCCTACCGCGTCGCCGCCCTGCCGATCTACTCGACCGTGCACGGCCGACCTCTCGGCCCCGACGAAGTGATGGATGCCGAATACTGGACCGAACACGTCCGCGCCACAGTCCGTTTCGGCGATGCCGTGCACGCCGCGCTCGGCACGGACCCGACCCATCTCGTCGAGATCGGACCGCGCCGGGTACTCGCCGCGTCGGTGCGCAGGATCGATCCCGAGCTCGGTGCGCGCTACCTGTCTCCGAGTCCCGGCCCGAGCGCGACCGGCGACGAACTCGCCGCCACCGTGGCCACGCTCTACTGCGACGGTCTCGACCCCGAATGGAACGAACTCTACGAACCGGGGCAGCGTGTCCGTCGGCGCCTGCCGGTGTACGAGTTCTCTGTCGCGCACCGATTCTGGGTGGAACCACCCGCTGTCAGCGAGGTCGGCGCTTCGGCATTCGATCCGAAATCCCTACCGGCGCAAACACAGACCGAGGCAACCATGATCGATCCACTGATCGCGCTCTTCCGTGAACAGAACGCCGTGCTGGCAAGCCTGCTGGCAGCTCCGGCCGAGGCACGTGGCCCGAATATCGACATCGGTACCGCGCGCGGTGCTCTCGCGCCGGACGCGGTCGCGGGGATCGTCCGCGCGGAACTGGCCAGGGTGAGCGGGTTTCCCGCCGACCGACTGCACGACGCCCGAACACTCGGTGACGGACTGGGATTCGACTCGCTCATGCTCACCGACCTGTTCACCGGGCTGGCCCGCAAACTCCCCGGCACGACCATCGACCCGACCCTGATCACCGGGGAAACGACGCTGGGCGACGTCATCGCCCACTTCACCGGTCAACTCACCGATTCGCCCGCCGAGCCGAACACGCCTGTCGCCCCGCTCACCCACCCGCCCGAAACCGTCTCCCCCGCAACCGAAGCCAGGCCGACCACCGTCGAACCCGAATATCTGATATCCGACTTCGCCGAGGTGCGAGCCATCGCCGACCGGCTCGCGGGCGCCGAAGCGCTCGGCCTGTCGAACCCGTACTTCCTGATCAACGACGGCGTCACCAGGGACACCTCGTTCATCGACGGCACCCGGGTGGTCAACTTCGCCAGCTACAACTACCTGGGAATGTCGGGCCATCCCGCGGTCGTCGCCGCCGTCCAGGACGCCGTGGCTCGCTATGGCAGCTCGGTCTCGGCCAGCCGCCTGCTCTCCGGTGAGAAGCCGATCCATCGCGAACTCGAGGCCGAACTGGCCGCCCTGCTCGGCACCGAGGACGCGATCGCGCTGGTCGGCGGCCACTCGACGAACGTGACGATCATCGGCCATCTCGTCGGGCCCCGCGATCTGGTGATCCACGACAGCCTGGCCCACGACAGCATCTTGCAGGGCTGCCAACTATCCGGCGCGACCCGCAGACCGTTCCCCCACAACGACCACGCCGCGCTCGACGCGTTGCTGACCGAAATCCGTCATCAGTACCGCCGGGTGCTGATCCTCATCGAAGGCGTCTACAGCCAGGACGGCGACATTCCCGCTCTGCCCGCGATCATCGAGATCAAGAAGAAGCACCGCGCGCTGCTGATGATCGATGAGGCGCACAGCGTCGGGGTGCTCGGCGAGACCGGCGGTGGCATCGGCGAATACTTCGATGTCGACCGCCGCGACGTCGAACTGTGGTCCGGCACGATGTCGAAAGCGCTCGCGGGCTGCGGCGGCTATGTGGCGGGCAGCGCGGACCTGGTCCGGTTCCTGAAGTACACCACCCCGGGCTTCGTGTACAGCGTCGGAATGACCCCGATGAACGCCGCCGCCTCCCTGGCCGCGATGCGCCTGTTGCGGGCCGACCGCGAGCCACTCGACCGCCTGCGACACAACTCCGAACTCTTTCTGCGCCTTGCCCGTGAGGCGGATATCGATACCGGCGACAGCCTCGATACCCCGATCATCCCGTGCATTGTCGGCGACTCGATGCGGACGCTGAAACTGTCCACGGCGTTGCTGCGCCGCGGGATCAACGTCAACCCGATCATCTATCCGGCCGTCCCGGAAGACCTGGCCCGACTCCGCTTCTTCGTCACGGCCTGCCACACCGAAGATCAGATCCGCGAAACCGTCACCGCCCTCGCCGAAGAACTCGCCCGGATTTCCGCGCCCGATCTCGTCGACCACTAGGTCTCGGACGGTTCCGAACCCCTCAGCCGGTCCAGTCGACTCGCTCGGCCATGGCGAGGAGTTTGTCGCGGCGGTGCGGGCTCGTCTCGCCGATCCAGGAGATCAACCCGTAGACGTGAGCACGAAAGTCGTTGTGTTCGTCGCGGTTCTGCGCGGAAACGCCCGTACGCAGACAGTTGTGCAGCAGGGCGCGGACCGCGTCGTAGCGGTCGCGGGGTGCGGCCGGACGGTCGTTGACGACCAGACCGGCCAGCACCTGCCGCTGGTGGGCGCGACGGATCAGGGTCTTGCCGGTGTGCACGGTGAAGCCCTCGTCGCGGGCGATTCGGGTCACCGTCCAGATCAGCCGGGCGGTGTCGAGGTCGGCGTCGCCCGAGAGAGCGAGGTCGTCGGCGTAGCGGGTGTAGGTCAGGCCGTGACGGTTCGCGTAGCCGGTCAGGCGGCGGTCGAGGCCACGCGCGACGAGGTTGGCCAGTCGGGGCGAGGTCGGTGCACCCTGCGGTAGGTGGCGGGCACCGAGCAAGGCGCGCTGGGAGTAGTCGAGTCCGCGCAGTTCGGCCACCGGTGACGTGGTTGTGCACAGCTCGGCGAGGACGCGGGCTACCACGGTGGAATAGCCGCAAGCCGCGAACACCGCGCGCACCCGCGCTACCGCGACAGTCGGAAAGAAGTCACGGAGATCCTGTCTGATCACCACCGCGGCACCGGCATGGGGAGTGGCGAAAGTCGCGGCGTTGCAGCCTTTCTCGAAGCCGTGGCACGCGGGGTCGGCGGGAATGCCCGCGAGAACCCGATGCAGGATCCGTCGCTGGATCTCGCGTAAACGCACCTTCGGCGCCTCGACCAATCGCACCCCGGTCGCCTTCGGCAACCGCCGATATCGGTAGTGCGACAAGGGCTGCGACGCGCGCCGCAACCAGCCGCCCCGATCGGCGAACCAGTCGAGCTCGGCCGGCGTCACATTCAGCAGCAGGGCCAGCGCGGCGAGATCCGGGATCTCGACCGCGCCGAATCGCATCGGCACGACTACGGGATCGAGAGCGACGACGGTCGTCGGCAGCTTCGGCAGGTCGACCAGTACCCGGCGCAGCGTGTTCACCGGATCGACCGGCTCGATCGGGATGAGGTCGATCACCCGTCCCGCGATCTCCTGTGCCGAACCCGGCTCGATCACCTCGGCGAATGCCTCGGCCAGTGGCGACAGACCCCAGTCGTCGTCGAGCAGCTCGAACGAGCGCGCCAGCCGCACAGCCAGCTCGAGCCCGATCGCCCGACTCATCGGCGTGCGACGGTGGCGGGGCGACCAGAATCCTTCGTCCGCGGTGCTGCGAGGCACGCGAAGCGTGCGCCCTTGCTCCGGACGCTGAGCCCAACTGACAAGACGCTCCCAGGGGTTACCCCTGAGGTGGGTCGACCCGACCCGCTCTCGCCCCGCCACCGTCGCACCGGGCCACTGTAGCCACCACAGCGCACAGGGAGTCATCCGTTTCGGGTGAGTCGATCCCGATGGTCGATGTGTGACCATCGCAGAGTCCGCATTGTCCTTTTATGCCGACAGGAGCTGAGAGTGCGCGCCAGGGTAGTCCGCACCCGCCGCCTGCGAGCCGGCCTGTCCCAGCTCGCCTTCATGTTCGTCGGGCTCGGGATGGGACTGGTCGTCCCGAGAATCGACTCGGGACCGCGCGCGCCGAGCGCCCAGGTGGCGGGCGCGCTGCTCTCGATCGGGATCGGCCTACTCGGCGCGGTTGCCCTCATCTTCTCGATGCTTTTCCTGGTGGTGCAGTGGGTGGCCACCACTTTCACACCCCGGTTGATGATGTTCCGCGACGACCCGATCGTCTGGCGGACCTTCGGCTTCGCCCTCGGATTGGTCGCCTTCTGTGTGACCGCCGCCATCGCCATCGGCAGAAATCCCGAGGTCTCGGTATTCGTACCGATCTTGGCGATGCTGCTGTTGCTCTTGCTGATCGAGCAGTTGCGGACACTGCAGTTGAGAGCCTTCTCCGCTATTCAATTGGCGCCCGCGCTCGGCACGATCGCCGACCGCGGGCGCATCGTGCTCGACGCCGTGTACACCGGGCACGACCTCGAATCGCAGTCCCTGCCGCCGTCACCGACGACGATCGTCTGGCAGCGGCCCCCCGTGGTGCTGCAACGGGTCGACGTGACCCGGCTGATCGATGCCGCTACAGCGGCGAACGCGGTCATCGTCCTGCGTGCGACTCCCGGCGCCACACTGCATCACGGCAGTCCCGTGGCGGACGTGCACGGCGGCGAACTGTCCGCCGCGCCGGTGCTTCGAGGGCTCGTCGTCGGCGACGAACGGATTTTCGACCAGGATCCGCTCCTCGCGTTTCGACTGCTGTCCGATATCGCGCTCCGCGCGTTGTCCCCGGCGGTGAACGACCCGGCGACCGCCGTGCAGGCCTTCGACGAATTGGAAGATCTGCTCGGCTGGGTGGCCGCGAGACGTCTGGAACCGACGCGCCACACCGACCACGACGGCGTCGAAAGACTTGTCGTTCAACGGCCCGGATGGGAGGAATTCCTCCGGACGAGCGTCGACGACATCGCGTTCGTCGTCGGCTCGCCGATGGTCGTCACAGGTCTGCGCGACGCGCTACGGCGAGTACGCGAGCGGGCCCTGCCCGAGCACACCGCACAGCTCGACAGGCGATTGGCTCTGCTCGACGACAAGGTGGCCGCGCTATGACCCGGAGCGAGCCGTTCGCCACAGTCGGGCCCAGTCGAAGGCCGCGCTGGCGGGGCGCACTCCCGGTCTGTTCCTCGGCACTCGCACTCGCAATGCCGCCGGTCGGATGGTGCACCGCACCGGAGTGTCGAGGAGCAGGGATTCGCCGTCGATGCCTGCCGGAATCTCGGGGGCGTCCGCGTCGATGGTCAGCTCGATCGCCGTTGCCTGCGCCAGGCCGCGAAGGCGGGTTCGGCGGAGCAGACCGACCGCGTCCCTGGTGCTGGTGACCGACAGTGTGACCGCGCCGAGCACACCGCGATCGAGGCGAACACGACGGCTCAGTCCCGCCAGATCGTTGCTGCCGTACGGGTTGTTGCTCACCAGAATCGCCTGTGGTCCCTCCACCGTGATCTCACCGATCCGGGCGACCAGTTTCGGCCCGCTGTGCCCGTTGAGCAGATCGGGCAGCAGAGCCAGCACCGTCGCGGTCTTGTCATCGCGGTAAGCCGGGCTACGCACGATCTCCGCGTACACCCCGAACGAGGCGTTGTTGACGAAGGGACGCCCGTTGACGATGCCGAGGTCGACGCGCAACTCCACACCGTCGCGCAGCGCGTCGAGTGACCGGGTGGGATCGGCGCGATCGAGTCCGAGGTCCATGGCGAAGTGATTGCGGGTTCCGGCGCTGATCACCAGGAACGGCAGATCGTGTTCGACGGCCACCGCCGCGACCAGCGCCTGGGTCCCGTCGCCGCCCGCGACCCCGAGCAGATCGGCCCCCTCCGCCACCGCGCGTTGGGCCAATGCGGTGACGTCGATTTCCTCCGGCCCTTCGAGAAGAACGACTCGGGCGCCCAACTCTTCGGCTTTGCGCACGAGGTCGAACTTCGACACTTTGCCGCCACCGGAGCGCGGATTCATGATCAGGAACGGACGCTGTGCCGGTGGAACGGAGTATTCGGGCATCGTCGTGTCCGCGCCGCTGCCGCGCAGGGCGATGCGAGCGGCGACGACGGTCACCAGCGCGAGCACACCGGAGACCAGAACGACCCACAGCAGATTCGCCCGCACGAACGAGACCACGACGACGATCGGCGCGAGCAGTGCGACGCCGAGAGCGATCCACCGCAGTATTCCGAACCGGGTGACAAACGAGTAGAGCGCCGCCACCGCGACCACGACGCCGCCGGTGCCGACGATGAGCAGCGCCATGGCGCCGAGGACGCCCGCGGCGAGCACGGGCACCACCGCCGCCGCGGCGGCGCAGACGAACGCCAGCCATGCCCACCAGCGTCGGGCGTGGCTATCGGTCGTGTCGGTGTTGGTCATGGAGGCGGATCACTTGGCGGTCGTTTTGCGCGCCCTGGGGCGGCGCGCGGGCTTGGCCGGTGTCGACTTCGTTGCCGACTTCGTTGCCGTCCTCGGTACCGACTTCGTTGCCGACTTCGGTGGCGTCTTCGGTGCCGCGGCGGCCGATTCGGTGGCGGGATCGTCACGCCAGCTGATCTCGATTTCGATTTCGGTCTCGTCGCCGTCGACTTCGATCTCGAATTCCCATCGAACCCGGTCGGCGACAACGATCTCGATCGAGTCGCCACCGGTCTCGAATTCCACTTCGGAACCGTGGGCGATAGCTCGGCCGATCGTGATGAGCCGCTCGCCTACCTCTTTGCGGGAGAGCTCGGATTTCCTCTTGATCTCCAACTTCGGCACGGCAACTCCTGACTGGATTCAGCGTGGATGTCTACTCACGCTAGCCGCGTCGGCGAGTCGGACGGATCACCCTTTTCGGATGAGCTGCGCCTGCCACCGGACGCTCAACCTGCTCGGTCGATGCGCGATACGCAGAATCCGTTCGCGGCATGGTCGAGAGTGAGGTCGACCGCTGACGTCACACCGTCGGCGCTGGTCACCGGCGCGCTGACGGTCACGACCGAGCCCGTGGAACCACGGATCGTGAGTGCCTTGTCCTCGAAGCGCCGCACTCCGGACAGGGTGTCGCCCGGCTGCGCGCCGTCGCACAGCAGCGGGTAGTCCGGTTCTATGTCGGCCGGGTTCACGGGGTCACCGACGACCCGGCTCAAATAGCGCTCGGCGGTATAGCGCGCTTGCTCCTCGGTGAGCCGGGTCGCCGATCGGTCGCTGACGATCGGGCAGCCGTCGCCGGACCGCAACTCGCTGGGACGCAAACTGACGTGAAGCGCGTCGTTCTCCCAATACGGTCCGAACTGGCCGAGGACGCCGGGCCGACGCACCGCGTCGACGATCTGCTCGACGTCGCCGTACATCCCGGGAATCTCGGCGGGCGACTGGGTCCAGCACTTGCGGATCAGCGCGCTCATATCCCCGGCGAGAACATCGTCGAGCCAGGGACGCAGAACCGTCGCCGCCTTCGGACTGCCCGGGACCGCACCGATCTGCGCGACCGGCGAGGTCATCGGCGCGTCCGATCCACCCCGATCCTTGGCGGTGAGCACAGCGAACGCGGTCACCCCGGCCACCACCGCCGCGCCGCCCACCCCGAGCAGGACTCTCCTCGTCAGCGATGCGCCGGACGCACGCGAGAGTCGCGTTTCTCGCTGCAGCACAGCGGTATCCCCCACCACCGGCCTGCCGGTGAGGGCAGCGATCGCCGCGGCGGCGAGCTCCCCGCAGCTGGCGTACCGGTCGTCCGGGTTCTTCGCCATCGCCCGCGCGATCACCGCGTCCATGGCCTGCGGCAGCGCCGGATTACCGGCCGACGGGCGCGGCGGCGGCTCGATCAGATGCGCGCTGATCAACGCGGCCGGACTCTCCCGCTGGAACGGAACGAAACCGGTGAGCAGCTCGTAGAGGGTGCCGCCGAGGGCGTACACATCGGTACGCACATCGAGCGGATGCCCCTCCAGCTGTTCGGGCGCGGCGTACGCGAGCGTGCCGAGCACCGATCCCGCGGAGGTGAGACTGGTCGTCTCCCCCATGCTTCGAGCGATCCCGAAATCGGTGACCAGTACCTCGTCGGTGCCGTCGTCGGCACGCGCGATCAGCAGGTTCGCCGGTTTGATGTCGCGATGCAGCAGTCCCTGCCGATGCGCGTAGTCCAGTCCCTCGGCCGCCTCGGCGACGATGCGAACCGCCCGCTCCGGCGTGAGCACCGACAACCCGTGCCGTAGCAGCTGCGCCGCGTCGAGCCCGTCCACGAACTGCATCGCGATCCACAACCGGTCACCATCGACCCCCCGGTCGAAGATCTGCACAACATTCGGATGCCGCAGCCGCGCAGCCAGATCGGCCTCACGCTCGAACCGCGCCCGAAACGTCGGCTCCACCGCCAGCCGCGCGTCGAGCACCTTCAGCGCGTCCTTGCGCGGCAGCCGCGGATGCTGGGCCAGATACACCGCCCCCATCCCCCCACCGCCGACCCTGCGCTCGATGCGATACCCCGCGAGGATCGCCCCAGGCCCGAACTCCATCACCGCTCCTTCGCGTCACGACCACCCACGTGACTGCGATCAGGCTATCCGCCCCGGCCGACGACTGCCGGAAGTCGATTCGCCTGCGCTGGTTCAGCGATGACGGCGAGTTCACTACGTGCCGTTGACCTCCGCGCGCTCGCCCCATTTCGCCATCCAGCTCGCGTTCTCCAGCGAGATGGTGTTCTCGCAGTCCGCGACGAACTCCACCCACCGGACCTGGTCGGTGGGCGATCCGTCGGTGCGCCAGCGATCGAGCCGCCGCTGCAGACGATTCGCGGTGGCGAGGTAGGTCATCACCAGGAAGTCGTACCGCTTGCCCGCGAGGTAGGCCAGCAACGATCCGCTCAGCGTGGTCATGACCGCGACCCAGGGAGCGATCCGCCCCGACGCTTCCGCGCCGACGCCGGTGTTGATCGCGGCGACGATCGTGGCTGCGAGGCCGAGGCCGATGGCGGCGCGGCGCAGCCGGGTGGCACGGGTGCTGTAGCAGCGGGCGGCGGGTAGGTAGTAGTCGTCGATCTGGGCCCTTATCCGATCGCGGACGTACTCGTCGGGGTGCATCGACGGTGGAGCCTGGACGGCTTCGCCACCGGGTACGAGCAGTGGCAGCAGGTCCTCGGCCGACTGCTCGATGCCATCGATGTCGGCCTGCAATCGCCTGTACTGTCGCGCGTCGCCGGTGGCGCGGTAGGTGAGAATGCGGTGCTTGATGCCTTCGGAGACCGCCCGCGCTCGGGTCCAGCGGCGGGTCGATTCCGCGGTGAGGAACTGGGCGGTGAGGAACGTCGCCACCGCCAGCGCCACCGCGCCCGAGAGCGCCACGATGCGGGTCGGGGTGCCCGCCGCGCGGAGGATGGTGGTGGTCGAGGCCGTGGCGATCGCGCCCCAGCTCCCGAGGAACAAGACTGTGAGGCGCACGCGATCCAAGCGGCGCTTCATCCGGGTAGCGGTGCTCGACCAGCGAGTTCGCCTCTGCCAGAGAGTGTTCAGAAGGTCCTCGTCGGTGAGCATCACTACTCCTCCTCACCGGCGATCGGCAGTCCCTCGCACAGCACGACGTAGTCGATCTCCGAAGAGACCCAGCTCCGCCACATCTCTCGGCTCATGTTGTGGGTCAGCTTGGCGCAGAGTTGCTCGGGCGAGGCGGTTGGTACGGGCCATATCCGGATGGTCTCGTCCACGCTCGCCGACATGATTCGAGATCCGTCGGAAGTGAAGTCGACAGCGGTAATCGGGGCACCGTGACCGACCAACGGAGGACCGATTTGGTTGTGCGTCTCCACGTCCCACAGCCGCAGCACGTTGTCGGTGCCGACCGTAACGATTGTGCGGCCGTCCGGAGAGAATCGGATCTGACTGGCGGGGCCGTCCTGCCACATAGGCTCGCCGATTTGTTGGCTGGTGTCGGTGTCCCAGATGCGAACCGATTTGTCCTCGTAGCCGACGGCGAGCAGGCGACTGTCCGGGCTGAAGGCGGTGCTTTTGACCCACGCCTGTCCAGCCATCGGCTGGCCGACCGACTGGCCGGTGTTCGCATCCCACAACCGCACCGAGTAGTCCGAGGCACCGGTGGCGATATGGCTTCCGTTGTTGTCGATCGATATCGCTAGCACGGAGCCATCGTCATGGCGCAGTTCCAGCCCGATCGGCCGCATACTCGTCATGTCGCGGATCTGGGTATGGCCGTCGGAGGTGGTCACCATCCTGCGTCGACCCGAATCGTGCACCACGTTGGTCGTTTCCGGCGGCAGAGTGATCGGCGGCCCGATCGCCACGCCCGATACGGCATCCCAGAACCGAATGTCGGTCAAGGTGAGGGACTCCTTGCTGAACCCAACGGACTCGACCTGTGTGCCTTCGGCGGCGTATTCCGGGAGGGGGATTCCGTGTTCACCTCGGATCGAGGGGCCGATCTGTGCACCGGTTTCTGTGTCCCACTGCCGGATCGTGCCGTCCACACCGCCGGAGACAATCTGTCGGCCGGTCGGACTCACGTCCGCGCTGGACACTTTGTCGCCGGGGTGGATAACTCGCCCCTCGCGCACATCCCACTCACGGACGGTGGAGTCGTAGCTCCCGGACAGGACTCGACCCGAGTCGGGGTGAAATGCGATGCTGGACACGATGAGTTCGTGTCCTTCGAGTGGCTCACCGAGGGATCGGCCCGTCTTCGCATCCCACAGCCGAATCGACTTGTCATCGCTTGCCGAGGCGATCTCGGAGCTGTCGCGACTGTAAGTTACTTGTTCCACAGCCGCTGTGTGCCCACGCATCGGCTCCCCGATCGGCTGGTGGGTCCTCGAATCCCACTGCTGGAGATCGAATCCCGCGACCACGAGTCGGTCACCGTTCCAGTCGAAGGCAAGACTGTTCACCGCACTGTGCGTGTAGGCGGTCAGCGGCTCGCCCGAAAGCAGTCCCGACTGGGCGTCCCACAGGCGCACGCTGCCGCCGAAGTCGCCTGAGGCGATCAGCCCACCCCCGCCGAATGCCACCGCTGTCACCGGCATCGTGTGCCCGGTCATCTCGCTGATCTGCTGCTGCGTGTCGGCATTCCAGAGCCGGACAGTCTTGTCCCAGCCCGCCGATGCGATATGGCGGCCGTCCGGGCTGAACGCGACGCCGACGACCGCTCCGGTGTGGCCGCGCATTTCGGCACCGATCTGCTTCTGAGACCCGATGTCCCACAGCCGCACCGTTCGATCTCGGCCCGCGGACACGAGGCGGGCACCGTCCGGACTGAACGCAATGCGTGCCACCTCTGACTTGTGACCTGACATCGGATCGCCGATCGGCTTCCATGTGGCGGCGTCGAGTAGTTCGATCTCGCTACCTTTGGCGGCCGCAATCAGCTTCCCGTCCGGGCTATAGGCAACGCTCGCGACCTCGGCCCCGTTCATACTGACAATCTTGCGGAGCTTGCCTTGCTGGTAAATAGCTTCGAGCAGGGCGAACTCCTGCCGGGCTCCCGCATCGAAGCGGTGCGCGGCGATGACCATCTGCATGCCGAGGATGTCGTTGCTCTTGCCCGGCCACTTGCCCGAGAGCATACGATGCGAATGCGCCGACAATGCCATGACGGTCGCATGACGGTTCTCGGCGACGGCCTTTTCCTGCGCCCGATCCGCACGCACCCACAACAGCCCCGCAACCAACGCGGCAACCATGGTCAACACCAGCGCCACCCGCAGAATCCGCGACCGCCGGTGCAACGCCCGCGCGCTGCGCTGCGCGTCTTCTTTTGCCCGACTCTCCGTGGCCGCCAACGTCTCCGCCGCGAGCTGACGTTCCCTCGCCGCCCGCAGCTCATCCTCCTGGTGCCGACGTTCCTCCTCGATGCGCTGATCCTCGGCGCGCCGCGAGTCCAGCAACAAACTCCGCATCGGGTTGAGCCGCTCGCGGAATCCTGGTGCGGCGGCGAGTGATTCGGCGTCGGTGAGTCGCGACCCCGCCAGCAGCCATTCCTCGCGCCGCCCGTTTTGCTCCCACGCCTGCGCGGCCCGCTCGAGATTGTCGGCGGCCTCGAGATCGGCGGCCTCCACCCGCAGCCAGTCGGCGAGCGTATCCCATTGGCGCAGCAGGCTTTCCAAGGCGACCTCGACGACAACTGCCCCGTCGCGCTCGTCCTTGACCAGCAACCTGCGCGCGACGAACGCCTCGAGCAACGGATGACTCTCCGGCGGCAGATCGAACCAGCGGGCGGGGCGGCGCATCGGCTGGTCGTTGCCGGAGTTGATCGTCGCCAGCCACGGCACGAACGCCCGTCGCAAGATCGCCAACTGCCCGGCGCGGACCTCGGGATCGTCGTCGAGCAGTTCGTCGACCTCCCGCTGCACCACGCGCCGCAATCCGCCGAGGGATTCGTAGTGCGCGAGGGTGATCTCCCCGTCACCGTAGTCCTGATACAGCCGGGCGAGGGTGAGCGAGAGCAGCGGCAGGGTGTCGGCGCCGCGCGACCAGTCGTCGAGCAGACGTTCCACCAAATCCGGGGCGAAGGACAACTCCGCGCCCGCTTCGCTCGCCCGCCGCACCGGCCCGACGATGACCTCCTTGAACTGGGCCTGTGGCATCGGCTTCAGATCGTCGAACGGCCGCACCGCGACCGACGCCAGCATGGGTGCGGTCTGCAGCGGTTCGTAGCGGTCGGAGCGGATCGTGGCGACCGCGATCATCGTGATCCCGCGCTCGCGGTCGAGCAGGCCGCCGAGCAGGGTGAGCAGCACGCCTGCCTGCTCGCCGGCCTCGGGGCCGAACAGTTCCTCGGCCTGGTCGATCGGCAGGATCAGCGTCGGCACCGGATCGTCGTCGGAGTCCAGGACGCGCTCCCGCGCGGCCTGCTGGGCCTCGATCAGCCAAGCCCGCACCTGTTCGATATCGCGGACACCGTCCTCGATCTCGGTGAGCCCGGGCCGACGCAGCCCGACGCCGACGCGCAACGCATGGATCGACCGTGCGAATCCGGCGTCGCCGGTGAGCGCTCTGCGGTGCGGACGCACGATGTCCATGGTGAGGAAGTGTCGGTCGTCGCGAGCCAGACGAGGCAGCAACCCGGCCCGCACGAACGACGACTTACCGACGCCGGAGGGACCGAGGACTACGAACAGGTGGCCGCCACCAAGGCTACGCAGGCCGCGCACCGCGTCCATCGCTCGCCCGATCTGCGCGTCGCGGCCGAAATATACTGCGGCATCGACGGATTCGAGCGGTTCCCACCCTCGGTAGGGTGCACGGCCGGGGTCGCCGGGCGGTGGCCAGGCGAAGGTGTCGGCGCCGATGCCCGCGGCCCGCAGGCCGTAACGGAGCCGCTGCAACCCCTCGGTCAGGAACTCGACCGTTTCCCCGTCCACCGAGATCGCGGTCTTCGGTCCCTCCCCGAACAGGTCGCAACGCTGCCATTCACTGGTCATGTCGCGCCCCGTCAGCGGTTCGAGGCGGACGGTGAAGATCGGCTTGTTCATGGACTCGGCATGGCGGTATTCGACCTTGCACTCATGAGAGCTGTCCCAGTTGTCCGACAGCAGACAGATCACCGCCTCACAGCGGTCGCCCGCCCGGCGCAAAGCGTCCTTCCACCGAACACCGGCCGGAATCCCGGTGTCCTGGTCGAGATCGAGGAAGATCTCGCCTGCCAGACCGGGCTCCGCCTCGATCAGCCACGCCCGCAGCGCGACCGCCTCGCGGCTGTCCCGGCTCGAATGGCTGAGGAACAGCCTCGCGATCTTGCCGGAATGCGCTCGCGCCGAGCGCGGGTCACCCTCGCGCTCGGCCGAACGATCGGCGTTCATGGCAGCTACACCCGCGAACGGTCGATGCCCGCTTCGACCAGCGCCGACCTCGCCACGTCCTTCGCGCACGCGGTGAGCGCGCCGAACGCGCTGATCCGGCTGAACGTCTGCCCGGTGTGGACGACGTTGTCGTTCTCGTCGTCGCCATCCACGATCGGCACGGCACCCGCCAGCAGCCATTTGCGAACATCGGCGACCGACGGCATCGTCCCGGCCACCCGCAGATGGAATTGCTGAATCAGCAACACGATGCCGGCGACCACGGGCGTGGCCTGACTGGTGCCGTGCTGGATCGACTCGCCGCTGTCGTTGCGGATCCCCGAGGAGGTCGTCGGGGCGCCCGGCGCGAAGATATCGGTCGCGCAATCGCCGCCCACGCTCGCGTGCAGACGCTGCGAGAACGGCGTGATCCGGTCCGGCGCCGTCGAGAGAGCGGTTGCTCCGGAGCCGTAGCTGAACGATCCTTCGTCGGCGTCGTAGACCGCACCGACACTGATCGTCTGCCGGAAGATCGCCGGGTAGCTCATGCCTTGGCCACTGTGGTGGCCGAAGTAGTCGTTACCCGCCGCCACACAGCAGGCGACGCCGACGTCGGTGAGCTTCCGCATCGCATCGCCGATGCCGTCACCCGCGAAATCCGCGTCCGAGGTGTTGTTGTCCGAGGCGCCGAGCGACATACACACCGCGGAAATACCGAGCGATGTTCGATTGGCCAGCACCCAGAGCAGTGCGTCGCGAATCGCCAGGAAACTACCGCCGCCGGAGTTACCGAGGACCTTGACGGGCACGATCTTCGCGCGCGGCGCCATCCCGGTGTGCACGCCGCCGGCGCAGATGATCCCCGCGACGTTGGTTCCGTGCCCCTGCCCGTCGGTCGGATCGGTGGGCGAACCGTTGTTGTCGGACGTGAAGTTCCGGCCCGCCCGCACACGGCCGGAGAAGTCGACGTGGGTGGTGCGGAGCCCGGTATCGAGGACGGCGACCGTCATGCCGGATCCGTCGACGTTGAACTTGGTGCGCGCCTCCGCCGCGCGCACCAACAGATCGACCTCGAGCAGTTCGGGCATCACCGTCAGGTCGGTCTGCAGCGGCTTCTCGACGGGTACCACGGAGTCGAATGCGACGCCGGCTACCGGCTCGGCAGAGATGGTGTCGGACATGATGATTCCTTCCTACAGAGCCGAGTACGCGACGATGAAGTCGTAGACGTCGCGAGTCATCCGCCGCCCGAAGTTGGGCTTGCTGTTGTCGCCGATCGCGCCGGTGGCACCGCGCAGCACGCCCACGACGTAGGGCCATCCGTCGGTGTCGTACACATAGAGCCCCGAACCGCTGTCGCCGTACCAGGCATCCATGAAGAAGTTGATGTACTGACCGTTGAGGATGCCGTTGCCCTCGTTGCCCCAGATCTGAGGTTGCGCCTTGTCACTCGGATGGCCGTAGAGGTACATCCGGTTGCCGCTCACCACGTTGTCGGGCGCGACCCACAGCCCCTTCCACCCCGATGCACGGCCGGGGAAGTCGCCGTATCCGGAGAATTCGATGACGGCGTAGTCGAACCGCGCGTCGCCGCCCGCGTTGTTGACCCAGCCGCCGGGGACCGTCACGTTGTATCCGCCATGGCTGCCGAAGGGCATCGGCGTCGGGTCTTGGCGATCGGTACCGGGTGCGACGGAGGCGAACGGAAGCCAGTTCGTCCCGTTGTGCACCACGTGCGCCGCGGTCACGGCGGTCGACGGCCCGACCATCGTCGCTGACCCCGAGTATCCCCCGTTCGCGAGCGCGAGATAGGCGACCGTGCTCATCGGATACACCGTGTTGTCGCGGCGCACGACGCGGTTGTCCGAGCCGATGATTCCCGACAACGCGTGCAGCGACGAGGAATCGAGCTGTTCGGACCGGGAGCGCGACAGCGCAGTGTAGGACGCTGTGCGGCGTTCCCGGTCCTCCCGAAGCAGCTCGACGAACGTGGTGGTCGGCGCCTCGGTCGTGTACTCCTTGCCGTCGTTGTAGATCACCGGCCGCAAGGCTTCGGCGAGCTCGTAGTCCGACATCTCCAGGACAGGGCCGAGTTCGTCGCCGTACGGCGGTTCGACACGGGGATACACCGAGTTCGGTGAGAACTTCGCGTCGCCGACCAGAGTCAGCGGTTGACCTTTGGGCGAAGTCAGCGTGGTCATTGCGGTAGACATTCGTGCTCCTCGATACTCGAGCGGCTCCGATGTCCCAAACGCCAACGTCAGCCGCAGATTTTCAGGCTGTTTTCGAACGTACGAGGATGTGCGCGAGCTGACACGAGTACCCGGCTACCCCAATTTCTCGCGCAGTACTACGTGCTGTGAATCCCACCTCGCACTTGCCGCGTATCGCGCCCCTGACCGATCGTCGGCGAATTCTTCTGCTAGGCAGAAACTTTCGGTCGAAGCCGGTAGCCTTTCCGCTGCGCGGGCTTCGAGCCGTCGGCTGTGTCCGCGGGGGCGAAGATCAAGCAGGGTCTGCTGGGGAGCTGAAACGGGGGTTCGGTGGTCGATCCACGCGTTATCGCGGTAGTCATCCCCCGATCGCCGAGCAGCCATGATTGCCGGACACGAAGGTGGAGACCGTGACAAGCACTGCCAAGCGCCCAGGATCGCGCATTCTCATCGTCCTACTGCTCGCCCTCTTCGGCCTCTGCCTCGGTTCCGTGGCCCTGTTCTCGATCACCCAACCGGTCAACGTCGTCGCCTACTGGCTCGGCTACGGGGAGACCATGCGGGTGAAGGTAACCACAGGGTCTTCGGGTTCCAGCTTCGGAAGCGACGGCAGGCCCGGCGAAGGACGGGTGGACGCCGATGGCCGGACAGTGCGGCTATACGGGGTGGACGCGGGCGATGTCGTCACCGCGCGGCCACGGCTCATCGACATCGGTGCTGAGCCGTACGCCTACCACAGTGCGCTCCGGGCAGCCGAGGACCTGGTATGGCTGATCCCCACCGCACTGTTCGGGTTTCCCTTCGCGCTCTTGCTTCTCGGCGTATTCGCGCCACAGCGTCTATCGCGCGTCACTCAGTGGCTCAACAACCGATCCGGTAAACCGGGAGGATCGCCGCCGGCTACGCAGTGAGGCCGAGAACGCGGCGTAGCGGGCCGGTCAGGTGAGGTCTGGGTCTTCGACAGCGGCCAGGAAGGTCGGCAGATGGTTGCCAGGGACCGTCTCGACGGGTTCCGTACTTACGTCGCTGAGATTCTGGGCGCTGAACAATGACACCGGTGCGGTGCCGATAACGTTCAGTTGCGGATCGGTCATAACGATTCCCCCGTGTATCGGTTTGTCTGAGCTGTAGTTTCGCCGAGCCTAGTGGAGGGACATCACGGTGCTCGCGCAACGGCTCACCGAACTCGAAGCCCGGCAGCCAGGCCCCGAGACCCGAGACCGAGGACTCGCGCGCTGTGCCTGTCGAATGCGCTGAACCGCAAGGAATCTCGCAAACCACAGCGATCCCGGCGCTGATCAGCCAGTTCGACCATGAGTCAGGCGGAATCGGATCGAGCCGTCCCCGACGTCGAAGCTCCCTTGGTATCGGCGCAATGCGGACCTACCTGCCACCATCCGACACCGGCCCGAGTGGGCTCAGCGGCGCAGCTGGTTGTGCGGGATCAGCACCGTGGTGCGCTCGTCGATCGGCTCCATCGGCTCCAGCTTCGGCTGGGTGCTCAACTTGTCCGACAGCTTCTGCCGGCTCACCGACACCAGCTTCCTGGTCACCGGACTACCCGCGACCGCTCGCGAGGCCGCAGTGATCTGTTCGTAGCGCGCCCGACCGGCCTTCGTACCAAGCACATAACCGGCCGCTACGCCGATGATCAACCGCAGCATCTCCTGGAGCTCCTCCCACGTCTGTGTGCGGGTCCATCCTGCCCCAGCCGCCCCACCCCTGTCGATCCGGCCACCGTTCGACAGCACATCGTTATACGCCGCATGTCCGCAGGTAGCGCCCCGATTTGGGTTCCCGCGACACGATGCGCTAAAGTTTCATCTCGGTCAGCCCGCCAAGGCAGACCGCCTGAGTCTAACCACCCAGGGCAATCCCCTATAGCTCAATTGGCAGAGCAGCCGACTGTTAATCGGCAGGTTTCTGGTTCGAGTCCAGATGGGGGAGCATAAAAAGCCCCTGACCAGCGCTTCTGTGCGGAAGTCAGGGGCTTTTCTCGTACCATCAGGCGCTAAAGTTCCGGAAAGTCTCCGAAAAGTCGCCCCGCGTCGGTCTTCGACCATCAGCCGGTCCCATGCCACCCATCACGGCATCATGGATCACCGCCGCGGCGTCATGGTGCACCTTTCCACGCCGCATGTACTTGCGCTGAGTCATCGCCGGATCGGCATGCTGGAGCACATCCGCGGTCACTCGGGCCGACAACTTCGCATCATCGAGGACCATCGCCACAAGCTTGCGGAAGGCATACGGGCTCAGATCGTCGGGCAGTTCGAGGGCTTCACGCACTCGCTGCCACTGGTGCGAGACGTTGACAGGATCCCGCAAGGTCCATTCCGTCGACGGAAAGATCAGATCCACGTCGTAGCCGATCGGCGGAGGGCAATCCCGCTTGCGCTGCTCCATCCGCTCACGACGCCGGTCGAGCATGTCCACCGCGTAGCCGGGAAGGGCGATCGTGCCCTGCGGGTTCTTGGGGTCCCTGTCACGAACCACTCGGACCAGGCCCTTGCCCTTGACCCGGATGACCTTGCCCACGGTCCGGATCTCCTTCTTCTTGCTGTCGTAGAACGGCCACGCGAGTCCGAGGACCTGGCTGGGACGCTGTCCGATCGCGCTCATCATCACGATCACGTCGGCCAGGTCCGCATCGTCGCAGTACTCGGCGACCGTGGGCGGGGTGTAGGTGCGGATACCGCGAGCTTGCTCAGCCTTGGTCAACTTGCGAGGGCACGGCACCGTGGACCAGTACACCGAGGCGAGGATGAATCGCAGGTCGTCTATCTCGATATGGCCCGCTCCCCCGGTCCTGCCTTTGGCCTCCACGTTCTCGGGAATCTCGGCTTCTCGAACAGGATTCACCTCCAGCGCGTTCTTGCGGACAGCGAATCGGAACATCCCCGACATCATCGACCGGGCATTGAGCATCGAGCCCCGACCATGCCCAGCGGCGACGGTATCCAGGAAGGTCTCCGCCGTGCTCGTCTTGAATTCCTCCGGACCGATACGGCGAAATCCGTACTCGGCGATCAACATTGCCGCCCAACGGTCGTACAGCGCGAGCGTGCCTTCGGCGCGGTCCTTTTTGACCAGATAGACCCGGTACGCCGTCCACAGCTGAGAAACAGTCGTCGCCCTGGTGATCTCACTTTCGGAGTCCGGGGCAAGCATGGATACCGCCTCACGCACGGCCACCTCGGCACGACTTCCGTCCTTGTCCGGAATTCGCCGGCCCCGGCTGTCGTAGCGGTCCGGTGACACTCGGCTGACTCGGCGTGGTCGCCCACTACGGTCCCGGACCCACGTCTCAGCTTCCCAATGACCCGGACGGAGCTCAGTTCGCCGGACATTTCCAGGAACGCCGACAGGACGCGGCGGTCGACCAGTTCTAGCCATCGGTCCCGGTGTACCGCTCGTCGGTCTGCATTGCATCCATAGCCGCATGCAGGGCATCGATGTCCCAAAAATATTGCCGCCCACGACGTTTCGGAGTGGGAAGCGCGAACGGTGCAGAGCCTTCGCGATGCCAGCGCCGAAGCACCTCCGGATGGCAATGGATGATTGCCGCTGCCTCTCTGGTGTCGGCCCAGCGCGTAGCGGTGAGTCCAGTCTGTAGGCGTTGCATCGTGATCCCCTCTCAGGCTGCTTCGTGTTGCTGAACGGAAGTCGTTGGGTCTGGCGGTTCGGGAGCAAAAGCCATTCGTGCGGCGGTGTATTCGACCCGCCATATCGAGCGGGCATTCACCAGCGCCATCACGAGGTGTTCGCGCGGTGGTGCGTCCGGATCGCCCGGCGGGACCGGGTACACGCGCACGTGTGAGAGCTGTTGCCGAACAAACTCCGCGCGTTCGGCCTTGTGGTCGGGCAAGGTCTTGCCGGTCCACTTCTTCGAGTTCAGGACCCGGCGACCAGGCAGACCGAGGGTGTCGCGGCGGTGCGCTTTGCCCTTGCAGTAGCCGGGCTGGGTCTTCTCGCTGGCACCCTTGGGGACGATCCCGTAGCGCAACCACACCCCGCATTTCGGCGAGCAGGGCGTCACGCACATCTCCGCGTGCAAACGGTCGTAGTGTTCGGCGACACGACGCGAACCCGGTTCGAGCAGGTCGGCGACACTCTTGGTGAGGTACTTGGTCAGGTAGCGCACCCGTCGTTCCATCTTGTCGGTGCCACCGAGGATCTGAATCGGCTTGGCCTGCAAACCGAACCGGATCACGTGAGCCGGTTCGAGGTCGTCTACCTCGTCCATCACCGCGAGAGCGTCATCCCAGGAAGTCAGCGGGTCGCCGGTTTGGGGGTCGACGAAAGTGCCGGCGACGTAATCCCATTCGGGCATCTGTCCGTCGCGGTAGACCGGCTTGTCGAAGTGCGGCCACCAGATCTGGCGGTAGGTCGCCGCGGTGACCGCCTTGAGCATCTTGTTCGACACCGACCCACGAATAGCGATGTGCGCGTGCGGGGCCCCACGCTTCTGCGGTTCGACACTGCCGAAGTACTGCACGTCCCAGCCGACGGCCCGTCGCAGGTTCTGCACCCAGCGATCGACCAATGCGGCGAAGTGGATGNTCGACACCGACCCACGAATAGCGATGTGCGCGTGCGGGGCCCCACGCTTCTGCGGTTCGACACTGCCGAAGTACTGCACGTCCCAGCCGACGGCCCGTCGCAGGTTCTGCACCCAGCGATCGACCAATGCGGCGAAGTGGATGGCGTCACGGGCAGCGCGGGAGTAGTCGTAGGTTTCGGGGTCGACCGGGGAACCATCCGAGACCAACGCACCCTTGCCGTCTTTGCCTGCCTTGGGGTCCCACACCTGGTTAATTGCGCCGTAGCTGCCGAGGGTGACCGTCAGGAACGTGGAGGGCTGGTAGCCGTTGTACACCTGACCCAAGGTCCGCTTTTCGACCTTGCGGCGAGGCAGGTTCGGCACGTCCTGGCGACGGCGAGTGGACTTCGCCTTACGACGTGGCTTCTCATCCAGAGACGGAAACCTGCCCTTCACACCGAGGTCCCGCAATTCGGTATCTATCTCGGCGACCAAGGCCCGGATCGAGTCGGCGAGGTCGGTGTCTTCGTCGTCGAGGGCCAGGCGGAACTGGTCGAACAGGAGTCCGCGGGCACTGAGCAAGTCTGTTTGTTCCTGAGTCGGCTCGACGGTCTCGTCGACCGGTTCCTTACTCAGGCACCACCCTTCACGGAGCTGGTTCATGCGAAGGGTGCGGTAGGCCTTGGCGCAGGCCGGGCAGATCGCTTCGAAGCGGCATTTGCACGGGGCACCGACGTAGGAGATCTTGCCAGTGGAATCGTCGACGGCCCGCATCGGAATGACCCGAGCACACACGCCTTCCTTCTCGGCGGCCGATTCGGCGATGTCCTTGAGCGACGGCATCGCCCGACGCTGAGCGGCAGTTGTACGGCCGAGGGAAGCCGCGGGCACGGATTGGGCGGTGTTGGTGGTGGTGTCCATGGTGCGGCCTCCCTCAGCTAGGTGATCGTTGGTGGTGTTCATGCGGCCTTGCGCGACGGCAAGGTTTTGAATCCGGCCATCGATTCGAAGTCGACGACGATCGGTTCGGCCAGCGAATCGGAGCGGCGGAATGTGATCTCGAGGAGGCTGGCGCCGACGATCGCAACTCGGGCGTGGCGGGTACCGAAGGCGTGGGCCAGGTGCTCGACACGGTTTTCCCAGTCGGCGGGGGCATGTCCGGGCAGCATCTTTACCCGGACCGTGTCCAACGATTCCCCGATCCGCACACCCATCAGCCGCGGGACGCTCACCCGGTCGCCGTCCTTCTTGGTCAGCAGGCAAGCATCCATCACAGCGGCCCAGCGGCGGCGGTAGCGGAACCAGGCCAACCAACGAGACCGGATGCGACCGGTGAGCCAGCGCTCGAAGGTCTGCGGGCTCAACACTCGCCACAGCACCATCCCCGCGACAGCCACACCAGCCACCCCGACCCCGGGAACCGACACCATCGGGAACAGGACCGCCAACCACACCAGGTGGAACGCCGCGGTGACGATGGCGACCAAGAGGTTGCCGAGCATTTCCATGACCACGTCGCCGAAGTCGGTGTCGTTCGTGGTCGTGGTGGTTGTGCGAGTCATGCTGGGGTCCAATCGAATTCGAGCTGGGTGGGAGCTTCTTCGTCACTGGAGAAGGTGAGCCACGGGTCAGCTGTGTTGTGTCGGTAGACCACTTCGGGGCTTCGACTGTCCTTGCCAGCGGCTATGTAGGCATCTCCCGCCACGCGAGCTTTGGGCAGCGGGTGGACTGTCTCGCCGACGAGCAGGCCCCAATGCGGGGCGTAGGCCGGTCCTTTCGTCATGCTGCGTCGTCCCATCCGTCCGTGCCGTAGTCGTTCCAGGCGGGGGCGTGGCCGGTCTCGGCGAGCATCGTGACCGCGACGGCGAGGGGGTCCAGGCCGCGGGCTTCGGACCGGCAACGGCTGCGGGTCTGGAAGTCGATGACGTCGGCGAGACCGTTGTCGGTGCGGGTGTTGTTCTTGCGTGCCATGGTCAGTACTCCTTGTGATCGGCGGGGAAGATGCCGCAGACGGTGCATTCGAGTTCGGTGAACCGATGGCCATCGCGCTGGCACTGCTGAGTCGCGACGCAGATGTCACAGACGACGGTGTCGCCGTCGTAGACCCAGCCGCTTGCACGGTCGGCGGTGAGGAACGAAACGGCTTGGTTGGTGGAGTCGAAGCAGATCGATTCCCCGTCAGCGTCGGTGAGGATGTCGCCGCAGGTGTCGCAGTAGGTGACGACGTGGGATTCGGTCCGCCTGCCCGAGGTCGTCGTCTTCGCCGGGGATGTAGTCGGGGTCGAAGTCGGTGTAGTCGGCTTGGGGTGTGTAGTCCGGTGCGGGTGGGCCGTAGACGGCTACCAGGGTGTCGATGTCATCATCGGTGACCATGAACGCCCGGACCCGCGCGAATCCTTCTTTGCCGTCCTCGGCGACGTAGCCGACACCGGGTGTGTCAAAGGGGATTTGGTCGCAGCGGGCACCCCTGTCCTTGGCTTCTTCGCCGTGGATCATCCTGATCTGGTTGGACTCCTCGAGGCGCAAGCCGATGCGGATCGGAAACAGTTGCCGGTTCGGCATCGTCTCTTTCGAGGGGTCCTGCACAGCCGCAGTGACCGAGTAGCCGACCGCACGGCCCTGGGTTTGCAACATGCCCGTGTGCTGACGGAACTGCTCCTGCTCCTCGCGAGAAGCGAACGAGGACAGGGCCGCGCCTTCGTCGATGACGATCCACACCAGCGGCATATCGGGTGACGGCGTGAACTTGCGGATCCGGGCAGCCTTGAGCTGGGCGGTACGTTCCTGCATCTGCGCGACCGCGTCGGCGAGCATGCCCAGGATCCCGGCAGCGGTCCATTCGAACCGTGTCCACAGCTCCTCACCACGGGAAAATTCCATGCCGCCCTTGGGGTCTGCCACCCACACATCGACATATCCAGCGGTGATCGCGGGACCGATTCCAGCGACCAGCGACCACAACACCGAGCCCTTACCCGATCCGGTGGCACCGGCGAGCAAGATATGGGTACCGAGCAACCGGACCAGCCACAGTTGACCGTCCTCACGCACACCCACCGGGACCGCCGACAGATCGACACCGGTAGCGGTGAACGCATCGGGATGGACGACTACGGGATCGGCAAGAGTGTCCCAGCACCGCAAATCCAGAGCCAGGAAGCCTGGACCTGTTTGTGTAACAAGTACTTTCGGTACACCGAGGTACTGGGCGAGCTGGTCGCGGGTGTCCTCGTTGGTCCAGTCCGTGACCTTCTGACCGCCGAGCATCTGCACCTCAGCGACAGCACCGGACGGCACCCGAGTCATCGTGAGAACGTTCGGCCAACCGCGGTCAGGACCTCCGAGTCCGATCGCGACCCACATGTAGGCGAGCTGGCGGGAGTCGGTCATGATCATGACCGCAGTACGCAGTTCGGTCGGCACATGCGCCAACGGGTCAGATTCCGAAGCCGAAGCCGCAGGACGTACCCCATCGAGGCGACGCCACCACAGCATCATTCCGGTGGCCAGGATCGTCGACAGAGCGACAACAGTGGTGCCCATCAGAGGACCCGCTCTCGGCAGCAACGCCACTGGCAGGGCTCCGCGGTCACGTCCACGAACGGGATCGGCGGGATCGGCTCCACAACCTCGCCACGCTCGACCTCCGCCTTGGCCGCCACCATCGCGATACGCCCGTCAACGACAGCAGCGGCCAGGATGTCGATCAGCTGCATGGCATCGTCGACACCGAGTTCCATCCGGAAAGATGGTGTTCCCGGCACATGACCGAGGCTGAGCACAATTCCGCCGTGGCCGCGGTTGACGTAGTCGAAGTACCGGGCAGCGGGAACGCCGGTGTCGAGGTAGAGACGGCTACCGACCTGCATCTCGGCGCGAACCCAATTCGGTTCCTTGTTGAAGACCCAGTGACCTTCCTGCTGGTGCAGCATCACGCCACCACCCGCAGAGTCGAGGTGCGAGCTTCCAGCGCTTCGGCGAGCTTGTCCACCAGGTCAGCGGCATCGGCGAAGGTGAGCAGCAGACAGGAAGCACCCAGCTTCACCTCCACCGTGTCGAACCGGTGGACAAACCTTGCGTCGATCGCCTCGACGGTGCGCAGGGCGGTCTTTTCGCCCAACGGGATCAGAACTGAATGTGGCAGCGGGTATTGCATGTCAATGACCTCCTGAAGGGACCGCGACCGGAACAGGGCGCGGAGGTTGGAATGGCTGGACCACCCGCACAGGTGGCGGTGTGGTCGGCCGGACAGGTGCCGGGAGAATCGGCGAACTCGTCGGCATCGGAGCCGGAACGGGTTCGGGGGTAGGGGTTTTGGCCGTTTCGGCCACGACAGGTGGCGTAGTGGGTGCGAGCTTTGGGGTGTTGCGAGAGCGCAGCAGCACAGCCAGACCGTGGGTGTCGAGCAGCAGTGCGGCGGGGGCGATCACCGCGAGGATCGCAGCCAAAGCACCATGACCCGAGACCAGTGCGTGAGCGATGTTCCCGCCGATCGAGACCGTGGCCCCGGCGATCAGCACGCGGGTGAAGAAGGTTCGTTCGGGGCTGTCGGCCAGGGCCAGGACCGCGATCGTGGCTTGAATGATGGTGCCGTCCACGATCACCGGGAACAGCCACGCCAGTCCGTTGGGAGTGTGAGCCCTGATCGCGAGGTCACGCAGAGCCGCGAACGAGAGAACGAACGCGGCCCCACCGATGACTAGGACGATGAGAACGGCGGACCAGCGAGCCCACCGAACACTTTTGGGCTGCTGATCCGCCGTACTCACGGTCACGCCGCCTTGGGCTCAGTCGCGGACTTCTCAGCGGCCACCTGCTCGGCGCGGACATGCTCGGCGGCATCGTGTTCCATCACCAGGCGCGGAAGTTGTTCGAGCAGCGCCCGTGCATCTTCGGCCGTCAGAGCCAAGCGTGCGCCGCCGTACTTCATGTCGAGCTCGATGCTGAAGTAGGCGGGGATGGTGGTGTTCTCGTCATAAGACGCCGGACGCGGTGCGGTGTAGCTGACGAGGATGCCCCGCGACAACGAGGTGTGAGTGGTGATGAAGGACATGACGATCACGCGGCCTTGCGCTCGACGGTGACGTTGCGGGCACCGGAGTTATCGCCCTCGATGCCACCGGCATAGAACTGGTAGCCCAGGTACTTGAACTCGCCCTGCCCCATCACCTTCGGCTCCGCGAGCAGGCCCTCCAACACGATCTGACGCATCCCCGGCAACACCTCCGGCGTCGAGGGAACCGGCGCGTGCTCGGCCAGGAAGATCAGGTCGAAGCTGGCGCGCTTGGACTTGGTCTCGTCCGGGTCGGTGACCGTGGCACGCCACATCAGCAGCTGAGTGCCCTCGTTGGTCTTGGGGTCGTAGTCGCGTCGCTGCTCGGGAACCGCGTTGCGGTCCGGGTTGTACTTGATCAGCGGCTCGATCTGGCCCTGCAGGATCAGGCCCATCGGGAACGCCTCGGTGTGCGAGACGGGGAAGCGGTTACCGCGCTTGAAAGCCATGATCTTTTCTCCTTGGTGTCGGGGGCTTCGGTGGGTGTCGATTCGGTTGGTCTGTGGGCCCCGTAGACCTAGTGTATGTGCAGTTGTGTATACACACAAGGACTTGATGAAAAGTTGCGAATGCCGGACGTTTGCCACGTTGGGCGTATGTGGGGATTGACCTGTGTGTATGACTAGTTGCGTATACTGAGGAAAGTAGGTACACGCTCAACGCGAGAGGGATGAGAATTCATGTCCGAGCCGCAGTACGTAGCCATCGCCGGTAAGTTCGCCCGCGACATCCGCAGCGGCAAGCTGATGCCTGGCACCCAGCTACCCAGCTACGCGGAACTCACGGCAAAGCACAACGTTTCGGCCATCGTCATTCGCGCGGCGATTGACCTGCTGATCAGTCAGGGGCTTGTTAGGACAGTGCCCCGCCGAGGGACATTCGTCGCTGATCGCCCGAATCTGGTGCGCGTGTCCCCGGAGCGACAGCTCGAGGACCCCGAAGAGACGTTCCGCAGCGAGTCGGATGACGAGTCTGAGCAGAAGGTCGTAATCGACCGGCACGTCCAGCAGGTCAGTGCCAGCGACGAGGTGGCCGCTGCGCTGGGACTGAAGCCAGGGACCCGGGTGACGCACACAATCACTCGTGCGAGCGAAGACCGCCGGCCTATTTCCATCTCGGACACCTACCAGCCGATCGGCATCGAGGGCATTTCCGGCGCGACGTTCCTCGAAGAGACCCTCTCCGACAGTCTCCCGACGGCGACGCATGCGGAATGGTTGAGGGCTTCGCCTGGTGGCCTGGTGAAGTCAGTCTATCAGCGCTTCATCGCGCCAGGCGATCAGGTCGTGATGATCTCGTACGTGTCGTACCCACGCGATCGCTACGAGGCGTTTGTCTTTCGAATGTCGTTGAATCCTACGGCTGCGACGGAGTCCTAGCGCACGTCGAAATCGAACGGCCCGGTCACCTCACATTGCTGGGGTGACCGGGCCGTTCTGGTGTGTTCTACCGATGCAAGACCCATCCTTGCGCGACGTCGCAGTTGCGGAACCAGGTCACGTAGTCGGCGTCCTCCGCGACGAGCTCCCACCGATCCGCGAGGCCCGCGAAAAATGCGTCATCGCCGGTCTTTCCGCCCTGCGGCTCCCCGATGAACACCAGCTGATTGCCACCGTCGCGCTCGAATGCGGCTAGTGCTTCGGACGCCATCGGATCTCCCCACCCGGGCGGCCAGCACAGGAACAACACGGCATCGGACTTGTCCGCAGTTGCGTATGCTTCGAGACCCTCAACCGGGTGCCATATGGCCTTCTGCCCGCTCTTCACGGGGAACGACGGGTTCACCGCCTCATTCGGAGGCTCGGAATCGTAAGCCATGACCCGGCATCCAGTGTTGGCGAGTTGACTGGCCCAATATCCGCGACCGGCTCCCAGTTCCAGCAGCGTGCGGCCAGCGGCGAAGTCCCCGACCCACGCCAGGGTTTCAGGTGATGGAATCGCGTACGCGTAGGTGGACTGGAGAACCGTCTCCGCGTAGGCGAGTCGGGCCTTACCCGACTGGCCATGGATGACACGGTGTCCTTCGTCGTCTCGTGAGACGACTGGTGCCACGACTTCCCAATACGGGTTGCCGGATGGCGTCGATCCTCCAGTCAGGAAATGCACCATCCTGAGATCGAACGATGCGTCCCGCTCCGGATCACCCGAACCTGGAAGGCGCATCACGGTATCCAGATAGTCCGCGACGTGGGGAAACGTGGCGTCCAACCTCGCTTCGTCGTTGAGTAGCTCTGTCAATTCTGCTTGTCGCTCTGTCGTCAGTGCTAGCCCGCTCATCGTTCGATTCTGAGTCATCGCGCGACGAACCGGTGACGTTGCTGAACGATTGGCTGCGCTGCAACACCGACGATCGATGCTGACCTGACGATTGATACAGGCACCGTGGATCCCGACGAAGCGGCACATCGGATCGACTCGGCGATCTAGACACCTACCCAGGTGATCTAGACACCCAATCAGGTGATCCAGACCCCTACCTGGGTGTTGCTTGTCAAGTACAATCGGACGCATCACGCGAGTGATGCCGAGCGGGTGGACGCCGTTGCACCGACGCCCACCCTGATGAACTACCTAGCCCGTCGAACTCGGCTGACCAGGAACAGAGCCCCGGCGATCACGGAAGCTGTCGCAAGCAGCAGACCGTAATCGACCGGGGTTTCTTTCATGCTCCGGCGGTGTTTAGGCATGTTCCTCACCTCCTTTCCCGGCACGGCACGGTGACCAGGTCCCGTACCGCCCCTGAGCTGGAGGTGATCCCAGGGTACTCGAGGCATCACGACACGGAACCGTTTGCACCCCACACACTTCCGGCATCCGAGTCATGTTCTCGACGGGCGAACGACTCTTCGAGCTACGGCGACCGAGCACGTAGCCGGTGTCCGCAGCTCCCGCACAATCACCACCCAGCACAATCACCACCGAGCCAACGAGCCTCAGCCCGTCGTCACTTCGATCGCGGAGCAGCAGAGTCGGGGAATGTCCCAGTTGCTGAGCACCCGTCACTTCACGAAGTTATTGCTGAATTTGGCTATATAGAGTCAAGGCGCCTGCGGCGGTGCGTGCGCGCCGCCGCCGCGCTACGACGCGCAACCGGTCTTGCTCGTACCTCACCGCCCGGCGCGTCGGCACGTCGGCGACGAGCACGCGCTATCAGCAGACGCCAGAACTCCTGAAAGCTCACCACAGCATCGGCCCCGAGCAATGGACGAGGCCGACGAGAGCCAGGCCGCGGATTGCTGAACGGAATTCCCGAGCCCGATTCGGCCGGCATATGCCCCCGATCGACGGCCACCAGCACACCGATTCCCGAACGGTGCTGCCGCACGAGCTTCGCTCGATTGCCTCATAAGGCCCTGCCTACCGAACCCGCGTCGACGGTCACCACAACGTCACCAGCCCACCCCGAATCCGCAGCATGGTCCCGATCACCAAGCCGCTCACCAGGTGCGCCGAATTGCTGAACGGAATCCGCGGTAGTTGGTACCGGCGTAGGTGTCGGTGCGGTGCTGCCATCACTTCCGGTGGGTGGCGGGGTCGGTGCAGCCGCGGGGGATGCCGCAGATCGTGGCGGGGGTGATGGCCGAGGGCCTTCCGTGTCGACAGAATCTGCCGATGGCGTACCAGACCACCCCCACCCCGGCAAGGACCAAGCGTTGTCACCACCCGAGGGGGTCACCCGCGGCGGCGTCATTTTCAGCGGGTGTCATCTCACCTTTGGGTTGGTCAGCCGGGTGACCCCCTCGGGCGGTGAGCCCTTGCCGGGGTGGGTGCGGCCTGGTCCGGGNCGTCATTTTCAGCGGGTGTCATCTCACCTTTGGGTTGGTCAGCCGGGTGACCCCCTCGGGCGGTGAGCCCTTGCCGGGGTGGGTGCGGCCTGGTCCGGGCGAGCCCAGATCCCACCGACACGGAAGGCCCCCGACCATGAACATCACCCCCGCCACGATCTGCGACATCCGCGACTGCACCGACCCCGCCACCCACCTCGCCGNCAGATCCCACCGACACGGAAGGCCCCCGACCATGAACATCACCCCCGCCACGATCTGCGACATCCGCGACTGCACCGACCCCGCCACCCACCTCGCCGAAGCCGAGTGGCAGCACCGCACCGCCACCTACACCTACTGCCCCACCCACTACCGCGCCTTCCTCACCACCGAACGTTCCCTCGCCGCCCTCGACTGCTGACCGGGAGGGGGCTTCGGCCCCTTTTCTCACCGCCTGGCCGCCGTCAACGAAGCCGGTAGTAGGTCGCCAACGACGTCGACCCCGGGCCCGGCGCCCCTATCCAGCGAATTGCTGAACGGAAATCGGTACCTCACCGCCTGGACGACGAGCACCGAACACGCAGGTCAGAGGATTCCAGAGTCGCCGTTCGCGCGGTTTCGGATCACCAGCCGTCAGACCGGGGCCGATTGCTGAACGGAATCCGCCGGCTGAATCGGTGGTATCGCGACCGGTGGCCGCGTGACCTTGTTATGGGTTGGCTCGCATTGTGATCCGACGCCCTCTTATCTCAAGAGACGTACGCTGGCATCCTTGACGTAGTTGCTCCTTGCGGTGACCGTTGCTGCCCACTTCTCTTTCGCAGTCGACATGCGTTGCTCCTCGGGAACGCTCCGACCGTTGGTCTCGAGGAAATCGTGCAACTCGTTCAAAGCGATCTGGAACGGGCTCATGGTCTGAAGGAGTTCGTTCGGACCAGCCATCTGTGCCCCAGCGCGTGAGTCGAGAAGGCCGTTCCAGCTTTCCGAAAGACGTGTCAGTTCAGCTCCTTCCGACACATAGAGGGTGGTGCTGCTCGACAACTTCATGACGCGTCGGCATTCGCCCAGCACATGGTCGGCGGTCTGCAGATAGCGCATATGCAACTCGAACTGGCGATCCCGTACACCGTGAGTCCTTGCGGCTCCGGCGAGGTTGACTTGATGTCGCCCGGTAAGCCAGCTTCCGACCAAGGTCACCCCACCGCCTACGAGCGCTCCAGAGAGACCGACTATCGCAGGTGCGAGTTCGAATGCCATGTAGCGCAGGCTAGTACGCCCCACAGGCGGCGGACAGGAGTTTCGCGACCTCGGGCCGAGGGCCCTGAATCTAGCGGTAGATTTCGCACGTGGGGCGTGGCTGGTTGCGTAACCTCTGCCTCCTCATGGCCCGATTATCTGACCTCGCTCTGCCGAGTCAAGGGATAGAGCGCCCTTGACACGACCTCCCTCAGTTCAGGGATGGCCAGTATGAGGAAGCCGGAGAAGGAAGTCGCAGAGAATGTGCACAGACCCAGGTCCGAAGGGCGGCATACTTTCCCAGTGAAAGAACACGCCGATGAAGTACGAATCAACCTTCGGATCCACAACCACTTGGACGATCCGCCCAGCGACGACTGGACACTCGTGTTCCGCGCGCGCAGCGTCGACCAAGTCGAGGTGCGGCAGTTCATCGAGAGCCAGTTCCCCAAGCAGGACCAGTTCGTACTGGATGAGCGCCGCTACCAGTACTCCTGGGGCAGCTCAGCGATGGCTTGGTCCTTCGCCGCAGAGATGGCACCTGTGGTGGGGTCCGCGATTGCGACCGGTGTTGTCGGTAATGCCGCATGGGACGCCATCAAAGGAATCGGAAAGCGACTGCCACGCCTTTGGGGTGGCGCTGAGACCGACGAGACTTTGCCGATCACCGATGACTCCGCCAAGCGCGAGGCAGTCCGACTTGTCACCGCGCGCTATCGACTGGGGCCGGAAAGCGCACCCCGTCCCGTGAGCGTCACAGCCGACCTCCAGTCTCTGCGATCGACCGTCGTGCTCGACTCACCCACCGGTGTCCGGTACGAGGTAGAACTGCAGCGTATTGCGGACGACATCAGCCTCGCGAAGATCACGGTCATAGAGCCCACGAACTAACGCCGAGGCCCCCGAGTGTCACCACGTTGTCACAAGTACCCCGAACAACCCCGGATGTGGCCGGACAGAATCGGCAGGTCACGGTACTCCGGAAGATTGACAAGTACCGGTACGAACGGGCCGAGGCTGCCTCCGGAGCAGACGCGCGCCCAGCGGCATGAGCGAACATTGATTCCCCTAGACGGGACGATTGGGCGGCGGTAGTCGGTCAGTTGGACCGAGTGTGTCCAGTCGTACGTCAAAGACGAACGGCACATCGTCGGGGCCGCCGGATAGCCACCATGTACTGACGGTAGCTATGTCGTCGTCGATGTTCTCGATGGTGCACTGGATTGTGGTGGGACATGGGTAGGCCGATGTGGGAAGCAGTTCCCCGCCGAAGTAGGCGCTCTTACCGACCAGTTGGTGAGGTCGGCCGTGTACATCTACCAACTCGACCAGCACGATGCCCGGTTGCGGATCGTAGCTGAGCCAATAGACAGCGACGGCAGGCAATTCACAGCTATCACCGCTTCCCAAGATCTCTTTCACTGCAACAGCGTATCGATCCGACGGTCCGCAAGCGGACAGGAGCGTGCGCGATACTCGGCATGAGCGGACGTTCGATTGCCGAGTGCCGTCCGCGTGGAGTCGTCTTCCTTACGCGGACGGCAGGGCACCAATCCGCCGGCTACCGATCCTCGGCGTGGTCGACCGCGGCCGGAGCGGCTAGATACCGTGCCCAGATCGCCGCGGTATCAGTGGTCGGTTCCGATCCCAGCGCCGGTTCGTACTGCGGCACTGGCCGAACTACTACGTGCTGTGTCTCTGTCATGCCTGGTTAGACGTTGCCGAACGGAAAACGGTTCCATCGAGTTTCGTAGCGACCTGCGGGCGTGGCCGAGGCCGGATCGAAACTGCTGACAGATCGATGGATAATCGAACGTATGTGCGAATCGCTCCGACTCTACCTGCGCAACGGGCGCTGGACGGAACCGGCTCCCCGCTACTGCCCGAACGGTCACCGGCTCGGTCCAGGCCAGGTGCTCGTCGGCGCGGTGCCTTGCCTGCGGAGCGGTGGTCACCACCGAACGCACACATGCCGAGTCTGCGCCACGACGACCTACACCCCACCGCTGCACACCGACTGCGATCACTACTCCTAACCGAGGTCTCCGGACACGCGAAGTTGTCACGGCGTTGCCACATCTCACCCAAACGACCCCGGACACAGCAGGACCCCACGGAAGCATTTCGCCACTTCACGGAGGGGTGCGGACGCCAGCAGATCACCAGCAGACACGAGCTTTTCTACTCGTAATGAAGAGGCGCCGGAATACTTCCCGATCACCAAGCCGCTCACCGGGTACAAGGTCGGCGGTATCGCGACTGGTGGCCGCCTCGGTTCGCCTACATTTTGCGTTCGTGCGCCCTCACGCGCCACTGCGCTGTTGACCTACCAGTGATGGCTTCGCCACCCATGACTCGCCCTGCCCTCGGTGCAGAGATTCCCAGCACGAGGAAGCAGGAAGGGAAGTGTGTTGCTGAAGCCCTCGTAGGGCGCCCCCGGCCTGGGTGCGTGTTGAACAATAACGGTACCGCGAAACAATGCGACGATTCGACGGTGACGTGGACCGAGTCCCTGGTTGTGGGCGGTATTGCCGTAGTCAGCTCTGCCGCGACCCTGACCATTCAATCGCTGTTCCAAAGTTCGCTGGCGGCTACCGAACGCCAGCATCGGCTGGTCATGGTCAACGATGAGCGACTATGGCTGCGGCGAGCCGACCTATACGTCGAGATGCTAGGTCAGCAAGGAGGTGGCATGGCCGAGGGATATAGGGGAGCGCGCACAGAGAAGGAATGGGCAGCGCAAAGGGAGCTAGTCCCCCGAGTCCTTGCGTTCTCATCAAGTTCCGTTCGAACGGCCTGGAACGCCTCCGCCGAAGCATCGCGAGAGCTGGGCGACTACGTTGACAATTTTTGGCCCCAGTGGCACGCCGCTGAGCCCGAAGACCGCGAGGCGATCGAAATCGAGATGCATCACGACACGCATCTTCGTCAACTGGAAAGTGCCAGTGCGGAATCCGCGAAGAATCTCGAAAATCTAATCCGCAGCGAGCTGAAGACGGCCCATGAAGATGCCGCTGGGCAATGAAGGTTGCACGACTTGCCCGAGTGTTGAGGCTGGAGCGCAGCGGGGACCAGAACGGGACCACACGCTACGAACGATGGTGAACAACCACAATCTCAGTACAAACTGGCGCGCACCACTGGAAAGCACCTCTGACCAGGCGATTTAACCCGCCGGCTGAACTGGGAGTTATGTGACTGGGGTTTACACCTTCGACTCAGCACATGAAAACCCCTTCCGAACTGGGCCGGAAGGGACTTCCAGCTGTTAATAGCGTCCGGGCGCATGCTCGAACGGCGCGGGGACGAGGTTGACTTCGCCTGTCATCCAATAATCTCGGCCGATTTTCTCGACGTCACCCGTCAGCAATACTGGTGTTCTATTTTGATACGCAGAAATGGCCGCCAGGTTAAATGAGTCACTAACCGCTACTCGCACTTGACGCCTGCTCCTACCGATAACACCCCGAACCAATGCGATAGAAGTATTGTCATCATCCGGAAACTGATCTCGCTCAAGACGAAGTACATATCCGTAGAGGGTCTGCCGAATCGCTGCGACGTCCTGTTGCTTAAATCGCGACGTTAGCGGTTGCAGACCCGGAATGTTATCGCGATCCAGAACGATTTTATCAACCCGGGGGCTATGCGCCTCTGCTGGCGCCCATTTGAAACTCATATCGAGCGAGCGCAGACCTTCATAGCGGGTCATCAATTGCAAAGACTCACACAATTCAGCGCTAACCCCAGCGTCTACTGCCGATTCTAGGTTTGCATTCGCGCTAGCCATGCTCAGATTCGGTACAACCGATAGTGCATTCGCAAGCGTGGACATAACCCGGCGTTGAAACGAAGCAATTGAAAGATCGGGAGTAGCGGTTGTATCCGCAAGCTCCTCAGTTGGCAGATCATCTGCACCATCAGTATCGGGGTAGGTGTCTATGACGCCGTCGTCTCCCAGCGCGGTCAAGATCGTTACAACAAAGCTGCCGCGTTGCGTGTGTCCCATGCGGACGTCGTCGTCGATAAATCCCCGGACGGCGTTTGATGGACGACCGCGATGGTTCGGCCGAGGCTCAATTGTTGACCGCGCTGCCGCAGTAATCATCTTTATTGCGCCAGTAATGAGGTCATCAGCCTGCCTGATGGGAATGCTGTCATATCGGATGAATTCATCCGCGCGCAACAGTAGTATGTCTGATCTTACGCGAATTACCGCGTTCGCAAGCTGTTCAATCGGCCAGTCATTAACTTCACAAAGCGCCGACAGGGACTCATTGAAACGAAGTTCGAAATCGCGCAAGCGTGTAGACGTGGGCAATCGAATACTCGCCCCGTCAAGTCCATGACCACTATGCCAGGTTTCTGATATTGCATCAGAATCCCACAGTTCCCATCCGGAGCTAGAAAGGTAGGCTCCGATATTTCTTGGGGTCAACTGAAGATCAGCCGGGAGAGTTTGATTCAGCAACATCATGGAGCACCTCCGTCGCCGACTCGTTTCATAATGCTAAGGAGGGATGATACATCGTAGATATTACTTTTCGGTATCTTTACGGTGATCGTGTCGGTGGCAGACTCCGGCCGATCCCTCAGCGACACCCAGTACCCGCGCGCCTGGATGCTCATCCGCTCGGCGTCGAGACTGACCCAAGACTCGAATTCCTTGGGGACCAACACCAGTACCAAGATGATGGGGTTCATCCTGAACGGGTCGCGCAAGTCGTCGTAGTTGTCAGACTTCAGGCGCCAGCGAACCGTATCGTCGTCCTCTACTGCCGAAGATGAGCACTTCAGCTGGACATCCAATGACGTCTTGGAGTACCTGGCATGGCTCGCGACCTGCCGAACGGTGGCGTCGACCGTCTCGTCGTCGATGCGGATGTGCTCCAGCTTGCAGCGAGCCGAGGTCGCGATCGCGTGTGCATAGACGATCGAGAGCTGTTCCTTGCATTGTGGCGATGCCAGCCCGCCGTAGGGCACGTCCGAGGCGTGCACAGTTGGTAGGGCATCGGTCACCAGCCAACCTAACCATACTGAGGGCCCGTGCGCGGGCTGATGCGAAAGTTGGCGGCCGCCGCACGATCACTCAAAGCTCCTCTGGCGTAAATCATTTCGCAGAGCAACGAATCGTACGGTGGCAGATCTGCACAACAGCACGAGGCCATCGACGGCAGTCGTCTTGATCCCGGTGGTGTGTAGCGGCATGACATGACGGACCTCGTAGAGCCATCATCCCGCCACACTAAAGAGCGGCGGGCCAGTTCGCCGCTTTGTGATCCCGCGCCCCTGCGCGTGAGGGGCAGGCAGGACCAGACAGGTGGCGAGCCACGGCCCCTTCCCAGAGGTGCGCGGGATCGGCTGCTATCTGCCGGGATCAAGGCGGGTTCGCGTGGGAGCACGCTGTGAGCACCATACGGTTGCCATCCCTATGTCTCTCAGCCAAGTGAGATGGCCGCGGACCAGGCCGCGCTTCTGCAGCCGTTTCAGGCATCGATACGCAGAGCGTTTTTCCTCGTCTGACGGTCCACCGTCGCAACCACACAGCTCTGATGCGATCTCGTAAACCGGCAGCATGAAGTCGTCGCCCTCGAGGCAGTCAAGGACTCGTTGCTGGAGAGATGTTAGTCGGACCGATGGGCAGAGCTCCGATGCTGGCTGAGCTGGCACGTCAGTTGCCCGCGGTTCGGTGCATCGACCAGTGCAGTCGGAACCATTCAGCTTGCTTGGTATTCGTGTCGACTGCCAGCGGCTTTCCGTGCAGCTCGCCATAGACCGAAAAGTCTCGGAACTGTTCCGAGACGTCGATCAGGCCGGCGTTGTCCACGGCCAGGTCGCCCCGGTCGAACAAGGTGTGTAGGTCGCGGCGAAGCAAGATCCCGCCGTGTTCGTGGTGTTTGCCGACCCTGGCGTAGCTGTAAAGATGGCATGCCTCCAGCACTGCACGGTGAAGGTCGCCGGTGAAGGCGCAGCGAGGTCCGTAACGATCGAGGAGCCTCTTGCGAAAATCGCTTTGGCCCAGACGAACCCGGACAGGGCGCACAGCATGTCCGCCGCGGATTTGTTCCGCCGTGACGTCGACGGGCGCGAGGTAGTCACCACCCAACTTTTGGCTGATAGCCGCGCGGAACTTGCCCCAGTTCAGTTCCCGAAAACTGTTCTGCGAGCTGTCTTTCAAGCACAGCGCTCGAAGCTCCTTGCCGTTCAATACCCCCGATAGGTCCACCCACGCTTGCCCGTAGTCCGAGCGGAACAGCGTCGCGGACACCTCCTCCTGGATCGGGTCATCGAACACCGCACCGCAGTCACAACGGAAGGTCGGCGTCTTGCGCAAGCGTCGTTTGAACCCCGTTTCGTTGCAACCACGGCAGCGTCCGCGGTGCTTGGTCCCATCCCAAGAATCGATGTTCTCGATCACCGAGACCCCGAGTAACTCAGAGTTGTCCCAAACCGCGATCATGTGGCCCGCTTCGACCTGGCGGAAGTTCGGAACGAAGCTGTCCCAGCTGTAGTGACGCGACGGATCATCATCGTATTTCCGCCCGCCACCCAGCCGCATGTACACCGATTTCGACATCACCAACCACGCACGACGATCCGCGGTCCCGGTCCCGGGATCAAGTACAACGCCGCTACCCATAACCCCCAACGCCTCCTATCTGCCGACCCTTCGGTACGGCTAGTTCAGTATGTCGACGCCCTCTGACAAGAACGCCGCTCGCCAAGCCGGGACCGGCAACCGGACGTGGGATAGGCAGCGCGAGCAAGCCCTAAAGGCTCGCATTCTCTGCGGGTGTTCTACCGGTGTGGATGATCGCCAATGCGGGACCGTAGCGGAACCAGAACGGGACCACACGCTACGAACGAATGCCGAACCACCCCTTATCAGCGACAATCGGTGCGGCACCGAAAAATGCTTCTGACCACACGATTTAGCTCACAGGACTGGACTGAGGGTTGAGGTCGGCTGCCGTATGGAGTTAAGAGCTGTGAGCCATTGTGACGCGGCAAATCTGCTAGGCCACAGCGTCTTTGGGCCACGGCGGTTGTCAGCGCCTTGGAATAGGCTGTGTTGCATGCCTGTCAGAGTGGTTGTCACGTTCGTGCCGAAGAAGCTCACGTCGAACGTTGAGTGGGGTCTCCGCGAACAGGTTTGGGGCCTACCGGAGCGGCATGGCAAGAGCATCGGTGCAGACTTCGAGTGGCTTGTGATCTGCTCCGAGGTGAATGGACTGCCGCACGGTCCGCGGGCGCTGGCCGACCTGTGGAGGGAACGTGCCTTCGTAACGTTGAACATCGCACGTCGCGACTCGGGTGTCGTCACGGAGGGGCTGCAGCCGTTGTGGCCGGACGAGGTGGATGCCGGCGAGGTGCGATACACCTACCGGTTCGCGATCTCGTCCTACGCCGAGGTCGTGCAGATCAGGGCGGCGGAGCTGCCTGAGGATCTGCTCCAAGCGGTCAGCGTTGCGCACGCCAAGCCCCGGCATCTGGAGTTGACCGATGATGACTTTGTCCGCCTCCTCGAACGCGGGGGCTGGGAAGGTAGCGAACTCTCCTCGGTCCCGCTGGGGCAAGACTCGATCCCCTCAGTCCCGCAACGCGGCAGCCGAGGTCAGGGCTACATCAATGATCCGCGAAAGCGCAAGGCCATCGAGCTGCACGCCGAAGACACGGCAATCCACTACCTCGAGACGGTGGAAGGCTGGACCGACGCCGTGCGCGTGGGGAAGCCCTACGACGTGAGGTTCACCCGCAACGGAGCCGAGAAGCGTGTCGAGGTAAAAGGCACGACTGGTGCTGGGTCATCCGTCTTTCTGACTACCAATGAAGTCGATCATGCGCGCGGAAATGATTCCGGCCAACCGATCGACTTGGTCGTCGTTTCAGGTATCCAGCTCGCTCGCTCAGACGACGGGGGCTACGTCGCAAGCGGCGGTCGGCTCGCCCACTATCGGGACTACATCCCGGCTGACGAAGAGCTCCGGCCGACGCAGTTCGAGGCTGCCCTCACCATGGCTCCTTCCGATGTCGTCGACGTCGCTTCGTTGACAGTGCCGACGGCAAGCGCGCTCCCAGTGGGGAACTGATCAGTCGAGCTGCTAGAACGTAGGCATGTCAATCGACAGGCTGCAGCGCATGGTCGCGGACTTCGCCGCGGAGCGGGAGTGGGAGCGTTTCCATACTCCAAAGAACCTGGTCATGGCCCTTATGGGTGAAGCGGGTGAGCTGTCCGAACTGTTCCAGTGGCTCACACCAGAGGAGAGCGCGGCAGTCGGAACGGATCCGACGCTACGCGGCCGCGTGGAGGACGAGGTCGCTGATGTGTTCATCTATCTTCTGCGGTTGGCGGATGTACTAGATATCGACCTTGTCGGAGCCGTCGAAAACAAGATGCAGAAGAACGCTTCGCGCTACCGGGTCGACTTGGCCCGTGGCGTCGCAACCAAGTACACCGAGTTCGGAAACAACGCTTGACCTGGACGACTTCGTCACGACATGCGTTCCGCCCGCTAGTCGACGGGCTGCAGCGGGACCAGAACAGGACCTTGTCCCCCGCTGCCCCAGCCGACCTAGACCGCCGAAATGTCTCCAAAAAGTCGCTGGCCGTCACCGTTTTGCCGGGTTGTGTCGGGTTGCATCCTGCAGCCTGGCCGCTGCCGTTCACCCTGATCAGGGTAGCTATTCGGGTCGCGGTTGACCGCCTTGGGTTGCCTGTAGTAGCAAGCCCGCCTGAAACTCGGCAGGTTTCTGGTTCGAGTCCAGATGGGGGAGCATAAAAAGCCCTCTACCAGCGCAAGCAGGTGGAGGGCGTTTCGGTTGTCCGGGAAATCTCCCCGTATCCACTACTTTCCGACCACAAACGCGGGACTACTTTCCCCTCCACGAACTGGTCGAGGGCCTTTCTTGCGTCAGGGCCGACAGTTCGCCGTTCGAGGTAATGCCGCTCCGTTGTCGCCAGTTTGCATGTGACAGTTGAGCCTGTGCTTCCGAAGCGCCTAGGTCGTCACGGACCCCGGAGGAGTTCTTCGTCCGGAAGGCGTCCGCCGAGCCGCGGTGATGGCCGCAGCCAGCAGACTGTCTCAGCTTGGAGCGCGAATCCCACCCCCATTGTGTCATTCACTGCGGCAGTAGGCGTCGTCCGGTGATTATGAGCAGAATGTCCTTGGCGGGCAGGGTAATCGGAGTTCCCTCACCGATGGTGTAGTCGGCGTCGGTGGCCTGCAGTCGGATTCCGGTGAGGTCGACGCCGAAGAAGGACAGGCCCTTGGGCTCGACGTGGGCCAACACCGTGGCGATTCGGTCGGTCGGGGCGGCGGGCAGGCCGAGAGGTTCGGTGATGTCGAGGCCGTGGATGACGTAGTGGGACAGGGCGCCCGCGGTGCCGCCGCCCGGGGGTCGCCAGGGGTGGGTGATGTTGTCGCGCAGGCTGTTGAGTAGTTCGGCGTCGCTGAGGCGGGCGGTGTCGGCGCGGGCGGCGATGTCGCAATAGCGGTTGATGTTGAAGCCGGCGCGGGCTAGGCCGAGCATCATCCGGGGCCCGCTGGTGCGGTACGGGACGGTGATGTGGGCGACGACTTCACGGATCGCCCATCCCTCGCACAGAGATGGTGTCCCCCACTGGTCGGCGGACAGGTCGGCGAGCAGGTCGGCGAGGCGGGCACGTTCGGCGACGGAGTGGTCGAGGATACTGGTGTCGGGCATGAGTTGTCCTTGATCGATCGGCAGTGTCACCAGTGGTACGTGCGCGGCCGCCGGAATTCATCGGTCAGGTCAGAACGGTCGGCAGCCCGAATTCGGGGAATCTCGGGCCACTGCCGAAGAAGGTGATCAGCCGGGCGATCCGACCGTCGAATATTTCGAATGCGACCAGCGCGAAGGGGCGCGCCACGCCATCCTCGTCGAGCCGGTACTGCGCCGCGCCCGCTGCCCCGTTGAAGGTGACCGGCAGGAGGCGGTCGCCGCGACAGTCGTCGGAGGTGGTCATGACGGCCGCGATGGACGCGCCGCCGTCCAGACGCCAACCGAAAGGCGGCATCGACACTCGCGCGTCCTCGTGTAGGACGGCGGTGAGTGCGGTGATGTCGTGGGCTTCGAACGCGGCGATGTAGCGCTGGAGCAGGTCACGGTCGTGGGGCGCGTCGGGGTCCAGCGCGGTCGGAGTGTCGCGGGTGGTTCGCAGGGTGGCACGGGCGCGTTGCAGGGCACTGTTGATCGCAGCGGGGGTGGTGTCGAGGATGTCTGCGGTCTCGGCGGCAGTGAAGGCGAGCACCTCGCGCAGGACCAGGGCCGCGCGCTGTGTGGGTGGCAGGTGTTGCAGGGCCGCGAGGAAGGCAAGGCGGACGGTGTCGCGGCGGGTGACGATGTCGGCCGGGTCGGCGCCGAGGGTGTGGCTGTCCGGGGCGGGGCTGATCCAGTGCTGGTCGGGGAGGACGGCGTCCGGGTCGAACGCGGCGGCGGGGCCCTCCCAGTGCAGCATGCGACGTTGGGCGGCTCGCAGCATGTCCAGGCAGATGTTGGTGGCGATGGCGTGCACCCAGGTGGACAACCGGGCTCGGGTGGGGTCGAAGGTGTCGAGACGGGTGTAGGCGCGCAGCAGCGTTTCCTGGGTGGCGTCCTCGGCGTCGGCGGAGCTGCCGAGCATGCGGTAGCAGTAGCCGGTGAGCGGGACGCGCAGGGCCGCGAGGTCGGTGCTGCCGGCGCCGGAGGTCACTCCCCGATAGTGGCACGGCGGCAACCGCACTCCAGCATTGACGTGGGTCTTACCTGTGATCGCGGTGGTCATTACTCGCGTTTGTGGAAAGAGCAGTTCTACAAAACCGGACAGGTACGGATAGCGTCGGGAGCCGTGTCACCAGAAGATGTAGCGCAGTCCGGCCGTCTCACCGCCGCCATACGGGTGGTGGCAGGGCTGCTCGTGCTCGCGTCGATCGTCGAGGTGGTGCGGCGCTTATCGAACCCCTACCCGCTGGTGGCGCCGCTGTTGTCCGACGATGTCTACGCGGTGCACGTCGACTTCGACACCTTCTGGAACTCGGCCGTTGCCCTCACCCACGGCACCGATATCTACGAGACCCCGGCGAAGCTGAGCAATCTCAACCCGCCGCTGGTCTCGATGCTGCTCACGCCGTTCGCCGCGCTGGATGTGGTCACGGCCTATCGCGTCTTCGCGGTGCTGACACTGCTCATGATGGTGGGCTCGGTGTTGGCGGTGTGCTCGGAACTGCGGCTGCGCCCGGCTGTCACTGCGCTGGCCACGCTGGCTGTGCTCGCGTCGTCGCCGCTGTACGGAACGCTGATGCTCGGCCAGATCTACCCGCTGCTGTTGGTCGGGCTCGTTGCCGGGTGGATCGCGCAGCGGCGGGGGCGACCGGTGCTCGCGTCCGTTCTGTTCGGCATCGTGGTGGCGCTCAAGCCGTCGCTGGCACCGATATTGCTACTCGCGGCCGTGCAGCGGCAGTGGTTGCCGTTCAAGGCCGGAATCGCCGGCGCGGCTGTCGCCTCGCTGGTCGGGGTGCTCGTCGCCGGGCCGTCGAGCGCGGGGGGCTGGCTGCGTATCGCTTTCTCAGCGCCGGTGCCGGGCTGGGTGGACAACGCATCACTGCCGGGGCTCGCGGTGCGCTTCGGGCTGCCCTCCGAGATCGGGACGGTACTCGGGCTGGCGGTGCTGGCAGGCACGCTGTGGTGGTGTGGGCGCCACCGCGACCGCATCGACCCGGGCGGCACCGCTCTGTGGGCGGTACTCGCCGCAGCCCTGCTGTTCTCGCCCATCGCGTGGCACAACTACCTGATGCTGCTGTGGCCGGGCGTGCTCGTGCTGATCACGCTCGGCCGCGGCGAGATCACCGCCATCGCGCTCGCGGTGCCGGTCTTCCCGGTGTCCTTCACCGTGGAATTGCCGCCCCACAGCAGCGTCACCGCCGCCGTGGCACGGTCGTTCTACTGCGCTGTCCTCGTGGGCTACTGGGTGTTTCTGGTGCGCGGAGCGACACTGTCCGAGCTGGGCCCCTCGCGGTCGTCCGGCACGGCGGCCACCAGCAAGCCACCGGCGGCCGCGGCGTGCCCCGTACCCAAGGAGCCCTCCGCGGTGACACACGTTGCCGCCTCCGAGCCCTGACCGTTCACGCCGCCGACCACTCCTCCGTCCGCCCGCTCCAACCCAGAACAGGACCTTGCCACCCGCTGCCCCGGCTGCACTGGACCGCCGAAATGTTCGCAACAGTCTTGCCGAAGGTCTTAGCGTGATCCACGCGAACTTCTCACCGCGAGCTTGCTTCCCACGCGGTTGAAGTTATGCAGTCCCAAATGCCGCCGTCCCGGTTGGGTAAGACCAAGTCAAGATCGTTGGGAACCGCTAGGTCCGAGCGCAACACATCCGACACCGAGCCGTTCTGCATCCAGCTGTCGGTACGCTGACAGTCAAGTTGTGGGCACACCCGACTGTGTCACCGCGCAGCCGGGTCAGAGGACTTCGATCTGGGCCGACTCCGGCAGAGTGCGAGGTCGCTCGTCGGTGTACCAGGCGTACTCGATGCTGCTGAGCCACCCTTTCTCAACCCAGAGAATGATCTCGCCGACTGGTGACCCGTTGCGGTCGGTGACGGCGCCGTTGGCGAAGATCCCATCGGCGGAACCGGATCCTTGCACGGCCCCTGGCTGCACGACCAGATCAACGCTGGGTGACCCGGCGCCCCAAGTCGCGACGACCTGCGAATGCGGGATCTGGGCGCGGAGTTCGTCAGCGCCCGCACCGCCGCCAGACAGCATTTTGGTGACGACTGCGGATTCGAGATCGGTCAGCGGTCGTGGCTGAATGGGTGTGTTGCTCATCGGTCTCCTCGGATCTTGCACTGTGGTCAGGGGATGTAGGCGGTACCGATTTTGAAGACACCGTTGATCATCGCGCCGCGGATATGAACGGTCTCACCATTGATGGTGCGCACCAGAGGATTCGAAGCATTATATACGCCATCGGGAACGCCCTGAACATTCTCGATGATCTTGGTCATCGTCGCCTCTTCGCCGCCCAGTGACTTCACGAGATTATCCAGCTTGTGCTTCGGTACGAAGACATGACCCATCGCCTCCTTGTCGAGCGCGTAATCCAGGGATCCCTTGAGCTTGTCGCGTGCGGCCTTGGCGATATCGGCTGTTCGTTGCGCGAGCAGGTTGGCGATGCGCTGCATTTCCGTGCGTCTGGCGTCGAGATCATCGCCGGTCTGGACGACTTTCTCGACAAATTTGGCTGCGCGTTTGGCGGTGAGAACGCGGTCGACGTAAGTCTTCATTTTCAGTGCGAGCTTGCCGGCCTTGGCAGCAGCGATGGCGGCGGCGCCGAATCCCGCAGTCAAGGCACCCGCGATGACACTGAGGACGACGGTCTCGGCGATTTCCTGGGCGAGGTCCTTCGCTAGATCGACAAGCAACTGGCCGAGTTGTGTCCGGAACTCCAGGATCGCGGAGCGGTGCTCGCGGCAGGACTTGGCGAGGTCCTTGTAGAGGGTAAGGACCCCTTCAGCAGACTTCTTCAGCTCGCGAATGTCGTCATCGACATGTGCTGCGTCGGGCGCGGTTTCGCGTTCGAAGGTCTTTGACAGCTGGTCCAGAAGGGCGGGCAGGTTGCCCACACCCGTCTCACTGCCGAATTTGTCCCAGGTCTCGGCTGCGGTCAGGAGATCATGCGGTTCGCCGTCGGGCATCGAAACGCCGAAGTTCTCGAGCGCCGACACCGCGAATCCGACGTCGTCGAACAGACCACTGCCCGGGCCACCTGCCGATGGTGGCGGCACAAGGCACGGAGCCCACACCGGCGCGAGCTGGGTCGGCTTTGTCGGTTCAGGTCGGCCGGTGCCAGCGACATAGTCGGCCAAGGCATGGTTATAGCCGAGCTCGAGCAGGATGTTGGAGTAGTTACCCATTGCGGTGATGAGCAGCTCGGTCATGCTCATCGCCGTCGTGACGGTCGAATCGTAGGAAGTTGCCCACGCTTTGGACTCGCCGACGTTGCCGCCCATATCAGCGGTGTCGCTCAGGGCAGCGATCCGTGTGGAGTACACCCGCTGATACTCGGTTGCGTAGGAATGCATCGAGGCCCCGGCCAATGAGTACACGGTGGGGTCGACAACCAGGGTCGACATCGGGTGTTACGCCCTGCCCAGCATCGAGAGATTCGCGGCTATAGCGGCGTTGTATCTACCGTGAGCGTCGAGGACTGCTTGCCGCATGATGGCAATACCATCGGCGACATCGGTGGCACCGGTGTGCCATTCACGGAACGCCTCGGCCTGAGCATCGGCGGCGGCGCCGTTCCAGTTCTGCTGGACGGCAGAAACCCGCTGCTGCAAACCGTCGAGGCTGTCGTTGAGGAAGCCGACGAATCCGGATACACGGGCGACGATCTGTTCGAGTTCGTCGAGATCCACGCGGAAGGGTTGTGCGTTCTCGACCATCAGAGTTCCGGCAGATCGAGGGATCCGAAAAGCGAGGAGGTGGCTACCGCGCGTGCATTGTCCAGGTCATCGAGTGTCTTGCTCGTGACACCGAGCAGTTCGGCCATGTCGGCCAGCGCTTCGAGGATGGTATCGGCGCCCTGCTTGGTTTCGGTCCAGCCTGCGCTGAACGAATCAGCGGACACACCACGCCAGTTGGCCAGCAGGGTCGTGACGTCGGTGTCGAGGGAGGTGAGTCCGTTGACGAGGGTCTCGGCGACTTGCTGAAGATAACGCCCGGCGTCGGTGACCTCGTCAGAGACCAGGGCGAAGTCGGTGTTGGTAGAGCCAGGTTGGCTTGTCATAGGCGTTCCTCGAATATTGGCCAGATCACTCTGAGTTAGACGGGAGCCGAGGCGGTTCGGTTCCATCGGATGGGCGAATGGTGTCGGCGCTCACGTCCCAGGGCGTAGTTCTAGAGGCTCGCCACGTTGACGTCGGGCCTTGCTCGTTGCCTCGGCCGACCCGCGACCTGTGGTTTCGTGTTGAAAGTTGGGATCGGTAGGGGGCGAGTGCGGCATCTACTTACCCCATGACATCTTCTCCCTCGAACCACACACAGCCTTCTGGCTTGGACAAGAAGACCAGCGCGATCCTGTCGTACGCGCTGGGCTGGCTCACCGGAATCATCTTCCTCTTCGTGGGAAAGAACGATCCGGATGTGAAATTCCATGCCGCACAATCGATCATCTTCTTCGGGGCGGTCTCGGTGCTCAATATTGTTCTGAGCATCGTCGGCTCGCTGCTCGGAGTCCTGGGGATCGTCTTCAGCCTCGCCGGGCTCGTACTCGCGGTCTTCGCGGTTGTCGTCTGGATCATGGCCATGGTCCGGGCGAACAACAGCGGCGGTGTCCGCGTGGAGCTTCCCATTGTCGGGAAATTCATTGCCCCCTATGCCGATCAGTTGGCCGGTTCGGTCAAGTAGCGGCGTACTCGAAGTCGCGCACGGCAGTCACACCCAACACTCCGAAGATCAATGGCCCGAGGCTATCTCGGGCCATTGGCGTCTGTGCATCTACCAGGGCCAACGCCATAATCTGACCGCGGTTTATGCATTCGTGGTCTGGGGCCGTCGCTGGCATAGTGATTCCACATGGGACGGACTTTCGAGGATCTGGTCGATGAAGCAGCGTCGGCGACAGTGGAGGGGTGGGACTTCTCCTGGCTCGATGGGCGGGCCAGCGAAGCGCGGCCTTCGTGGGGTTATCAGCGGCTGATGAGCAGTCGGCTGAAGACCGCCTCCGCTGCTCTGGACATTCAGACCGGTGGTGGCGAGGTTCTGGGTGAGGCGGAGTTGTTTCCGCGGACCATGGTTGCTACCGAGTCGTGGCCGCCGAATATCGCCAAGGCGACGGCGTTGCTGCACCCGCGCGGTGTGGTTGTCGTGGCCGCACCCGACGAGCCACCGTTGCCGTTTGCCGATAACGCGTTCGACCTGGTCACCAGTCGACATCCGGCCACCGTCTGGTGGACCGAGATCGCCCGCGTACTGCACACGGGCGGAACGTATTTCGCGCAGCACGTCGGGCCTGCCAGCGTGTTCGAACTGGTCGAGTATTTTCTCGGTCCGCAACCAGAGGCCCGGCGAGGCCGCCACCCCGACGACGAAGCCGCTGCCGCGCGCGCCGCCGGCCTGGAGATCATCAGCCAGCGGACCGAGCGCCTGCGCACAGAATTCGATGACATCGGTGCCGTCGTGTACTTCCTGCGCAAGGTGATCTGGATGGTCCCTGGGTTCACCGTGGAGGGCTACCGCGACCAGTTGCGTCGGCTCCATGATCGAATCCAGCAGGAGGGGCCGTTCGTCGCGTACTCCAGCCGCACACTCACCGAGGCCACCAAACCATGACCCACAGGGCTGTCAGGCTCCGGCCGCGTAGCCCTCGTTGCCCATCGCCTGGGCCGCGAGGCTCTTGCGGTACTGCTCCAGCGCCACCAGGTCACCGAACAACGCCATGTAGGTGTCGGGCTCCTCGCTGGCGGACAACCGCTGCAGCTTCGATTTGAGCTCGGCGATCTGGCGGCCCACCCAGGCTTCCTGGGTGCGGGCGAGGATGCCGGTGATGAAGCGCGGGGTGTCGTTCTGGGTGCGCACCGGGAGCTGCTCGTTGGCCAGTTCGGAGACCAGGGCGCGGATCATCAGGTCGTCGGTGTGGTCGGCGACGGCGGCAACCCATTCCGCGCCGCTGAGCCCGGCCGCCGTGCCGCCCGCCTGGGCGATCATGATGCGCACAGCCACATACGCGGGGTGGGTGAAGGCGGCGACGTCGATGGCGTCGAAGGCGACGCCCGCGATGCCTGGGTATTGCAGTGCGGCGCTGAGGGATTGGCGCTGCGCGAACAGCACCGGATCATTGGGGGCAGGCCGCACCGAGGAACTCTCCTCGACGCGGGGCACGGGAAGCGCCGCGGCACCCGACTTCAGGGCAGGCGTGACATTGCCGCCCGTCCGGTTCTTCTTCGCCTCTTCACCGACCCGGCGCACGACCAGCTGGATGTCGTCCCAGCCGACCCAACCGGCCAGCTTGGTGGCATACCCCTTGCGGGTGGCGTTGTCTTTGATCTGGGCCACCACGGGCACCGTACGGCGCAACGCTTCGACGCGGCCCTCGACATCGTCGAGATTGTGTTCGGCGAGCAGACCACGAATCACGAACTCGTACAGCGGGGTTCGCCGTGCCACCAGATCGCGCACAGCGCTGTCACCGGAGTGCTGGCGCAACTCGCACGGATCCTGCCCGTCGGGAGCGACCGCGATGTAGGTCTGTCCGGCCAGCCGCTGATCGCCGCTGAACGCCTTCAACGCCGCAGCCTGGCCCGCCGCGTCACCGTCGAAGGTGTAGATGATCTCGCCGCGCCAGAAGTTGTCGTCCATCAGCAGCCTGCGCAGCACCTGCAGGTGCTCTTCGCCGAAAGCGGTACCGCAGGACGCGACCGCGGTCTTCACCCCGGCCAGGTGCATGGCCATCACGTCGGTGTAGCCCTCGACGACCACGGCCTGATGACCCTTGGAGATATCGCGTTTGGCGTGGTCGAGTCCGAACAGCACCTGAGACTTCTTGTACAGCAACGTCTCCGGCGTGTTCACGTACTTGCCGGGCATGGTGTCGTCGTCGAACAGCTTGCGCGCGCCGAACCCGATCACCTCACCACCGAGATTGCGGATCGGCCACAGCAGGCGACGATGGAACCGGTCGATCGGACCGCGCTTGCCCTGTTTGGACAACCCCGCCGCTTCCAACTCCTTGAACTCGAAACCGAGGCGCTGCAGATGCTTGGTCAGACCGTCCCAACCCGCGGGCGCGTAACCGCAACCGAACTGCTGCCAGGACGCCTTGTCGAAGTTGCGGTCGGTCAGATACGTGCGGGCAGCCTCGGCTTCGGGTTCGTGCAGTAAGGCCATGTAGTACTCGTGCGCGGCGGCATTGGCGGCGACCAACCGCGAGCGGGTGCCGCGGTCGCGCTGCACCGAGGTGCCGCCACCCTCGTAGTTGATCTGGTAGCCGATGCGATCGGCCATCTGCTCGACGGCCTCGACGAAACCGATGTGTTCCATCTGCTGCAGGAACTTGTAGACGTCCCCACCTTCACCACAGCCGAAGCAGTGGAACAGCCCGTGGTTGGGACGCACATGGAACGACGGCGACTTCTCGTCGTGGAACGGGCACAGACCTTTGATCGAGTCGGCGCCCGCGCGCTTGAGCGCCACGTACTCACCGACTACATCTTCGATCCGGACACGTTCACGGATCGCCGCGATATCGCGATCTGGGATTCGTCCGGCCACGATGAGCGAGTCTAGTCGGGTCTGCTCAGCGGCAGTCCAGCGAGGCGGCGACGCGTTCGAACCGGCTCTCGGTGTAGGAGGCGATCTGGTCGATCACCACGCGCACGCGTGCGGCCTCGGTGGCGGCGGCGTTGAACCAGGGCAGCATCTGATCGTCGAGGTGGGCGGGTGCGGTGGTGAGCAGGCGGTCGGCGACGGCCTGTACGCGGTCGCGCTGGGTCTGCTGGCGGGCGAGGTGGCCGGGGTCGGAGCGCACGTACCGCAACGCCACGGTCTTGAGGACGGCGACCTCGGCGGCCACGATCGGCGGCACGATCAGATCGGCCTCGTAGCGGATGAGCGGGCCTTGGCCGTAGCGCTCGTGGGTGGCCGAGATCGCGGCGGTGGCGAAGCGGCCGACCAGTTCGCTGGTGAGCCGCTTCAACGCCACCGAGGCGGCGAAGCTGCCGTCGTAGGTCGCGGCGTCGGCCACGATGTCGAGTTCGGAGAGCCGTTGGGCGGCGGCGGCCAGCGCGTCGATCGACTGGTCGGGATGCTGGCCGTGGCCCTGTTCGGCGAGCGCGGCCTGCTCGGCCGGGTCGGCGAGGGCGCGCAGGTCGATACGGCCGACGATCACGCCGTCCTCCACGTCGTGCACCGAGTAGGCGACGTCGTCGGACCAGTCCATGATCTGGCATTCCAGACTCTGCTTGCGGTCGGGCGCGTCTTTGCGGACCCAGGCCAGGCGCTCGAGGTCGTCGTCGTAGGCGCCGAACTTGGTGCCGGAACCGCTTCTGCCCCAGGGGTATTTGAGGGTCGCGTCCAGGGCTGCCCGGGTCAGGTTGAGCCCGAAGCTTTCGCCGTCGGCGTCGAGGATCTTGGGTTCGAGACGGGTCAGGATGCGCAGGTTCTGCGCGTTGCCTTCGAAACCGCCGTACTCGTCGGCGAATTCGTCGAGCGCGCGTTCACCGTTGTGACCGTAGGGCGGGTGGCCGATGTCGTGGGCAAGGCCCGCCAGGTCGACGAGGTCGGGGTCGGCGCCGACACCGTCGGCGATACTGCGCCCGATCTGGGCCACTTCGAGGGAATGGGTCAAGCGGGTGCGCGGGGTATCGCCCTCGCGCGGGCCCATGACCTGGGTCTTGTCGGCGAGGCGACGCAACGCGGCGGAATGCAGCACACGGGCACGATCACGGGAGAACTCACTGCGATGACCCTTGTCCGCGGCACCGGGCCATGCGGTCTTGCCCGGCTCGTGGACCATGCGTTCCTGGTCGTGCGAGGTATAGGTCCGTGTCATCTCACTGTCCCGCCTCATAAGAGAAATCTGCCGAGAAATGAGTGAGCTGGTACCAGAGCAGCGCGCCGGTCTCGCGGGCGATGCCGTGGAATTGCGACTCCCTCGTGTAGACGGCCGGTCCGGTGCGGGTGGGTGCGGTCCACGCCTCCAAACCTGCGTCGCGAGCCATCGTCCTGGTTCGCAGTGAATGCCACGGATCGCTCACGAGTACGGCCGATGACATGTCGCGCTCCCCCATCGCTGTCGCGACGGCTTCGATGCTGCGCAGGGTGTCGGAACCTGTCTCCACGGCGAGGATGTTCTCGCTGGGAACGCCCTTGTCCTCCAAATACTGTTTGCCCGAGGCGGCTTCGGTGTAGAGGTCGCCCTCTTGCTTGCCGCCCACAGTGATCACCGTGGGCGCCACACCGGCTTCGTAGAGTCGCCACGCCTGATACAACCGCGCTTCGAACACCGACGACGGCGTCCCCGAATACTGCGCCGCGCCGAGCACCACGATCGCGTTCGCGGGGGTGTAGTCGTCGATCCGCGCGACCTGCCAGACCCGGACCGCCGTCCCGGCCACCAACACCAACCCCATCAGCACCGCCCCGGCGATCAACCGGACGAACCACACCGAGACCGTCGACACCAGCCCGCGCGGATGCCTGACATCCTGGGCGGGCGCTGACGTTCGCGAGAAACCCGATTTCACCCTCGTCAGTCTGCCAGGTCGGTCCGACGCGTCGTGTGGTCAGCGGTCACCAGCGGATTCCGTTCCGGTGAACTACCGATCGGTGTCCACGAGATCGACGCCGCGAGGTCGACGAACGAGCGGATCAGCGGGGTGTGCGCGGCGCTGTTCCAGGCCAGCACGAGGCTGCTCGGCGGCTTGTCGAGCAGCGGGACCACCACCAGACCGTCCGGAACCGGATGGCCGAGCGGGGTGAGTCCCACGGTGCCGTTCCACAGGACGGTTTGCTGACATTCGTGGACGGTCCGCACCACCGGCCCGGTGTCGGGATCGGTCGGGTGCGACCAGTAGCCGCGCCAGATCGGGTCGGAGTCGGGAGGCAGCTGGAACCAGTGTCGATCTGCCAGCTCTCGCAGGTGCAGGTTCGGGCGGTCGGCGAACGGATCATCGACGCGCAGTACGACGCCGACGGGGTCGGTGCGCAGAACCTGTGTGGTGATGCCTGTTTCGTCGAAGGGCGTGCGGGTGAGAGCGATGTCGACGCGTCCGGCGCGCAGTCCCGCTGTCGGGTCGGCGAAGTCACCTTCTCTGATGTGCACCTGCACGTCCGGGTGCGCGGCTCGGTAAGCGGCCGTCAGTCGGGCGCCTGCCTGTTCGGCCAAGGTGCCGATGGTGATGGTGGTGTCCGCCCCTGCGGCGACCGCGACCTTGGCGCGCACTCGATCGGCCTGGGCCAGCAGGTCGCGGGCCTCGTCATAGAGTGCGACGCCGGCGGGCGTGAGGGCCACGCCGGTCGATGAGCGGCGCAGCAGTTCGTAGCCGAGGTCGGCCTCGAGCTGCTTGATCGCCCTGCTCAGCGGCGGCTGGGTCATATACAGCCGAGCGGCGGCGCGGCCGAAGTGGAGTTCCTCGGCCACCGCCGTGAAGTATCGCAGGAGACGGAGGTCCATGAGCTGCGACGATACCCGCTCGGTATCGGCCACGTCGGATCGGACTTGGACGTAGTCCGTCTCCCGATGGTCAGGTGGAAGCCATGAGCGTCATAGTCCTGATCGGGCGAATCCTGTTCTCCGCGTTGTTCATCGGCGCGGCTGTCGGCCATCTGAGTGCGGCGAAGGACACCGCGCGATATGCCGCGAGCCGTGGAGTGCCGTCGCCCGCCCTGGCGGTGTACGCCTCGGGTGCGGCCATGCTGGTCGCGGGGACGAGCGTGCTACTCGGGGCGTGGGGCGATCTCGGATCGCTTGTCCTGGTGGCGTTCCTGGTGCCGACGGCCTTCCTGATGCACGCTTTCTGGAAGGAGACCGATGCCGAGACCAAGCAACACGAGATGGTCCATTTCAACAAGGACCTCGCCCTAGCCGGTGCCGCGCTGGTCATCTTCGCGGTCTTCGCCTACACCACCGACCTGGGCCTCACCCTCACCGGACCAGCTCTCACGCTGCGCTGACTCCCGAAGCAGCCTCACCAACCCCGCGCACGCCATTCGGGCAGATTCGCGCGATCGGCGCCGAGAGTGGTGTCGTCGCCGTGGCCCGGGTAGACGTCGGTCTCGTCGGGGTAGCGGTCGAAGAGTTTGGTGGTGACATCGGTGAGGAGGGTGTCGAAGTCGGCGGGACTGTGAGTTTTCCCCACTCCACCTGGGAAAAGTGAATCGCCGGTGAAGAGGTGGGTGTGGCCTGCGTTGTCGGTGAGGGCGAGGGCGATCGAGCCCGGGGTGTGGCCGCGCAGGTGGATGACGTGGAGGACGAGGTCGCCGATTTCGAGGGTGTCGCCGTCCTCGAGCAGGCGGTCGGGGCGGACCGGGATGTGGTCGGCGTCGAGGGTGTGAGCGGCGGTGGGGACGTCGAGGGACTTGGTGACCTCGGTCAGTGCCTGCCAGTGATCGGGGTGGCGGTGGGTGGTGACGAGCTGTTCGATCTGGCCGGGGGTCTCGAGCGTGGTGAGTTCGATGATGCGCTCGGCGTCGTTGGCGGCGTCGATCAGCACGGCGGCGCCGGTGGCGGTGCTCTGGATGAGGTAGGTGTTGTTGTCCATCGGTCCGACGGACATCTTCACGATGCGAGCGCCGGGGACGTCGCGCTGCTGGGCGTCCTCGCCCGCGGTGACGTGACCTGTGTACTGGCGAGCGACTGTGACCATGCGTCCGATCGTAGAAGCCACGCGCTGCGATGTCGCGCTCGTGTCGGTCGCGACGGTTAGATTCGACACATGCCGCTGTCGAGTTCGGCCCCACGTTCGGTTTCCGTGCTCTGCGCGGTGTTCGCCGTGTTGAGTCTGCTGTGCGCGCCGAGTGCCGTCGCCGAACCGCCCGCGCGAATGGGTCCGCAGGTGGTCGACACCGCGAACGTGCTCAGCGCGGGCGACGAGGAGCGCGTGCTCGACGCGGTCGATACCCTCTACCGTGATCACCAGGTCAAGCTGTGGGTGAACTATGTGCGCACCTTCGGGTCGATGGCGCCACGCGACTGGGCTGCCCGCACTTCCGACCTCTCCGGCTTCAGCGATCACGATCTGCTGCTGGCAGTGGCCGTCGACGACCGCGGCTACTGGCTCGACGGCACCCTCCCCGAAGGGGTGAGCGACTCCGAACTGGACTCGCTGCTCGCGGGTTCGGTGGAACCCGATCTGCGCGAACAGAAGTGGGCACAGGCCGCGGTCGACACGGCCGAGGGAATCGGTTCGGCGATACGGGGCGGTGGGGTCCCGTGGGGTGTGCTGATCCTCATCGGACTGGCTGTGATCGTGGTGGCCGGTGGTCTGATGTTGTTCTCGCGCAAGCGCCGTGGCGACCGGGCTCGCGCTGAGCTGACCACCGCGCGCGAGGTGGACCCGACCGACTCCGCAGCACTGGCGAGATTGTCGCTGCCGACCCTGCACGCGCTCTCCCGCGAGCGACTGGTCGAGATCGACGATGCCGTACGGACCAGCGCCGAGGAATTGACCTTGGCCACCAGCGAATTCGGTGACACCGCGGTGACGCCGTTCCGCTCCGCGCTCGATGCCGCCCGCGCCGCCACCGCGAAGGCGTTCACGATTCGCCAGCAACTCGACGACGCGATTCCGGAGACGCCGGACCAGCAGCGCGCCATGCTCATCGAGCTGATCGCCACGGCGGGCAAGGCCGATCGCGAACTCGACTCGCAAGTCGCCGATTTCGACGCCATGCGCGATCTGCTCATCGACGCGCCCGCTCGGCTGGACACGCTCACCCGCGACATCGTCGAGCTGACCGCGCGCATGCCGGGCTCCGAAGCCGAACTCGCCCGCCTGGGTTCGACCTATCCGCCCTCGGTCATCGCGCCGATTCACGACAACGTGCGGATGGCGCAGGATCGGATCACTTTCGCCGAGAACAACATCGATTCCGCTCGCACAGCGCTCACCCAGCCTGTCGGGCAGCAGGGTGGTGCGGTCGCGGCGATCCGTGCGGCGGAGGGTGCGATCGGGCAGGCCAGGACTCTGCTCGATGCGGTCGACCAGGCCGCGACGAATATCCAGCAAGCGCGCGATGGTCTCCCAGCCGCCCTCGAGGAACTGCGCACCGACTTGGGCACGGCCAAGAGCCTCACCGAATTCGGCGCCCCCGACCTCGCCGCCGCGGTCTCGTCCGCCACCGCAGCCCTCGATGCCCCGAACGCTGACAGCGATCCCCTCGGCACCTTCCACACTGCGGTCACCGCTGATGCCGAACTGGACCATGCGATCGCGGCGGCCTCGGATCGCAAACTCGCAGTGGAGGATCTGCGACGCCGACTCGATCGCACCCTCACCGACGCGTCCGCACGCATCGATGCGGCGTCGTCGTTCATCACCACTCGGCGCGGCGGCGTCGACGCGGAGGCGCGCACCCGGCTCTCCGAGGCGCAACGCCACCTCGCCGAGGCACGCGGACTCGCAGGCAGTGACCCCGAAAGGGCACTCGTCAGCGCACAGACCGCCGCCGACCTCGGCGGCCGGGCCATGCAGCAGGCGCAGGCCAGTGTGCAGGCATGGGAGACGCGCCAGCCGATGTCGGGCGGCGGCTCCCAGACCGGTGCGGTGCTGGGCGGAATCCTCCTGAACGAGCTCCTGCGCGGAGCGATGAGCGGCGGTTCGCGCCGTGGCGGCTACGGCGGAGGCGGCGGTGGCTACCGCCCGGGCTCCTACGGCGGCTCGTCGGGATCGCGACGGGTCAGCCGGGGCGGCAGATTCTGAGCGCTTGACTCTCTCACCGTGTGAGGCCGTACACCGGAAGGCGTCATGTTCAGTATCGGAGATTTCGCCAGGCACGGTCAGGTGTCGGTGCGCATGCTGCGCCACTACGACGCGGTGGGTTTGTTGCCGCCTGCCAGGGTCGACGCGGCCACCGGGTACCGGTTCTACGCGGCGGCGCAACTGGCTCGCCTCAACCGGCTCATCGCGCTCAAAGAGCTCGGGTTCACCCTGGAGCAGGTGGGCAGAATGCTCGAGCCGGGGCCCGACGCGGCAGAACTACGCGGCATGCTCACCTTGCGCCGAGCCGAGTTGGAACAGCGGATCGCGGCCGACCGTTCGCGGTTGACCGAAGTCGAAGCGAGACTCCGAATCATCGAAAAGGAGGGCGTCATGCCCGATCAGGATGTGGTGATCAAGTCGGTGCCCGCGGTCAGGGTGGCCGAATCGTCCAGCTGGGCTTCGGGATTCGAACCCCAGGCGATCAGCCCGGTGATCGGTCCGCTGTTCGGCGAACTGTCCGACCGGCTGGCGAAGGCCGGGATCACGATCGCGGGTCCCGCGATCGCCTACTACGACGCTCGGGACGACGGGACGGTGGGCGTGCACGCCTGTGTGCCGGTGAACGTGGAACCCGCTGCGGCACCGGACTTCTCGATCGTCGATCTGCCCGCGCTCGAACACGTGGCGACCACCGTCCATCACGGGAATGTGAGCGGAATCGGCTCAGCGTGGCAGGCGCTCGGCCGCTGGGTCGAGGACAACGGGTATCGGACCGGCGCACCGGTCCGCGAGGTCACCCTGCAATGGACGCCCGATCCCGATGGCTGGGTCACCGAACTGCAGGAGCCCCTCGCTCCGCGGTGAGGTGCCGCTGAACTCACGCGGTGGCGGCTTCCTGACCGGCAGACGACCAGGACAGCTCTGAGGCCACGGCATCCAGCAGTTCGGAGGCGAGCGCGCCGCCGCCCAAACGGCCGATGGTCAGCCTGCCGAGATAGGTGTAGACGAGGAAGGTGACGGCCGCGGACGCCCCCGTCGACGGGCGGGGGTGTGCGGAGAGGTAGACGATCTCGTAGTCGTCGAGGATCACCCCGGCGGGGGCGCGGAACGTGGGCACCGTTCCGGTGTTGGTGAGGGCGATGTGGCCTGCGGTGGAGTGGATCCGGTGGGATCCGAAGAAATCGGGGAAGTGCAGGACGGACTGTTCGATCACGCCCTCGGCCAGGTCGTCGTGCAGGCTCGTGCCGATCCGGCGAGCGAGGACGACGAGGTCCTCGGTGTCGGCGGCATCAGCGCGGAACGCGGCAAGGCCGGACAGGTTGGTACCCGCTACCGCCTCGACCGGCGGGTCGAGGCGCCTGCGCAGATCGACCGGATACACGCACGAGATGCTGTCCGCACCGGAGAGATCGGCATAGGCCCGCAACACCGCCGCGGTGACCAACCCGTTCACGCTCACCGCGTGCGCACGAGCCAGATCGAGCACCCGCGCGGTCGCGACGGTGTCCAGCTGAATCCGCGCCGGCCGCGCCAGCGAGGCCGGCGCCGCTTCCGACCGCTCGGCCCCGCTCACCGAGTCAGCGGCGACGAGCGGACGCGTCACCGGCTCGAGCCCCGACCGCCGCGCACGCCGGATATCACGCTGTGCCAGCAACGCCTCGAGCGACACCGGATACTCCCCTGTCACGCCGCCGGTCGCCGAGTCCGCTTGAACCGCGATCTTCCCGGTCTCCACGTAGTCGGTGTAATAGCCCCACAACCGCGCGAACAGTTCCACACAGTGCCCCGCGTCGGCCACGCTGTGGTGCACGAACAACGTGACCCGTGCCCGATCCTCCTCGGCGAGAACAACATCCAGATAGGCCAGCTGATCGCCGGGGTCCATGGACTCGGCCGGAACCCTGACCTCGTCGGGATCGCCGAAACTCACCCAGGCCCCGACGGCCTCGATATCCCCGGGACGCATCAGGATTCCGTTCTCGTCGGCATCCTCGACGATCCGGCACACCAAAATCGGGAACCTCCGCTGCAGCGCCGCGAAGGCCGCGCCGAGCCCGGCCGCGTCCAGTTCCCCGAGCACCGTGACCGACCTTCCGGTGAAGGTGGCGTGCCGCACGAATCGTTGTTCCGACGGGTCGAGCACCCGCACCACGTCTTCCGGTTCCCACAGCACAACGAAGATCGTGAGGCAAGCACGCATCCAACGCAAACCGTCAGCTACGTGGTGTGATCAACCGCCCACACCGCAGGCGTGAAAGAGCCCGCACCGAGTTGCCGGTGCGGGCTCTTTCGACCTGAAGAATCAGGCGCCGATCAGACGGGCTGCCAGGTAGGACTCGACCTTGTCCAGGGCGATGCGCTCCTGGGCCATCGAGTCGCGCTCGCGGATCGTCACCGCCTGGTCGTCGATGGTGTCGAAGTCGACGGTGATGCAGAACGGCGTACCGATCTCGTCCTGACGACGGTAGCGGCGGCCGATGGCGCCCGCGTCGTCGAAGTCGACGTTCCAGTTGCGACGCAGCTGGGCGGCGAGATCCTTGGCCTTCGGAGTCAGATCGGCGTTGCGCGAGAGCGGCAGCACCGCGGCCTTGACCGGCGCGAGGCGCGGATCGAGGCGCAGGCTGATCCGCTCTTCGGTGGTGCCCTTCGCGGTCGGCACCTGATCGACGGTGTAGGCGTCGACCAGGAAGGCCATCAGCGAACGGGTCAAACCGGCCGCGGGCTCGATGACGTAGGGCGTGTAGCGGTCACCGCTGGCCTGGTCGCGGTAGCTCAGGTCGACGTTGGAGTGCTCCGAGTGCGTCTTGAGGTCGTAGTCGGTGCGGTTGGCGATGCCCTCGAGCTCGCCCCATTCGCTGCCCTGGAAGCGGAAGCGGTACTCGATGTCGGTGGTGCCGGCCGAGTAATGCGACAGCTTTTCCTTCGGGTGCTCGAACAGGCGCAGGTTCTCCGGATCGATGCCGAGGTCGGTGTACCAGGCCAGGCGGGTCTCGATCCAGTACTTGTGCCACTCCACGTCCTCGCCGGGCTTGACGAAGAACTCCATCTCCATCTGCTCGAACTCACGCGTGCGGAAGATGAAGTTGCCCGGCGTGATCTCGTTGCGGAAGCTCTTGCCGATCTGGGCGATGCCGAACGGCGGCTTCTTGCGCGCGGTCTCCTGCACGTTCTTGAAGTTGACGAAGATGCCCTGTGCCGTCTCCGGACGCAGATAATGCATGCCCTCTTCGTCGTCGACCGGGCCGAGGAAGGTCTTGAGCAGGCCGGAGAAGTTACGCGGCTCGGTCCACTTGCCGGGCTGGCCGGTGTCGGGATCGTTGATGTCGGCCAGGCCGTTGGCGGGCGGGTGGCCGTGCTTGGCCTCGTAGGCCTCGATGAGATGGTCGGCGCGGTAACGCTTGTGCGTGTGCAGCGACTCGACCAGCGGATCGGAGAAGGTGGCCACGTGGCCCGAGGCCTCCCAGACCTGGCGCGGCAGGATCACCGAGGAGTCGAGGCCGACGACATCGTCACGGCTGGTGACCATGGTCCGCCACCACTGCCGCTTGATGTTGTCCTTCAGTTCGACGCCGAGCGGACCGTAGTCCCACGCCGACTTGGTGCCTCCGTAGATCTCACCGCACGGGTAGACCAGACCCCGGCGCTTGGCGAGGTTGGCAACGGTGTCCACCTTCGACTTGGGTGCCACGCGAGATTTCTCCATCCACTGCGAGTCGGAATTGTTCGGCATGCCGTACCGGTGTTCGATGCGGCCTACCGTACGTAAGTGGGTCCAGCGTATCGGGACCCGTCCAGTGGGTTTGCAGCAGCCGAGGTGTCCGCGCGGCGCGTCATTTGACATGCGCAATTATGCATATCAAAATGGAATCTGTTTCCAATAAGGAGTTGGTTCATGACCACCGAGGCTGCGCCCGCGCACCCGCACAACCCGTACCACTCCCCCGCGCCCGCCGCCGTGCCGTCGCGCACGGTGCTCGAGGACGCGGGCGAGCTGCTGCGGGCACTGGCCGCGCCGGTACGCATCGCCATCGTGCTGCAGTTGCGTGAGTCGCCGCGATGCGTGCACGAGCTGGTCGACACACTCGGCGTCACCCAGCCACTGGTCAGCCAGCATCTGCGCATTCTCAAATCGGCGGGCGTCGTACACGGCGAACGCTCGGGTCGCGAGGTGCTCTACGAACTCGTCGACGACCATCTGGCCCATATCGTGGTCGATGCCGTCGCCCATGCCGAGGAAGGATAAACCGTTGGCAGACAACACCTCCGCGAAGCAGGTCGGGGTTCGCAGCACCCGTCAGCGCAGTGCCATCTCGGCCCTGCTCAGCGATACCGACGAGTTCCGCTCGGCACAGGAATTGCACGACGAGCTCCGTAAACGCGGCGAGGGCATCGGCCTGACCACCGTCTACCGCACCCTCCAGTCCCTCGCCGACGCGAACATGGTCGACGTGCTGCGCACCGACACCGGCGAATCCGTCTACCGCCAGTGCTCGAGCGGGCACCATCACCACCTGGTCTGCCGCCATTGCGGGCGCACCGTCGAGGTCGAGGGTCCGACGGTCGAGGCGTGGGCCGAGAAGATCGCGAGCGATCACGGGTTCACCGAGGTGAGCCACACACTCGAGATCTTCGGCACCTGCCGCGAGTGCGTGCACAGCCGGACCGACGCGGACGAGGACGCGCCCGCCTCGGTGTGACTCACCTCACATGATGGAACCTTCGCTTCGTGTGCCCCGTCCAACCTTCACGAAGGGACCGGCCCGCACGGGCGCGTAGTCCTTCGGCATCGAAGGAGGGGCCATCGTGAGTCCGACTTTGGGCGTCGAGCCCGATCAGTTGAAGACCATGGCGACGACCTGGCGTCGGGAGGCAGGCGAAGTCGATGCGCTGAGCTGGGCGGCTTCGGCCGAGGCGACCGGTGACGGCAGCGACGTACTCGCCGCGGTACGGGGGCTGTCCGACCCGGCTTCGCAGGCGATGGACTCGATCGCGACCCGGTACACAACGCTGGCCGACCTCGTCGACAAGTTCTCGGCCGACATCCAGGCCAGGGACGTCGAGACCGCGAGCGAGATCGGGAAGCTCGGTACCCGCTGATGCGGCCCACGATCCCCCAACTCGACACCTGGAATCTCGAGGGCCTGCACCGCGCGGCCGAAGCGGCCCGCGCCAATGCCGATGCCCTCTCGACCTCGGTCGACGACTGCTCACGCGCGGTCTCGGCGGCGGGTAGCTGGCACGGCCAGACCAAGGACGCGGCCTCGCGACGCATCGATGAGGAAGTCGATCACGGGTACGAGGTGCGCACCGTGCTGCTGCGGGTCGCCGACGATGCCGAAGATGCCTATCTGGGCCTCAAACACTCCAAAACCTATGTGCTGGACCAGAAGAACCTCGCGGTCGCGCAGGGTTTCGCGGTTGGCGCCGACGGGCGGGTGACTCATCCCGATCCGGGCAAGGAAGGCGACGCTGGGGTTTTCCAACTCAACCTGTTGAGTGGGTTGGACGAAATCGAGCGCCTGGACAATCTGTTCGGTGCGCGACTGCGCGAATCCGTCGGCGACCTCGGCGCGATGCGCGACGGTCAACCCGACATCACTCTCGCCGACGGGTCGGTCCAGGATCCGGATGCGGTGGCGATCCAGTTGGCAGCGATGTCGCCGGATGAACGGGCGACTTTCCTGGCCGGCTCGAGTCTCGAAGCGCAACGCCAACTGGTGATCGCGGCGCCGGAGAAGCTGGGCAACCTGAACGGGGTGCCGTTCGTGATGCGGATCGAAGCCAACGAGATCAACGTCCGCAACGCGCTGACGTCGGAGAAGGCGAAGCCGAACCGCGACGAATCCCGGATCAAGCAGTTGGAGGCGATGCTGGCGCCGGTCCCGAACCCCGAAGGTGCGGGCACTCTCGACACCATCGCCGCGTCGACCGGCGACAAGGCGACGGCGCAACTGGGCATGGTCGACCGCAAGTTCGTCATGTTCAGCACCGAGGGCAACGGTCGAATGATCGAGATGGTCGGTGAGATGAAGTCGGGTGCGCCCGGGGTCGGGGTATATGTGCCCGGCACCAGCACCAATCTCAACGGTTCGGGGTCGAATCACGTAGCCGCATGGAATCTCGCCGATCAGACGGGCGGCCCGATCTTCCTGTACATGGAGGGCGACTTCCCGCAGAGTCTGACCAGCCTTTCCGATGGTGCGCCCAGCCCGAAATTCGCGGCCGACATGGCGCCTCGGCTCGTCGACTTCGGCCGCGAGATCGACCGGGAGGTAGGGGCGACCGCACCTGGAACGCCGGTCTCCTACGTAGGACATTCCTACGGCGGCTCGATCGTCGGGTCAGCCGAGCAGTTGGGCCTTCGGGCCGACCGTGTACTGCACGCCTCGTCGGCGGGAACCGGCGTGTTCGACGGTGGTTGGAACAATCAGAACCCGGATGTCCAGCGCTATTCCATGACCGCGCCCGGCGATCTGATCGGCGTCGTGCAGTCCTACCCTGAAGGCGGGCTGACCATTCCCGGCGGGATTCATCTGCCCGGCAATCCTCACGCCTCGGACGTCCTCGGTGGCGATCCCGATGAAGTACCCGGCGTGATCCGCCTGGACACCGGCTATTACAGCGACGAATCGACCGACCACCGCAGCGAGGTCGTCTTCGGAAGCGACGGGCACGGCAACTACTGGGACGACCCAGGCTCGACAGCGTTCGAGAACATCGTCGGCGTCATCAATGGATCGGACGCGACAGCCTACGTCGAGCGTGGGATCGAAACACGATATGTCGACATCGGTTTGGGCGACAACGGCGACGGTGGCAAGGAAGGATTCGATGCCGCGAAGGCCGCCGCTGCCGCGGCCCTCGCGGATGCCTTCGGCAACCCGAACCTCAACCCGTACGCGAACCCTCGCGTCACCGACAACCCCCAACTCGGCGAGAAGATCGACATCACATGAGGATGATGGCCGCACTCGCGGTGCTTGCCACCGCGAGTCTGACCGGGTGCAGCGCCTTCATCAACGAAGGTCCGACCAACCAGAAGATCAAGGACACAACGGGGCTGACCGTCGCCGAAGCGGGTCCGATTGTCGAGCACAATCTCGAACTCGTCTGGCCGCAACAGGTTCGGATCCAACGCGCCCCGCTGCCCTATTCTGGCGTCGGCTGTCGAACCAACAACTCGATGATGTCGGAAGGGCCGCCGTGGCGGGTCCGCGTCACGATGGAGGAGGTGAACCCGCCCCAGGAGTTTGTCGACCGCGCGATGGCCAACCTCGAAGTGATGACCACACGGGGATTCACACTCGAACCGAGCCGGCGGCCGGACGACGACCCGGCGAATCGGTTCTACCGCGATTCACACGGCTACACCATCTCGTCGTCCCGCGACACCTCCGTTGGGCCGACAAAAGAAGTGCGGTTCTCGATGACCGCGACCTCACCTTGCGCGACGGAGTAGGACGGAACTGTCGTGATGAGCATCGCAGTGACTACGATCTCGGAGGCGGGGACGTCATGAACGAGCACCGGTTCTGTGGGAGGGACGAAGACATGGCAGTTCGAGGTGCGGTGGCGAGAACGTTCGGTGTTGTCGTGATGGCGGGGTTGGCTGTGACGGGGTGCGGGGATGGGAAGCAGGGGACGGCTGCTCCGCAGACGAGCGGTGTGAGTGTGGCGGCGAGTCCTACTTCCGTGGACACCGAGGCGAAGGTCTGGGATCCGTGCTCCTTGCCGGACTCGGCTGTTGCCGCGGTCGGGATGAACTTGGGAAGTAAGAAGAAAGATGTTGCTGGGGTGGACTTCACTGGGTGGAAGGTCTGCAGCTGGACGGATTCCGCCAAGAAGTACACCTTCTCTGTGATGTCGTCTGAGCACACGCTTGCCGAATCCAGGCAACGAACCAGCGAGTACACCGGATGGGTTGACCTGCAGGTCGGGTCCCACAATGCGCTCGAGTTCCGACCCATCGGCTCCGCGAACGACGTCGCTTGCTACATCAGTGTCGAAGTGCCAGCCGGGTCGGTCGATTTCAAGGTGCAGAACCGTGTCAGCGCCGAAGGGGCCAGCGAGCCTTGCGGCGAGGCCCGGCGACTGAGCGCTGCTCTGGTTCAGTACCTGCCCGCAGGCTGAGGGGACAGCTAATGGTTCGCGGCATAGACCCGACTCAATGGAGCCAGTTGAGAGGCCAGGCAGAGGCCGGTCAACTGTCACTCGATCCCGAGACCGGCAAAGGTTTGGATCGCGTGTGCGACGACCACCTGGACCGACTCGAGGAGGTCTACGAGATGGTCGAAAGTGTTCGGCGGGTCGGCGGGTTCGGCTCGTTCGACTCGAGCGAGATCCTCGAGAACAAGTTCTCACTCACCGCGGCCGGAGGTGATCGCGCGTTGGATACAGTGATCAGGCAGCACATCGAAGCGGTCAAAACCGCGAAAGAGGTTGTTGCCAAGGCGATTGCGAACTTCGTCGCCCAAGACGAAGCGACCGGCGCCGAGATCTCCGCGACGGGAGAACACCTGTGACCTACGAGGACTACAAGAGCAAGGTGATCGCCGCACAGGAGCAGTGGAATACCGAACGGGCCAAGATCTACGAGCGACAGGTCGCGGGCAACTACTCCACGATCTTCGACGGCGACATCCAACCGCCGCATATCACCACCCCTGACAACTACGACAGCATGACGCTCGAGCAGATGCAGGCGGCGGTAGCGGCGATGAAACCGCGACTCGTCGATGACGCCGTCACCGCGTGGGCGAATATCGGTGGTGCGCTGATGGGCACGTTCACCGGTTTCAACCAGCAGTTCGCGCGCACCGTCACCGGTGCCGACGGACACAGCGGGTGGACAGGCGCGGCGGCTTCCGCCGCTGTCGCCGCTGTGAACAACTATGCACAGCAATCGATTCCGCTGTCTCAGGCCGCGACCGCGATCAGTCTTAAACTCAGCGAGATGCGCACCGGAATCGAACAGACCCAAGCGTTGATGCCCGGCCTCACCGAGCGCACCAACGTCACCGGCAAGTCGCTGCCCGCCGACGGCGTGATGAAGGTCGACGACCACAATCGCGACGAGGCCACCCAGGAGGGCAGGCGGATCCTGCGCTCGGTGTACGGCCAGGTCGCCGGTCAAACCGACAACGGCGTCCCCTTCCTGCCCACAGCACCGACCATCGTCGGCGATGACGGCGGACCCGGCAGCAATGGCGACACGAACACCTTTGGTAACCAAGGCGATTCGAACACCGACGGCAGCAAAGCCGAAGACCCGGCAACGGAAACGCCCGGAGACGGCGCGACGTCCGAGGAATTCGGCACCGAACCATCTCCCACCACAACGTCTTCGACCGACCCCGGCTCGACCGCACCCCAAAGCACAACCACTACACCGCAATCCATCGCACCAACCACGACAGCGCCGACCGCCACAACGCCGACCAGCCCCGGCGTAGCGACGCCGGTCGTCGGCAGTCTCGGCGTCGGCGGCTCGGCCGTCGGCCGCCCTGGTGGCAGCAGCCAGGGCGGGAGCGGCTCTCCCCGGGGCAGCAGCGGAACCCCGACCAGCGCGTCCCCCGGCAAAGCAGTACCGGGCGGCCAGTCCCCCGCAGCGGCAGCGGCAGCTGGAACCCGCTCGGGCACAACTGGTCGCGGCGCGGCGGGTATGGGTGGCATGGGCGCCCCCGGCGCGAGGCGTGGCACCTCCGACGAGGACCGAACCAAAGACATCCCCGACTACCTGATCACCCAGGAAAACGGTGAGCTCCTGCTCGGCACGAACGAGATCAGGACCGTACCCCCCGTGCTCGGCGGAGACGGCGACAGTGCACCGAACTGAATTCACCGGAATCGAGTTCGAGATCCTGTGGTCCGGCTACGGGCGCGACCGCCTCCCCTACCCCCTCCAATACCGCAGCGACATAGCCGCATTCGACGAGCTGAAGCAGCACCGAGAAGCGGCCGTCGACACGCTGCTCCGCAAGTACGACCCCGCGGTGGAGCGCGCACTGTCCGTCCTGCTCGACCCCGAAGCCAGGGTCGAGTCCAAAGGCTATGTGGGCCAGGACAACGCGAACATCATCCGCTTCCACGGCGCGGTCCGCGGCACGGTCGGCGCCACCCTGCAACAGGCGCCGGGCACCACCGAGGACACCGGCGCCGACGTCACCCTCACCTACTGCACCCCCATCCAGGTAGCCGCCCTCACCGTCGCCGCACTCCCCCGCACGAAACCGGGTAAGAAGCCCCCGGTCGAGGTCCGCCGAGACCAACTGGCCGCCGAAGAAGACCACTTCGAATACCGAGCAGGCCGCCTCAGCTCCGTCGACCAACTCAACCGCATCTTCCACCGGCCCCGCCGAGCCTTCGGCGAAATCTCCGCACTCTCCGGCCCCGCCCTGGACTCCCGCCCCACCCCCGCCCGCACCTTCTGGTGGATGGACTACCCCGACGGCCGCTACTACGTGAAAACCGGCGACCCCATCGTCGCCGAACCCCTCCCCACCGACCGCATGATCGCCGGCGTCCACCGCATGCTCACCCGAGCCCAGCGCTACCACCAGGAATTCGGCACCGACGACTACCGCACCGGATAGTCGGGCAGCGTCCGGTGCAGCGAATGCGCGATTATTCGCTGCAAATTCTGCAGCGAATAGAGGCACTATCGCTGCCCGCTCGGCTCACACCGGGATGTTTCGCCACGGGCGCAGTGGTACCTCGCTCCGGAAGGCCTCTATGGCAGCGGCGACTTCGAACGGCGTGGCAGCGTGCTCGATATGGCTGCGGTACAGAACGCGCTGGGCGACAGCATCGAGATCGAATCCCCACACCATCGACATCAGCGGGTTGATGAACAGTTCAGCGCCGTCGGCGCGGGTGCGGGCGAGCGAATGATGGTTGCCGAACTCTCCGCAAGACGCATCGGTGATCGACGCGCACACAATGCTCTCGCGGCCAGGGGTGTGGCGCTGCGCCCAGGAGACGACGTCCAGCCAATCGTCCACGGCCGGGATCCCCGGCGTAAGCGCGAAAACACCGTGATAGGCACCAGCTTTGGCAAGGGCCGCCACGTTCTCCAAGAAGTGGGCGTGGCAGACACCGTGGAAGGTGTCGACACCGAATCCGACGCAGACAGCTAACTTGACCGGCAAGTCCAACGCCGAGGCGGCCAGCAAACTCGTGACATCTTCCACCGGGGTCCCGAGTCCCGCCTCGTCACCGGTCATCAGCAGATCGGTACCGCCATCGACGAGCACGATGCTGTCGAGGTCCAGCTCACGCGCCAGCCATTCGTAGGCTGCACGAACCGAGACGGTGCCACCCTTACGAATCATGAACACCGTGTCGGCGTGACCGTGGTCGGCAAGCCAAGTCGCAACATGCTTCTCCGGAAAATATTCCGATTGCCCCTCCGTATGGGCATCCACCGCGAACAGGTCCGGTGCGACCGAGCGTGCAGTGGTGCGCGTGGCGGCGGTGAACGTGAGATTCGCCAGGTACACGGTCTTGCCCCGCTCCCGCAGAGCGAAGGCGATAGGCAACCCACTGAGCAGGTCGAAGCCGCCACCAGCACCTACCACGAGGACACGCTCGGCGTCGGCGAGCCGAAACAGCACTGAGGTGTCCAGCAATGAAGGGGTGAGCATCCGTGTTCTCAGTTCTGTCGAACAACCATCTCCGCCTGTTCGGGCGAATACCGTATCGAACCATCCCCGCATACCGAGGCCACGAAGACTTGCGATATAGCGGTCGCGGTGACGAATCAACAGCGAAATGCTCCGCACGAAAGTCGTTCGTGCGGAGCATTTTCGCGGGCATGGTCAGGCGGGAACCGCCACCGGTTCAGGAGCTGCGGTAGGGGCGCTCGTCTGGCGGGAGCGCAAGGCGCCGACGCCGAGGAGGGCGACACCACCTGCTGCCCAGGCGAGTAGGACGGCGAGCGGGGCGATGGCACCCGCACCGTCGAAGTAGGCGACCGAGCGGAGGAGCGAGGCGGCGGCGCCAGGGGGGAGCACCTGGCCGATGGTGCCCCAGGGCTGGGGTAGGAGTTCGGGGGCGGAGGTGGCGGCGGAGAACGGGTTGCCGATCAACAGCATGGTGAGGGCGCCGATGCCGATGCCGGGGCGGCCGATGACAGCGGCCAGGCCGACGATGACGGCGGCGACGGAGAAGGAGGCGAGGCCCGCGATGGCTGCCAGTTCGAGGTAGGAGCCGGGCAGGATCGAGAGCCAGGTGTGGAAGATGAGGGTGCTCAGGAGCCCACCTGCGATGCCGAACGCGGCCAATCCGGCGAAGCGGGCGCCGAAGGCAGGGATCATCAGGGTGAGCAGAACCCCCGCGGCCATGCCGGACATGACGAGCGGTAGGACCATCGAGCCGAAACCGGCGCCGCGCTGGTCGTCGGGATCGATGGCGATCACGTCCTGAACGGGAGCGGTGGGAACACCGCTGAGCTGCTGGGCGACAGCGGTGAGCTGCTGGGCGACGGCCGGCGAGGCGGCGGAGGCGACCAGGACCTGCGGTGCGCCGTTGCCGGTGACGATGGCGCCGTAGATCTCGTTGTCGACCATCGCCTTTCGCGCCTGCTCCGCGTTGGCGACGGTGGTGATCTCGAAGGCATCGGGATCGCGCTGCTGCAGTTGCTGGGCGACCTGAGCGGAGGCGGGGCCCGCGACGGCGATCGGCAGATCGCGCGGGCTGATATTGACGGCGGGCCAGGCGAAGGCGATCAGCATCAGGGCCTGGATCGCGGTGGCCGCGAGGCCGAGAGCTACGGCTCGGCGGGTGATCGTCATGCGGTTTCTCCCGTTAAAGCGAATGTTCGTTCTTTTTGGTGTTTCTACCGTGACACCGCCCACCTCGCTTGTCAAGAACGGACATTCGTTTTACGTTTGTCCCATGCCCCGCGTCAGCGAAGAACACCTGGAACGCCGCAGACAGCAGATCCTCGACGCCGCGCAGCTGTGCTTCGCCCGCAAGGGCTTCCACGAGACCTCGATGCAGGACGTATTCGCCGAATCACAGATGTCGGCGGGTGCGGTCTATCGGTACTTCACCAGCAAGAACGAGATCATCGGCGCGCTCGTGAACCGGACGATGGGGCCGTTGCGCGAGCGGCTCGCCGAGATCATCCGCGGCGAGACCCTGCCTCCCCCGGCAGAAGTCATCCGCCTGCTCACCACCGAGATCGTCAAGCGGAGTGGACCCGACGGGCCGCTGCGGCTGGCCCCGCAGGCGTGGGCGCTGGCCCTGGTCTCGCCCGAGGCGGCCGTCCCGGTGCGCGGGGCCATCGCGGCGATGCGCGAGCTGTGGTTCGAGTACGCGGACCGGCTGTGCGAAACCGGCTGGCTGCCCCCAGGCACGGATTCCGACGTGATCGCCAAGACGATCATCGGCTTGCTGCCCGGGTTCATCCTGCAGCACCTGCTGCTCGGGGATGTCGAACCGGACGACTTCGCCCGCGGGCTCGCGATCATGCTGCCGGGACCACCGCATCCCCCCAGGTGAGCAACGCCACTGTTGCCACCGGCGCCCAACGGGTAGGTTCGGGTGCGGCACCGGAGGGGGTCCCGAGCGCCGGACATCGTTGAATATCGATCCGACCAGGGAGTTTCCTGTGACATTGCATCGTCGAACCCTTCGATCACGCGGCTTGGCCGCACTGGCGACAGTTACCGTCGCGGCCGCGCTGCCCGCGGCCATGGCAGGCACCGCGCAGGCCAGGATGATCGGCGGATTCGAGGTGGGCGGCGCGATCGAGGCCGAATACGACCAGGCGGGCGGACCTTCGCTGGGCGAGCCGACCTCCCCGGAAGCCGACGCGGCGGCCGGTGGCAAGTACCAGACCTTCGCCAACAACGCGGCCATCTACTGGCACCCCGACACCAACGCCAACACCGTCGCGGGCCAGATCCGCGACAAGTTCGCCGAGACGGGCAACGAGTCGGGCAAGCTCGGCTACCCGACCACCCGCGAGCAGAGCACCCCGGTCGGCGGCGGTCGCTACAACCACTTCCAGAAGGGCTCGATCTACTGGTCCGTCGGCACCGGCGCGCACCAGATCAGCGGCCCGATCCGCGACAAGTGGGCTGCGCTCGGTTGGGAGTCGAGCCCGCTGGGCTTCCCGCTCACAGACGTCTCCGCGGCGGGCAAGGGCGACGGCCAGTTCACCATGTTCCCGACCGGCGCCATCTACTGGACGGCGAAGACCGGCGCGCACGCGGTCTGGGGCAGCATCCAGGCCGACTGGATCCGCGCGGGCGGCGAAAACGGCCGCTACGGCTACCCCACCAGCGACGAATACGACTACCAGGGCGGCAAGGCCCAGGATTTCACGGGCGGCAAGATCACCTGGAAGCCCGAGCGCTGAGCTACAACCAGCCCTGACGTTGCGCCACCAAGATCGCCTCCGCGCGGTTGCGGGTGCCGGTCTTGCCGATCGCGGCCGAAAGATGGTTGCGCACAGTTCCTTCCGAGAGGTGTAAACGCTGGGCGATGACCCCGGCCGCCGAACCGTCGGCAGCCGCGGCCAGCACTTGACGTTCCCTCGCCGTGAGCGGAGAGGTTCCGGCGGTGAGGGTCTCGGTCGCCAGCGCCGGGTCCACAACGCGTAGTCCCAGGTGTACCCGGCGGACCGCGTCGGCCAGTTCCCGTGCGGGAGTGTCCTTCACGACGAAGCCGCTCGCGCCGGCATCGATAGCGCGGCGTAGGTAGCCGGGGCGCCCGAACGTGGTGACCATGAGGATCCGCACACGCGGGTGTTCGGCGTGCAGGCGGGCGGCGACCTCGATGCCGTCCAGGCCGGGCATGTCGATGTCGAGGAGTGCCACGTCGGGGCCGGTGCGGGTCACCGCGGCCAGGACTTCGTCGCCGCGGCCTACCTCGGCGACCACCTCGAGGTCGGATTCCAGACCGAGCAGGGCGACGAGCGCGCCGCGCACCAGTGCCTGGTCGTCGGCGAGCAGCAGCCGGATCATCGAGCACTCCCTTCCGCGGGCACCGCCGCCAGCAGGCCGACGCCGCCGCCCGGTGGCGTGGACACGGTCAACGTGCCACCGGCCGCGCGCAGTCGCTCGGCCAGCCCGCGCAAACCCGCGCCGGACGGTGCGGTGACATCGAAGCCGCGGCCGTCGTCGGTGATCTCGATGCTGTTCTCGGTGACGACGACGGTGCAGTGTTCGGCCGCACTGTGGCGCACGACGTTGGTCACCGCTTCGCGCAGTACCCAACCGAACAGCTCGCCGTGCCGAGTGTCCACCATCGTCGAATCAGGCAGTACAGCAACGATTTCGGCGGCGGTCAGCGCGGTGTGCGCGGTGGCGAGTTCGCGGTGCAGACTCACCTCACGCAGACCACCGACGGTATCGCGTACCCCGGCGAGCGCCTCGCGGGCCAGTCGTTCCACGTCGGCGAGTTCGGCCTTGGCGCGCGCCACGTCGACATCGATAAGGCGTTGCGCGAGTTCGGTTTTGATGGTGATGACCGTGAGGGAATGGCCGAGGATGTCGTGCACATCGCGGGCGACCCGATTGCGCTCGGCCTCGATCGCCAGGTCGGCGCGCTGACTGCGGGTAATCGCCTGGAGTCGCCTGCCACGCAGGCCGATCTCTCTGGCGAGCCAGATCACCGGCGGTATCACCGCGAGCACCAGCGCTGTGCCGCCGAGCCACCAACCCGGCGCGAACACGGGTACTGCCACCATCGCCGCCGATACCGCCACCACCACGGCCAACGAGAGCCGGGTCGGCAGCGAGAATATCGCGACCACGGCGATGTAGAGGGCGGTCGGGAGCGCGGACGCGCCGAGCAGCGCCATCATCGCCACCGACAACGCGGCCATGCCGGCCAGCAGTGGCCAGATCCGCGGATCGACGGATCGCGGATCGTCCTGCTCGTCCCAGTCGAGTCTGCGGAAGACGACGAACGCCGTCACGATCAGCCCGCCGAACGCGAGCACGGCTGCCGTCGCACCGGCCGCCCGCACCGTGCCGTGCTCGACCCAGCTGTCGTAGATCTGCGGCACCAGGTACAGCAACCATCCCGCCGCGAGCGCGGCACCGAACCACCCGCGGCGCATGCCGCTGGCGTCGGCCGCCCCGGTGCCGAACACCCGGTCGACGAAGTCACCCGAACTCACGAACATTCCCCTTCTCACAGCACTTGCGCAGCCACGCGGGCCGGCGAGTACCGACGGTACCCACGAATCGGCCCGCGTGATCGTTCGTTCAGCGGGCGGTGTCCCGGCGGAACAGTGCGGCCGCGCCCATGACGAACACCGCGGTCCACGCGACGACATTCACCACGGCCAGCGCGATGGTGCCCGCACCGGTGCCACCGAACGGGGTGCGCACCAGCGTGGCGACCCCGTTGGTCGGCAGCACCTTCGACACGGTGGCGAACCACCCGTGGATCGGGAAGAACAGCCCACCCGCGAACGACAGCATCGCCAGTCCGGGGCCGAGCAGTTGCATGACGTTCTCCGAGGGCAACAGATAGCCCATGAGCAGACCGAAGGCCGCGAACACCAGCGAGCAGACCCAGGCGAGCAGGAAGCAGGCCACCCACGCCACCGGCGTCAGAACGGCACCGGAGAACGCGCCGACGACGAACACCGTCGCCACCGCCGCCAGCCCCAGCGACATCGCGACCGCGACCTTCGTGGCCACGTAGGCCACCGGCCGCAGCGGCGTCAGCCGTAGCTGGCGGGTCCAGCCGTGGGCACGTTCGACAGCCACCATCGCGCCACCGCTGGTGGTCGCGAGCAGGGCGCCGTAGAGCGCCATCGACACCATGATGTAGCCGGTGATGTTGCCCGAGCCGAAGGATTCGTCCCGATTTCCGCCCTGGAGACCGAAGATCACGAAGAAGACCGGCGGCATGACCAGGGTGAAGATCAGGGTGCGCCGGTTGCGGAGCATGCGGCGGAGTTCGAGCGAGAGAAAGGCCGGGCTGAAGCCGCCGAGGCGAGGTGTGCCCATCGGTTTCGTCGCGGTGCGGGTTGTCTCGATCATGTCAGCGCTCGCCTTCGGGTGCGGAGGTCAGCGCGAGGAACGCCGATTCCAGGTTGTGGGTGGTGATTTCGATGTCGTGGGCCGCGGTGTGGGTGAGCAGGAAACGGGCGATGTCATCGGAGTCTCTGGCCTGCAACAGGATTCGATCGCCGCGCAGCTCCACATGCTCGACACCCGGTAGCGCCGACAGGTGCGCCGGGTCGGCGCCGGGCAGGGTGGCCGCCACGGTGCGGCCGACGGCCAGGTTCTTGATCTGGGCGGCGCTGCCGTCGGCGACGATGCGACCGGCACGCACCAGCACGATCCGGTCGGCGTAGGCATCGGCTTCGTCGAGATAGTGGGTGGCGAACAGCACGGTGCGGCCGCTTCCGGCGTCCTCGCGCATGGCCGCCCAGAAATCGCGCCTGCCCGACACGTCCATGCCGGTGGTGGGTTCGTCCAGCACGATCAGGTCCGGGTCGGGCAGCAGTGCCAGCGCGAACCGCAACCGCTGCTGCTGGCCGCCCGAACACTTTCCGACGAGGCGGTCGGCGATATCGGCGATCCCTGCCCGCTCGAGGACTTCCGCCACCGGCCGCGGCCGGGCGTGCAGGGCGGCGACCAGACGGACGGTTTCGCCGACGGTGAGGTCGGGCAGCAGCCCGCCCGACTGCAGCACCGCGGCCACCCGACCGGCCTGCACGGCATCCTCGGGCGCCTCGCCGAAGACCGTGACTGTGCCGGAGTCGGGGGTGGCCAGGCCGAGGAGCAAGTCGATCGCGGTCGACTTACCCGCGCCGTTGGGGCCGAGGAAGGCGACGATCTCCCCCGGCGCGACGGTCAGGTCGAGACCGTCGACGGCACGGACCGGATCCGTCGTTCCGGGAAAGGATTTACGCAGGTCACGCAGCTCGATGGCCGCGCGGGTCGTTCGTGGTGAAGGCATGGTTCAAGATTCGCGCGAACGGGGCCGCGAAACCTGAGCCGACTGTCACCCTTCGCCCATGACAGGTGTCACGGGCTAGGGCGCGAGCAACCCCTGACGGGCTCGGCTCGCACCGGACAGCGCGAGCAGCAGCATGGTGGTGAGTGCCCCGTCGTCCAGGCCTTCGGCGGGGAAGGTGTAGCGCAGGATGACATCGCCCAGTTGGCCACGGGCGATCAGCGTGACCGAGCCGAACTGGATCTCGTTGTTGCGTTCGGCGACACGCTTGTGCAGGGCCGCCTTGAGCGGACGATCCCAGGCCAGGACGCTGGTCAGGGACAGCACGGTGAGGCCGGGGGCGAGGGTGACGGCGCGGATCGAGCACAGTGCGCCGTCGTATTCGAAACCCAGCGACCTGTCGGCGTCGACGCGGACTTCGATGTCCTGCATCTGCAAGCAGGCACCGGCCCGCGCCTGCAGGTCGAGTTCCGGGGTGAGTAGCGCATCCATGTCGGCTCCGTCTTGACTGTCGCTCATTTGGCGCCACCGAAGCGACGATCGCGCTTGGCGTATTCCAGGCACGCGTCCCACAGGTTACGCCGGTCGAAGTCGGGGAAAAGCGTGTCCTGGTAGACGAATTCGGCGTAGGCGGCCTGCCAGATCAGGAAGTTCGAGCTGCGGAACTCGCCGGAGGGGCGAAGGAACAGGTCGACGTCGGGCATATCGGGTTCGTCGAGATATTTCGCGACGGTGGCCTCGTCGACCTTCTCCGGGTCGATCTCGCCCGCGGCCACCCGGCGCGCGATTTCCCTTGCGGCGTCAGCGATTTCGGCACGGCCACCGTAGTTGACGCACATGGTCAGCGTCATCACGTCGTTGTCCTTGGTGAGCTCTTCGGCCACCTCGAGTTCCTTGATCACGCTGCGCCACAGACGAGGTCGGCGACCGGCCCAGCGCACGCGCACACCCATCTCGTGCATCTCGTCACGGCGGCGGCGGATCACGTCGCGGTTGAAGCCCATCAGGAAGCGCACCTCGTCGGGACTGCGCCGCCAGTTCTCGGTGGAGAAGGCGTAGGCGGACAGCCACTTGACGCCGATCTCGATGCAGCCTTCGACGGAGTCCATGAGCACGGCCTCGCCGCGTTCGTGTCCGGCGGTGCGCGGCAGACCACGTTCCTGGGCCCAGCGGCCGTTGCCGTCCATCACCAGCGCGACGTGGTTGGGCACGAGCTCCGGCGGGATCGCGGGCGGGCGCGCGCCGGAGGGATGCTGGGACGGCGGGCGCACGGTGCGGGTGCCGCCGTCCGGCTTGCTCGCGGGAGAAGAGTCACGACGCAGGATCACGGCATCCATCCTGCCTGATCGCCAGGTGCGGGCTGCACGGGCTCCGGATTGAGAGGAGCGCGGCGGTAGGTGTGGAGCGTCGACCTGTCAGCTGACCCGCCCGACGACAGCGGCGTCGGACCGGTCCGTGGACGGGGATTCGATGCGGGATCGCTCGATCAGCGGCAGCGTGCGCAGCTGACGTTCCAGATGCCACTGCAGGTGGGCGGCGACCAGACCGCTGGCCTGGCGGCGGACATTGTCGGGGACGCTGTCGACATAGGCCCACTCCCCCTTCAACAGGGCGACGAGCAGATCGAGCACCCCGGTGACAGGCGTGCTCGCGCCCGGCGGGCGACAGTGCACGCAGACCGCGCCGCCCGCTGCCACGTGGAATGCGCGGTGCGGGCCGGGGGTCGCGCAGCGGGCGCATTCGTCGAGCGCGGGCGCCCAACCGGCAAAGCCCATGGCGCGCAACAGGTATGCGTCGAGGATCAGTTCGTGCGGGCGCTGCTTGGCGGCGATGGCGCGCAGGGCGCCCGCGGTGAGTACGTGCAGCTTCGGGGCGGGTGCGCGTTCTTCGCCCGCGAGGCGTTCGGCGGTTTCGAGGATCGCGCACGCGGTGGTGTAGCGGCCGTAGTCGTCGATGATGTCGGCGGCGAACGCCTCGACGGTGATGACCTGGGTGACGATGTCGAGTGTGCGACCCGGGTGCAACTGCACGTCGATGTAGGAGAACGGCTCGAGCCGCGCCCCGAACTTCGACTTGGTGCGCCGCACCCCCTTCGCCACCGCCCTGACGAGCCCGTGTTGCCTGGTCAGGAGCGTGACGATGCGATCGGCCTCGCCCAGCTTGTGCTGGCGAACCACTACCGCCTCATCCCGATACAACCGCACGTGGCCAGTCTTGCACGCGGGCCCGACACCGCGGTCACGGACACGGATCAGGATCGGAGCAGGCCGGCGATGAGCAGCAGCAGCGATTGCTGGGTTTCGAGGCGGGCACGGTCGGGGTCATCGGCGTGGGCGACGATGAGCGAGGCTTCGGTGATGGCGCTGAGCAGTAGTTGCGCGAGTACCGGGACCGGGGCGACCGGGATAAGGCCCGCGTCGGTGGCGCGTTGCAGTTCGGCGGTGATGAGGCCGAGTCCGTGGCGCGCTTCGAATTCACGGAAGGCGGGCCAGCCGAGCACGGTCGGGGCGTCCATCAACACGATGCGCAGCATCTCCGGGCGGGCACAGATGTCGAGGAACCGCGCCAGACCAGCGGTCATGCCGCCGATGATGTCGGCGCGGTCGACAGCGGCCACGGCGCTCGCGATCTCCTCGGTGGCCTCGGTCTCGACCTGCTCGAGGACGGCGAGGAACAGTCCGCGCTTGTCGCCGTAGTGGTGGTGCAGGGCACCGCGGGTGACGCCGGCGGCGGCCACCAACTGCTCGGCCGACGTACCGGCGAAGCCGCGCTCGGCGAACAGGCTACGGCCTGCCTGCTCGAGCGCGGCTCGGGTAGTGCGGGAACGATCCTCCTGACTACGGCGCTGCATGCAGCCGAGTGAACTCCACGATCAGTTCGGTGAGCAACTCCGGCCGGTCCTCGGAGACGAAAGTGTAGGAATTGTCGATGGTGCGCAGGCTCGCCCGCGGTAGATCCGCGACCAGTCGTTCGGCCAGCGCCATCGGGAACAGCTTGTCCTCGGTGGACCACACCACGAGCACCGGCAGATCGACCGTGGGGAAACGCTGTGCGGCGGCGATGGTGCACCGGTTGTCCACACCGGCGGCGAACCGGCGCAGATCGTCGCGAATGGCGGCGTCATGTCGGGCGGGCCCCAGGTAGGACTGCGCGATATCTTGCGGCAGTGCGCGTTTGGTCACCCAACCGAAGCCGAGCGGCAGGCGCTGCGCGAACTTCCAGCGCATCGGTGCCAGCAGTGGGCGGATCACGCCGGGAATCTTCGCCACCTTCAGCAGTCCCGAGAAGGGCCGGGGCGGGAACACTTCGTAACAGTCGACGGCGGCCAGCACGACGCGACCGATCCGTTCCGGTCGGCGGGTCATCAGAATCTGGGTGAGCGCGCCGCCGGTGTCGTTGGCGACGACGGTGACATCGGTGAGGTCGAGTGCGTCGAGGAACTCGGCGATCAGGTCCGCGATGCCGGTGGGGCTCAGGTCGGCGGCGGGCAGCGGGATGGTGTGGGATCCGAGTGGCCAGTCGGGTGCGAGGCAGCGGTGTCCGGCGGCGACGAGGCCGGGCACCACCCCGCGCCAGATATCGGCGTTGACGAGCAGTCCGTGGACGAAGACGACCGGCGATCCGGTGCCGGTGTCGTGATAGCGGATGCGGCCGGTCGACAGGGCGATCTCGTGCGCCGGGCCGAGTGCTGAGCTGATTCCCATGGGTCCTCCCCTGGTCGAATGCTGGACTCCTCCACTGTTACATACATACCGTATGTATGTCTATACCCACCCTAGGGGATGTGGACGGGTGACCAGCTTCGGGTTACCGTCGAGCCAAGTACCTGCAGAGATGGAGCTCACATGTCCGCGCCCGACCACATCGCGCCGAATTCCTCGGCCGACCTCGGTCTCACCGACCTGTCCGCGGCCATCGCCGAGGGCAGCATCTCCTCGGTTACGGCCGTCGCCGACGCGCTCGAGCGGATCGAGGCGTCGCAGCCGACGCTCAACGCGTTCCGGGTCGTGCGTCGCGAAGCCGCGCTCCGGGAGGCGGCCGAGGCGGACGCGCGCGTGGCGGCGGGTGTGCGGCTGCCTCTGCTCGGTGTGCCGATCGCGGTCAAGGACGACACCGATATCAGCGGCGAGGTCACCGCGTTCGGGTGCGGTGGGGAATTCGCGCCGAAGACCGCCGACGCCGAATCGGTGCGCCGGTTGCGCGCGGCGGGTGCGGTGATCGTCGGCAAGGCCAATACCTGCGAGCTGGGGCAGTTGCCCTTCACCAGTGGTGACGCGTTCGGATACACCCGTAACCCATGGGATCGCACGCGCACGCCGGGTGGGTCATCGGGCGGGTCGGCGGCGGCGGTCGCGGCCGGATTGGTCCCGGCGGCACTGGGTTCCGATGGTGCGGGGTCGGTGCGTATCCCGGCCTCGTGGACGAACCTGGTCGGGATCAAGCCGCAGCGTGGGCGCATCTCCACCTGGCCGCTGGCGGAGGCGTTCAACGGGCTCACCGTCAACGGCCCGCTCGCGCGCACCGTGCGTGACGCGGCGATGCTGCTCGACATCGCCGCCGGACCGCACGACGGCGACCGGCACAGGCCCGCGCCGATCGATGCGAGCGCAGCGGTCGGGCGCGATCCTGGCAGGCTCAGAATCGCTCTCTCCCTGAGCATTCCGTACACCGCGACCAAGACCGCACTCGATCCGCAGATCGCGGCGGCCGTGCACGCGCTGGCGGGCACTCTGCGCACGCTCGGCCATACCGTCACCGTGACGGACCTGCACTACGGGTTGATGATCGGCGCGTCCTTCCTGCCGCGCTCGCTGGCGGGGATCAGTCGCGTGCACCGGGATATGCCCGGAGCCGTTGTCGACCCACGGACCACGGCCAATGCGCGCATCGGCCGAGTACTCAGCGGGCCCGCACTCACCGCGGCGCGACTCGCGGAACCGCTGCTGCACAAGCGAATCGGTTCGTTCTTCGACGACTACGACCTCGTGCTGGCGCCGACCACCGCGACCCCTCCCCCGCAGGTGGAACAGATCGATGGCATCGGCGTCGGCGCGACCAACAGCCTGATCACCGCCGCGTGCCCGTATACGTGGCCGTGGAACGTGCTCGGCTGGCCGAGCGTGAACGTACCGGCGGGCTTCACCGAATCCGGGCTGCCGATCGGCGCGCAATTGATGGGCACCGCAGACAGTGAACCGCTGCTGATTTCGCTTGCGGCCCAGCTGGAATCAGAACTGCACTGGGACCGCAACCGTCCCGTGCGGTGGTGGTGATTCACCGGGTGCGCTAACGCCCCGGTTCGATCCACCCTTCGAGATCGCTCTTCGTGCCCGACGGACAACCGTCCTGGCCGGTCTGCCGAGGAAACATCACCAGGCAGCGCTGCGGGCCCGATCCGCCGACCGCGGCGGTGACCAGGACCGCGATCGACGAGCCGTCGGCGACGCGGCTGGTCGAGAAGCCGAGCGTGCCGGTGACGCCGCGATAGTCGGACTCGCGCAGCTGGACCGCGATGGCGGTTCGGTTCGGCGGGAGGTCGGCGAGGACGCCACGGCTGTTGCGCACAGCCTGGACGAACAGGCCGCTCACGTCGAAAGCCAGACCGGTGCGGTCGCCGGCCCAGGTGGGCCGGTAGTCGGTGAGCCCGGCATAGCCACGGAGGTCTTCGATCAACCCGGCCAGCTCGGTACACAGCTGCTCGTGTTCGAACGGCACCGGCTGGCCGCCGAGTTTGCCGATGCCGCTGACACAGTCGGCCCCGCCGAGCATGACCGGCGACGCCTTGGACACGTAGCGCACGGTGAGGTTGGCGGGAAGTGCGGCGGTGGCTTTCGGATCGGTGATCAGCCTGGTCACCGCGTCGTTGCCGAGGATCGCCGGGCCCGCGCCGCTGAGGCAGCCGCGACTCACCGATTTGGCGAAAGTCGGGAAGTCGTCGTTGCGGCCCGCGAAGAACAGCAGGGTGCGGCGGCCGAATCCGGCGGTTTCGCACGGCGCGGGAAAACGGTAGAGCTGCTGTTGTTCGCGCCAGCTCATACTCTCCTGCGCCACCCCGCGTTCGGTGAGTTCTTTCTGCACGTCCTCGACCAAGGTGGTCACGTACAGGTCACCGGCGGCCTCGGGGTGATAGATCGCCACCTTGTCGTAGCGGGGCGCGCCGTTGAGATCGCGAGCGCCCTGCACATAGTCGGCGACGAGGCGGGCCTGCACCCTATTGCTCGGTGCCGCTTGGAAGTACAGCGGAGATGCCTCTTCGAGACCATCAGCGGACAGCGTTGTCGCTACCGCGGGCACACCAAGCTCGCCGAGACGGGTGATGGCTCTGCGGGTTTCGTCGTTACTGCGATCGATCCCGACGACGCCGAGCACGCTGGGGTCATCGGCCACGAGCTCGCGCAGCGGATTGTCGACCACCCACCCGGCATGGCGCATATCGGAGCCGCCGTTGGCGATGATGATGCGCAGCAACGGTTCCGATTCGTCGGAGGCCAGTAACGCGCGACGCTGCTGCACCGCCAGACCGGCGAGTTCCTCCACCTGGGCGTGCGGGTAGCGCACATTGGTGTCGACGTAGCTGAGGCCGGCGAAGTACACCAGCGAGACCAAGGGGCGGTTCGGATTGCTCGCGCGCGCGTCGGACGCGGCAGCGTTGAGCCGGAACACCTCTCGTTGCATCGCCGACAACTCGGGGTCGTCGGCGAAGGTCTGCCGGGGGTTGTCGCTGTAGCCGACACATTCGCCGCCGCGCAGACTCACCGAGACACCGCCGGTCCACGGCCAATGCGAACACTGTGCCCCGCGCAACGGCGGAAAGTAGACCAGCGTCGCGGCCACCGCGATCACGATCGGGATCAGCACGCACAGACCGACGAACCAGCTGCGCGCGGCGAGCGGCGGCGCGGGCGGCAGTGCGAGACCACGGAATCGGGCATCGCTCACACGCGGGGTGGTGTCGGGCGGCAGGATCGCGCGCAACGGCAGGAACCACGCGTCGGCCTGACGATGAGTGCGCCGGTTGTCGATCTCGCGCACCCACTCCTGCAGCGGATCGGGCGGTTGTGGGGACGGCGTGTCGGCGAGACTTTCCAGGGTGCGCAGCGGGCGCAGATCACTGATGTGCGAGAGCTCGCCGACCTCGCGGATCGGCCCCTCGTCCCGCAACGCCACGACCACCAGCGGATCGAAAAGGCCCGTCTCGTTGCGGATTTCGTTGATCCAGGTGAGGATGCGCGCACCGTCGCTGCCCTCGGCGAGACCGCCGAGCAACGCCACCGGGTACGCGGTGCGCCGCCAGCTCGACGGGCGCCAGATCCGGCGCCGGTAGGCGTCGCGCAGGTCCTCGAGAAACGCGTGCACGAGGAGCTTGGCGACCTGCTCCTCGTTCTCGTCGACCCGGTGCGAAGCGGTGAGCCGGGACGCGAAACCCAGGAAGCTGCCCGACAATTCGGGCGCCAGGTAGCGCTGGTGCAGGAACCACCGCGTCACCTTCGACATACCGGGGATGCGCCCGGACACCCACAGCCACAACCGCAGCACCGGCCACAGGGCGAGCACGCCGAAGACCACGCGTGAAATCGTGTCGCCCGCAACACCTTCGGCGGTGTCGGAGCGGCTCGTCGGCGAACCGCTGCGCAGTAGTTTGGGCAGCCTGCGGCGCAATTCGTCGGGCGCCTCGGATTCGTCGGAGGTCACCCGCTGGCGGGTCAGCCAGTCGGCGGTGCGATAGCGCGGGAACTTGATCGCACCCATCGCGGTGTCGTCGGCCGCGAAACCGGCGACCAGATGCTGGACGATCGGCAGGCAGTGGCCCGGGATCTCCTGATCATTGGCGTGCGGGCCCGCGTCGATCGCATTGAGGTCGGGGGTGAGCTGGGTACGCGGCAGGTCGGGCGCGTGCAGGTCGATCTTGACGCGCGGGGTCGCCCGCCTGCCACCGGATTCACTGAGCCAGCTGTAGATTTCGCCGACCAACGCCGTATGCCCGGTGACGCCGACGATTTCGACGATCGGGCGGGGCAGCGCACGCCGCCTGCGTACCAGGGTGCGCAGCACGCGCGGACGGGCGTCGGGAATCTCCAGCGCCCGCAGCAGCTCGAGCAGCTTGCCGACATCATTGGCATCTGGCACTTCCACGGCCTCCCCCGGACGTTCAGCGAACCACGTCGAACGAACCGGCGTGTTCGCCGAACGATACCCCGAACCGCCGACACTCAAACGGTCAAAAGCCCAGCTTCCCCAGCTGTTTCGGGTCGCGCTGCCAATCCTTGGCGACCTTCACGTGCAAGTTCAGGTAGATGCGAGTACCGAGAATGTGCTCGATCTGTTTGCGGGCATTGGTGCCGACCTCTTTGAGGCGGGCGCCGTTCTTGCCGATGATGATCGCCTTCTGGCTGGGCCGCTCGACATACAGCAGGGCATGCACTTCGAGCATGTCCTCGTTCGCCGCGTACGGCTCGATGTCTTCGATGACCACGGCCAGCGAGTGCGGCAGTTCGTCGCGCACGCCCTCGAGCGCGGCCTCGCGGATCAGCTCGGCCATGAGGGTTTCCTCCGGCTCGTCGGTGATCTCACCGTCGGGGTAGAACGCCGGGCCCTCGGGCAACTGCGAGGCGATCAGGTCGACGAGCACCTCGACCTGTTCGCCCTTCACCGCCGAGACCGGAATGACCTCGGACTCGGGGCCGAGCAGCTTCACCAGGGCCATCAGCTGATGGGCGATCTCGTCGCGGCCCACCTTGTCGATCTTGGTGACCACGCCGAGGATCTTGGTCTTGGGCGCCATCATCTTGATCTGCTCGACGATCCAGCGGTCACCGGGGCCGATCTTCTCGTCGGCCGGAATGCACAGTGCGATCAGGTCGACCTCGGAATAGGTGTCGCGGACCAGGTCGTTGAGGCGCTGGCCGAGCAGGGTGCGCGGGCGGTGCAGCCCGGGGGTGTCGACCAGGATCAGCTGGGCGTCCTCGCGGTGCACGATGCCGCGGATGGTGTGGCGGGTGGTCTGCGGGCGCGAGGAGGTGATCGCGATCTTGGTGCCGACCAGCGCGTTGGTGAGCGTCGACTTGCCGGTGTTCGGGCGGCCGACGAAACAGACGAAGCCGGAATGGAATTCCTTGCCGGAGTCAGCCACCGTGCACCTCGCTCAGCACGGCACCGGTGCGGTCGGTGCGGACGATCGAGGCCGAAGGCGAGACCTCACGGACCGCGCCGATACCCGCGTCGTCGGCGTCACCGGCGACGACGACCGCCGCTTCGAACCCCTCCGCGCCACTCGAGATCGCGGCGGCCACAGCGGCCTGCAACGCGGTCAGGCGCAGGGCGGTCAGCGCTACCTCGCCCGCGGCGTAGGTGCGCCCGTCGGTGTCGCGCACCGCGGCGCCGCTCGCGCCGCCGGTGCGCCCGAGCGCGCCACGCGCCAGTACCAGCAGCTTGTTGTCCTCGGCGTCCAGTTCACTCATGGTTTTCTCCGTTGTCGTCGGGCACGCGCACCTGGTCGGTGTCGGCGGTTGCCTCGTCGGTCGCGCCCTTGCGGGGCTTGTCGGTCTTCTTCTCTGCTTTATCCGCGGCCCGGCGCACCAGCACGGTGTTGACGCGCATGCGCCCGCGCGCGTCGGCGCCGCCCTCGCCGCGCAGCACCAGCCCGTAGACGGTCACCTTGGAGCCGGGCAGCGGGACGCGGCCCAGCTCGTGCGCGAGCAGCCCGCCGACGGTGTCGACGTCGTCGTCCTCGATGTCGAGGCCGTACAGCTCCCCCAGGTCCTCCACCGACAGCCGCGACGAGATGCGGTAGCGACCCTCACCGAGGTCCTCCACGGGCGGAGTCTCGTCGGTGTCGTATTCGTCGTTGATCTCGCCGACGATCTCTTCCAGCACGTCCTCGATGGTTACCAGTCCCGCGATGCCGCCGTACTCGTCGACCAGCAGCGCCATGTGATTGCGCCGCCGCTGCATCTCGTCGAGGAGTGCGTCGAGCGGCTTGGAATCGGGGACGAAGATCGCGGGCCGCATGACGTCACGCACCGATACCTTGCGGGCGCGATCGGCATAGGGCACCAGGTCTTTCAGGTAGACCACGCCGCGCACGTCGTCGACGTTCTCACCGATCACCGGGATCCGGGAGTGGCCGGAGCGCACGGCCAGCGACATCGCCTGGGCGGCGGTCTTGTCGTCCTCGATCCACACCATCTCGGTGCGCGGCACCATCACCGCGCGGGCCGGGGTGTCGCCGAGTTCGAAGACCGACTGGATCATCCGGCGTTCGTCATCGGCCACCACGCCGCGCTCGCGGGCCATGTCGACCACCTCGCGCAGCTCGATCTCGGAAGCGAAGGGGCCGTTGCGAAATCCCTTACCCGGGGTGATCGCGTTGCCGAGCAGAATCAGCAGCCGACTGACCGGGCTGAGCACCGCGCCGATGATCTGCAACGGCACGGCGGCGGCCAACGCGATCGAGTAGGCGTGCTGGCGGCCGAGCGTACGCGGGCCGACGCCGATCACGACGTAGGAAACCACCACCATCAACGTGGCCGTGACCAGTAGTGCCGTGGTCTCGTTCCACAGTTCCAAGGTCGCCGCGGCCAGCAGCACGGTGGCGGTGATCTCGCACAGAATACGCAGCAGGACAACGAGATTCACATAGCGCGGACGGTCGTCGACGATCGTGCGCAGCCGGGCGGCACCGGAGCGCTCCTCGCGGACCATGTCGTCGAGCCTGGCCCGCGACACCGTGTTCAGTGCCGAGTCGACGCCCGCGAACACCCCGCCGATGCCGATCAACACGATCGCCAGCGAAATCAGGGTCAGTACTGTCACGCGGGGCCTTCACCGGGTGCGGTGAAACCTGCCTTGCCGAGTAGTCGGTCGTCACGCTCGGCCAGCTCCGCACGGCGCTGTTCCTCACGCAGGCTCACGTACCACTCCTCGAGCAGCTGGGCCTGCAGCGCGAACATCTCCTTCTCCTCCTCCGGCTCGGCATGGTCGTAGCCGAGCAGGTGGAGCACGCCGTGCACGGTGAGCAGGGCCAGCTCGTGGTCGAGCGAATGGTCGGCCTTCTGCGCCTGACCCATCGCGAACTCCGGGCACAGCACGATGTCGCCGAGCATGGACGGGCCGGGCTCGGGGCTGTCGGGACGGCCGCCGGGCTCGAGCTCGTCCATCGGGAACGACATCACGTCGGTGGGGCCGGGCAGATCCATCCAGCGCACGTGCAGGTCGGCCATGGTGTCGAGATCGACGAGCACCATCGACAGCTCGGCGGCCGGATGGACGTCCATCCGAGCGATCACGAAACGCGCGACGCTGACCAGGTCTTCTTCGGGAACGTCCATACCCGATTCGTTGGCGATCTCGATGCTCACCCGTTCAGGGTACGGTGCCGACCCGACGCCGCCGGGAGCGGCATCGGGCCAGCTTGATCGTGTCCCGCCCCGGTTCCGCCGGTTAGCGACGGTCGGTGCGGCCCGCTGCCCGGCGCTGGGCTCGATTGCCCGGGTAGTGCGGGCCGGGGACCGCGCGGGTCTCGGATTCGAAGCGGTCGTAGGCGTCGACGATGTCGGAGACAAGTCGGTGGCGCACCACGTCGGCGCTGGTGAGCTCCGAGAAGTGGATGTCGTCGATATCGGTGAGGATCTCCGCGGCCGCCCGCAGACCCGAGCGCTGCCCGTTGGGCAGGTCGACCTGCGAGATGTCACCGGTGACCACCATCCGCGAACCGAAGCCGAGGCGGGTGAGGAACATCTTCATCTGCTCGGCCGTGGTGTTCTGCGCCTCGTCGAGAATGATGAACGAATCATTGAGGCTGCGGCCACGCATGTACGCCAGCGGCGCGACTTCGATGACACCGGATGCCATCAGCTTGGGAATCGCTTCGGGGTCCATCATGTCGTGCAGAGCGTCGTAGAGCGGACGCAGATACGGGTCGATCTTGTCGTTGAGCGTGCCGGGCAGGAAGCCGAGCCGCTCGCCCGCCTCGACCGCGGGCCTGGTCAGGATGATGCGCGTGACCTGCTTGGACTGCAGGGCCTGCACTGCCTTGGCCATGGCCAGGTAGGTCTTGCCGGTGCCCGCGGGGCCGATGCCGAACACGATGGTGTTGTCATCGATCGCGTCGACATAGCGCTTCTGGTTGAGCGTCTTGGGGCGGATGATCTTGCCGCGCCGCGACAGGATGTCCAGACTCAGCACCTCGGCGGGCGATTCGGACACGCCCTCGTCGGTGAGCATCGAGATGGTGTGGCGAACCGCCTCGGGGGTGATCACCCGGTTGCGGCCGGTCAGCGCCACGAGCTGCTCGATAACCCGCTCGGCCAGCGCCACGTCGCCGGCTTTACCGGTGATGGTGACGGTGTTGCCGCGGACATGGATATCGGCCGGGAGCAGTTTCTCCAGCTGACGCAGGTTCTGGTCGGCCGAGCCGAGGAAACCGAAAACCGACTCCGGGGCGAGCTCGATGCTGGAACGCACGGTCCGCGCCGCGGGACCAGCATTGTTACCGCCTGCGCCGATGTCTGATACGGGGTTGGTGGGGTTGCCGATCTCGCCTGAGTTCTTCAAAAGTGGCTACAGCCTGCTTCCGGTTTCGACCTGGTGTTCGATGAGATCAGTTTACCGCCGAGCACTGACACCGCACAGTGGTTAAAAATGTGCCCGTGGTATGCGGCGGCCCATTCCTGCTCACCAGCGCGAAGTCAACGCTCCCAGCGCACCGAGCGCGACGGCCGCCGCGGTGGAGGTGCGCAGCACGGTGGGGCCGAGTAGCACGATGTCGGCACCGGCCTCTTCCAGCGCTGCCAGTTCGGCGTTGTCGAGGCCGCCTTCGGGGCCGACGATCAAGACCACGTCGCTCGCCCGCGCCAGCGGAAGCTCGGTGAACTTGCCCGCGCCGGATTCGTGCAGGGCCGCGACGATCGCGCCGTCCGCCTTCGCTTTTCGCACCAGCTCGACCAGGTCGCGGGTGCGGTGCAAGCCTGCGATCTCGGGAATGTAGGCGCGACGGGACTGCCGGGCCGCGGACTTGGCGGCCGCGCGCCACTTGTCGATTCCCTTGCCGGCCTTGGCCTCCCAGTTCGCTACGCAGCGCGCGGCCTGCCAGGGGACGATCAGGTCCGCGCCCGCCTCGGTCATCAACTCGACGGCCAGCTCGGAGCGATCGGACTTGGGCAAGGCCTGCACCACAGTCACCTGCGGGGTGGGCGGGGTGGCCAGACGGCGGTCACGGACCGCCAGCTCCAGGCGATCCTTCTGGGCCGCGACGACTTCGGAGTCGGCGAGCACACCGTGCCCGTCGGACAGGGTGATCGGCTCGCCGACCTTGATCCGGCGCACGGTCGCCGCGTGGCGACCCTCCGGACCGTCCAGCACCGCGACGGCCCCGGGTTCGGGCACCTCGTCGAGGTAGAAGACCGTCGCGGCCACGGCCTCAGCGTCCGCTGAACGACGCGCGCAGCCGGGCGAACAGGCCGCTGTTGTGCTCGGACTGGGTCGACATCACCTCGGCGCGATCCTTGTCCCGCATGCCCTTGAACTTGCGCAGCAGATCGGTCTGCCTGCCGTCGAGCTTGTTCGGCACCACGATGTCGAGGTGGGCGAGCAGGTCGCCACGCGCGCCCGAACGCAGGCGCGGCATGCCGTGGGCACGCAGCTGGATGACCTCGCCGGGCTGGGTGCCCGCCGCGATGGTGAGCTCGGTGGGGCCGTCGAGGATGGTGTCGACGACCACGGTGGTGCCGAGGATCGCGTCGACCATCGGCACCCGGACGGTGCAGTGCAGGTCGTCGCCGTCGCGAACGAAGGTGTCGTGGGGCTGCTCGACGACCTCGACGTAGAGGTCACCGGCGTGGCCGCCGCCGGGGCCGACCTCGCCCTGAGCGGCCAGGCGAACCCGCATACCGCTGGCGACACCGGCCGGGATGGGCGCGGCGATCTCGCGACGAGCACGCACTCGGCCGTCGCCACCGCACTTGTTGCAGGGGTCGGGGATGGTCTCGCCCGCGCCACGGCAGGTGGGGCAGGGACGCGAGGTGAGCACCTGGCCGAGGAACGAGCGCTGCACCGACTGCACCTCGCCCGCGCCGTCGCAGGTCTCACAGCGGATCGGCTTGGAGTTGCCGTTGGTGCCGGAGCCCACGCAGACATCGCACAGGATCGCGGTGTCGACGGTCAGATGCTTGGTGACGCCGACCGCGCATTCGGCCAGGCTCAGCCTGGTGCGGATCAGCGAGTCGGCGCCGGGCTGCACGCGGCCACGCGGCTTGCGCTGGCCACCGCCCTGGCCGCTCATCCCGCCGAAGAAGGCCTCGAAGACGTCGCCGAGACCACCGAAGCCTGCACCGTTGAATCCTGCTCCACCGCCGCCGTTTTCGAGCGGGTCACCGCCGAGGTCGACGATCCGGCGCTTCTCGGGGTCGGTCAGCACCTCGTAGGCGGTGGAGACTTCCTTGAAGCGGGCCTGCGCGCCCTCGTCCGGGTTCACGTCGGGGTGCAGTTCGCGGGCCAGTTTGCGGTAAGCGCGCTTGAGCTCCTGGTCGGTGGCATTCTTGCCGACGCCGAGCAGTCCGTAGTAATCCCGTGCCACGTGAGTTCTCTAGTCCTTGGTCGGTGTGGGCCGGCCGAGCGCCGGGCGCATCCTTTAGTCGAATCCACTCAACTTTACCGGCCGAAGTATCGACCTTAACAGTCCGGTTGTTGTCGTTCCCGCGCTGGCTTCACCTTTCGGCGAGCACCTCGCCGATGTAGCGGGCGACGGTCGCCACCGATGCCATGGTGCCCGGGTAGTCCATGCGGGTGGGGCCGAGCACGCCCATACCGCCCAGTACGGCACCGGCGGCGCCGTAGCCGGTGGAGACCACCGAGGTGCCGCGCATCTGCTCGACCTGGGTCTCCTCGCCGATCTGCACCATCACCTGACCCGGCTGCTGCGCGGCGGCGAGCAGTTTGAGCACGATGACCTGTTCTTCCAGGGCTTCCAGCACGGTGCGTAGGGAGCCGGGGAAGCCGAAATCGGCGACATTGCGGGTGAGGTTGGCGGTGCCGCCGAGGACCAGCCGTTCTTCGGGATGCTCGACCAGCGTCTCCACCAGGACGGTGGAGACCCGGATCAGCACGTCGCGAATCTTGGCCGGTGCGCGTTCCGGCACCCCGGCCACCGAGGCGCTGGCCACCGAGAGCAGTTTTCCGTCCATGGCGCCGCCGAGCAGACCGCGCACGGCGACGAGGTCCTCGTCGGAGATCACCGCGCCCAGGTCGACGATGCGTTGGTCGACGCGGCCGGTGTCGGTGATCACCACCAGCAGCAGACGAGCCGGGTTGAGTGCGACGACCTCGATGTGGCGCACGATCGCGGCCGAGACGGTGGGGTACTGCACGACGGCGACCTGGCGGGTGAGCTGGGCCAGCAGGCGCACGCCGCGACGCAGGACGTCGTCGAGGTCGACACCGGATTCGAGAAACTCCATGATCGCCCGGCGTTCGGCGCCGGAGAGCGGTTTCACCTCGGCGATCCGGTCGACGAATTCGCGGTAGCCCTTGTCGGTGGGGATACGCCCCGAGCTCGTATGCGGCTGGGTGATGTAGCCCTCGGCCTCGAGCACCGCCATGTCGTTGCGGATGGTGGCGCTGGAAACACCCAGGTTGTGCCGTTCCACGAGGGACTTGGAGCCGATCGGTTCCTTGGTGGCGACGTAATCCGCGACGATCGCTCGCAGGACCTCGAAACGTCGATCCTCGGTGCTCGACGCCATCGACCCCACCTTCCTCGCTCGTGCCTGGTACGTCACGCCTGCCGTGCTGCGTTCGCACAGGGTCGCACGTCGACGCTCGCAGCGTCTTGTTCTCCAGTCTAATTGTCTTGTTCTCGATCCCCGGACCGCACGGCTGTCCGGCATCGAACTGTCACACGGGGATATCCGGCCGCGGGGGCGGCGTCCGGCCCGCCGACTCGGTCGAGCGCGGCGGCGAGTTATCCACAGGCCCTAGTTGTCCACAGATGCGGTTCCTGGGGTTGTCGGGTTCGGGGAGCGGGCGTAGTTTCGGGAGTGAATCAGGGGATCTACCAGCAATTTTCAACTATCGACACGTGGCGCGGGGAGGGAACTGTGGTGCATCAGGGCGGGGTCGGCGAGGCGTGGCAGATCGGGTCGAGCGCGGTCGCGGTGCGGCCGGCGGAGTTCGCCCGGATCGACGATGCGTGCGCGGAATTTCTGCGGGTGATCGCGCGGATTCGGGTACTTGCCGTGGAAGTCGGCGATCAGACGCAGTGGGGATTGGGCGAGAGGCATGCGCGGTTGATATCCGGTTCCGCTCTGGTGGCGCGATTGCGTTCGGTGGCAGCGGCGAAGGAGAACAGCATCGTTGCCGTCTCGGATGCGCATTCGCGGGTCGTCGGCGATATTCGCCGGTCGTTCCGGGAAGCGCGCGATCTGATGGTGGTTGCCGACGAAGAGTGGGCTTATCGGCTTCGATCTGCGGAAACCTATGCAGGACAGCAGATTTCCACGGAGCCAGTGTGACCGGCCACGCGCCGAGCGGTATTCGGGGCGGCGGGAACACATATTCGGACTATTCGAGCGACGCCATGGAATCGGGTGTTCCCGGCGGAGGAGAGAACACACATTCTTGGCGACACCGGGAGATCGTCGCGGCATTCGCGGCACTCGAGGTGACCGACGCGTTGACGCAAGCGGACAGGTTCGAGCAGATCGCGCGGTGGTGGGACGACGGCTTACACGCCTTCCGGCACGCGGTGGAGGGATCGCTCGCACTGGCTTGGTCGGGCGCGGGCGCCGGCGCGGCAGGTTCCGCGGTCGCAGGCTATGTCGCGCGAGCGCACGATCTGACGCTCGCTTTGGAGGAGTTGCCGGGCGTGGTTCGGGCGGCGGCCGAGGCGATCGCGGCGACCAGATACGCGGTCGGGTCGCCGGATATCGAGGAATCCGACGCTGCGGCGTGGTCGGTGAGCAAGGCGGTTCATGCCACGGGCTCAGCATCGGCGCACGGTGCGGCGTCGGCCGCGGAGGAGGATGCGCGAGCCGCGATGCGGCAGCGGTATGTGTTGCCGTTCGCCGAGTTGGTCACTCGCATTCCCTTGCTGCCCATGCCGCTTCGGTCCTTCGACTCCGACGCGACAGGCGATCGACAGTTGCTGATCGGCACCGCGGGGCAGTCGCGGGGCGAGAGACGTATACAGCCGCCGGACGAGATTTCGACCGGCGGCGCAGAGAACGAGACCACAGCGACCGGGAGGGGCTCTGCACTGCACGAGGTGATCGGGGATTCGGAAACCATGGGACGCGATGGTCGCGGAACGGACGTTCCGAACGATGGTTCGGATGGGTTCGACAACCTGTCGGCGAAATCCGATGACGGGGCGGTGGGTTCCGGCTCCGCTACGACGGTGACCTCGACATCGACTGCTGCCACCGGCATGACTCAGCCGGGCGGTACGCCTGCGTTGACAACACCCGGCGGCTCCGGATTACTCACCGCGCCTACCGGGACTTCGGCCGCAGCCATCGACCCCGCGGTCGTTTCGGCAGGGCGCGGTCCATCGGCTGGCTCAGTAGCTGGGCGTGCGTGGCCGAACGTCAACCCGAGCGGGGCCCGTGGCCGAATGCCGGGTAGCTCCGCGCAGTATCGACCGCCCGGTCAGCGTGACGTTTCCGGGCCAGGGATCGAGAACAGCATCCCCGGTTCCACAGGCCCGGTCATCGGCGCCAACCCGCGGTCAGGGCATACCCCAACCAGGTCGGGCGATCGCTACTTCCATTGCGGCGGAGCACTACCGGCAGCACCAGGCGTGGACGCCACACGTGGCCTGCCGGAGTACTTGATCACTCTGGCGAACACCGCGGAACTGCTCGGCGAGCCACGACCGGCAGTAGCAGGTGGCGTGATCGGGGGTGGCGATGATTTCGTGCCCGGCGAGCAGCGCTCACCGGCGACTCGGGGCTGACGGCGATGTCAGCGAGTCGACGGGACTCTTCAGCAATGGCCGCCCGGTCGGGCGGCCGATGCCGAATCAGACTCGGGCAGCTGCGCCGCAGCGAGCGGCCGAGTCGGGAGCGCCGACCTCTTTGCCCGCGAGGGCATCCAGGCCGAGCATCGCCAGCAGCGAGCCGCAGTCGTCGGCGTCATTGGAGTGCGACGCGACCGTCCTAGCGGCGACCGCGCACTGACGCGCGTTCTCCGCCTTCTCAGCGGAGCGCGCTTCAGCGAATTCGCTCTGCTCGTGGACGAGGGTGATGTGCCGTTCGGTGGACATATAACTCCCTAGGATCGAGTTGAAGCCTACGCCCCTAATCGTTATCTTCCACCCCGAACCCACCGAACATACCCTTAGAGCACCCACTGTTCCGAGCTCCTCATCAGGTGTGCATTGGTTTGTTCCCCCACTATGACCGGGCATTTTCTGGTATCGATCCCAGGGCTGAAAAATCTCGAAATTCAGATCACGATGACATCACCGCCGCGCGATTCCTCAGCGGACGAAATGATCAGTCGAGAAGGTCGCGGACGATGCCGTCGGCAAGGAGACGACCTCGGTCGGTGAGCACCAGGTTGTCGCCGGTGATGCGAACGAGGCCGTCGGCGAGGATCCGGTCGAGGGCGGGGGCGGCGGACGGGGCCAGGTCGGCGAGGGGCAGGCCGGTGCGCAGGCGGACCGTGAGCATGAGGTGTTCGGTGTAGCGCTCCTCGTCGGTGAGGGCTTCCCAGCCCGCGGCGGGGAGGCCGCCCAGAGCTACCCGGTCGGCGTAGCGGGCGGGGTGTTTGACATTCCACCAGCGAACTCCGCCGACGTGGCTGTGCGCGCCGGGGCCCGCGCCGAGCCAGTCACCACCGTCCCAGTAGCCGAGGTTGTGCAGGCAGCGGGCGGAATCGTTTGCGGCCCAATTGGATACCTCGTACCACGTCAGACCGGCGGCGGCGAGGCGGGCATCGATGCGTTCGTAGCGGGCGGCGAGGACATCATCGTCGGGTGCGGGCAGTTCACCACGGCGGACCTTGCGTGCCAACGCGGTTCCGTCTTCGACGATCAGGGAGTAGGCAGAGACATGATCGACACCGGCCGCCAGCACCGCGTCCAGACTCAGGTCCAGATCGGCGTCGGTCTCACCGGGAGTGCCGTAGATCAGGTCGAGGTTCACGTGATCGAACCCGGCCGCGCGCGCTTCTTTCGCCGCGGCGACCGCGCGCCCCGGCGTATGCGTGCGGTCGAGCACCTTCAGCACGTGCTGTGCGGCGGACTGCATACCGAGCGAGATCCGGGTGTATCCAGCCGCGCGCAGCCGCTCGAAGAACTCGGGCGAGGTGGATTCCGGGTTGGATTCGGTGGTCACCTCGGCGCCGGCGGCCAGGGTGAAGTTCGCCCGCACCGCATCCAGCACCGAGGCCAGACCATCGCCACCGAGCAGCGACGGCGTCCCACCGCCGACGAAGATCGTCGATACTTCGGGGGTCGCGCTCGGCAGAGCACCGAACTCGGCCGCGGCGGTCGCGAGCTCGCCGCGCAATGCCTCCAGCCACGACTGTGGAGAAGCCGAAGTACCCAGCTCCCCCGCCGTATAAGTGTTGAAGTCGCAGTACCCGCAGCGCGTGGCACAGAACGGCACGTGCACGTACACCCCGAACGCGCCGCCCCCGAAATCGCGCAGCACCGGCCGATCGGCATCGGCCGGTGTCACGCCGGGAGCCCCGGAAGCAGCGCTGGTAGTCACCCCTCCAGTCTGCCGGGCCCTGGTACCGCGCCCCGCGCGACCCCTCTCGCGTCAGTCCGCCACGACAGGGGTGTTCTGGTTGGCGGTGAGCACCCAGGCGCCGTCCTCCTTCGTCATCACATACATCGGCGTGCCCTGACCGGACAGCTCGCCGTCGAGGGTGAAGTAGCTCTGGCGGATCTTGACGGCGGCGACATCGGGCCGCAGGAAGAGCACGTGCTCGACGTCGTAGGTCGCGGAGCCGTGCGTCGTCGCGCCGGGCAGCACCTGAGCGGTGAACTCGGCGATGGCCGGGCGGCCGAACAGGCGCTTGCCATGGCCGGTGGTCCAGATCGCGTCTTCGCGGAAGACTGCGACGAACTCCTCGGCCAGTTCGTTGGCCTGGGCATGCGCGATGGTGTCGACGACGGCGCGGATGGCCGCGAGTTCAGCGTCGAGATCGGCGGGGGTCTGACCGGTGGCAGTGGCGTCGTTGCTCATGCGACTACTGTGCAACCTCGAGCGCGCTCCAGGTCAACCGAGCTGTGCGACACCGCACGCGCGCCCCCTCGGGCGTATCACAGGCCGGTTCCGGGCGATGGGCTATGACCCCCGTCACAGAACAGGACGGCCGTCCAGGGAATTTCCCCCAAAAGTGCGGGAAATATCTCCTTGCGGTCGGAACGACCCGGCTGACGTGGCACAATAGGCACATGCACGCAACTGGAGTACGACTCGTGGCCCGTCGCCACGTCGACTTCCAGCGTGTCTGTAGCGCCTGTTGTCGGCCCGGTTTCCACCGGTAGCGCAGCGGCGTCCACGCCCGGGTATCCCCCGGTGCCTTCGACTTTCATCGGCCCGCTGACCGCCTGACGCGAGCCAGCCCCTCGCGCCTTCAGCACGGATGTCCAACCACCCCGCAGGAGCGACCCCACCATGACGTCGAGCACCGACGCCGGTTCGACCGAACAGTCGACGGCGCAGGCCCGCACTGAGCGTTCAGCTGCCCAGCGCCCGGCCCGCCCGAGCACCGATGCCCCGGTCGCACCGCGCGCCCGCACCGGAAAGCCGGTCCGCCGCCGCTCCGAAGGCCAGTGGGCCCTCGGCTACCGCGAGCCCCTGAACCCGAACGAACAGTCCAAGAAGGACGACAACCCGCTCAACGTGCGCGCGCGCATCGAGAACATCTACGCCAAGGGCGGCTTCGACTCGATCGACAAAGCCGACCTGCGTGGCCGTTTCCGCTGGTGGGGTCTCTACACCCAGCGTGAAGAGGGCTACGACGGCACCTTCACCGACGACGACAACATCGACCTGCTCGAAGCCAAGTACTTCATGATGCGGGTGCGTTGCGACGCGGGCGCGCTCAGCGCCGCCCAGTTGCGCACCGTCGGGCAGATCTCCACCGAGTTCGGCCGCGACACCGCCGACCTGTCCGACCGCGAGAACGTCCAGTACCACTGGATCGAGGTCGAGAACGTCCCGGAGATCTGGCGTCGGCTCGAGTCGGTCGGTCTGCACACCACCGAGGCGTGCGGCGACTGCCCGCGCGTGATCCTCGGTTCGCCGCTGGCCGGTGAGTCGCTCGACGAGATCATCGACCCGACCCCGGCGATCGACGAGATCGTCAAGCGCTACATCGGGAAGAAGGAGTACTCCAACCTTCCCCGCAAGTTCAAGACCGCGATCTCGGGCCAGCAGGACGTGGTGCACGAGATCAACGACATCGCCTTCGTCGGCGTGAACCATCCCGAGCACGGCCCCGGTCTGGATCTGTGGGTCGGTGGCGGTTTGTCGACCAACCCGATGCTGGCCCAACGCGTCGGTGCGTTCGTGCCGCTCGACGAGGTGCCCGATGTGTGGGAAGCGGTCGTCGCGCTCTACCGCGACTACGGCTACCGCCGCCTGCGTACCAAGGCCCGCCTGAAGTTCTTGATCAAGGACTGGGGCATCGAGAAGTTCCGTCAGGTCCTCGAAGACGAATACCTGAAGCGCAAGCTGATCGACGGCCCCGCCCCGGAGCAGCCTGCCAAGCCGATCGACCACGTCGGTGTGCAGAAGCTGCGCAACGGCCTGAACTCCGTGGGGTTCTCCCCCATCGCCGGTCGCGTCTCGGGCACCATCCTGAGCAAGGTCGCCGACGCCGCGGAGAAGTACGGCTCCGATCGCATCCGCTTCACCCCGTATCAGAAGCTGATCGTCCTCGACATCCCCGACGACCAGGTCGACGCGCTGATCGACGAGCTCGAACCACTCGGTCTGCAGGCCCGCCCCTCGGTCTGGCGTCGGAACCTGCTGGCGTGCAGCGGCATCGAGTTCTGCAAGCTCTCCTTCGTCGAGACCCGCAAGCGTTCACAGGTGCTCGCACCGGAGCTCGAGCAGCGCCTCGCCGATATCAACGCCGAACTCGATGTGCCGATCACCATCAACATCAACGGCTGCCCGAACTCGTGCGGCCGGTCCCAGATCGCCGATATCGGCTTCAAGGGCCAGCTCGTCGACGACGGCACCGGGAATCAGGTGGAGGGTTTCCAGGTTCATCTCGGTGGCAGCCTCGGCCTGGACAGCGCGTTCGGCCGGAAGTTGCGTCAGCACAAGGTGACCAGCGTCGAGCTCGGTGACTACATCGATCGCGTCGTCCGCAACTTCGTCAAGAACCGGGAATCCGGGGAACGCTTCGCGGTGTGGGCTGTGCGCGCCGACGAGGCCGACCTCCGATAGTCGATGAGGAGATCCCCACTGTGACAACGAATCTCGCGGCAAAAATGTCCGAAGAAGAACTGCGCACGCTCGCCGAGCAGGGCGCGGCCGAGCTGGGCCCCGATGCCTCGCCCGCCGACCTGATCGCGTGGACCGACCGCAACTTCGGCAACGGCTACATCGTCGCCTCGAATATGCAGGACGGCGTGCTGGTCCATTTGGCCGCGCAGACCCGACCCGGTGTGGACGTGCTGTTCCTCGACACGGGCTACCACTTCGCCGAGACCATGGGCACCCGCGACGCGGTCGAGGCCGTGTACGGGGTGAACGTGATCAACGTGCGCCCCGAGGCCAGTGTCGCCGAGCAGGACGAACTGCTCGGCAAGGATCTGTTCTCCCGTGACGCCGCCGAGTGCTGCCGGCTGCGCAAGGTCGTCCCGCTGAAGAGGTCGCTGAGCGGCTACAACGCGTGGATCACCGGCATCCGCCGCGTCGAGGCGCCCACCCGCGCCAACGCGCCGCTGATCTCGTTCGACGAAGCTTTCGGCCTGGTGAAGATCAACCCGATCGCACCGTGGTCCGACGACGAGATGCAGGCCTACATCGAGGCCAACGGCATTCTCGTCAATCCCCTGGTGGAGGAGGGTTACCCGTCCATCGGCTGCGCACCGTGCACGCGCAAGCCCGAGCCGGGATCCGATCCGCGCAGCGGCCGTTGGGCCGGTATCGCCAAGACCGAATGCGGATTGCACCAATCATGACCATCACCACCACTGGGAGTGAGCCTGTGAGTACCAACACCACCGAACGCGAGCTCGGCCTGACCGAGTTCGACACCCTCGCGGCGCTGGAATCCGAGGCGATCCACATCTTCCGTGAGGTCGCGGGCGAATTCGAGCGCCCCGTGATCCTGTTCTCCGGCGGCAAGGACTCCACCGTCCTGCTGCACCTGGCGCTCAAGGCCTTCTGGCCCGCGCCGCTGCCGTTCACGCTGCTGCACGTGGACACCGGGCACAACCTCGACGAGGTGCTCGAGTTCCGCGACAAGGTGGTCGAGCGCTACGGCCTTCGCCTGCACGTCGCCTCGGTCGAGGAATACCTCGCCGACGGCCGCCTGACCGAACGCCCCGACGGCATCCGCAACCCGTTGCAGACCGTGCCGCTGCTCGACGCCATCACCGAACACCGCTTCGACGCGGTCTTCGGCGGCGGGCGCCGCGACGAGGAGCGTTCGCGCGCCAAGGAGCGGATCTTCTCGCTGCGCAACGCCTTCGGCCAGTGGGACCCGAAGCGTCAGCGGCCCGAGCTGTGGAACCTGTACAACGGCAAGCACGCCGCGGGTGAGCATGTGCGCGTGTTCCCGCTGAGCAACTGGACCGAGCTCGATATCTGGCGCTACATCGCCCGCGAGGACATCGACCTGGCGTCGATCTACTACGCGCACGAGCGTCCGGTGTACTCGCGTGACGGCATGTGGATGACCCCCGGCGTGTGGGGCGGCCCGAACGAGAACGAGGTCCTGGAAACCCGTTCGGTGCGCTACCGCACCGTCGGCGACGGTTCCACCACCGGCGCCATCATCTCCGACGCCGCCGACAACCAGGCCATTCTGGCCGAGGTCGCGGCGTCCCGACTGACCGAACGCGGTGCGACCCGCGGCGACGACCGCGTGTCGGAAGCCGCCATGGAAGACCGCAAGCGAGAGGGTTATTTCTGATGTCCGACCTATTGAGGCTGGCCACCGCCGGTTCTGTCGACGATGGTAAGTCCACCCTGGTCGGACGCCTTCTCTACGACACGAAGTCCGTGCTGGCCGATCAGATCGACGCCGTCACGCGCGCCTCGGTCGACCGTGGGCTGTCCACGCCTGACCTGTCGCTGCTCGTCGACGGCCTGCGCGCCGAGCGCGAGCAGGGCATCACCATCGACGTGGCGTACCGCTACTTCGCTACGCCCAAGCGGTCTTTCGTGCTCGCCGATACCCCGGGGCACGTGCAGTACACGCGCAACACGGTCTCGGGCGCGTCCACCGCGCAGCTGGTGATTCTGTTGACCGACGCCCGCAAGGGCGTCATCGAGCAGACCCGTCGCCACGCGGCCGTGCTGGCGCTGCTCGGTGTGCCGCGTCTGGTGCTCGCCGTGAACAAGATCGACCTCGTCGACAACCCGGCCGAGGTGTTCGCCGAGATCTCCGCCGAGTTCAACGATCTCACCTCGAAGCTGGGCTGGGCCACCGAAGACGTCATCGAGATCCCGGTCTCGGCGCTGCACGGCGACAATATCGCCAGCCGCTCCGAGAACACCCCGTACTACGACGGTCCCTCGCTGATCGAGCACCTGGAATCGGTTCCGGTGGACGCGGATTCGACCGGAACGCACGCGCTGGGTCTGCGTTTCCCCGTGCAGTACGTGATTCGCCCGCGCACCGCCGAGTACCCCGACTACCGGGGCTACGCGGGTCAGATCGCGGCGGGTTCGGTCTCGCCCGGTGACGAGATCGTGGTGCTGCCCTCGGGCAAGAAGACCACCGTCGAGCGCATCGACACCCCCGACGGCGAACTGGCCGTGGCACAGGTCGGGCGCAGCGTGACGCTGATCCTGGCCGACGAGGTCGACATCTCGCGTGGCGACATCATCGCCTCGGCGCACGACGCGCCGGAGCCCATCGACGCCTTCGACGCGACCGTGTGCTGGCTCGGCGACAAGGGTCTGCGTCCCGGCGCTCGGCTGCTGCTCAAGCACGGCGCCAAGACCACGCAGGCCATCGTCGGCGCGCTCGTGGAGCGGTTCGACGAGCAGACGCTCACCGCGCAGCCGAACCCGGAATCGCTGGAGCTCAACGACATCGGTCGTGTCTCGCTGCGGCTGGCCGAGCCGATCCCGGCCGACGACTACCGCACCAACCGGCACACCGGGTCGTTCCTGCTGATCGACCCCGCCGGTGGCAACACCCTCGCCGCCGGCCTGGTCGGCGACGTGCTGGCTTCGGTCGAGGTCGGTACCGCGGTCTGATGTATCGCCTGTCCGCCCCGCCGCGTGGCGCCGTTTCGGCGCCACGCGGCGCAGGCGGGCCCGCGTTGATCGCGGTCGCCCACGGCAGCCGTGATCCGCGTTCGGCGGCGACCATGGCGGCCGTGGTCGCCGAAGTCGCCGCCGCCCGGCCCGATATCCCGGTTCGGCTGGCTTTCCTCGATCTCAGCGCCCCTTCGGTGGACGAGGTGGTCGACGATCTCGCCGCGCAGGGGCACACCGATGTGATCGTCGTTCCCCTCTTACTCGGCAGCGCTTTTCACGCGCGTGTCGACCTCCCGGCCCTACTGGCCGATGCCACCCGTCGGCACTCCCGGCTACAACTCACCCAGGCACCTGTTCTCGGCCCCGACCCGCTGCTCATCTCGGCACTCGCCGATCGGGTCGCGACGGCGTGCCGACTCCCCTCACTTACGGCCCCGATGGCGACGGATTCGCAACCGGCCGCGCAACTGTCAGCGAACCATGGCTCGACGGCGACCACACTTCACGCCTCGATGGGATCGTGGCTCGCGCCGCTCAGCGTGGTGACTCCGGTGGCCGAGCCGATACGTGGACCTTCGCTGGGGATCGCCGTCGCCGCTGTCGGATCGCGCGATGCCGCGGCCAATCGGCGGACCGCCGTCGTGGCGCGCCGACTGGCGGCCGTCACCGGCTGCCCCACCGAAATCTGCTTCGCGACAGTCGAACCCGGCCTCGCTCCGGCCCTGGATCGACTGCGCGCTCGCGGCGCGGAACGCATTGTCGTCGCGCCGTGGTTCTTGGCGCCGGGGCTGCTGACCGATCGGCTGGTCGCCGCCGCGCCCGAGGTCGTGCATGCCGACGTCATCGGCGCGCACACCGCGCTGGTCGACGTGATCTGGACCCGTTACGACGACGGCGTCGCCGCCGACCTCGAACTCTCCGCCTGATTCCTGCGCGATCCCGGCTGCCGACTTCCCCACGAGTAGTAGGTCGACCCGCGTTCTACGCCGAACCCGCGGAGGCGAGTGCGAGGCCATCCAAGTCCTCCCACGACCCGCTTCGCCCTCTGATGGACACCGTCGGCAGCAGGGCCGCTCGTACCGAGGCCCCCATACGCAGAGCAGCTGGTAGCGCGGCGGATCTATAGCTCCGAGCGTTCGGCACTCCAGTGCCGCAGCTCACATGCCTCCACCTCTTTACTGCATACCCCATGGGGGTATATGTTCGAGTCAACGCACAGCGAACCGAGAGAGGCGAAACAATGACCACCCACGCCCACGCCGGACACACCGACCACGCCGCTACCGCAGCCGAGCCCGCTCACGGCGATCACCTGAACCACGCCGCTCACGGAACCCCTACCGACAACCACGACCACGGCCGACATGCGGTCGCCGAGCAAGCCACGCACGCGCACGCAGGACATGCAGCCGGTCACGCCGGGCACGATGCGGGTTCACCCGGCGGATTACAGATCACGCAGGACGGATACACGCTCGATCTCGATACCACGATCGCCGAACCGGGCAGGATCGACTTCCGGTTTCGGATCCTCGGACCGGACGGAGCAGCCGTGACCGACTTCGACACGATTCACGATCGGGAACTACACCTGATCGTGGCACGACGGGAGTTGACCGGGTTCTGGCACGTGCATCCACAGCGGGAAGCGGACGGCACCTGGGCGATCCAGCTGGAACTGCCAGAGGCGGGGGCTTACCGGGTGTTCACCGATATCGCCCCGCGGGCACTCGGCCGGACGATCACGATCGGCGCGGACCTGGCCATCGCCGGACACTATGCACCACAACCTGTTCCAGCGGTAGCTCGCGTCACCGAGGTCGACGGCTACGAGGTGACCGTAGACGGCGAGTTGCGCACCGAGGGCGATCTGTTGACGCTCACCGTGCGCAAGAACGGCGAGCCGGTCACCGATCTACAGCCCTACCTGGCGGCTTTCGGCCACCTCGTCATCCTTCGCGCGGGAGACCTCGCCTACGTCCACGTGCACCCCAACGGCGAACCCGGCGACGGCGTTACCCCCTCGGGCCCCGAAATCACCTTCCACACAGCAGTTCCCGGCCCCGGCACCTATCGACTTTTCCTCGATTTCGAACACGACGACGCCGTCCGCACCGCCGCCTTCACCCTCACCACCGCTCCCCAGCACGCCCCCGCTCACAACCACCACCAGTGATCCCTGCCGTACCCACGCACCACACGGGCTCATCACACGGAGCACAGGCGGCGCCGCTGCCCTCACCGGTGGCGGCGCCGTTCTGTTCCGCCTCCCCGTCGGAACAGTGTCATCTCCCGCTGCGGCCCGACCACCCTGGAATCCCCAGCCATCACTATCGCAGAACTCCGCGCCGCGTATTCCGGCCGGAATCAGGCGCCACCTCGGCAACATGGGCGAGCTCGCCAGTGCCCGGCGAGTGGCCCATACTCTCCGGAATCACTGACCGAAGCGGGTCGACGAAGCAGCGTTTCCCGTCGCGTCAGCGCTGAATACGCGCGCCGACATACCGCGAGGGCGCCCGGCTAGGCCCCACTCGCCGCGTCCGACAACAAGCGGGTCGCGATGGTGCGGGCCGCCTTGACGCGGGTCGAGTCACCGGTCTGGCGGGCGATATTGGCGGCGCTCACGATCGCATCCAGCTCGAAGACCAGCAGGTCGGGGTCGACGGCGGCGAGTTCGCCCATGGCTTGGGCCTTGCGGACCTCGTCGGCAAGGAAGGACAGCCAGCTGTCGTGGTCGGCGACGACGGCGTCGCGCACGGGGCCGGGCTTGCTGCTGAATTCGGTGAGGGTGGCCACCCGGAAACAGCCGCCGGGGAAGGGGGGATTCTCGATGTGGGCGAACCAGCCGTCGATCATCGCGCGGACCCGGGTTCCGCCGCGCGGGGTGCGCAGGCCGGGGGCGACGACTCGTTCGATGAAGATGTCGCGGCCTGCCTGGACGGCGGCGAGTTGCAGGGCCTCCTTGGTGCCGAAGAGGGTGGCGATGCCGCTTTTACTGATGCCGAGGTCGATGGCGAGTCGGCCGATGCTGAGGCCGTCGAGGCCTTCGACAGAAGCGAGTTCGACGGCGCGACGGGCGATAGTGGCGCGGGCGCGGGCGCCCTTGGCCAACCGCTGGTCGCTCGGTTCCGTCAGCTGGGTCATAGGGATCATTGTTCCACCGCGGGGTTGCAAAGGCGAACGATCGGTCGTACTTTTATTTACGAACGATCGTACGTTCTTATTTCTCCCCCTCGAAGGACTCCGCATGACCGACGTGTCAGCTCGGCCCGAAGATCCGCTCGACACCGTGACTCCCGACTCCAGCGCCGCGGGCCGCACCCTCGCAGTCGCCGCAGGTGCCGCATTCATCGCCTTCCTCGATCTCTCCGTCGTCAACATCGCGTTCCCGACGATCGCCCTGAGTTATCCCGGCACCTCCACCGGCACGCTGACCTGGATCGTCAGCGGCTACGCGATCGGGTTCGCCGCCCTACTCACCCCGGCCGGTCGCATCGCCGACGCCCTCGGCCGTCGGCGTCTGTTCGCCCTGGCACTGGCCGGATTCGCCGTCACCTCACTGCTGTGCGGGCTCGCGCCCGGCGCGAACTGGCTCATCGCGGGACGAGTTCTGCAGGGCATCGCAGCGGCATTCATGGTGCCCGCGGCACTCGGACTGGTCTTGGAGGCCACGCCCCGGGCAAAGATCGGCGCCGCCATCGGCGCCTGGTCGGCGGCCGGCGGGTTCGCGGCGGTGGTCGGTCCGGCGCTCGGTGGCGCGTTGGTCGAGGTGTTCGGCTGGCGTGCGGTCTTCCTGATCAACGTGCCGATCGCCGTGGCGTTGATCGTGCCGGGGCTGCGACTGCCCGGCGGCGACAAGGCTGCGGGCGAGGCGGAACTGCCCGATCCGCTCGGCACGCTCGCCATCGCGATCGGACTCGGCGCGATCGTCGCCGCCGTCACCGAAGGTCAGTCATGGGGTTGGACCGCGCCCGGCACGCTCGTCGCCTTGCTCGGCGGTAGCGCGTTGACGGTGTTCGCGCTGGTTCGCTCGCGTCGACATACCAACCCCGCGGTCGCCGTTCAGCTCTGGCGTGAGCGGCAATTCGCGCTCGCCAACGCGGGTTCGTTCCTGTTCGGCGCGTCGATGTTCGCGTGGCTGCTGGCCGGGCCGCTCTTCCTGAACGCGATCTGGGGCTACTCCGTACTCGAGTCGGCGGCGGCGCTGACCGTCGGTGCCGTGGCATCGATGGTGACCGCCGTTGTGACCGGACGGATCACGACACCGCGTGGCCAACGGTGGGTGGGAGTGCTCGGTGGACTGATGTCGACGGCCGCGCTGGCCTGGATGAGCACCGACGCCTTCGGGCCCGAACCCGCGCTGTGGACGGCGTGGATTCCCGCCGGCGTGCTCGGTGGCGGCGGGATCGGCATCGTCGTGACGGTGCTCGGCACAGCGGCGGCGAATTCTGTTCCACCGCAGCAGTTCGCGGCGGGCATCGGGATGAACGTCACCGCTCGCCAGGTGGGCGGCGCGCTCGGCATCGCCGTACTGGCGGCGATCTTCTCGGCGACCTCCGACGACCCACTCAGCGGTTTCCACATCCTGTTCGCCGTGTGCGCGGGGATCAATATCGCCGTCGCCGTGGTACTCGCCTTGCCTTCGCCGGCCCGTTCGACCGACTGAACCAGGAGATCGACATGTCTACCAGCACACCACTGTCCGTAGAATTCACCGTCGAGGCCGAGGACCCGCTGGTGCCGGCGCCGGAGCGGATCACCGCACTCCTCGCGGGGGCACCGTGGCAGCGTTTCGCGGTGCTCGGCGATTCCATCGCCGCGGGGACCGGGGATCGGAGCCCCGGTTACGCCCCGACCGGCTGGGCCGACCGGGTCGCGGCAAACCTCGCCTCGGTCAATCCCACACTGGCCTACCGCAACACGGGCCGCATCGGTGCGACCAGCGGCCAGGTCATCGACCGGCAACTATCCGAAATCCTGGATTTCGCACCGGATCTCGTGCATGTCAGCTGCGGCGGCAACGATCTGTTCACGGCCGGCGGCAATGTCGATCAGCTGCGGGAGAATCTGTCGACGATTTTCACCGCGCTGGCCGCAACCGGGGCACAGCTGTCGATCTTCACGATGGCCGACGTGTGGGACGTCGAACGGATGGCGCCGATGCGACCCATGCGGTCACAGATGATGGCGCTCAACGAGGTGCTGCGGGCGGTCGCCGACGAGTTCGATGCGGTAATCACCGAATTCTGGACGCATCCACTGCGGTCGCGACCCGAGTTGATGAGCGCCGATCTCATCCACTTCACCACGAGCGGGCACGCGGTCGTGGCCGGTGAGGTGGCCAGATCGCTGGCCGCGCGCATCGACAGGGCGTAGTGGATGCACCGCCCAACACTCACCCGTTGTCGCGCACCAATCGAGTGCCGAGTGCTACCAGTTCTGATCTGACCTCGGCTGGGCCGACGACCTCGATGTCCCCGGCCCAGCCCGCCAGCTGCCGGGCGAGCATTTTCGCGGTGTCGGCGGTGATCCGCGCCCGCACCCGGCCGTCCGGGGCCGGGCCGAGCAGGGTGCAATTGCGACCCTGTTGGTCGGCCAGGATGGGGGCGAGACCGGCGGAGACGAGGACCGTCGCGGCGACGGCGGCGCGACGGCCCTCCATCCGCTCGACAATCCGCGACCACTGCGCCTGAAGATAGAAATCTGCTGGGCGGTCAGCTGTTTCATCGAGGATGACCACCTCGACGACACGGTCCAGCCGGAAGGTGCGCTGCCCGCGTTCGGTGCCCGCGACGAGGTACCAGACCGTTTCCTTCTCGACCAGGCCCCATGGATCGATCGTGCGGACCGTGCGTTCACCCTTGCTCAGATAGTCGATGCGGACGCGGCGGCGTTCTACCACCGCCCGTTGCACAGTCTCGAGCACCGCGGGTGCTTGCGGGTCGGGGCGCCCCCAGCGGGCCGGATCGACGACGACGGCGTCGGCCGCGGCGGCCGCATCGGCACGGAAGGTGTGCGGGAGGGCCCGAACCAGTTTGCGAAGCGCCGACTTCAGTTCGGGCGCGGCCTGGGCCGCCGGACCCGCGAGCAGGAACAGCGCCCTTGTCTCCCCTGCCGTGAGTCCGGACAGGTCTGTGCGTGCGCCGCCGATCAGCGACCAGCCACCCCCGCGACCAGATTGCGGGTAGACCGGGATGCCCGCGGCCGACAAGGCCTCCAGGTCACGCCGGGCCGTCGCCACCGAGACTTCGAGCTCGGCGGCGACCTGGGCGGCTGTCACCCGCCCGCGCGCCTGCATCAACAACAGGGTCGCTACCAATCTATCGGCTCGCATACTCGGCAATTCTGCCGAACAAAGTGCTCATTCGGTGAGCACTTTGCCTGGCAAAGTCGTTTTCACACCGAAGCGACAACCGAATGGAGCAGACATGCTGCGCGGAATGGCCACCACCACCTACTACGCCGACGACCTCACCGCCGCCAAGGACTGGTACAGCGCATTCCTCGGCATCGCGCCGTATTACGAGGTTCCCGGTGGGTACTACGAGTTCCGGCTCGGGCCGTTGCAGGCCGAGCTGGGAATCATCAACCGCGCGTACGCCCCGGCGGGCGCGCGCAATGCACCGGGCGGGGGTGGAGTGGTGTTCTGGCAGGTCGACGATCTCGCGGCCACCTTCGCCCGGCTGCTCGAGCTGGGCGCCACCGAGTACGAGCCGATCACCGAACGCGGGGAGGGCACGGGTTTCGCGACCGCGGCGGTACTCGATCCGTTCGGCAATGTGCTCGGGATCATGGCCAACCCGCACTTCGTGGCGATGACGACCTAGGAACTCAGGCGAACCAGCGTTCGAGGACGGTGGCGACACCGTCCTCGCTGACGTGACCGGTCACTTCGTCGGCCAGGGCCAGCACGGCATCGGGCGATCCGGCCATGGCCACCGAATGTGCTGCCCAGCGCAGCATCTCGCGGTCGTTGAAGCCGTCGCCGATGGCCAAGGTCGCCTCGGCCTCGATGCCGAGAAGGAGCCGAAGTTGTTCCAGCGCCCAGCCTTTGGATACCCCACGGCGGGAGACGGTGAGCCAGGGGCCGTACTCACCGTGCACCCAGGACGCATCGGGAACGTCGAAGGCCTGCAGCAGGCGCAGCATTTCATCGGGGCTGCCGTCGGGCCACCAGCCGTTGAGGCGCGGCGTCGGCACACTGCTGAGCTCGCGGTGGTCGACGAGCTGGAAGTCACCGATCGAGAACTCCCCCGGCCCGTGCCCGGTCGCCCAGATCCCGATGCCGACCCGTTCCGCGGCGAAGACCATCTCCGGGAACAACGCACGCAGAGCGAGCACCGCCGGTCCCGGATCGAAGGATTGGACCGCGACCGGCTCGCCCCGCGCCACGTCGATGTGCACAGCACCGTTGGAACACAACGCATGCCCCTCGGCGAGCCCGAGCTCGCTCAGCACCGGACGTGTGGTGAGCAGAGTTCGCCCGGTGGTGACCACCACATGCGCCCCCGCCGACACCGCCGCACGCACAGCCGCCCCCACCCGCGCGCTGATCTCGAACCCTGTTGCCAGCAGAGTCCCATCCACATCGAGCGCGATCAGCTTCGGCGCTCCCCCGACTTCAGCCACTGTCCTATTGTGCCCGCCCCCCACCGACACCCACGGCGTTTCACCACCGCCACGATGCGGACAACCCGGCATCCGGTGCGGCACTTGCCGTCGCGGGCCTCGGCGATTGCCTAGCGTGGACCCGAACCGAGGACGCGCGCGACGGTACTCGCCGCGGCACCGGTAGTTGCCGGTCCGCAGGTGAAGTGCCCAGTGGCCGCGTCATCCCACCGATGAGGGCCTGGTGCACCGGGCCTGACGCTGGAAGGGCTCGTCTCGTCGACCCTGACGACACATCGTTACTGGCTCGGGATCAGACAAGCACGTTCGTCACGACGATGGAGGCAAGCGCCTTATCGCTGATCGGCGGCACTCCACCAACGCACTAGCGCTGTCAGCCTCTGGTCACGACCCAAGACCTGAGACCGACTCGCAGTGACACAACAACTGCCGTTGCGCGCCAGCATGTTCCGTCGCGGCAACACCGATCTGCCAGCGTGACCGGCTAGTCAGCGGCGAGAACCGCCACCACCGCCACCGCCACCGCCACCGCCTGCGGAACCGCCCGAAGAAGCTCCACCCTTGGAGCCGCCAGAGGAGGCTCCACCAGCAGACGCACCGCTCGAGGAGGCACCGCCGGAAGAGGCAGCGCTCGAGGAGGCACCGCCGGAGGACGCACCACTGTCCGATCCGCCACCGGACACACCGCCGCCCGATGCGCCACCACCGGACGCACCACCACCCGAGGCACCACCACCGGACGCACCACCTCCGGAAGCACCGCCACCCGATGCGCCACCACCGGAAGCACCGCCACCCGACGCACCGCCGGAGTACGCACCGCTGTCCGACGCACCGCCGCCGGCTCCACCGCCGGACGCACCACCGGCCCCGGCACCACCTGATGCGCCACCACCGGAGCCACCTCCATCAGATTCGCCACCGGTCGACGCACCCCCACCGGATGCGCCACCACCGGCAGCGCCGCCGGAAGGACTCGTGCCGCCGGTGGTTCCACCGCCGGTCGAGCCTCCTGAGGCACCGCCGTCAGTGGTTCCGCCGGTCGCTGTTTCTCCCGAGGTGCTTCCACCAGGATCGGAAGCTGGTGTGCCGGTATTCGTTCCACCCGTCGACGCAGATCCTCCGACTTCGACGGAGGCACCACCCGTACTCGGTGTCGATGGCCCGCCGGTCGACGCGGACGTGCCATCCGTCGGAGCGGTGCCCGGCGCGTGCGCGGCACCGGCCGCCGGAACAGTGCCAGGGTCTGTCGCACCGGGCGCGGTGGGAGTGCCCGGGGATTCCGGCGTGCCGGGGGTCGAGATCGGTCCGCTGTGGGGAAGTTCGGGCGTCCCGGGTGCGGTCGGAGTGTTCTGGGGTTGGGCGGCCTGCTGGCCGAAGGGTAGGGGGTTGATGAAGCGGGCCGGGTCGCCATAGGTGGTGCGGGCCAGGAACGGCGACTTGCAGTCGTCGCGGACGTCCGGACGCCCGAGACCGCTACGGTCGGCGCCGCTCCCGTTGTGCGCGCCGGGACGTGACTTACCGCCGGGCGCTGTCGCGGGCGCGATGAAGTTCTCATAGGCGCTGCGGGCCGCGGCCACGCCCGCGACCTGGATGCGGCCGGTGACCGGGTCGACCTCGCTGACCAGGCCTGCGGTTCGAGCGGCGAGGAGGTCGGCGCTCATGTCGTAGAGCAGCGCGTCGACCGGGGCGCCGAGAACCGGGAACCGGTCGAGGACCGGCATCAGGCCGGGATCGAAGGGGCTGCCGAACACCGTCATCGCCGACATAGCGAGCGCGGAAACGACTGCCGCGCTGGAGAACACCGCGACGTGCGGCACCGGACCACCGCTCTGCTGCTCGGGCGCGAAGGTGCGAGCCGCCAAACCCGCTGCGCCTGAGGCGATCACCTGGCCGGGGTCGGCCACGGTGACCAGCGGAACGCCGAGCTCGGCGAGGGTGCGAGCGACTTCGGGTGGGCGCGAGGCCCCGCCGACGACGAGGATGCGCGACAGGTCGGCCAGCCGCAGGCCTGCCGCGGCGACGCTCTTGCTGACCAGCGGGAAGGTGTCGCGGATGTGTTCGGCCCGCAGCGCGTCGATGTTCACCATGGAGGTGAGGGTCTGGGTCGCGCGGCCGAGCCCTGGTTCGCCCGCGTAACGGGCGACCATCTCGCCGAGCGGCTTGCCGCCGAAATCGGTGGACCGCGTGGGAGTTCCGACCATCGGGTGGTGCGGCCAGTCGGGACCGACACGCAACACCGTGAGGTCGAGGCTGGTGGCGCCCAGGTCGTAGACGAGCACGAAGCCCGGCTCCAAGGGGCCGCGACCGATCTCCAGCCATTCCGCGGCGGCGACCGGTTCGGGCACCAGCAGGACCTCACCGGCGCCCGCGAGATGCAGCGCCTGGCCGAGTAACGAGACCTGCTTATCGGTGTAGACCGCCGGATAGGTCAAGACGATCCCGGCCGGCGTCTCGGCCAGCTCGATCAGACCGGTGACCACCGCGGCGATCAGGTTGGTCGCCGAGTAGAACCGCCCACCCATCACCATCGGCTCCGGCTCGCGGGTCAGATCCGCGAAATCCGTGATCGCCGAGGCGAATTCGTTGATCGCGCCGATGCGGGGCCTGCCCGCGTCGTCGAATGTCAGTGCGGTGCGTCGTGTGCGCACCGCCGGTTTGGCCGGATCATCGGCGACTACCGCCGAAATCGCATTGACCGCACCGATACTCAAGCCCAGACCTCTGGTCATGTTTTTGCTATCCCGTCAACGCACCGTGACCACGTCCAGCACGCGAGCGCACCATGTGGCCGCGGTCGTTTTCCAAACAGCTCGCCTAGATTAACTGGCACGTCCGCGAATTGCTGCCAGATTGATACGGAATCCGCAACCACGCGCCGCCACAAGGTGATTCATGCAGGTGAGATGGTTGAAGGTTAGATATCCACCCCCCTGAACACACCACCGGCAATGTGCAGACTCCGAGAGACAGCTACCTGTGAGTAATCGGACAGAGCGCCCAATTAATACATTCCTAGGGTTTGTTATCCCTGCCAATAAGTGCACTTACCGACCGGTAACCAATTCGTTTACTACCGGCATGATTTCCCTGACGGCGAATCACATTCCCTCACATCGAAATAGACCCCCTTAATTGGTGACACGTCAACGCAGCGACCGATTCCCGCCAGCACGGCCCAGCGCCCGCCGGTTGACTGAAAGAGCGGACAGATACCGACCGTTTCTTCGAAACACCAAGGGAAAGCAGGCACTACGCATGTCCACTCGATTCGCCGACCAGGTCGTACTCATCACCGGGGCCGGCTCCGGCATCGGCAAGGCGGTCGCACTGCGGGTCGCGTCCGAAGGTGCGGCCGTTGTCCTCGGCTCTCGCGGCAAGGACCAGGGCGAGCAGGTTGCCGAGCAGATCAGAGCGACCGGCGGACGCGCGCTGTTCGTCGCGACCGATGTCACCGTCGACGCCGATGCCGAACGGCTCACCCAGGCCGCGCTCACCGAGTACGGCCGCCTCGACGCGGCCTTCAACAACGCGGGCGCGGTGAATGCCTTCGGGCCGATCGCCGAGATCGACGACGCCTCATGGCGCGCCGACATGGATCTGAACCTCGACGGCGTCTTCTACGGTCTGCGCCACCAGGTTCCGGCCATCACCGCCTCCGGCGGCGGCGCGATCCTGAACAACGCCTCCAACCTGGGCGTGGTCGGGATGGCACAGGTGGCGCCGTATGTGGCGGCCAAGCACGCCGTTGTCGGACTGACGAAATCGGTGGCGCTCGAGACCGCGGCGACGGGCGTGCGGGTCAACGCCCTGGTCTCCGGCGCGGTCGACACCCCGGCGTTCCGTGCGTCGATGGGCGCGACACCGGAGGGCGAGGCCGCCATCGCGGCGCTGCACCCGCTGGGGCGGATCGCGCGGCCCGACGAGATCGCCGCGCTGTGCGCCTTCCTGCTCAGCCACGAGGCATCGTTCGTCACCGGCGCGGCCATCGCCGCGGACGGCGGCTTCACCGCGCAGTAGAAAACAGAAGGCCCGCAGCGTCCAGTGACGTTGCGGGCCTTCTGTTTCAGATGATCAGCTGCGAGCGAACAGTCGCCGCACCGAGCGATCGCGCGGCACTGCGGCGCCACCGGCGACCGCCTGCGGGCGACGGGCGCGCACGAGTCGGTCGAACTCCTGCGCGTCACGAGTGGGCTCGCGCAGCGTGCCACCGTTGAAATCGTCGGCGAGCTGCTGCACGGTCTCCTGCGCACACGACTTGTTGGTACCGATGAAGCCGGTCGGGCCACGCTTGATCCAGCCGGTCACATAGGTGCCGGGGAAGATCTCGCCACCGGGCGCGGTGAGCACCCGGCCCGCGTCGTTCGGGATCACCGCGCGGGCGTCGTCGAACGGCAGATCCACGGTCGGCACGCCTCGGTAACCCACCGAGGTGAGCACGACACCAGCCTCGAGGAGCGCGGTATCGCCGGTCGGCCTGGCGGCCACGCGACCTTCGGCGTCGGTGACGAGCTCGTTGCGCTCCACCCGCACCCCGGTCACCGTGTCGGCGCCGACGATCTCCACCGGCGAGGACAGGTAGCGGAACACGATGCGCTTGCGCGCACCGAACGGGCGATTCGCGACGCTGTGCAGCAGGCGCAGCTTCTGCTCGACCTTGTAGGGCAGATCGGACGTGACCGCGGGCAGTTCACCCTCGATCGCGATGTCGATGTCGGCGGCCAGCAGGCCGACGAACTCGGGCACCGTGAACGCCGACTCGGCCGGACCGCGACGGCCCAGGATCACGACCTCTTCGATCTTGCTCTCGCGCAATGCCTTCAGCGCGTATGGCGCGATGTCGGTGTCGGCGAGCAGGGCCGGATCGACGGTCAGTATGCGGGCGACGTCGAGGGCGACGTTGCCGTTGCCGACGATGACGACCCGCTTCTGGTCCAGATCGAAACGGTCGTCGACGTGGTCGGGATGGCCGTTGTACCAGGCGACGAAGTCGGTGGCCGACACATTGCCCGCCAGACCCTCGCCCGGGATGTCGAGCTTGCGATCCGAGGACGCGCCGACGGCGTAGATCACACCGTGGAAGTGCTCGAGCAGCTCGGCATGGCTGATGTGCTTGCCGATCTCGACATCGAGGTAGGTACCGAAGTCGTCCTGCTTCGACATGATGTCGAACAGATCCGCGACCTTGCGGGTGTGCTTGTGATCGGGCGCGACGCCGAGGCGTGCCAGGCCGTAGGCCTGCGGCAGGCGGTCGAACATCGTGACCGCGACGCCGGGCTGGGTGAGCAGCTCGTCGGCGGCGTACATCGCCGACGGACCCGACCCCACGATGGCGACACGCAGCGGCGAGGGCTGGGTGTCGATCGCGGGCGGCATCACCGGTACGGCCAACGTCGGCCGGTCCCGCTGCACGCGGTAGAAGTCGGCGTTGATCTCGATGAACGGCTTCTGTTCGTCGGTCAGCTTCTTCGACGAGGTGATGGCATCGACGGGGCACGCGGTGGCGCAGGCACCACAGTCCACGCAGGACGCCGGATCGACGTAGAGCATTTCCGCGGTACGGAAATCCGGCTCATCCGGGGTGGGATGAATGCAGTTGACCGGGCACGCGTAGACGCACGAGGCGTCACTACAGCATGACTGGGTGACAACGTATGGCATCGATCTACCGGCTCAGGCAGCGTGCTTCGCGGAGCGCTTGGGCTCCGAGCGGTACCGGCTGGACGGGCCGTCGATGCCGAGCAGCTTCCACACCTTGCGGGCGACCGGGTTCATCAAACCGATCTCCTCGGCCAGCGCGCGCACGTCGACGTAGTAGTCGGCGAACGTCCGCTTGGCTTCCTTGGAACCGTAGAACAGGTCCTTGCGAACCTCGGCGGGCATGTCGAACTGCTTGAAGAAGGTCTTCGGCGGCGTCGCGATGGCGCGGCCGAGGATGAACATCACGATCGGCATGGCGATCGAGAGAACAGCCTTGTTCAGTGCGGGCTGGGCAGGCACGTTCTTCTTCAGGAACTCGTGGGCGAAGGAGATGTGGCGAGCTTCCTCGGCCACATGGATCGCCATCACGCCGCGCATGATCGGGTGGATGTCGTCACCCGAGCGCAGGATGTCCTTCTGGATGTGGTCGATCGGCTCTTCGCCTGCGAGCACGGCCATGAAGAAGAAGTTCGGGAACAGCGCACCGGCCGGGGCGGCCAGGTGACGCAGCTGACGCACGAGCGGGTTCATGCCCGGCACGTCGGCGACGCGGTTCACCATCTCCTGGAACATCAGAGTGTGGTTGTGCTCTTCGATCATCTCGTGCGAGCAGTACCGGAACTCCGGGTCGTTGTTGTCCAGGTTGAAGATGTGCTGCATCATGCCGATGATCAGGATGGCCTCGAACTGCAGGCCGACCTTGGCGACGTTGGCCTGACGGACCTTGCCGATCTCGATCTTCTGCTCCAGCGGCAGCGCCTGGTACCAGGGGTGGCGACCGATGGGGTCGGCCGAAGTCACCAGGACCCAGCGCTCGGGCTTGCAGTTCGGGTCGAAGTCGGGGGCGTCCCAGTCGATGTCCTCGAACGGGTCGAAGTGGCGATCGACCGATGCTTCGGACAGCATCAGCAACTTCTCGGCGTACGCCTGAGCCTCCGCGACTACAGGATCGACGTCAGGGGTGGTGGGCGCAGACATCGTCGTCACTGCCTCTCCTCTAGGGACGTTTACTGTTTCCAATGGTTACACCTACAGCGAGTCACGTCAACTCCGTGCATCGCCGGATTTTGCGTGTTCGGCGCGCCGAAAGCCCTGTTGAGAAAGCTACTGGCCAGTAAAAGCGCTTCTACCTGTGACACTGCGTCATGCACAATCCGCGAAGGTCTGGTGTGCGAGGCGGAAAATAGTTGTCCGCCGAGCGCGGCGTGTCGGCCGACGGACCGCCGGTACCGGTTAACCTGCGCCGATCCGCGTCCGGCGGCGGATCGCGGACCGTCGGCGAATCCCTCGACAACGCGACCGGGGCCCCGCGACGTATGTCGCGGGGCCCCGGTCGCAGCAAGGTGGATCAGGCGTGGGGAAGGTCCGGGATCCGGGTGGCACGGGCATAGACCGTCTCCCCCTCGGCCAGGCGCAGCGCCGCCGCGTCGCCACGGGTGACCTGGGCGGCGAACTGGTCGCCGGTCGCGGCATTGCGCAGTTCCAGGCGCACCTCGAAACCGAGACGCACGATCCGCTCGACCGTGGCCCTGGTGACGCCCGCCGATTCGGCGGTGCCCTCGTGTTCGGCCATCGCCATGCTCGGATCGCGGCCGACACGGATGTCGTGCGGGCGAACCAGATGACCGTTGAGCCGGGCGACCGCGCCGAGGAACGACATCACGAACTCGTTGGCAGGCCGGTCGTAGACCTCCTCGGGCGAACCGACCTGCTCGATACGGCCCTTGTTCATCACCGCGATCCGGTCGGCCACATCCAGGGCCTCCTCCTGGTCGTGGGTGACCAGCACGGTGGTCACGTGGACCTCGTCGTGCAACCTGCGCAGCCACTGCCGCAGATCGGTGCGCACTTTGGCGTCGAGCGCGCCGAACGGCTCGTCGAGCAGCAGCACCTGCGGGTCAACGGCCAGCGCACGGGCCAGCGCCATGCGCTGACGCTGACCGCCGGAGAGCTGCGCCGGATAACGGTGCTGGAAACCGTCGAGGCCGACGATGCCGAGCAGTTCGTCGACGCGCTTGTCGATCTCCTTCTTCGGCCGCTTGCGGATGGTCAGGCCGAAGGCCACGTTGTCGCGCACGGTCATGTGCTTGAACGCGGCGTAGTGCTGGAACACGAAGCCGATATCGCGCTTCTGCGGCGCCACATGAGTGACGTCGTTGCCCGCGATCACCACCACACCCGAGTCGAGGGCCTCGAGTCCGGCGATCGAGCGCAGCAGCGTCGACTTGCCCGAGCCCGAAGGGCCGAGCAGGGCGGTGAGCTGGCCTGCGGGGATATCGATACTGACATCGTCGAGGGCGGCGAAGGAACCGTAGTTCTTGCGCCCGTTGGTCACGGTGATCATTCGGTGCCCCGCTTGCGTTCGAGGAGAGTCATCAGGAGAAGGACGATCAGCGCCATACCCATCAGCAGGGTGGCCGCGCTGTAGGCGCCGAAGGTGTTGTGGTCGTTGATATAGCGGCCGTGCACCAGCAGGGTCAGCGTCTGGGATTTTCCGGGCAGCGCGGTGGAGACCATGATCACCGCGCCGAATTCGCCCAGCGCGCGGGCCACGGTGAGCACGACGCCGTAGGTCAGACCCCAGCGGATGGCGGGCAGGGTGATGCGCCAGAACGTCTGCCAGCGCGAGGCGCCGAGGGTGGCCGCGGCCTGCTCCTGATCGTCACCGATCTCGTGTAGCACCGGCTCCACCTCGCGCACCACGAACGGCAGCGTGACGAAGATGGTCGCGATCACCATGCCGGGCAGGCTGAAGATCACCTTGAACCCGAGTGATTCCAGCCCGCCGAACCAGCCGCCCGCGCCCCACAGCAGGATCAGCGACACACCGACGACGACCGGTGACACCGCGAACGGCAGGTCGACGATGCCCTGCATCAGGCTGCGGCCGGGGAACTTGCTCCGGACCAACGCCAGCGCCGTCACCACACCGAAGACCACGTTCAGCGGCACCACGATGATCACGATGATCATCGACAGCTGGAACGCCGAGATGGCCGCGGGCGTGGTGATCGAGTCGATGAACGCGCCGATCCCCCGCTCGAACGTGCGCAGCAGGATGATCACCAGCGGCAGCACCAGCAGGATCAGCAGGTAGCCCAACGCGACCGTGCGCAGCGAGATCCTGGTGAACGCGGACAGTTTCATCGAGCCGCCTCTTCCTTGCGCGACGTGCGTTCGGCGAGGATCCGCAGCACGAGCAGGCTGATGAACGAGATCGCCAGCAGCACCACCGACACCGCGGCCGCGTTGACCGGCCGGTCGACTTCGATCTGCTGCTGGATGTACTGCGAGGTCATCTGGGTCTCGCGCGGGATGTTGCCGCCGATCAGCACCACCGAGCCGTATTCCCCGATCGCCCTGGCGAAGGCGAGCCCGCCGCCGGAGATGATCGCCGGAGCCAGGGTGGGCAGCACGATGCGGCGGAAGGTGATCCAGTTGCTCGCGCCGAGGGAAAGCGAGGCCTGCTCCACTTCCTTGTCGACCTCGATCAGCACCGGCTGCACCGACCGCACGACGAACGGCAGCGTGACGAAGGCCAGCGCCACCACCAGACCGGCCTGGGTGGCGTTGAGGTGGATGTCGACCGGGCTGTTCGGGCCGTAGAGCGAGAGCAGCACGATCGAGGCGACGATCGTGGGCAGCGCGAACGGGAGGTCGATCAGCGCGTTGACGATGCCCTTGCCGGGGAACTCGTCGCGCACCAGCACCCAGGCGATCAGGGTGCCCATCACGACATTGATCACGGCGACGATCACCGAGACGCCGACCGTGATGCGCAGCGAGTCGAGCGCCGAGGGCGCGGTGACCGCGTCCCAGAAGCCCGACCAGCCGTCTTCGAAGGAGCTGACGGTGAGTGCCGCCAGCGGCAACAGCACGATGATGCTGAGCCACATCACGGCGACACCGATGCCGAACGGGCCCACCGAGCCGGTGACGCGCAGCCACGACGAGCGGGGTCCGCGCGGGGTCGGAGGCTTTTTGTCCAGTTTCACGGCCACGCCGGGATCGGGGGTTTCCCCGGTCCCGGCGGGCCCACTGCTGTCAGTCACAGTTTTCCAGTATCACGTGTGAGCCGGGTCACCGACTACTTGGTGGCCTTGTCGTAGATGACAGCGACCTTGCCGGTGCCCTGCGCGAACAGATCCTTGTCGACGGCCTTCCAGCCACCGAGGTCATCGATGGTCCACAGCTTGGCCGGGGTCGGGAAGTCCTTGGCGAACTCGGCGGCGACCTTCGGATCCACCGGGCGGAAGCCGGCCTGCGCCCACGCCTTCTGGCCGTCGGCGGTGAACAGGAAGTCGCGGAACGCGGTGGCCTTGGCCAGGTTCTTGGAGTTCTTCAGCACCGCGACCGGGTTCTCGATCTTGAAGGTGGTCGGCGGGTTGATGTGCTCGATCGGGTCGCCGTTGCGCTCGGAGAAGATGGCCTCGTTCTCATAGCTCAGCAGCACGTCGCCGGTGCCCTGGAGGAAGGTCTCGGTGGCTTCGCGGCCCGACTTGGGCTGCACCTTCACGTGCTCGGGCGAGACCAGCTGCGACAGGTAGTCCAGACCGGCCTGCTGGTTCTTGCCGCCGTCGCTCTTGGCGGCGTAGGGCGCGAGCAGGTTCCACTTGGCCGAGCCCGAGCTGAACGGGTTCGGGGTGACGACCTCGACACCCGGCTTCAGCAGGTCGTCCCAGTCCTTGATGCCCTTGGGGTTGCCCTTGCGGACCACCAGGGTGACGACCGAGCCGAAGGGGATGCCCTTGGTGGCGTCGGCGTTCCAGGTGGACTCGACCAGGCCCGCGTCGACCAGGCGGGTGATGTCGGGCTCGACGGAGAAGTTCACGACGTCGGCCTCGGCGCCGTCCTTGACCTTGCGCGACTGGTCACCCGAGGCGCCGTAGGAGGCCTGGACCTGCACACCCTTGCCCGCGTCGGTCTTGTTGAACTCGGGCACGACCTTGTCGAAGCCGGGCTTGGGCACAGCGTAGGCGTAGAGGTTGATGGTGCCCCCGCTGCCGTCGGCGGTCGCTTCTCCGTCGGTCGAGTCGCTGGCGCCACCACCGCAAGCGGTCAGGGCGACCGCGGCGACAGCAGTGAGAGCGATGGCGGCGGCGCGGCGGCGCGAACCGATCCAGGTGTTGCGAGACATCGGGGTGAACCTTTCGGGAAAGGACCTGCGGCACAACGAATTTCGTGTGCGGCAGGGAATGCTCATGTCGATCGGTAGACCTGCCGCATATGGAAACACGACAGTTGGCGCGACTCGGGCCCATCGGGCCCCGGAGTTACGGACAACGACTGCGAAAGGAAAGCGCGCGCCAGTCTACTGGGCAGAAACGCGCAGACGAGTCCGGAAGCCGATCATCGACAGAGAATGTCCGCGACCGCGAGGTTGCCGACAGCGATCAACGCCAACTCATGGCGGATCTGCGGGGCGACACTCGACGACACAGGCAGACTGTAGCAGATTGCGCCATGATGATCGCAATCGACGAGAGTTCTCTAACCAGGGGGGATTTCATCCTATGACCATGGCTCCAGACCGGGTTCGCGCGCGTTTGCCGGAGATCAGCACGCGCGCTTGGGAACACCCGGCCGACCGCACCGCGCTCGTGGCGCTGCGCTCGCTCAGCGGCTTCGACACGGTGCTGCGTGCGCTGTCGGGATTGCTGCGGGAGCGTCAGCACCGGTTGATGTATCTGGCCACCGCGGTGCGGGTCGACGATCGACAGTTCCGCACGCTGCACCAGTTGCGCGCGGACTGCGTCGGCGTGCTCGACGCGCAATCGACCCCGGAGATGTTCGTACTGCAGGACCCGTCGGTGAACGCGTTCACCATCGGGATGGACAAGCCGTTCATCGTGCTCACCACCGGCCTGCTCGAGTTGATGGACACCGAGGAACTGCGGTTCGTCGTCGGCCACGAACTCGGCCACGCGCTGTCGGGGCACGCGGTGTATCGCACGATGCTCATGCACCTGATGCGGCTGTCGGCCTCGGTCGGCTGGATGCCGGTCGGCGGTTGGGCGCTGCGGGCGATCGTGGCGGCGCTGATGGAGTGGAGCCGCAAGTCGGAGCTGTCCGGCGACCGGGCGGGGCTGCTGTGCTGCCAGGACGTGGAGGCCTCGGTCCGGGTGCACATGAAAACCGCTGGTGGTGCGTGGCTACACGAGATGAACCACGGCGCGTTCCTCGACCAGGCCGACGATTACATGCGCTCGGGCGACCTGCGCGACGGCGTGCTCAAGCTGCTCAACCTGGAGCTGCAGTCCCACCCGTTCTCGGTGCTGCGCGCGGCCGAGCTGCGCCGCTGGATCCAGTCCGGCGACTACGAGCGGGTGCTCGGCGGCAGCTACCCGCGTCGTGGGCAGGACAAGAACGCGAGCATCGGCGACGAGGCCAAGGAGGCCGCGCGGCACTATCGCGAGACCTTCGATCAGTCCGAGGACATGCTGGTTCGCACGGTCCGTGATCTCGGTCGCGACGTGGGCTCGGCGGTGAACACGGTCGGCCAGGAATTCGGACGGACGGTATCGGACCTGGGCAAACGGTTCGACGACTGGCGTAAGAACTAGTCGCTGGGTCGGCGCGGGCGAATGCCCGCGCCGGTCACCGCGTGAAGAACCAGGCGATGACGACGAGAACGAGCAGGGCGATGAGCGCGAGCTGAACGCGAGAACGTGGCATCAGCGGGCACCGCTGCCGACGGCCGGGCGTTCGGCGAGGGTGACCGGCATCGGCGGTTCGGTGCGATCGTCGCGGCGCAATACGCGGAAGGCCATACGCAAGCCGCGATCGAGCAGGAAGGCGATGGCGAAGCTGATCGGGACCATGCCGACCAGCACCACGAGAAACTGGGGAATGAAGGGCAGCCCGGCTACCCAGAGTTCGAAGCCGTCCCACCAACCTGCGATGCGTTGCACGTCGACCAGCCTAGTCGGTCACCGCCAACGCCCTCGCCGTCCGCATCGGGTGCAGAGGAATTCCGGGCCACAACCAGCCGATCCACCGAGATCGCCGTTCGCAGCGGTGGACGGGCGCCCGTACCGCCGTGATGATGGGGTATGGAGTCTTCCAGCGCTGACAGCCTGCCGATTCTGAGTCCGGTCTCCGCCATCGGCCGCCGTGGCGCGTTTCCACCGATCGACGACTACGCCTTCCTGTCCGACTGCGAAACCAGCTGCCTGATCTCCAGCAGCGGCTCGGTGGAGTGGATGTGTGTGCCACGTCCCGACTCCCCCAGCGTTTTCGGCGCGATCCTGGACCGCAGCGCCGGGCATTTCCGGATCGGCCCCTACGGAAAGAATGTGCCGGCGGCACGGCGGTATCTGCCCGGCGGGATGATCCTGGAAACCACCTGGCAGACCGAAACCGGCTGGCTGATCGTGCGCGACACACTGGTACTCGGCCCGTGGCACAACAACATCGCCCGATCCAAGACCCACCGGCGCACCCCGATGGACTGGGACGCCGAACACATCCTGTTGCGCACGGTCAAGTGCGTGAGCGGCACCGTCGAGCTCGAAATGAGCTGCCAGCCCTCGTTCGACTATCACCGGGGCGGAGCCAAGTGGGAGTACACGGGCAAGGTCTACGAGCAGGCGACCGCACGGGCGTCGAGCGATCCCGAGAGCGGGCCGTCACTGGTTCTCACCACCGATCTGCGCCTCGGCTTGGAGGGCAGGGAGGCGCGCGCCCGCACCAGGATGGCCGAGGGCGACCAGGTGTTCGTCGCGCTCACCTGGTCGGAACTGCCCGCGCCCGCCACCTACGACGAGGCCGCGCAGAAGATGTGGGCGACCACCGAGTGCTGGCGACGCTGGATCACCCAGGGCGATTTCCCCGACCATCCGTGGCGCAGCTTCCTGCAGCGCAGCGCGCTCACGCTCAAGGGCCTCACCTACGCGCCGACGGGCGCGCTCCTCGCCGCCTCCACCACCTCACTGCCGGAAACCCCTGGCGGACAACGCAACTGGGACTACCGCTACACCTGGGTGCGCGACGCGAGCTTCGCGCTGTGGGGCCTGTACACCCTCGGTCTCGACCGCGAGGCCAACGACTTCTTCGCCTTCCTCGACGACGTCACCACCGGTGAGAACGGGGACGCGGTCCCCCTTCAGGTGCTCTACGGGATCGGCGGCGAACGCCACATCACCGAATACGAGCTGCCGAATCTGGCCGGCTACGACGGCGCGCGTCCGGTCCGCATCGGCAACGCCGCCTACGACCAGGACCAGCACGACATCTGGGGCACCATGCTCGACGCGGTGTACCTGCACGTGAAATCGCGTGGGCAGGTGCCGGAATCGCTGTGGCCACTGCTCGAACGCACCGTGCACGCGGCCATCGCCAACTGGCGCCGACCCGATCGCGGTATCTGGGAGGTGCGCGGCGAACCACAGAACTTCACCTCGTCGAAGGTGATGTGCTGGGTGGCGCTGGATCGTGGTGCCCGACTGGCGCAGCTACACGGCCAGCACGAGCGCGCGGCCGAGTGGTTCGCGATCGCCGAGGAGATCCGCGAGGACGTCCTCGAATTCGGCGTCAACAAGGACGGCATCTTCACCCAGACCTACGGCGGCGACACCCTCGACGCCTCGCTGCTGCTGGTGGTGCTGACCCGGTTCCTGCCGCCGGACGACCCGCGTATCCGGGCGACGGTGCTCGCCATCGCCAACCATCTCACCGTCAACGGGTTGGTGCTGCGCTACCACACCGATACCACTGACGACGGCCTCGACGGCGAGGAGGGCACCTTCACGATCTGCTCGTTCTGGCTGGTCTCGGCGCTGGTGGAGATCGGCGAACTCGAACGGGCCACGAATCTGTGCGAGCGACTGCTCGGTCTGGCCAGCCCGCTGCGGCTCTACGCCGAGGAGATCGACTCACGCACCGGCCGGCACCTGGGCAACTTCCCCCAGGCTTTCACCCATCTGGCGCTGATCAACGCGGTGACCCACGTGATCCGGGCCGAGGATCAGCGCAACGCGGGTCAGTTCCAACCGGCACACACACCGGCCAACCGGTCGTAGGGGTCAATACCCGAGACGTTCGGCGCGGGCTCGCAGCCCTGCCACGGTGCGCAGGCCCGCGTCGATCTCGGTGATGCGCAGTTCGCGATGGTCGCCGTAGCGTAGGCCGGTTTCCTCGGCGGCGCGCAGCGCCTCGTCGGCGGTGCGGCCCACTTCGGCGGCGATCTCGGTGTAGTGGTCGCGCAGCACCCGCTGTAGCGCGCGCAGGCGGTTACGCGATTCTTTGCCCACCTGGAAGATCACGTCATCGGCCAGCCGGGCGACGGCCACCTTGGCCTCGGCCTGCCTGCGATGCTTGCGGTTCTTGCGGTCGTCCCAGAGCGCGTTGACGCCGAGCAGCACACCCGCGCCCGCGGAGTACCAGTTGACCAGCGACATGCCGAGCAGGCTGGTGGCCAGACCGACCATCAGGATGCCGCCGTAGGAGCCGCGCAGCGCGGTGAGCAGCTGTTGCCCCACACCGGCTTTGGCACTTTCCAGCGGTTCCAGCGGCTGTACCGGCTCCAGCACCTCGCTGGGGTTGGTCAGTCGCAGTTCGGGCAGCGGCGGGGTGCGGTTGTCGGGCGGGAACTTCGAGGCCACCTGCTCGGTGAGCTCGACGGCGCGGTAGTGCGCCATCACGAAGTTCTCCTCGACCGCCTCGCAGATCCGCGCGTCGAGTTCGGAGGCGAAATCGGACCACTTGCGGGCGGGATCGGTGCGGGTGATCTCGGCCTCGGCCTCGCGGACCAGGCTGCGTAACCGGTGCCGCAGATCGTGTTCGATATCGGCGCTGAGCTCGGAACTACCGTCGACGAGAGTGACCTGCCAGGTGGCAGTGCGCTGGCGCAGCTGATCGGCGGTGGTGCGCGCGGCGGCCAAGCGCTGGGTGATCTCGGCGCGCCTGCGCGGGTCGCGCAGCGTGTCCGACTCGGCCCGCAGGGTGACGGTGAGCTGGTCGGTGATCAGCACGATATCGCGCACCGCGGCCGTCACGGCCACCGAATCAGCCTGGGCGACAACATATTCACGCAGGTGATCGAGAAGCTGAGGCACCCCCGACTCGGCATCGCGCTGCTGGTCGCCGCGCTCGGTGGCCTCCCGATGCAGCAGAGCGGAAACGGGAGCCACCGCGAAGTTCAGCCCGGCACCGTCGAGCAGCGCGCGATTGCGCCGCTGGGTCAGCGACCAGTGCGGGTTGCGGTCGATCTTGGTGAGCACGCAGACCACCGACGGACACACCTGCTCGACCCGACGTAGGTAGTCCAGCTGGGCTTCGGTGAGTTCGGCGGCGGCATCCGCGGCGTAGAGGACCACGTCGGCGGCGGCGATCATCGACCAGGCGGCCGCCTCGTGGGCGGTCGAACCCGGGGCGTCCATCACGACGAGACCGTCGGCCAGCAGGGCGCTCGGCTCGGCGAATTCGGCGCGCAGCACGCCGAGAGCGGTCAGCGCGGGAAGGGGGTTCAGCGGATCGACGGGTACCCGTTCGACCCGGCTGCCGGGCGCCGATTTCACCAGCGTCGCCTTCGGCGCCTGGCCGTATTCGACGATCACCGGAACGCTCGGCTTGCCCTCGGTGGCACTGACCGGGGATCCGACCATACTGTTGACCAGCGTGCTCATCCCCGCCTGCGGCTCACCGACGACGACGATCCGGACCCGCGGATCACTGAGCCTGGCCCGCACCATGCCGAGGCGCGCATCGAGGTCGTTGCGGCCGCCCGAGCGGACCAGTTCCCGCAGTTCGTCGACCAGCGCGACAACGGGAGCCATCACATCCGGATGCTTCACCGTCGCGGTCTGCAGTCCGGCTGCGGCAGACAACTGTTCCTCACTCTCGTCGCATCGACACGGCCGAAATCGTCGTGTCAGACCACGAAGTCATACCCATGGTGCTCGACGGGAAACGCGGAAGCGAGCAAATCCCCGCCACCCAGGCCCGTGTCGAACAATCCGGCCGAAACGCCATGGTAGCCGCTATCGTGCTGGTCGAATTCGGCGGCGATCGGCTTGGTCTCGATGACCGGGGGTTTTACCGGTGCGACGGTCGGCTGCACGGTAACCGCCGGTGGGGTGACCACCGACGGCGGATCGATATCGACGGTGGGCTGCTTGGTCGGCGCATCGATGGTCGGCTGCTTCGTGGGAGCGGTCGACTGGGTGGTCGGTACCGGCACGGTCGTGTGCGGCGTGGTCTGGCTCGGCACGTCGACGGTCGGGGTGCTCGTGCCGGTCGAGGGTGTCACGCCGCCGGAGGTGCCCGGCTTGGTGGTGAGGTCGTCGTCGGGGACGGTGGGCTTGGCCGGACCGGTCGGCGAGACGGTGGTCGGCACCGGCACCTTGGTGATTTCGGGCACGGTCGGGACCGTGGACGAACCGGGCAGCTTCACCGTGGTCGGGGTGTCGAGATCGACCGTCGGGACCTTGGACGGGACGGTGACCGGCACGGTCGTCGAGGGGTGAGAGCCACCGGTGACATCGGGCAGCACAACGGGTTTCGTCGGCGTGGCCGGGGTGAACAGCGCGGGCACCGAGGCCGCGGGCGCGGTGAGCGGCGAAACACCCTGGTGGCCGAACACATTCGCGATCGGGGTGGACGCGGCTTCGGGCTGGATGGTGGTCTGCAACGGCGTGCTGACCACGGGGCTGACAGCCACCGGCGCGGGCGCGGCGGGTGCGATCGGGGCCGGAGCGGGGGCAATCGGGGCCGGAGCCGGGGCGAACGGCGTCGCGGCGACGGGTGCGGGGGCAGGCGCCACAACGGCAGGGGCCGCGGGCCCTGCGACGGCAGGGGCGGGGGCCGCGGGCGCACCCGGCAGACCGATGCCCGAGGACGAGGATCCGGGCAGACCGGGGGCACCCGAGGACGAGTTGCCGAGGCCGGTACCACTGGACGAGGAACCGCCGAGGCCGGGCCCGGTCGGCGAGGTGGCCGCCGGGTCACCGGGAACCTTCAGTCCGTCGCCGAGCCACTGGCCGTAGTCGTCGAGCTGATCGCCGACCTGGCCGACCTGCACGTCGACCTTCATCTGCGAGGTCGCCCATACTCCGTCGAGCCCGACGTGGACGTCGACCTGCCAGTCGGTGGTCACCATCGCGCCGACGCCGTCGAACATGCCACCGACACCGTCGAACATGCCGTCCAGGTTGCCGATTCCGTCGAACATGCCGTTGGAGCCGCCCGGACTGCCACCGGGCATACCGACGCTGTCATAGCCGGGGATGCCGAAACCCTGTCCGGGCAGGCCGTCGTAGCCCGGAATGCCGATGCCACCGCCCGGCAGACCGTCGAAACCGGGCAGGCCGTTGCCGACGCCGGGCAGGTCGAAACCGGGGAAATCGCCCCCACCGGGCAGACCCTCGAAACCGGGGAGGTCGAAGCCCGGGTCCGGAGTGGTGCCAGGTAGCGGGTGCGGGTTGTCGTTGTATCCGGGCCCGACCGGGGTGTGCCCGTAGCCGGGAATGCCGATGCCGCTGGACGACTCGTCGTTGGCGGGGATCCGGAACTCACGATCACCATCGGAGCCGGGAATCTCTGGGCGCCAGCCGGATTCGTCCGGCGCGGCGACCATCGAGACATCGGGATTCGGCGGCGCGAAGAACGTGTGCGGCACCACGGGAGCAGGCGTGGGCTCGACGGCCAGATCGGGGAAGGTCACGATCGGGCTCGGTGCGTCCGGGCTCGGGTCGGTGGGCACGGTCTGCTGCGACCAGCCCGCGTACCGGCTGTCGGCATTACTGGTGCCCGGTTCACGCGAAGTCCCGTTGGCGGCGACCAACGCACCACCGGTGACATAGGCGCCCGCCCTGGCCACCCTGGCTACGCCGTTGGCGATCCGGTAGGCCGTGTCCGACCCCTCCGACCCCTCTTCGCGCGCGGCACCGTCGTCGAAAGGCAGATCACGCGTCATCAAAGCTCCAACACTCGCATCGCTGTAGTTCCCCACCACAACAGCGGCGAAGTGAGGCCCATCCAACACTATTTTCCGAACCTCGGCCTGTCATTTCGTGCAGGCCGGTTGGTACTCACCTTATGGCGAACAACATGTTTCGGCGAGCCCGGGGAATCAGGGGCGCCGACATCCCAAGAGAACTCTAACGATTGCTCAACGGAGTGTGAAGTTCGGCGCCATAACGTCGGGCTCGCCGGCCGAGGGGCCGGTGAAACTGCCAGTCAGGAGCCCGACCATGACCGTATTCTCGACCCGCAATCGCCGCGCGGCCCTCGCGCTGCTCGGTGGCGCCGCCGTGATCACCGCCACCTCGGCGGGCATCGCGACCGCCGATCCGGGCGCACCGTCGCACGGCGGCGAGCGCACGACGATCATCTGCACCGATCCGGGCGGCGGCGTACCAGACCTGCCGCCGCTGCAGGACGGGCCGGACATCGGTTTCCACCACGCCGTTCCCGCCCAGCCGCGCGTCGAATTCCGCCACGTCGCGCCCGGTGAGCCGGGCCGGGGGCAGTCGGTTCCGGGCAAGGTCGGGCCGCGGGTGGACGGTCCGGTCGAGTGCACGCGGATCGACCCCGACGGAGGGCGGACCATCGTGATCGCGCCGCGCGAGTTCTCCGAGACGGTACCCGCGCCGGGTAGTGGCTCCGCCGAATCGACCCCGCGCACCCTTTCTGACCAGCGACAACAATGACCAACACTAGGGTGAGCGCATGACCGGACAGCAGATCTTGGTCGTCGACGACGAGGTCCGCGTGCTCGCGTCATTGCGGCGCGGCCTCGAGCTCTCCGGGTTCGACGTGATCACCGCACCCGACGGCGCTCGCGCGCTCACCCTGGTGGGGTCCGCCGCGCCGGACGCCATGGTGCTCGACGTGAACATGCCCGAACTAGACGGCGTCGGTGTGGTCACCGCCTTGCGCGCGATGGGCAACGACATCCCGATCTGTGTGCTCAGCGCGCGCAGCGCGGTCACCGATCGGATCGCGGCACTCGAACGCGGCGCCGACGACTACCTCACCAAACCGTTCGATCTGGGCGAGTTGGTCGCCCGGCTGCGCGCGCTGTTGCGTCGCAGACCGGTGACAGCGGCCGGCACGGCCGACACGATCCAGGTCGGCGAGGTGATGATCGATCTGGCCGGGCATCGGGTGCACGCGGGTTCGGCGCCGGTCGACCTCACCAAACGCGAGTTCGAACTGCTGGCGATGCTGGCGCGCAATGCCGGGATCGTGCTCGAGCGCGAACAGATCCTGTCGACCGTGTGGGGTTACGACTTCAGCACCGACACCAATGTGGTCGATGTGTTCGTCTCGTATCTGCGCCGCAAGCTGGAGGCCGACGGCGTCGCGCGGGTGGTGCACACCGTGCGCGGGGTCGGATTCGTGCTGCGGGATCAGCCGTGAAGGCCTCGTGGTCGTTGCGGGTCCGGGTGGCGCTGGTGTCGGCCGTGGTCGCCGCGATCGTGGCGGTCACCCTCGGCCTGACCTATGGCGCGTTGCTGAAGGTGGCGGGTACCAGCCAGCTCGATCAGACCGTGTCCAGCATGCGGGTGCAGGTCGCGCAACGATTCGACGGTGATCCGGAGAATCCAGGAGCTCCGTCCCTACCCGGACCCCCGGTCCTCGCACCGCCCTTTCCCCGTGAACACACGATCGTGGTCCCCGGCAGTCCGACGGACCAGTCGCTCGCGCAGGTGCAGGGCGCGCCGGGGCTGGTGGTCCGGCTCGACCCCGATCGCGAACTCGTCGACGCCGCCATCACCCGTAGCCAGCTGATCGGGCTCGGCATCGGCGTGGCCGGGGTGATCGCCGCCGCCGTATTGGGTTGGGTGCTGGCCGGATTCGCCGCCCGCCCGCTGCGCAGACTGGCCACGGCCACCCACGAGATCGACACACTCGACGAGTTGCCGCCGCTGTCCGGACGCGGCGCCAAGGAAGCCGAGGAACTCTCCGACGCGATCAACCGGATGCTCGCGCGTCTGGAGACCGCGCACGGCGAGACCCGGCAGGCGCTGGCGAGTGCCCGCGACTTCGCCGCCGTCTGCGCCCACGAACTACGCACCCCGCTCACCGCCATGCGCACCGACCTGCAGGTGCTGGCGGGCACCGAATTGCCCGCCGCCCAGCGCGGCGCCGTGCTGGCCGACGTACTGGCCGCCGAGGGCCAGATCGAGCGCACCCTCACAGATCTGGAACGTCTGGCCGTCGGCGAGCTCACCGATCATGACGCGTTCGAAGATTTCGAACTGTGTGAAACCCTCGACCGCGCGGTGCAGAACGCGTGCCGCGCGAACCCCGGCGTCGAGGTCACGCTCGCCGCCTGTGACCCGGTTCCGGTCAACGGGTTGCCCGGCGGGATCATGCTGATCGTGACCAATGCCGTGGCCAACGCGGTGCTGCACGGGCACGCCACCGAGGTCACCGTCGCCGCGCGAACCACCGGGAACGGCGCCGAGATCACCATCGACGACAACGGCGCCGGCATACCGGAACACCTGTCCCCCACCGCTTTCGACCGTTTCGCCAAACGCCCCGGCTCCCCCGGTTCCGGCCTCGGCCTCGCGCTGGTTCGCCAGCAGGCCGAACTACATTCCGGCACAGCCGAACTCGACCGCAGCCCGCTCGGCGGTGTCCGCCTGCGGGTGGAAATAGCTCAGGCGCCGGTGAGCACCGGCGCCTGAGAGTCGTTCTGGGACTTGCCTACTTACTTCTTCGGCTTGTCCGAATCCGAGGACAGTGCCGCCACGAAGGCTTCCTGGGGGACCTCGACGCGACCGATGGTCTTCATGCGCTTCTTGCCCTCCTTCTGCTTTTCGAGGAGCTTGCGCTTACGACTGATATCGCCGCCGTAGCACTTGGCGAGAACGTCCTTGCGGATCGCCCGAATGTTCTCGCGGGCAATGATCTTCGCGCCGATCGCGGCCTGGATCGGCACCTCGAACTGCTGACGCGGGATCAGTTCGCGCAGCTTGCTCGTCATCTTGTGGCCGTAGGCCTGTGCGGCGTCGCGGTGCACGATCGCGCTGAACGCGTCGACGGCCTCGCCCTGCAGCAGGATGTCGACCTTCACCAGATCGGCTTCCTGCTCGCCCGCCTCTTCGTAATCGAGGCTGGCGTAGCCGCGGGTGCGCGACTTCAGCAGGTCGAAGAAGTCGAAGATGATCTCGGCCATCGGCATGGTGTAGCGCAGCTCGACGCGGGTCTCGGACAGGTAGTCCATGCCGCCCAGCTCACCGCGGCGCTGCTGGCACAGCTCCATGATCGAGCCGATGAACTCACTCGGCGAGATGACGGTGCACTTCACGATGGGTTCGTACACGTGCCGCGACTTGCCTTCCGGCCAGTACGACGGGTTGGTGACGACGTGTTCGGTGCCGTCCTCCATCTCCACCCGGTACACCACGTTGGGCGCGGTGGAGATGAGCTCGAGTCCGAACTCGCGCTGCAACCGCTCGCGGGTGATCTCCATGTGCAGCAGACCGAGGAAGCCACAGCGGAAACCGAAGCCGAGTGCCACCGAGGTTTCCGGCTCGTAGGTGAGCGCGGCATCGTTGAGCTGCAGCTTGTCCAGCGCGTCACGCAGATCCGGGTAGTCGGAGCCGTCGACCGGGTACAGACCGGAGTACACCATCGGGCGCGGCTCGCGGTAGCCGGTGAGGGCTTCGGTGGCGCCGTTGCGGGCGCTGGTGACGGTATCGCCGACCTTCGACTGACGCACGTCCTTCACGCCGGTGATCAGGTAGCCGACCTCGCCGACGCCGAGCCCCTGGGTGGGCTTGGGTTCGGGCGAGACGATGCCGACCTCGAGCAACTCGTGGGTCGCGCCGGTCGACATCATCTTGATCTTCTCGCGCGGGGAGATCTTGCCGTCGACCACGCGGATGTAGGTGACCACGCCCCGGTAGGTGTCGTAGACCGAGTCGAAGATCATCGCGCGGGCCGGTGCGTCGGCGTCGCCCACCGGGGCGGGAACCGTCGCGATCACCTTGTCCAGCAGTTCGGTCACGCCGACGCCGGTCTTGCCCGAGACGCGCAGCACGTCGCCCGGCTCGCAGCCGACGATGTGGGCCAGCTCGGCGGCGTAGCGATCGGGATCCGCGGCGGGCAGATCGATCTTGTTCAGCACGGGAATGATCGTGAGATCCTTCTCCAGCGCCAGATACAGGTTGGCGAGAGTCTGCGCCTCGATGCCCTGGGCGGCGTCGACCAGCAGGATCGCGCCTTCACAGGCCTCGAGCGCGCGGGAGACCTCGTAGGTGAAGTCGACGTGGCCCGGGGTATCGATCAGGTGCAGGACGTAGTCGGTGCCGTCGACCTGCCACGGCAACCGCACGTTCTGCGCCTTGATCGTGATGCCGCGCTCACGCTCGATATCCATCCGGTCCAGGTACTGGGCGCGCATGGCCCGCTCCTCGACCACACCGGTCAGCTGCAACATCCGATCGGCCAGGGTCGACTTGCCATGGTCGATGTGGGCGATGATGCAGAAGTTCCGGATCCGGGACGGATCGGTGAACGTCGTATCGGCAAAACTGGAAGCCACTCCACTCCTCGCGGGGTATAGGCGAACTGCGCCCATCGTCCCATGCGCGCCACCGCGACTGTGCCACCGGTGCGCTCCAAGGGTGGGTCGGCGTTATATTTCAGGGATGGCCAGCAGTTGGAACAGTCTCGGCAAGCAGCTCGGCGTCATCGCCAAGGAGCAGGGGCCCAAAATCGTGCGCAAGCAGGGGCCGCGACTGCTCGAGAAGCTGGTGGACGCCCTAGCGACCAAGTCCGGACCCGCCGTCGCGGTTCGCCCGACGGCCTCGACCCCCGTGCCGACGGCTCATCGCGCCCGCCAGATCGTCTACTGCCCGCAGCTCGACGGGCGCGCCGACCCCGGCGAGATCGTGTGGACCTGGGTGCCCTTCGAAGAAGACCCGACCAATGGCAAGGACCGACCGGTGCTGGTGGTCGGACGCGACCGCAAGACCCTGCTCGGGCTGATGCTGTCGTCCAAGGCCGACCGCGCACACGACCACAACTGGGTCGGGATCGGCACCGGGCCGTGGGACCACGACGGCAGGCCGAGCTGGGTGCGGCTGGACCGGGTGCTCGACGTCCCGGAGGACGGCATCCGGCGCGAGGGCGCGATCGTCGAGCGCAAGACCTTCGACCTGGTCGCGCACCGCTTGGTCGCCGAATACAGCTGGAGCTGAACGACAATCGACCCCCGACCCGGGTGCACCGGATCGGGGGTCGAGTGTTCGGTCGCTAGGTGAGCACGTCCTTGGACCGGCCGAAGATCAGGCCGTAGAGCAGTGCACCCAGTGCCCCGCCGATCAGTGGGAACACGATGAACGCCCACACCTGCCCCATCGCCCCGACCTGATACGGCGCGACGCCGAGGCTGCGCGCCGGGTTCACCGAGGTGTTGTCGATCGGCAACGAGACCAGGAAGACCACGGTGAGGGTGACGCCGATCGAGAGCCCGGCCAGCGGCACGTCGGAGATCTGATCGGTCGAGGCCAGCACCACGAATACCAGCAGCGCGGTCAACATCACCTCGATGATGATGGTGGCCGCCAAGCCGTACCCGTTCTGCACGACGACCTCACCGAGTGGCCCGGTCACCGCCGACGGGCTGTGCGCACCCCAGCCGTTGGCGCCGAGACCGTCGACGGTGCGGTCGTAGGCGGGCAGATTGTTGGCCAACGCGAACAGCACAAGTCCGGCGAGGAACGCGCCGACCAGCTGAGCGATGACATAGCCGACCGCGCCGATCGCGCTGATCCGCCCGAGCAGCAGGTGCCCGAGCGTGACAGCCGGATTGACGTGGCACCCCGAGATCGGCCCGATCGCGTAGACCAGGAACATCAGCGACAACCCGAAGGCGAAGGCGACGCCGAGCGAGCCGACCCGATCGCCCGCCAAGACCATCGTGCCGACGCCACAGATCACGAGGATGAAGCTGCCGAGCCCCTCGGCCGCCCACTTCTTCGGCTCGGGGACGACTTCGATTTCGACGAGTTCCTGTGCAGTGGGAGACATCGGCTGCCACCTCTCCGGGAGGAATCAACCCCGCGGCGAGCGGGGTCCGCACGAGCCTCTCGGACACTACGCGAGGCGGGTGACCTCCACAACGACCTCGAGGTCTGTCGAGCCGCCGCCGGAGAACACGCCTTTCAACGGCGGCACGTCGGCGTAGTCGCGTCCGACACCGACCGACACGTGCTGTTCGTTGACGGCGAGATTGTTGGTCGGGTCGTATCCCCACCACTGCCCGGTCCACGCCTCGATCCACGCGTGCGACTGGCCCGCCACCGTCTCGCCGATCTCCGCGCCCGGCTTCGGATGCAGATACCCGGATACGTAGCGACTGGGAATTCCCATGCTGCGCAACAACACCAGCGTCAGGTGGGCGTAGTCCTGGCACACGCCTCGACGCTCGGCGAAGGCCTCCAACGCCGAGGTGTGCACCGAGGTGGTGCCCGCGATGTAGTCCATTTCCTTGTGCACCCACTCGGCCGCGCGCACCACCGCCTTGGCCGGCTCCTCACCGCGCGAGAGCTGGCGCGCCACGGTCGACAGTTTGCGATCGCGCGGCACATAGGCGGTGGGACTGAGCATCTCGTCGAACCGGTCGATGACCCGCCCGCCCTGCAGTTCGTCCCAGCTCAGTTCCTCGGTGGGTTCGGCGAACGGTTCGGTCTCGACCACCGAGGACCCGGTCACCTCGAGTTCGGTGTGCGGCGCGTGCAGGTCGAAGGCCGTGACCGCGGTGCCCCAGTAGTCGGTATAGCGATAAGCCCTTGTCGCGGGCACGGTTTCGACGCGATTGAGGATCACGTTCTGTCTGCTGTCGGCGCGCGGGGTGAGCCTGGCCTCGTTGAACGATCGCGTCACAGGCGCGTCGTAGACATAACCGGTGGTGTGCACCACCCTGATCCGCCAACTCATAGCTCTCCCTCTACCTGCACGCGGCTGTCCTGCTTGCTGCGCACATCGGTCCACGCCACCCACGGGGCGGCATGGAAGTACTGGCGTGACACGGCTTCACTGAGCTCGCGGCACGATTTCTGCAGGGCAAGCAGGCGGCTCTGCAGATCTTCCAACAACACTCCCGGCGGCAGGAATTCGAGTTCGCTGCGCGCGCGTCCGAGCACCCGTTGCGCCTCGTGCCGCGCGCCGACGCGGCTGCCGGGTCGCTGATCGAGTTCGGTCAGGCAGGCCTCGGCGACCCGCAGCGTGTGGAACACCGAACGCGGGAACAGACGGTCGATCAGGATGAACTCGGCGACCCTGGCGGCGTCGAGGGCGCCGCGATGGGTGCGCAAGTAGGTGTCGTGCGCGCCCGCCGAGCGCAGCACGGTCACCCACGCGGGCGAGGAGGTCTTGTCACCGGCACGCGAGAGCAGCAGTCGCACCATCATGTCGACGCGTTCGATGGAGCGCCCGAGCAGCAGGAAGCGGTAGCCGTCGTCGCGACTCAGGGTCGAGTCGGTCAGTCCGGTGAACATCGCCGCCCTGCCCTTGATGTAGGAGAAGAACTCGTGCGGGCCGAGGCCGCGCGCGGCCCGCTCCGCCGCGGCCATGCCGTTGTAGGTGGCATTGAGGCATTCCCACATCTCGCTCGAGGTGACTTCGCGTGCGCCGCGGGCGTTCTCGCGGGCCTTGGTGATGGAGTCGCTGATCGAGACACCGTGGTCGTGGCTGTAGGCGACGAGATCGGTGACCGACCACACGTCGAGGCTCAGGCCCTCGGGCGGTTCGATCCCGAGCACCTTCAGCAGCACGCGGGAGGTGCGGTCCGCGTCGACGGTAGCGTCTTCGAGCAGTTGGTGGACTGCCACGTCCAGGATGCGCGCTGTATCGTCGGCGCGCTCGACGTATCGACCGATCCAATAGAGGGATTCGGCGTTTCGAGCAAGCATTTCCCTATTCCCCGATCAACCGCTGTGTCTGCTGTTGTTGCTGCTGTTGCTGATTGGCCTGCGGCGTGCTGAGTTCGCGACCGAGCTCGAACGAATCCGTTTGCGGCGGTTCGCTGACGAGTTCGGGTCCGGCCAGTTCTCGGTCGACCGACCCCGCGCGCCCGGCCAGCACCCAGGTGTCCTTGCTGCCGCCGCCCTGACTGGAGTTCACCACCAGCGAGCCCTCCGGCAGCGCGACCCGGGTGAGACCGCCGGGCAGCACCCAGATGTCGTCACCGTCGTTGACCGCGAACGGACGCAGGTCCACGTGGCGAGGCGCGAGATCGTCACCGATCTTGGTCGGCACCGTCGAGAGCTGCACCACCGGCTGAGCGATCCAGCCACGCGGGTCGGCCTTGATCTTGCGCTTGATCGCCTCCAGCTCGCGCGCCGACGCGTCGGGCCCGATCACGATGCCGTAGCCGCCGGAACCCTCGACCGGTTTGACCACCAGTTCGCCGACCCGATCGAGCACTTCCTCGCGTTCGTCGTCGAGCCAGCAGCGGAAGGTGTCGACATTGGGCAGGATCGGCTTCTCGCCGAGGTAGTACTCGATGATCTTGGGCACATAGGTGTAGATGAGCTTGTCGTCGCCGACGCCGTTGCCGACCGCGCTCGAGATCACCACATTGCCCGCGCGCGCGGCGTTGAGCACCCCGGCGACGCCGAGTACGGAGTCGGGGCGGAAGTGCATCGGGTCGAGGAAGGTGTCGTCGATGCGCCGGTAGATCACGTCGACCTGACGCTCACCCGCCGTCGTGCGCATGTAGACGACGTTGTCGCGGCAGAACAGGTCGCGACCCTCCACCAGCTCGACGCCCATCTGCCTGGCCAGCAGCGAATGCTCGAAGTAGGCGGCGTTGTGCACGCCCGGCGTGAGCACCACCACGGTCGGGTCGACCTCGTTGGGCGCCGCCGAGGCCCGCAGGGCGCGCAGCAGATGGCCCGGATAGTCGCCCACCGCGCGCACCCGGTGCGAGGAGAACAGATCGGGGAAGACCCTGGCCATCGTGCGCCGGTTCTCCATCACATAGGACACCCCCGACGGCGAGCGCAGGTTGTCCTCCAGTACCCGGAAGTCGCCCTTCTCGTCGCGGACCAGGTCGATGCCGGAGACGTGGATACGCACGCCGTTGGGCGGCACCAGCCCCGCGGCCTCGCGATGGAAGTGTTCACACGAGGTGACCAGTCGCTTGGGGATCACCTGATCACGCAGGATGTTCTGCTCGCCGTAGACGTCGGCCAGGAACAGCTCCATCGCGGTGACCCGCTGTTTGATCCCGCGTTCGAGCTTGGCCCACTCCGCGGCGGCGATCACCCGCGGCACCAGATCCAGCGGGAACGGCCGCTCCTGACCGGAGAGGGAGAAGGTGATGCCCTGGTCGATGAACGCGCGGTCCAGCGCGTCGGATCGTTTGGCCAGGTCATCGACGTCATTGGCCGCCATCGCGGCGTGGATTCCCTTGTACGGTGCCCGTACTTTTCCCGACCCGTCGAACATCTCGTCGAACGCGTCGGCGAAGCGGCCGGGGCCGTACCCCTCGAACAATCCGGTGTGCGTGGTTGTCGGATGGCCGTTCGTTCTCACCATGGCCGGTGATGCAGATCGAGCCGTACTCGGCGCAGTGGTGGAGGTCATGACAAAAACTCTGCATCACCCGGCGGCAGGGTCGTGTGTGACACAGGTAAATTCTTTGCATCACCTGAAACGGGTGAAATCGGCGTCGTCTCCCCGGTCGGAGTGGATCGAGGGCCGATTTCGCCGGGGGGTGCCGAGCTGGTAACCTCGATCTTCGGCGCGGTGTTACCCGTAGTTCAGCACCATCTGCTGCATCGTGGGCGCGCGCCCGACGAGCTTTCAAGGAATACCACCCAGCGACAGGAAACCAGAGGATACAGGCGTGGCCAACATCAAGTCCCAGATGAAGCGGATCCGTACCAACGAGGAAGCGCGCAAGCGTAACCAGTCGGTCAAGTCCGCGCTGCGCACCGCGATCCGCAACTTCCGTGAAGCTGCCTCCAGCGGTGACAAGGAAAAGGCTGCTGAGCAGCTGCAGTTCGCGAGCCGCAAGCTCGACAAGGCCGCGTCCAAGGGCGTCATCCACGCCAACCAGGCGGCCAACAAGAAGTCCGCGCTCGCGCTGGCTCTGAACAAGATCTGATCGTCGGCGAGCCTGCTGCTCGCTGGTAATACCTCGCAAGACGCAGCCGCCGTGGCCTCGATGACCACGGCGGCTTTTGTCGTTCCTTCCCACCGGCTACCATTCGCGCCATGTTGACGGTGTACGCGAATCAGACGGTGGTACGAGGCGATGACCTGGCCGAGGTGATCCGCGCGGCGGAGATCCTCGGCATCGGTCTCAAGGTCGAAAATGTGATGGTGCCCGACGAGGAGGGTGGTTACGGCGCCGCGTGGATCGTCACCCGTGAAGACGAAGTCCCCCTCTACGACGAGTGGGAGGGACGCTACGACGATCTCGACGACGCCGACGACGAGGAAGTGGACGTCTCGCTCGTCGTCGCCGGCGAGTAGTCAATTCACGCAGGGCACCTGCCCCGAGGTGATATCGCTGCGGACCGGCTTGCCCGCGTCGGGAGTCTCCGTCTCCGAGGTGGTCGTGCTGGTTCGCCAAGCGCCCGCGGTCGACTCCGACGACCAGGCGGCAGGCGGTTCCGTGCGTTGCCCGGTGCGCTTGGCGGTGGCGGCTGTCGGTACCGGCATTCCGAAGGCCGCGGCGATCTCGCGGCGGATCGCGGGCCGGTCGACGATGTTCACGTCCTGGCCGTTGATCACGTCGTAGCGCAGCACCGGCAGGGTGCGGAATTCGACCTGCGGATCGTCGGCGGCGCCGAGGGTGCGGACGAATTCGGTCATGTTCCAACCGTCCGACAGCACGATGTTGCGATGCGCCACATCCATCAGCGCCGAGAGCTTGCCCGGGTCGGTGAGCGTGCCCGCGCTACGTAGCTGCCTGGCCACCGAGGTCAGGAACGCCTGTTGCCGGTGCGTTCGGTCCAGGTCGCCGTTCTCCAGCCCGTGCCGCTGCCGGACGAAGGCCAGCGCCTGTGCCGGATCCAGCTGCTGTCGGCCCGCGGGGAAATCGGCGCCGGAGAACTCGTCGTCCTTCACCGGCTTGTTCAAGCAGACCTCCACGCCGCCGAGCGCGGCGGCCAGATCGTAGAATCCCCCCAGGGTGACCTCGGCGAATCTGTCGATCGGCACCCCCGTCAGATCCCGGACCGCGGCCACGGTCGAAGCTCGCCCCGCCTCCCTACCCGCCTGTTCCAGCTTCCGCTGATCGGTGACGCCCCGCGCGATCAGCTGGTCCTGCACGGCGGCCTTCTTCAACCCGTACGTCTCCTTGATCTTGGCGTGGGTGTAGCCCGGGATGCCGCTGACCGGCACATAGTCGTCGCGGGGAATCGATACCGCGACGATCTTGTCCATCGCGGCCGGAATGTGTACCAGGATCAGGGTATTGGCGTTGTATCCGCCCTCGTCACCGTCGCCCGCGTGCAGTTGGTCGAGGACTTCGGACGGCAGCTCGTTGCCGTTCTGATCGCGCCGGGTGTCCAACCCGATCAGCAGGATATTGAGATCGCCTCCGAGTGAATGCGGTGCGTCGTCACCGATCGCCCGCGACCGCAAGAACCCCGCGTCGAAACTCCCCGCCGTCGACCACCCATACGCCGTGACAACCACCACCGCGGCCGACAACACCGCCGCGACAACCTTCACCACCTGCCGTGCTGTTCGCCCCACCGAGCCCCGACCGCGTCGACCGCGCCCGCCTCTTCCATCCCGGCTACCACTCGGCTCAACCATCTCATGATCAACTGTGCCAGCCGCGATAGTGACCTGGTATCGCGATTCGATCCCGATTGGATGGAGGTGCGGCGCGCCTGTTCAGTGGGGCCGGGTGCCAAGATCCTGGGAAATCCGCAGCAGATAGCCGTCCGGATCCTGCACTGCGAACTGGCGCACCCCGACCGCGTCGGTGGCCCGCCGGTACCTGCGGTCTTCCAACGGGAGGTAGAGGTCCCGGCCGGTCGAGGTGATCGCCGCGTGCAGTTCGGCGACGTCGTCCACGTCGATGGTCAGGTTGATGCCTCGCCCGTATGGATGCTCGAGCGGTGCGCGTGGGTAGAGCCGGTCGTGGTCGGTCGGTTGTTCGAGCATGAGATCGACGCCGTCACGTTCGAGGTAGACGAATCGCTCTTCGGGCCGCTCGTATCGGATGCGGAACCCGAGTACGCGGTAGAAAGCCAGGCTGCCCTGTAGGTCCGAGCAGATGAGTTCGGGGATCAGGCGGGGCACCTGGGCTCAGCCGGTGGTGCGGAGGTCGAGGATGCGGGCGAGGGCGTGTTCCACAGCGTAGGTGGCGTCGGCGGCGCCGCCCTTCACGTCGGCGTTGAGGGTGGCGACTACCTGTAGGGCGGTGCCGATGGTGGTGGGGTTCCAGCCGCGGGCTTGGGCCTGGGCTTTTTTGATCTTCCAGGGGGGCATGCCGAGTTTCTGGGCGAGCGCGAACGGGTCGCCTCGGCCTGCCGAGCCGACTTTGGCGATGGTGTGGACGGAGTCGGCGAGGGCGTCGGCCAACAGGACGTGTGGGACACCGCGGTCGGTAGCCCAGCGCAGGGCCTCCATCGCGCCGGGGCGGTCGCCGGCGACGGCGAGATCGGCAACGTCGAAGCCGGTGACCTCGGCTCGGCCGGAGTAGTAGCGACGGACCGCGTTCGCGTCGACCTTGCCACCGGTGTCGGACACCAATTGCGAACAGGCGGCGGCCAATTCGCGCAGCTCCGAACCGACGGATTCGAGCAGGACCTGCACGACTTCGGTCGGTACCTTGACCCCGAGCGCCCGGAACTCGCCCCGCACGAACTCCGCCCGCTCGGCGCCCTTGTTGAGCTTCGCGCACTCGTGGACGGTCGCGCCCTTCTTCTGCAGCGCGGGCGCCAGCGCCTTGGCCCGGCCGCCGCCCGAGTGCAGGACCATGAGCACCACACCGTCCGGCGGATCGGCCGCGGCCTCGGTGATCACCGCGACCGCGTCCTTGCCCGCTTCGGCCGCCGACTCGAGCACGATCACCCGGTCCTCGGCGAACAGCGACGGACTGAGCAACTCGGCCAGCTCAGCGGTGCTCGCGTCACCGGCGCGCAATCGATCGACCGGCACCGAATCCGGGTCGGGCGCACAGGCCCGCACCTGTGCGGTCACCTTCGCAACCGCACGTTCGACCAGCAGTTCCTCGTCGCCGAGGACCAGGTGCACCGAGGCAGGGCGTTCGCTCACCAGGCGATCCTACGTACGCCCACCGACAACCCGGACACGCGCCACCTCCGGCGATTCACCCCGAAACCATGCCAACGCCATCGGGGCGCGGTCCGTGGCGCGCAGGTGGCGCGCGTCGGCGGGACGTGACAGTCCGCAGTTCGGAGGCGGTGCCCACGATCACGATGTCACCGTCGACGTCGGTCCGAGCCACGGTGGTGCCGAGCGCGGCAAGGGCGGTGGTCACCATCGGGTGCGGGTGGCCGAAGGTGTTGTCTGACCCAGCGCTGATCAAGGCCAGGCGCGGGCGGACGGCACGGAGGAATTCCGCTGTGGTGGTGCGCGATCCGTGATGCGGCACCTTGAGAATGTCCGCCCTGACATCACCGCAGCGCACGATCCGGTCCTGCGCCTCGGCCTCGATGTCACCGGTGAACAGGATCGTCCCGGCCGGTGTACGAGCCCGCATCACCAGCGACCGATTGTTGGCCTCATCGGCCGCCAAGGATGTCGGCTCCTCCTTGCTCGGCGCCAGCACACGTAATCCGACTGTCCCGAAGGTTATTTCGTGCCCTGCGTGGAGTTCCATGAGCGGAATACCGGCCGCACCAGCGAGTTGCGCCACCCGCTCGACTCCCCCGGAGTCGTCACTGTGGCCGGGCGATTCTCGTTGGGAAACACCGTGGTCCGTTGACCGCCCATCACCCTTCGCCAGGCTCTCCCCCGGGGCTCCACTCGGGCAGACGACCTGATCGCTCCCCGTCCTCGGACGCGTATCGCCACCCGCAGTCGGTGCTCGCTCCCTCTGGTGTGAGGCCGCAGCCAGGTGCGGTTCCCCGGACGTGGTCGGTGTCGGTACCGGGGCCGACGTCGGCTCGTGGGTTCGGTTCGCGACGGCGCAGGTTCGGGCGATGGCTGGGCGGAGTTCACCCGGGGCGGTGGCAATCGCGTCGACGGTGCGGCCGCGGAGGGCGCCTGCGAGTCCGTTGATGTGGTCAGCGTGAGGGTGGGTGAGGACGAGTAGGGGGATGTGGGTGATCCTCAGGCGGTCCAGGCACGCCCGCATCGGGCGAGGATCGGGGCCGACGTCTATGACGACCGCGGCACCAGGAGCGACCGACAAGGCCAGGCCATCACCTTGGCCTACATCACACATCGCGAGCACCCAACCCGGTGGCGGCCAACCCGGCTGCAAGAAGCGCACCGGGACCAGCACTATCGACACACCCAACGCCGCTACGGCAAGGAATCTGCGGGTGTGCGACCAGCGCAAGGCTGCCACGACCGCCACGACGACCACTGCCGCGACCGCTCCCCCGGCAGCACCTCCTGGCACAGTGACCGCGGCGCCCGGCACTGAAGCAGCCCGATCGGCGACGCCGAGCAACCACCACATCGGTGGGCGGGCACACCAGAGCACCCATACCGCACCACCACCCCACCCGCACGCCACGACCGCGCCCACCGCACCGATCACCGTGATCAGCCCCACCACCGGTGCGACGAGCGCGTTCGCCACGATCGCCACCAGGCTCACCCGCCCCGACAGGGCGACCATCAGCGGCAGGGTGACGACGAACGCGGCCGCCGATACCGCGACGATCTCCGCGGGTGCGCGCCACCATCCGCGCGCTCGCAACCAGTCCGCCCAGCTGGGCGCCAGCAGAATGAGCCCCGCCGTAGCGATCACGGATAGTGCGAATCCCGCGCTCACCGCCAATTGTGGTGCGACGGCGAGCAATCCGATCACGGCCGCGCACAGCGCGGGTAGCGCCTGTTTGCGCCGTCCGGTGAGCAGAGCCAGCACTGTCACCGAACCCATCGCTGCCGCGCGCAGCACACTCGGGTCGGGACGCGCGATGACGACGAATAGTACGACGACCCCCGCCGCCGCGGCGGCGCTGATCCGGGGACCTGCCGTGAGCAGTCGGGTGAGTGCCAACAGAGCCGTCAACAGGATCGTGAAATTGGCTCCGCTGACAACACAAAGGTGCTGCAGCCCAGCCACTTCGAACGCGTCACGCACATCTTCTGACAATGCGACGGTATCGCCCACGACGAGCGCCGGCAGCAATCCTGCCGCGGTAGGTGGCAGTGCCACGGCAGAGGCTTCGACCAGGTCCGATCGCACGTTCGCCGCAACGCGCTGCCACCACGGCGGCTCGCCGATCCGATTGGGCGCATCGGTGGCGCGCAACGTGGCAACAGTCAGATCCGCGCGGCTCGGCTCGCTGACCTCTGCCCGGAACCGCACCAGCTGTCCAGGTGACAACTCCGCCCATTCGCGCCCCTGCGCGAGCACCACGATCGAACCGCTCGCCTGTGTCCACTCCCGACCCTGACCGAACTCGCGCAGACCCGCGCGAACAATCCACCGTCGCTCGCCACCGAACCCACCGGCGCGCATCGGCTTCGCATCGTCGGTGACGACCGCGAACACACTTACCGAGCGACCGAACGACTCTCGCAACGGGTGCGACTGGATATGATGCTCCTGCCAAGCACCCGCAGCCGCGAAGCCTGCGCTGAGCAACATCGTCGCCAACCCGGTAACCGCGACAACCCGCCACCGCTCCCGCCGATGCGCCATCGCCCACAACAGCACCACCCACAGCCCGATCGCCACCACCACGGCACCTACGGCCGACACCGAGCCCGCAACCCACCCCACGGTCACCGCGACGATCGTCGCCACCCAGCACCCGAGCGCCGCGGGCACCAGCCGCATATCGAGCACCTGATGCTCCACGTCGGCACCGACTGCCTCCCCCTGCGCCCCCGCGCTCATCCGCCGATCCCGTTCCGGTCTTCCCACTGCGTGCCAGAACCGCGCTACCCATGTCCGCCGAAGCTTCTCGGCCCTCACCCGCGGCGCGGCCCTCGATGCTCGCCGCTCGGCTGACTCCTCCCGAACTGTCTCCTCGCCCAGCGCCGCCCTCATCCGCCGGCCACGTCGTCACGTCTGGACCTGCCGCTGTCCGAATTCCCCGTGGGCATGTGTGCGGCGCACTGTGTTTCGCCGAGTCCGATCGCGCATGCCGCGGGAAGCTCGCCCGGCTCTGAGGCCCGGTCGTCCAGCGTTCCCGCGGATCGGTCTGTGGCGCGCAGACTTTCCTGCCGCACGCACGGCCACATCGGGCAGGTCATGCGGTCGCCTCCGCTGCATCAGCGACCATTTGGTGATCAGTCGCGGTGCAACGGCTTTCGTGTTGTCCGCTACAGCGCGGAGGCATCATGTCGTCACCAGCTCGCGCAGTCGGGCCAAGCGCGCCGGGCCGATGCCGTCGACCTCGCCGAGTTGAGCGACATCGGTGAAACGGCCGTTTGTCGAGCGCCACGCGAGGATCGCTTTGGCGGTGACCGGGCCGACTCCGGGTAGTGCGTCCAATTCGGCTTCGGTCGCGGTGTTCAGATCGAGGCGGGATTCGGCGCCCGTACCACCCCCGGTGCTGGGACCTGCGGAATCAGAACCCACCCTGCTCGGGCCCGCACTGTTCGGCGCGGGTGGGGAGGCGCGACCGGCACCGATCATGATGCTGCCGAGGCGTGGTTGTCCGACCTGGGGGTCGGTCGCACCGACGACGACCTGGTCACCGTCGGCAAGCCGTTGGGCCAGGTTCAGCCCTGCCAGATCAGCACCTTCTCGGGTCCCGCCGGCTTTTTCGAGAGCGTCGGCGATCCGAGATCCGTCCGGCAGTCGGTGCAGCCCAGCCCGCTCGACCAAACCGACCACACTGACAACAACCTCAGCACTCGTACTCGGTCCTCGGCCCGACACGGCCGCAACCGCAACGGTCGGATCGGCTTGCACCGCGATGCTCTCCGCCCGGAGTGCCGGCACCGGTGGCACCGCCCGCGCAACGGGCTGATCGCGCAGCACCATCACGCCGGTCAGCACCACGGCGATGACTCCCACCAGGCCGAGGACTATCACTCCACGACGACCCGGATCCAGCCGTGCTTCACGAAAGCGCTCGGGCACCAGCCGGTTTCGCCCTCGCGAAGCACCGTCGTCGAGCCACACTGGTGTCGCGACCGTTCCCGGCGGCCCGGACGAGGGCGCGAGTCCGTCTTCGTCCCACTGCCCTGCGTCGTCGTCGACGCGCGAATCAACCGTCCCGGAACCCCTCCCGGACTCGCGCGGCGGTTGACTGCTCGGTCGTCCTCGATCGCGGACCGCCAGACCACCCAGCCGCCGCCGTACCCGTTCGTGCTCCTCGTGTCGTGACATGGCAGCGACGCTATGCCGACGCCGGGCCGGCGAAGACTCGCTGACCTGGGCCGGAAAGAAACCTGTGGATAACTCCGAGCCTGTGGACAACCCACCCTCGGCGGCCCTCGCGCACGGATTCCGGCCGGCCCGGGTGGATACCGTGCGCTCATGGCCAACTCGAAGTACTCAGGTACGTATGGAACTCGCACAACGATTCCGCGACTTCGCACTCCGCGAGGCGCGCGACAATTCCCCGCTCTATCACCGACGGGCCCTGGATATCAGCACGGATCCGGCGACCCTGGCGCTGATCGCCGGATTGCCGACGGACAAGCAGCAACCCAACCTGATCCTGGCTGCCGCGCGAGTGAACGGTGCGATCGCGGTTCCCTACAGCGAGTTCCGCGAACAGCTGCGCGAGAACTGGCCGGCGATCTCGGCCACGGCACTGACCCGGCGAACGCAGACGAACGAAGCGGGCCGGGCAGCGACCTTACTGCCGGTACTGGCCCGGCTACCCGGGCCCCTGTCACTCATCGAGGTCGGCGCCTCGGCCGGACTGTGCCTGTACCCGGACCGTTTCAGCTACCGCTACGACGGAGCCGCGTTGGATCCGTCCGACGGTCCGTCGCCGGTTGTGTTGACCTGCGAGACAACCGGTCCGGTGCCGATCCCGGACCGGCTCCCCCGAGTCGTCCATCGAGCAGGAGTGGACCTGAACCCGCTCGATGCCGGCGACGAGGACGACCAGCAATGGCTGTCTGCCCTCGTCTGGCCGGGTCAGGACGAGCGGCTGACTCGGCTGCGCGCGGCCTGTGCGATCGCCGCCGCGGATCCCGCGACCATCGCGACCGGCGACTTGAACGAGCAGGTCACCGAGTTGGTACACGAGGCACCACGCGACAGCACGGTGGTGGTGTTCCACAGCGCCGTGCTCACCTACCTCTCGCCGAGGGCGCGCGCGGACTTCCGAGCGACGGTGCAGGATCTGCCCTGCCACTGGGTTTCGCAGGAGGGCACCGGGGTGATCGCCTCGCTTGTCGATCGGCTGCCGACTCGCGAGTCGGAAGCGGCCCGGTTGGTGCTCGCCCTCGACGACGAGCCGTTGGCTTACGCCGGGCCGCACGGCCAGTCGCTGGACTGGTTCGGCCCGGCGTAGCGACCTCAGAGTCGGCGCATCACCGACACGACGCGACCCAGGATGACCGCTTCGTCGCCGTCGATCACGGAGTAGGCGGGGTTGCGCGGTTCGAGGTGGACGTGGCCGTTGCGGCGGCGGTACACCTTGACTGTGGCCTCCTCGCCGATCATGGCGGCGACGATGTCGCCGGAGTTGGCTTCTCGCTGACTACGGACCACGACGAGATCGCCGTCGCAGATCGCGGCGTCGATCATCGAGTCACCGCGTACCCGCAGACCGAAAACCTCACCGCGGCCGACCAGTTCACGCGGCAGCGTCAGGACGTCGTCGGGGTTGTGCTCTGCCAGGATCGGGGCGCCCGCGGCGATGTCGCCCACGACGGGCACCGACACCGAGGCGTCGGAGTCGGCGGCGGGTGCGCCACGCAGGAACAGGCGCACGTCGATGGGACGAGCCACGGTGGCTGCACGGCGCAGGAAACCGTCCTCCTCCAACGCCTTCAGGTGTTGGGAGACCGCGGATGTGGAGCGCAGGCCCACCGCGTCGGCGATCTCCCGTGTGCTCGGCGCGTAGCCGTGGGCGAGCACCGAATCCCTGATCACGGCGAGGATGTGTTGCCTGCGGGGAGGCAGGTTCGCGGCGTCGAGCTGGTCGAAGTCGTCGTATCCGGTCATCGGGGAATCGTAGATCCCCACGCGATCACCACTTCAGTGCAGGTTCCTCGCGAAACAGTTCGACAACGGCAGGACGTGATACGGCGCGAACAACGGAATCCGGTGATACCCGCTGCGTTCGTAGAAGCGCACCGCGTCGGGCTGCAAATGCCCGGTCTGCAGGATCATCCGGGGCCTGCCCGCCGCTCGGACAGCCGCCTCGGCCGCGTGCAGGAGCGCGGTCGCGGTTCCGGTGCCGCGATAGGCGGGGCGGACGAACATCCGCTTGAGTTCCAAATCATCGGAGTTCCACCGCAATGCGGCGTGGCCGGCTGGTTCTGCCGCCGCGTAGGCGACGAAGGTTCGGTGCACGCTGGAAAGATCGACCGCATTGGGCGCGAGCCCACGCTCGGCGAGCTCGAGGTAGGCGTAGCGAGGGCCGACCTCCGCCGACATCTCCGCGCGCAGCGTCTCGGCGTCGGGATGGTCCCAGTCGACTTCGAGTACCCGCAGTGGGAGGTCGGTTCGTGGAGAGGTGGTGCCAGCCATGCCACCTACGGTAGGCACCGGATCGCCGGCACCGAAGGGTTTACCCTCAGCGAGATTCTGAACCGGCACCGCTCAGACACATCCGCCCGGCAACACCGCGACGGCGACCGCGCCGACACCGAGGTGCACGCCGAGCGCGGGGCCGAACTCGGCGACATAGAGTTCCCGAACCTCCGGCAGCTGCTCACGCAGTTGCGCCGCAATGTTCTCGGCGGCCTCGGGAGCACCGAGATGCTGAATGCCGAGGGCCGCACCGTCGGACGCGGCCGCGTCCACCGCGGCGGCTACCAGCTTGGTGTAGGCGCGCGATCTGGTGCGCACCTTCTCGCGCATTTCGAGCTTGCCCTCCACCAGCTGCAGCAGCGGCTTCGTCACCAGTTCGCTGCCGAAGAACGCAGCGGCGCTACTCAGCCTGCCGCCCTTGCGGAGTTGTTCGGTGCGGTTGACCAGGATGAACGTGCGAGAACGGGTCGCGGCCGACACCGCGCAATCGTAGACATCGTCCAGCGCCTCGCCTGCCATCGCTCTGCGCGCGGCGGCCAGCACCGGCAGACCGGTGGCAAGACCGGCACCGAGCGAATCGACCACGCGCACACGATCTTCGGCGCCCATGTCGCGCACCGCCTGACGACCCGATTCCCAGGTCGCCGACAACCGGCGCGACAGATGCACCGCGACGACCCCGTCACCATCGCTATGGCTCAACGCGCGTTCGTAGGCTTCGCGCAGTTCTCCGGGCGAAGCGGCCGAGGTGGTGACCGAGTCCGCCGTGTAGTCGATCTCGATCGGATCGACGCCCTCCCGGATCTCCCGCTCACCGACGAGCACATGCAACGGCACCACTTCGATACCGAACTCGGCGACGAGATCAGCGGACAATCCCGCCGCCGAATCGGTGACCACCACAACGGCCACGGACTACCGGACCTCCTGCAGCGCCTTGGTCATCGCCGTCGCCACTGCCGCGTGCCCAGCCCAGCCCCAGTGGATGCCGTCCGGGTTCGCCGAGCCCGACTCGATGTCGTCACGCACGGCCTCGCCGAGGTCGACGAGCGGCACCGAGGTGCGACCGGACCACGCCTGCAAGGCCTTGACCGCCCGTGCCCTGCCGCTGTGCACCCGCCCGTAGGCGTCGCACTTGTGCACCGACGGCAGCACCGCCACGACCGGCAGCTCCGGCCGCAGATGGTTCAACGCAGTCCGCGACTGCTCCAGGTAGTCCACGCTCACCCTCGGCGGAAGGGCAACCGGGCGACCGAGTTTCGACAGCTTCGGCTGCAACCAGTTGTAAGTCGCTCGCACGCCACGGCGCAGACGCGGCGGACGGATGTAGCGGATCATCTCCCGCAGCGCGGTGGGCAGCGGAGACGGCAGGGTGTCCATGCCGCCGACGGCGAACACGACCGCCCCGGCACGCGGCACCGCGGCCCATACCCGCGGATCACCGATCAGTGCCCAGTACGCGTCGCGACAGGTCCAGCCGATCCGCGCGATCAGCTCGACATCCCAATCCAGTTCCGCGGCGACCATATTCGGCCAGATCCGCGGATCGTCGGCGGGCAGGCCGCCTTTCGGACCGTAATAGGCGAGCGAGTCCGCGATCACCAGCAGCACGGGGCGCGGTGCGGCGGACTCCACCGGCCTCGGCGAACCGGCTTCCTCGACGAGCGAAGAACCGGCGGTTGCCACCGCTACCGATTCGCCCTGCGGTGCAACCGCGTTCGTGGACGCCGCGACAACGAGATTCGCGCCTGCGGCAGGCGAAGTCGTCAGCAAGCTGTCTGCGGAGTCCAGGTCCTGGCGTGCAGCGGCGGGATCGGCCTGTGCATCAGCAGGATCGATTCCGCCGGCGGCTGCCGCGACCTCGATCGAAGCAGCTCCGGAATCGTCGACCGAGGTAGTGACCTCGGCGTCGGACCGAACCGGATCAGCCGTTTCCGGTCGGAGTGTTTGTGGCACAGCCGGATCGATCGAATCGGTGGCATCCGCGAGCGACTCGGCGACTACCGCCGGAGCCTCAGCGGAGACGTCGCCGACGGGAGCCGAATCCGCAGCCGGATCGGCCGCGATGGCCTCCGCAGGCGACTGGTCGGTATCCGTAGCTACGACAGCGGAGTCCACGTCGCCGGGTTCGGCTTCCCGCACAGCGGAACTCGATGCGATCTCGACCGCGTCGAGTCCACCCTCGGCCTCGTCACCGATCGCGGTCACCGCGCTGTCGGCATCGACGCTGCCGTCCGAGGGAACCTCGACGGCCGGCTCGGAATCCGCTGCCTCCGAGCCGGACTCGACGGCTGCTGCCGCCGAGTCGACCGGCTCGGGTTCAGCGACGACCGGCGGGGGAAGCGGGCCGAACAGGGCATCGGGCAGCGATCGTTCGCTGCGCGCGGTGACCTGCTTGAAGAGTTCGTCCGGTACCGAACGGATCGGTTCCTCGCGCTCTGCGCGAGCAGGTGGCGGACCGAATAGCGCGTCCGGCAATTGCCGTCCGGCTTTGGCCGTCACCTGCTGGAACATCTCATCAGGTACCGATCGGACGGGCTCTTCATTGGACATCGGGAGCTACCTTCGCCGCTGCGTTCCAAACATCGAGGCGCCAGCCGGGTCGATCGACATCCGGGCCGTGACTGGAAAGCTGCACCCAGCTGGTATTGGCCAGCCCGCCGAGGGCAGGCCAGTTCTCCGGTGGCAGTTCCAGCAACGCGGCCGTCAGAGCAGCGATCAGCCCGCCGTGCGCAACCAGGATGATAGTCCGACCGGGCCAATCCTGCCGCTCGTTGTACAGTTCGCGCACCACAGGCAGGGCCCGCGCACCGACCTCGAGCTTGCTCTCGCCACCGGGCGGTGTGTAGGTGGCGTCCAGACGCCACTGCACACGCGCGCCGGGGTAGTCGGCGTCGACTTCGAGGTGGGTCAGGCCTTCCCAGTCACCCAGGTTGGTCTCGCGCAGCCGCTGATCGGTGAGGACAGGCAGATCGCTGATGTCGCCGAGCGCCTGCGCGGTTTCCTTGGCGCGGCGCAGATCGGAGGCGTGGATCGCGATGGCGTTGCGTGAACCCAGTTCGCGCGCAGCCTCTTTGGCCTGTTGGCGACCGAGTTCGGTGAGATCGGTGTCGATCTGGCCCTGCATCCGGTCGGCCGCGTTCCATTCGGTCTGCCCGTGCCGCAACAGGATCAGGTTGCGCACATGGGCGTACTTACTCACTCGTTGATTCCCTCTACCTGCGCGTCGTCGTCCGCTGCCGGAGTCGGGAGTGCGGCGATGCCCTCGACGGGGACTGCCGGGCAGTCACGCCACAGGCGCTCGAGTGCGTAGAAATTGCGCTCGTCGTTGTGCTGGACGTGTACGACGATGTCGACATAGTCGAGCAGTGCCCAGCGACCCTCACGGGTGCCTTCGCGACGGACCGGCTTGTGACCGGCTTCGCGCAGCTTGTCCTCGATGTTGTCGACGATCGCGTTGACCTGGCGCTCGTTGGGCGCCGAGGCGATCACGAAGCAGTCGGTGATCACCAGCTGCTCGGAGACGTCGAGCACGACGACATCGGTGGCGAGCTTGTCGTCGGCAGCGAGTGCGGCGACCGTTGCCATCTCGATCGCTTCGGTAGAGGCACTCATACGGTCTCCTCCTGTGGGGTCAGACCCTCGCTCATGTGGCTCAACGTCAGCTACCTTCCGTTCCTGCGGGCACATAGAGGTGCCGCTTCGATATGTACTGCACCACGCCGTCGGGGACGAGGTACCAGACCGGCCGACCATCCGCTGCGCGGCGGCGGCATTCGCTCGACGAGATGGCCAGCGCGGGGATCTCGACCATCGTCACGGCGTCGGCGGGAAGGTCCCGCAGATGCTCCTCGAGATGATCGGTGTTCAGTTCGTAACCCGGTCGGCTCACCCCGACGAACTTCGCCAGTTCGAACAGTTCGGTCCAATCCTGCCATGTCAGGATGTTGGCCAGCGCGTCCGCACCGGTGATGAAGTACAGCTCCGCGTCGGGGTGCGTGTTTTGCATCTCGCGCAGGGTGTCCACCGTGTAGGTGACCTTGTTGCGTTCGATGTCGGCCCGGCTGACGGAGAACCTCGGGTTGGACGCGGTGGCGATGACCGTCATCAGGTAGCGATCCTCGGCGGGGCTGACCTGCTTGTTGACCTTCTGCCACGGCTGACCGGTCGGGACGAAGATCACTTCGTCGAGCTCGAACCGGTTCGCGACCTCGCTCGCCGCGACCAGGTGGCCGTGGTGGATCGGGTCGAAGGTGCCGCCCATGACGCCGAGCTTGCGACGCGGCCGAGCTGTTTCGTGCATGAGGTCTGAGCTTAATCCGGCCGACCGGACCGGGGCGGACCGGACTGCTCCGGGCCGCCACGGCGCTCGCGAGGTGGGGACGCCTGCGCGCACATCTGGGCGAACTGGGCGCGGGTGTGTTTCAGCTCTTCGACGAGATGCGCGGCCGGATCGGCGGCGACCCGGCGGTTCAGTTCGGTCAGCAACACATCGATCGTCACCCACCACGGTCCGCGCACGCGCCCCTCGGGTCCGCGCAGTTGCAGCCAGGCGGCGGCGCGCAGGCAGCGGGCCCTCGGCACGATCTTGTCCTGTTCACCCCACAGCCCCGCGGCGCGCAGGTAGCCCCCGAGCGCCTCGGACTCCTGCCCACAGCACTCGCGGGCGACCGCGGCCGACCACACCAGATCGGCGTGGCGGCGGCGCTGCGCGGGCGAACCGGCGATCAGCCGGGCCGCCTCGGCGAACTGCCACGCGGCCTGGCGGTAGCGACCGAGGTGATTCAATGATTCGGCGAACTGGGCGCGGACCCGCGCGAGCTCGGCGGGTGGATAGCCGACAGTTCCGGTCAGCAGCGGACGGTCGAAGGCGACCACCGCCTCGCCGTGCCTGCCCGCCCGATGCCAGGCGCGCCCGGCGACCAGCCACAGATGGACAGCATCGGCCTGCGAGATCGGCTGCCAACTGGCGGCGGCCGACGCGGCGGCACGGGCCATCGCACGGTCGCGCCCCGGCTGGGCGGCGACGGCGGTGACCAGCTGGGTGCGCATCGCGGCGAGTTCTCGACCGTCCAGTTCACCGGCGCCGACGACGAGCGCCCGCCGCAGCTGTTCCTCCGCCGCGGCGGGGGCATCCGCAAGGCGGGCCGCAGCGATCCCGGCCAGCCGCCGCGCGGCCCGTGCCCCCGAACCGGGCGCGGGGGGTCGAAGGGCACCTTCCGTGGCGGCTGCGTCCCACGCTGCGACAGCATCGCTTGTCAGCCCTGGCGCGCGTTGTCGTCCCAGTTCTGCGGGCACGGCTGCATCCGGCGCTGCGATGGTTCGACGTCCTGGATCTTTCACCGAGTCGGCAGGACCGCCGATGATGATGGGTTCGTCCCGAGGTCGATCGGTCTCGTTCGTGAGCGGGTCGGTCACCGAGCGAACCACGCCCAGCCGGTGGGGGAATGACCCGATCGCACCTTCCCTACGTCCGATATTCGTCGATCGGATCGCTCGTCGTCGCGCGACGCCCCTGCCAGCATGGGCGTGATCTTCGTTGTGGTGCCATGTGAGGCGCTTAACGTCGGCTGAAAAGCTCAGGCAGTGGGGCGCTTCGACTTCGGGAGTTTGGCGACGACCGCGTCGTAGGAGGCGTCGATCAGTTCGCGCAGTTCGTCGTCGGGGACCGCGCCGCCGACGCGAATACTGTTCCAGCCGTAGCGGCCGATGTAGGCCGACACGGTGACATCGTCGGGGTAGATGTTGACCAACTCGTCGGCTTCGAGGCGGTCGCGCCCGCATTTGAGGCCGATCGACGTGCCCGCACCGAGGAACGCGAACACTTTGTCGCCGACCTTGGCGACAGTGTCGCCCTCCCACGGCTCGTCTTCCCAGGCACCCGGTTTCGCCAGGCAGTAGGCCAAGACGTCAACACTCATCGCCAGCTCCTTCAGACGGGCAACAACCTGGAGACCACCTCGGTCAGCTGCCGAGCTGATCGACATTCGTGCATCTCGATCACCGAACCGTAGTCGCGAGCCGCCGAATCGCCTGTCCCCCATAGATTCTTGGGTTCGGGATTGAGCCAGTGCGCGTGCCGGGCGGTACCGACCAGTTCGCGCAGCGTGTCCAGTTGCGGGTTGCGGTAGTTGGTGCGGCCGTCGCCGAGGACCAGCAGCGAGCTACGGCTGGTGACGGCTTCGCCGAAGTTCTCGGCGAAACTGGTCAGCGCGTAGCCGTAATCGGAATGCCCGTCGGCGTCGATGATGCGCGACTCGGTGAAGATCCGGGTCATCACATCGTCGAGGCCGGCGTACGGCTCGAAGAAACCGGTGACCTCGTCGGTGCGGTCGACGAAGGCGAAGATCCGCACCCGCGAGAACTGCTCACGCAACGCGCTCACCAGCAGCAGCGTGAAGTTACTGAACCCGGCCACCGAGCCCGAGATATCGCACAGCAGCACCAGTTCCGGTCGGCCGGGGCGAGGTTTACGGTTCACCAGGTCGATCGGCACCCCACCGGTCGACATCGACGCGCGCAGGGTTTTGCGCAGATCGATCTCGCCGCGCCTGGCCCGTTTGCGCCGCACCGCCAGTCGGGAGGCCAGGATCCGAGCCAAACGCTGAGTGCCGCGCCGCAATTCGGTGAGCTCGCGTTCGGAAGCACGGAGGAAGTCGGCGTCCTCGGCCTGACGGGCGACACCATAGGTCGCGACGCGTTCGCGCCCGATCTGCTCGGCCACCCGCCGGTTGGTCTCTGCTTCCACGCTGGCCCGGAACCCCGCGATGCGTTCCCTGGCGACGCGACGGGCGACCTCGGTGTCTCGCTCACTCGCATCCGGCGGCAGGCCGAGACCCGCGAGTATCTTGGCCAGCAAGGACTGGGGCGCAACGTCTTTGAGCGCCTGGTACGCGGAGAACGACGGCCCGCGCGCCGACTGGTATTGCCCGAGTTGCTCGACTATCTGCCCGGCCAGCAATTGCTGTTGGGGGCCGCTGTCCTCGGCGGCGAGCAACTCGGCCAGTTGCTCGCGTAGCGCGGCGAGGTCGACCTGCCCGTCGGGGGTGCGCGGCAGGTCTGGAGCCTCGCCGGTGCGATCACCGACGGCGACGGGAAACCACAGGTCGAACAGTCCGTCGAAGGTGGCGCGATGGGTGGGTCTGCGCAGTAGCGCACAGGCCAGCCCCTCGCGCACGGCCTCACGATCGAGCAGGTCCAACACGGTCAACACCCGACCGGCGTCGACGGTTTCCGACGGGCCGACCGGCACGCCACGGGCCCGGAGCGCACCGACGAAACCGGCGACGTGGCCGCCGATTCCGTGCGGTGCCGGTGCGGTCATGATCAGGCCAGTTTCAGCTCGGCCAGCGCGCGCTGGTGATCGCTGCGGTGCTTGAGCACCACGCCGAGCGTGGCGCGCACGGTCGCGTCGTCGAGATCGGCGGCGCCGAGGGCGAGCAAGGTATTGCCCCAGTCGATCGTTTCGGCGACCGAGGGCAGCTTCTTGAGTTGCATGCCGCGCAGTACGTGCACGACCCGCACCAGTTGCTCAGCCACGGTGTTCGGGAGTTCCGGTACGCGGCTGGCCAGGATTCGGCGCTCGAGGTCTTCGTCGGGGAAGTCCAGGTGCAGATACAGGCAGCGGCGTTTGAGCGCCTCCGACAGTTCCCTGGTGGCATTCGAGGTGAGCACCACGAACGGCTTGCGGGTGGCGGTGATGGTGCCGAGTTCGGGCACGGTCACCGCGAAATCGCTGAGCACCTCGAGTAGCAGGCCCTCGATCTCGACATCGGCCTTGTCGGTCTCATCGATCAGCAGCACCGTCGGCTCGGTACGGCGGATGGCGGTGAGCAACGGGCGCGAGAGCAGAAACTCCTCGGTGAAGACGTCGGCTTTGGTTTCGGCCCAATCGTTTTCACTCGACGCCTGAATTCGAAGAATCTGCTTGGCGTGGTTCCACTCGTAGAGCGCGCGGGCTTCGTCGACGCCTTCGTAACACTGCAGGCGAACCAGTTCGGCGTCGGCGACCTGGGCCACCGCTCGCGACAGTTCGGTCTTGCCGACACCGGCCGGGCCTTCGATGAGCAGCGGCTTACCCAGCCGATCGGCGAGGAAGACCGACGTGGCCGTTGCCTTGTCGGCCAAGTAGCCGGTGGTCGCGAGCCGGTCGATGACATCGTCGACCGAGGTGAAGATCGGATCCTGTACGAGAGTCATGATCACACCGGCCGAGTCTGGCCGTCGCCCCACACGATCCACTTCGTGGAGGTGAGTTCGGGCAGTGCCATCGGACCGCGGGCATGCAGCTTCTGGGTGGAGATGCCGATCTCGGCGCCGAAGCCGAACTGCTCGCCGTCGGTGAACGCGGTGGACGCGTTCACCATCACCGCGGCGGCGTCCACGCGAGCGGTGAACTCGCGGGCGGCGGCCAGGTCGGCGGTGATGATGGCCTCGGTGTGGCCGGTCCCCCAGGTGTTGATGTGCTCGACGGCGGCATCGAGGTCGTCGACGACCTTCAGCGCGATATCCATGGTGAGGTACTCCTCGCCCCAGTCGGCATCGGTGGCCGGGACCTGACCGGGCAGATCACCGTGGATGGTGACGCCCGCGTCGTCGAGTGCCTTGCTGAGGCGGGGCAGCGCGGTCTCGGCGACGGCGGCGTCGATGAGTACGGTCTCGGCGGCATTGCAGACGCTGGGACGGCGGGTCTTGGCATTGAGCACGATGGCCTCGGCCATGTCCAGGTCGGCGGCCGCGTGCACGTAGACGTGGCAGTTGCCGGTGCCGGTCTCGATGGTGGGCACCTGCGCGTCGCGGACGACGGCGTTGATCAGGCCGGCACCGCCGCGCGGAATCACCACGTCGACGAGGCCGCGGGCCTGGATCAGGTGGGTGACGCTGGAGCGGTCGTTGCTGGGCAGCAGCTGCACGGCGTCGGCCGGGACACCCTGGGCGACAAGGGCTTCGCGCAATACCTCGACCAGCGCCGCGTTGGAGTTCGCGGCCGAGGACGACCCACGCAGCAGCGCCGCGTTGCCCGATTTGAGGGCGAGGCCGAAGGCGTCGACGGTGACATTGGGCCGTGCCTCGTAGACCATGCCGACCACGCCGAGCGGAACACGGGTCTGGCGGATCTCGAGGCCGTTGGGCAGGGTGGAGCCGCGCACGATGACGCCGACCGGATCGGGCAGCGTGGCGACCTGACGCAGACCCGAGGCGATGCCGTCGATGCGGGCCTTGGTGAGCCGCAGCCGGTCGAGCAGATTCTCCTCGGTACCGGCGGCTTGCGCGGTCGCGATGTCGGCGGCATTGGCCGCGAGCACGCGATCGGCGGCGGCGAGCAGAGCGTCGGCCGCCGCGTGCAGTGCGTCGTTCTTCTGCGCCGTGGTCAGCTGAGCCAGCACACGGGACGCGACGCGAGCCCTGCGGGCGGCGTCGTGCACCGCTGCGCGGATGTCCAGCTCGGGGGTCACTTCTACCGTCATGGGTATCAGCGTACGCAGCCCGCCTCGCGCACTCGACGCCGCCCGCCACGCGGAATACGGCTCCGACCGGCGGCGGGACCGAGTTATCCACAGGTTCGGCGGAGCTGTCGACGCCGATATCCACACCGATGCCCCGCAGGTGGGGCGGAGCCGTCACCGCTAGATTCAGCGCTATGGATCGCACCGATTCGCCGACCGTCGTCGTGCTGGGCAGCGTCAACATGGACCTGGTCACGACTGTCTCGTGCAGGCCCGCACCGGGTGAGACGGTGCTCGGGACCGAGTTCGCGACGGTGCCCGGCGGGAAGGGCGCGAATCAGGCGATCGCGGCGGCGCGGTCCGGGGCGCGGGTGCGGTTTCTCGGTGCGATCGGCGATGACGCGTTCGGGGCGGAACTGACGACGACGTTGTCGGACGCGGGCATCGATACCACCCTTGTTCGCAGGGTCGACGGTGCCAGCGGGATCGCCTCGATCATCGTCGACGACACCGGCGAGAACAGCATCATCGTGGTGGCGGGAGCCAACGGCCGGGTGACCGATCTGTCGGCCGCCGAACTCGCGGCGATCGCGGCGGCCGACATCCTGTTGTGCCAGTTGGAGATTCCGATCGACACCGTGCTCGCCGCCGCCCGACATGCTCGCGCGTCGGGCACCGTCGTCGCCCTGAATCCCTCGCCGGTTCAGCCGTTGCCCACCGAACTGTGGACTGACGTCGACCTCGCGATCGTGAATTCCCTGGAGTACGAACAGTATTCGGCCGAACTGGCCCAGGTCGCGCACGTGGTGCGCACGCTCGGCGGTGACGGGGCGGTGTATCGCGGCGAGGACGGGACCGAGCTCTCCGTCACGGGACTCGCCGTCGATGTGGTCGATACGACCGGCGCCGGCGACGCGTTCACCGGCGGACTGGTCGCAACCTGGAACCAGGGCGCGGATACCGCACTGAACTGGGCGAATACCACCGGCGCCCTGGCGACCACCAGCCTCGGCGCAAGCTCGTCGATCCCCAATCGCGAAGAAATTGCGGCAGCGCTACGCGCCGAGTGACCGAGGAAGCCCACAGAGTCAAGCAGGACCATTCCGCAATCGCCAACGCCGCGCCGATACGCTGGAAACGGTGCGGCCCAGCAGCTCAGCAGCTTCCGCCGACCCGAACTCAAAGACGACGCCGTCGTCTGCCGCTGTCCACGGCTTCCGCAGAACGCCATAACGCCCTGCTTTCTCTAGTGGCGGGGTCCAACGAGCAACGCGAGCTGCGATGGTGCGCTTACGGTCCACTCCTATGACATCAGGCGAGTACCACGCCCAAGCCGCGAGCCGGGCAGCAGCGTGATTGAGCACCATCACGTTGGCGACACCATCGCGACGGTTCGGGCGAAAGCTCCGCTCCACCCCGCAGACATTTCGCACAGCGCGGCAAAAGAACTCCGCAGCTGACGGGCTGGCGGTCACAAAGCTCACGAACGGCTCACCCTTTCCGGTGAATCCGATCGAGCCGTCCCCATCCAGGAGCCCCCGCAGGTAGTCGGCCTCCGAAAAGGGCGTCAGCGGCGGCCGGATCTCCGTGGCCTTCCGACCGACTGTCACCCCGAGTTCCGCGAAGGCACGCCTCGTGGCACGGTCATAGAACCGCAGGGTGGCGGTTTCCGAGCGGGCCGCGAAATTTGTCGCCCGAATTCGATGACCGATCGATGAATAGCACGGAAGAGCCTCGGCTAGATGCGTCAGGACGCTCTCGTCCCGGACCGCGAGCTCGAGCGAGATGCGCCCTTTCCGATCCAGATTTCCCTCGTGCGAGCCATCGGTTTGGAGCAGGCCGATCGCGTACGCCACCACGGGTATTTCCGGGTTGAGCACCACTTCAGAGTCGCTTGTGCGGCCTGTCATACCGAATTCCCCGATCGCTTCGTCACTCCCCGCGAAACCAGATGCGGCCATCCTGCCAGCCCCGTGCACGCCCCCTGTCTGTGTTGCCGATCGAACCTGTCGGAGGGGTGCGGCACGATAGGCGCATGACCTCACCCGCAGGCAACGATGTGCTCGACCTGACGGCTCCTGACCTGCGCGAACGAGCCGAGGAGCTGCTCCGTGAGCTCGCCGGGCCCGACGCGCGGTTGCGGGAGGATCAGTGGATCGCGATCGAAGCGCTGGTGGTGCAGCGCAGGCGGGCGCTGGTGGTGCAGCGGACCGGGTGGGGAAAGTCGGCGGTGTATTTCATCGCGGCCAAGCTCTTGCGGGGGGCGGGGCGCGGGCCGACGGTGATCGTGTCGCCGCTGCTGGCGTTGATGCGCAACCAGGTGGCGGCCGCCGAGCGGGCCGGGGTGGTGGCGGCCACGATCAACTCGGGCAATGTCACCGAGTGGGACGAGATCCATCAGCGCGTGGCCGACGGCGAGGTCGATGTGTTGTTGGTGAGTCCGGAACGGTTGAACAATCCCGACTTTCGCGATCAGGTGCTGCCACGTCTGGCCGCCGACGCCGGGCTGGTCGTCATCGACGAGGCACACTGCGTGTCGGACTGGGGGCACGACTTCCGGCCCGATTACCGCCGCATTCGCACGCTGATCGCCGACCTGGGATCCGATGTGCCGGTGCTGGCGACCACCGCGACCGCCAACGACCGGGTGGTCACCGATGTGGCCGGACAGATCGGCACCGACACGCTGGTGTTGCGCGGCACGCTGGATCGCGAGTCGCTGCACCTGTCGGTGGTGCGGTTCGACGACGCGGTGCAGCGCACGGCGTGGCTGGGTGAACAGCTCACCCGGATGCCGGGCTCGGGCATCATCTACTGCCTCACCGTCGCCGCGGCCAACGATCTCGCCGACCTGCTGAATTCACACGGCCACACCGTCGCCGCCTACACCGGTCAGACCGACCCCGCCGAACGCGAGCTGCTCGAAGCCGCGCTGCTGAACAACGAGGTCAAAGCATTGATCGCGACGTCGGCGCTCGGGATGGGCTTCGACAAGCCCGATCTCGGTTTCGTCGTGCACGTCGGGGCCCCGTCCTCACCGATCGCGTACTACCAGCAGGTCGGTCGTGCGGGCCGCGGCACCGAGCGCGCCGAGGTCGTCCTGCTGCCCGGCCCCGAGGACGCGCGGATCTGGAGTTACTTCGCGTCCGTGGCCTTCCCGCGTGAGCACATCGTGCGTTCGGTGCTCGCCGCGCTGGACACCGACAGGGCGATGTCGACAGTGGCGCTCGAACCGCTCGTCGAACTGAACCGATCGCGGCTCGAGATGGTGCTGAAGGTGCTCGATGTCGACGGCGCCGTGCGGCGGGTGCGCGGTGGGTGGCTCTCGACCGGCCAGGACTGGACCTATGACACCGAGCGCTACGAGGGCTTGGCCGCGGCACGCGACGCCGAACAACAGGCGATGATCGACTACCAGTCGACGTCTACCTGCCGGATGACCTTCCTGCGCCGTCAACTCGACGACCCCGGCCTCGCCGGGCTGGCGACAGCGGAACTCGATTGCGGCCGCTGCGACAACTGCACCGGCACCCGCGCCGACACCACCGTCGACGACGCCGCGATCGCCGCCACCCGAGCCCGCCTCGACCGACCCGGCCTCGACCTCGCACCCCGCAAGCAGTGGCCGAGCGGCATGGCGAAATTGGGAATCCCGTTGTCGGGCAAGATCTCCGGCGGCGCCGAAACCGGCCGGGTACTCGGCCGACTCACCGACCTCGGCTGGGGCATGCGTTTGCGAGCCCTGCTCGACGCCCCCGACGCACCGGTCCCCGACGCGGTCTTCGACGCCTGCATCGCCGTGCTCCGCGACTGGACCTGGACCACCCGCCCCACCTCGGTGCTGGCCCTGGAATCCCCCCGCTATCCCCAGCTCACCACCAGCCTTGCCGCGCGTCTGGCCCAGATCGGCAAACTCGACGATCTCGGCACCCTGCACACCAGACCTGATCGGCCGCCGGTCTCCGCGGCGAACTCCGCCCATCGAGTAGCCGGGCTGTTCGACTCGTGGGAGGTTCCCGACCTCTCCGGGGTCGACGGGCCGATCCTGCTCGTGGACACCCTCACCGATACCGGCTGGACCATGACCGTCGCCGCCCACGCCCTACGCGCCAGCGGCGCCGACGCGGTCCTCCCCTTCGCCCTGGCGACCCCTACCTGACCCACCCACAAGCCAAAAGTCCAACACGCCGCCCAGATTGTGTGCGCCCACCATCTCCGGTGCTTGAATGCGCCTATGACCAGGACCACATTTGCTCGAACCCTGATGGCCGTTGCCGCGGGCTGTGCGGCCGGATTCACCCTCTTGACCGTTCCCGCCCAGGCGTCGAACGAGAACCCCCTCGACTGCGCCGGCGTCCCCGGCGCCCAGGCTGCCGCCGACCGCGAGAGCGCCATCCGCGGCATCGCCATCACGCCGTTGTGCTTCAGTGGCGGCCTCTACAGCGGCGTGCACGCCGGCATCCCGCTGGCCGTGCTCAATCCGCTGACCATGCCCGGTACCGCGAGCGTGTGCATCGCGGAACGCGAAACCGTCGAGGCGGCAGCCAGATTCGAATGGACCGAACGGGTTCATGTGATGCCGATGTGCATCCAGAACCGGGCGTTCGGGGTCTACGAGCTGTAGTTCGGCCCCGAAAGTAGCGGTCCGCGCGGAGTTGATCCGTGCGGACTTTTTTTGCCCCTTGATCTATACGTATACATCTACTTATAGTGAGTCAGGCGGAACACACGTACCAACCGACACAGACCCACGGCGACGGCCCGCAACGAGGGGCACGCCGCTCGTACACCCATGCCCATATGCGCACTACCTTATCGAAATCGGAGCGATCGATGACCACCGAACCCCGTCCCACACCCGACACCGACCTGGCTGTCGTCGACACAACCAAGCCGAACACCACCGACCCGGACACCGACGGGTTCGCCCCGATTATCGTCAAGGTCGGCCCCGGCGGCGGCCGCACCCAGCGCTTCACCGGCCGACAGGTCGGCGAATCACGTCAGGTAACCCGCAAGGCCATCGACACCGTCCGGGTCTACCTCACCCGCAAGGGCAACTACCTGGTGCACAAGCAGACCTCCGCGTGGTCGGACTACAACGAGCTCGGCGACTGGACCGAGGACTGGAAGAACTGGCGGTCGATCCTCGGCAAAGGCGAGCAGAGCTGGGGCGACTACACCACCGAGGTGGTCGATTCGCTCGACGCACTGCGCCCGCTCGTCTCGCCGAAAGTCCACCTGATGATCGTCGACCGCGCCCAGCACCCGCTGAACCACGACCTCGACGTCTGACCAGCAGGCCAGGAAAGGACCTACCACCATGTTCGCCAGACTGGGACGCGTCGTCGTTCACCATCCCTGGAAAGTGATCGGCCTGTGGGTGCTCGCGATCGTCGCCGTGTTGTCGACGGCCCCGACGCTCACCGCGACCACCGACCAATCCGAGTTCCTGCCTTCGCATTACGAGTCGATTCAAGCGATGAAGTTGCAGGAGCAGGCATTTCCGCAGTACGCCGCGCCTGCCGCTCTCATCGTGGTGGTCCGCGCGGACGGCGCGGCGCTGACCGATGACGACTCGGCCGCGGTCACCGCGACCGCCGACGCACTCACCGCACGCAACATCAAGGGCGTCAACGGCATTCAGGTGACGCCGCCGTCGGAAAACCGTCTGGTCCAGGTCATCGCGGTACAGATGACCAAGCTGACCGACGCCGCCGACAAGACACAGGGCGAGGCGGTGAAGAGCCTGCGCGAGCAGCTGCGGGAACAGGTGCGGGATACCGGGTTGAAGGCAGGCATCACCGGAACGGCGGCGCAGACCCTCGATCAGACCGAGGAGGGTGAGAAGGGCATGGCGATCATCGGCATCGCCACGATCGTCCTGATCCTGGTGCTGCTGCTGATCATCTTCCGCAGCCCGGTCATCGCCTTGCTGCCGGTGATCACCATCGGTGCGATCTCGAGTACCGTCAGCGGCCTGATCGCGATGGCCGCCAAGGCATTCGACCTCGACATCGACACCTCGATCAGCGCGATCCTGCTGGTCGTACTGTTCGGTGTCGGTACGGACTACATCCTGTTCCTGATGTTCCGCTACCGGGAACGGCTGCGGGCAGGCGACGAGCCGAAGACTGCGATGGTCAATGCCGTGGCCCGCGTCGGTGAGGCCATCACCTCGGCGGCGGCCGCCGTGATCATCGCGTTCATGGCGCTGACGCTGTCGAGCCTCGGGATGTTCCGGGCGCTGGGTCCGGCGCTGGCGATCGCGGTCGCGGTGGCGCTGCTGGCCGGCCTCACGCTGGTGCCCGCGATCGTCTCGCTGCTGGGTACCAAGGTGTTCTGGCCGTCGAAAGCCTGGCAGGTCGAGCCGCGGGGCGCCCGATTCGGCGCGATCGGCGCGGCGATGGGCAGGCGGCCCGGCGTGTTCGCCGTCGCCTCCGGTGGCGTGCTGGTGGCGCTCGGGGTGTTCGCGATCGGCTTCAACCCGACCTTCGATCTGAGCTCGGGGTCCACCTCCGACGCCTCCGAATCGGTGGTCTTCACCACCGAGCTACTCAAAGGCATGCCCGCGGGCGCCACCCAGCCCTCCGATGTGTTGTTGCACTCGCCCGGTGGGCCGCTGGGCGATGACCAGCTTACGACCTACCGGACAGCGTTGACCCAGGTCGAGGGCGTCGGACAGGTCGGGCAGGCGCAGGTGTCGCCGGATCGGACCATCGCGAGCTTCCAGGTGACGCTCACCGAGACGCCGGAATCCGATGCCGCACTCGACACGGTGGCCGGTCCGCTGCGTGAGGTCGCGCATCAGGCGGCGCCCGAGGGGGCCACGGCGGCGGTCGGCGGCATGACCGCGGTCTTCGTGGACTTCAAGGATGCGATGAACCACGACTACGCGATCGTGTTCCCGGTGGCCGCGATCCTGATCATGCTCGTACTGGCGCTGCTGCTGCGCAGTCTCGTCGCCCCCTGGTACCTGATGGCCTCGGTGTTCCTCGGCTTCGCCGCGACGCTGGGTGCGACGGTGCTGGTGTTCCAGCAGATCCAGGGTGAGAACGGCCTGATCTTCACGCTGCCGGTGATCATGTACCTGTTCGTCGTCGCGCTGGGCACCGACTACAACATCCTCATGGTCGCCCGTTTGCGGGAAGAAGCCCGCGAGGGGCACACACCACGGGAAGCGGCGGCGCTGGCCGTGCGCCATACGGGTCCGACGGTGGCCGCGGCCGGTCTCATCCTGGCGGGGACGTTCGCCTCGATGATGTTGGCGGGCAACAGCACTCTGGCGCAGATGGGCTTCGCCATCTCGGTGGGTATCGCGATCGCCGCGTTCGTCATGGCGCTGTTCTTCACTCCCGCGGTGACCGCGTTGCTCGGGCGCCGTGCGTGGTGGCCCGGCCACGGTGGTGACAGCGACGAGGACACCGAGTCGCGCTGGGCACAGCACTCCTACACCGAGAGCTACTACACGCCGCCGACGGAGCACAGCCGCTGACAGCGAGCAGTCCGACGCACCACGCGACGCAGGTCCGCTCCCCCGTCGGGAGCGGGCCTGCTCGTCTATCGTTGGGCGGGTGGCCAAGTCTGCGGTGCCCGCGGTCGAACTCTCGGTGGGTGAGCACACGGTGCGGGTCAGCAATCCCGGCCGGGTGTACTTTCCCGAGCTCGGCGTGACCAAGCTCGACCTGGCGCAGTACTACCTGAGCGTCGGGGACGGGATCGTCAACGCCTTGCGGGATCGGCCCTGCATGCTGCACCGATTCCCCAAAGGTCTCCCTGGCGGAAAGGTGCATCAGAAGCGGGTGCCCGCCGGTGCGCCGGACTGGATTTCGACGGTGCGCGTGCATTTCCCGCGCTACGGCAGGCATGCCGACGAGCTGTGCGTGCGCGAGCTCGCGGACGTGATCTGGGCGGTGCAGATGTCCACGGTGGAGTTCCATCCGTGGAATTCGCGAGCTTCCGATACCGAGTCACCCGACGAATGGCGCATCGATCTCGATCCGATGCCGGACTGCCCGTGGTCGCGCGTGCAGCGAGTCGCCGGAGTGGTGCACGAGGTACTCGACGAGCTCGGGGCCGTCGGCTGGCCGAAGACCTCCGGTGGGTCCGGGCTGCACGTGTATGTGCGGATCGCCCCGGAGTACGGGTTCGGGCAGGTCCGACGGGCGGCGCTCGCGTTCGCGCAGGAGGTGCAGCGGCGCGCGCCCGAGGACGTGACGACGGCCTGGTGGCGCAAAGACCGCGATCCCGCGCAGCTGTTCGTCGATTACAACCAGAACGCACGCGACCACACCATCGCGGCGGCCTACTCCGTGCGGGGCGTCCCGGAGGCGACCGTGTCGACCCCGGTTCGCTGGACCGAGATCGACGACATCGCCCCGCGCGACTTCACCATCCAGACCGTGCCCGCCCGATACGCCGAGCTCGGCGACCTACAGGCCGACATGGACCAGGCCGTCTTCGACATCGCTCCCCTGCTGGAACTGGCCGATCGGCACGGCGTCGAGGAGCCCGTCGACCTCGACGAAGCGTGAACCGTCCGTGCACGGGGAGGGTGCGGCTGCGCCGTCGACGGCGACGAGGAAGAATCAGAGTCCGGCGACCGTGTGCGGCGCCGATGACAGCGCTCGAGCCGCGCAATGCGGCGCAGACAGCCGATCGACCCAGGAGGCTTCAGTGCAGGATTCCGCGACCACGATCGCGATCGCCCCGGACCAGCCGGCGCCGCGCTTGCTCGAGAAAGCGGTAGTCGGGGCGGGCGCTCGGGTCGGTGAGCTCGCGGAGGCCGACGCACTGATCTGGACCGGCAAACCCGGCGACTTTCCGACGACCCTGCCCGCGTCGGTGCGCTGGGCGCAGTTGCCCGCCGCGGGGATCGAGGACTTCTTCGACGCCGGCGTGTTCACCGCACACCCGGATGTGCTGTTCACCTCAGCGGCCGGGGCGTTCTCGCACAGTGTCGCCGAGCACGCGCTGATGATGTTGCTGGCCGGGGTGCGGTATCTGCCCGAGCAGTTGCGCGCGACATCGTGGCAGCAGCGCGAGTTCTTCCCGCACATCGGCTCGCTGCGCGGCAAGACCGTGACGATCGTCGGCGCGGGCGGGATCGGGCGCGCGTTGATCCCGATGCTGGCACCGCTGGGCGCCCATGTGATCGCGGTGAACCGTTCGGGACGCCCGGTGAGCGGTCACGGCATTCCCGCCGATGTCGAGACGGTGTCCACCGATCAGCTCGCGCGGGTGTGGTCGCATACCGATCATGTGGTGGTCGCGGCACCGGCGACGGCGCAGACCCGCCACCTCATCGGCGCGGACGAACTGGCCAGGCTCAAGCCGTCGTCGTGGGTGATCAATGTGGCCCGTGGCAGCCTGATCGACACCGACGCGCTGGTCGACGCGCTCACCGGCGGATTGATCGGTGGCGCCGGACTCGACGTCACCGACCCGGAACCGCTGCCCGACGGGCATCCGCTGTGGACTCTGCCGAACGCGATCATCACCCCCCACGATTCGAACCCACCCCAGCTGCGGTTGGCGGCGTTCGCCGATCATGTCGGCGCGAATGTGGCGCGATTCGTCGTGGGTGAGCCATTGGAGGCGATCATCGACACCGCGCGGGGTTACTGAGCGGCAAAAGATTCCATTCGGGCGGATGGGACCTGATCGGCACGCCGGAATCGGATACCGCGGGTTAGGCTGTCCCTCGTCCTGGTTCGGTAAGGATGGGATCGGCAATGGGATGGACCTTCACCGCTGACGAATTCGCGCACGTCTGGCGGGAATCGGGTCAGGACCGCATGCCGTTTCCGCTGCGCGTGCTCGAGTCACCCCGCACCGAGAACGACGCGGCCCGATTGCGCGCGGGACTGCGCGACCGACTACCCGGGGGCGACCCCGACCTGGCCGCCTGCCTGCGGATCATCGCCGAACCGCACGTCAGGGTCGTGCTGGTGGGCGGCGCCCATACTCCCGGCAGCGAAGTCCGGCTACTCGCCTGCGCGGTCTACGACCATGCGGTACTGGTGGTGCAGGATCCGAGTACCCGGCCCGATTACGGTGGCAGCGTGCGTGTCTCGATCGGGCACACCGCGGGGATCGGCGCCCGCGTGGCGGCCTGTCTGCCCGATACTCCGCCCGGTCGCGAACCCGCGCGCGAGGCCGCGACCGACGCTGTGCGCGACGAGGAAGCGGTGCTCGCGACCCATCCCGCCGTGCCACGCATCCAGCGATTACTGCGCAGGCCGCACACCGCCGAGGGCCACATCCGCATCGAAACCGGGCTCGACCGTCCGGCGCCGAGTCCGCCGGTGCACTACAGCTGGATCGATGTGGCCAACGATGGTCGATACCTACTGCGAGCGGGCGAAACCGTGCACGTGGTGCCTGCGTCCACTGGGCAGCTAGCGGCACAGTTACAGCGAAGGTTGGTGCCTGCGCACAGTTCACACAGCAGAAGGTCCGGCTAATCTGGACTCCACGCTTCATCTGGAGGGGAGACGCGATGACGATCGAGAGCAGCAGAGCCGAGATCTCCCGGTTCCGCAGTGCCGCCGCGGCGGGGACATTCAGTTTCGACCCCGATGCCGCACGTCGGTGCGCCGACCTCTACGAACAGCAGGCCGAGCATCTCGCCCAGTTGCGTCAGGGGCTCGAGAATGCCGCCGAGGCAGAGGATTTCGGTGGTTTCGTCTCCGCCCAGCAGTTGCAGGCGGGCTTCGCGCACAAGGCACGTGACGCCGCCGAACTGCTCGACCGCTACATCGAGGCGGCCTACCGGATGAAAGAGGCGTTCCTGCTCAGCGCCGGCCTCTACGAGGAGGCCGATGCCGCCGCGGCCGCCGCCCTGCGCGCCGTCGATACGAGGGTGCGCGGATGAGCACCGACCCCACCTACATCAGTGCGATGGAACATTTCGAATCCATGCCGCACGAACAGATCTACACGCGCGCCCAGCAGATCGACGCCGGCGCCATCCTCGGCGCATCGATGACCTGGCTGGAGACCGCCGCTACTCTCACCAGCTCGATGCCACTGACCAAATCCGGCGCCGACCGGGTGATCAACGAAACCGGCTGGACCGGAACCGCCGCCGATGCCGCCGCCGCGAGCACCCGCAGCTTCGCCGCCTCCATCGACGAACTCGCTGTGGTGATGGCCGAAGTCGGCGCCCGCCTCGGTGGTGTCGCCGCGGCCGCCGAAGCCGTGAAGCTGGCCGTCGTCGCGCCGGGCGGGTCGGGTCCGATCGGGGCGATCGCCCGTCTGCTCGAGTCCGCGCGGGTGATCGACGCGCAGATGGCGGCCGAGGCGCTGCGCCAGGAAGCGGTGCTGGCGATGAACATGATCTACAAGCCGGCGTATTCGCTTGCCGGAACGGGTGTTCCAGCGTTGCCCATCGCGCCCGCTGAGCCGGAAGCGCCGTCGGGTCGAGGGGGCTCGCCCTCGCCGGGCAACGGGTCGACGCCGAGCCCTGGCACGAGTCCCTCGGCGCCACAGGGTAATTCGTCGGAATCGCCGCAGAACCCGGGGTCCACTGAGACCCCAGCGCCCGGCACCACTGTGACGCCGGGCGAAGAACCTACAGACCGGACCCCGACACCGACGGAAAGCCCTGCGCCCCAGGGCTCTACTCCACCGTCTCCGACACCGGACACGCCTGCTCCCACTACCGAGCCGCCCGCGCCAACTACTCGAGCGCCGGCTCCTACCACCGAGCCGCCTGCGCCATCCACTCAAGCGCCCGCTCCCACTACCGAGCCGCCCGCACCGCCCACCGAAGCGCCCGCTCCCACAACCGAAGCGCCCACGCCGCCCACCGAAGCGCCCGTACCCACTTCCGAAGCGCCCGCACCACCGAGCGCGCCATCCACCCAAGCTCCCGTGCCGCCTTCGGAAACGCCCGCGCCGCCCACCGAAGCGCCAGCACCCGCACCACCCGCACCCTCCAGCGAACCGCCCGCTCCGCAGAGCCAGGCCCCGACGAGTTCGCCCAGCGAGACACCCACGCCCCCGCCTTCACCGCCGAGTCAGCTACCGACACAGCAGGATTCGAATCCGCCTGCCCCGAAGCCACCGACCGTGGAGGCTCCGCCGACGACGGAAACCCCCGCGCCACCGCCGGTCTCGCCGTCCCCACAGCCGCCTGCCACCGATTCGACGCCGCAGCCGAACGTGCCCCCGCCGACCTCGGAGCAACCGGCCTCCCCTGCCCCGCCCGGTCGCCAAGCGCCACAACCACTTCCGCTGCCAGGCATGCCCGACATGTCCGACCCCGGAGGTCAGCCGGGCGTCACCGGACCGGTTCCCGGGACCGAGGGCCCGCCGGAACCTGTCCGGCCCGCACCACCTACCGACACCGCACAGCCTGGAGTGGTACCACCACGGCGGTAGTTCGTCGGTGCGGATCAGACCTTGACGAGGTCGTCGGCGTGGATGACGGGGCGTTGCATGGTGTCGGGGAGGTCGGTGGTCGAGCGACCGAGCATGGTGGTGAGTTCGGTGCTGTCGTATTCGATGACACCACGGGCGACGACCTCGTCGTCGGGGCCGACCAGATCGACCACATCGCCACCGAAGAAGCGGCCACGAATGCCGGTGATGCCTGCCGCCAGCAGCGAATGGCGTTGCGCCACCGCGTCCACCGCACCCGCGTCGAGCATCACCGCACCGCGGGGGTCGGCGGCGTGCCGGACCCAGAACTTGCGGCCGGACAGCCGGATCGGGCGCGCGGCGAAAGCGGTACCCACCATGCCGTCGGTGAGCGCGGACGAGGCGTCGGCGGCCGAGGCCAGCAGGACGGGGATGCCCGCGTCGGCGGCCAGGCGGGCGGCGGAGAGCTTGGAAGCCATGCCGCCGGTGCCGAGCGCGCCACCGCTGCCCGCGATGACGCCGTCGAGATCGGCGCTGCCGCGCACCTCGGGGATGAAGTTGGCGGCGCCCTTGCGCGGGTCACCGTCGTAGAGGCCGGCCACATCCGACAACAGGATCAGCGCTTCGGCACCCACCAGGTGCGCCACCAGAGCGGCCAGTCGGTCGTTGTCGCCGAAGCGGATTTCCTCGGTGGCGACGGTGTCGTTCTCGTTCACCACCGCGATCGCGCCGAGCGAACGCAACCGGTCGAGGGTGCGCTGGGCGTTGCGGTGATGCTCGCGACGGGCGAAATCGTCGGCGGAGAGCAGGATCTGGCCGACGGTGCGGTCATAGCGGGCGAACGACGTACCCCAGGCGTGGGCGAGAGCCAGCTGGCCGACGCTGGCCGCGGCCTGCTTGGTGGCCAGGTCCTTGGGCCGCTTCGACAGGCCGAGCGGTGCGAGTCCCGCACCGATCGCGCCCGAGGACACGACCACCACGTCCGATCCCGCCCGCATGCGGGCTTCGACCGCGTCGGCCAGTAGATCGAGTCGATCGGTGTCGAGCCCGCCTTCGAGGCTGGTCAACGCCGACGAACCGATCTTCACCACGACGGTGCGCGCCGACACGATCGCCGCGCGCCCCTGACTCAGCTCCGAATCCACCTGCATCGTCCAACTCCCTGCACCGTGATCACCGAGCTACCTCGCCAACCCATCGCAGTATGCCCATCCAATGGTCTTGTCCGACAGCGAATTTCGCCGAACGCGACCACTCTCACTCTTTTCGCTCACCGTTTTCGTCGAGCAGACCGCGCCGCGCCTGCGAGGCGAGCTTGCGCTCGGCCGCACCGATACGGTCGTTGGTCTCGAGCCGGAGGTCGGTACCGCGGCCGGTCGGCTGCATATCGACGCCCGCCGAGATCATCGGCTCCCATTCGAAGGTGACACCGGCGATGGTGACCGGGCAACCCGGCTGCGCGCCCTGCTTGACCAGCTCGGCTTCGACACCGAGGCGAGCCAGGCGGTCGGCCAGATAGCCGACGGCCTCGTCGTTGTTGAAGTCGGTCTGCCGGATCCAGCGCTCGGGGCGAGTGCCACGCACGATGAAACCACCCGCCTCCTCCGGATCGGCGATGACGCTGAAACCGGTCTCGTCGGTCGCGATCGGGCGGATGATGGTGCGCTTGGGCGCGGCCTTGGGGTGATCCTCGCGATACTGACGAACCATGTCGGCCAGCGCGAAAGTCAACGGGCGCAGGCCCGCGCGGCTCACGGCGGAGATCTCGAACACCGGCCAGCCACGTTCGGCGAACTCGGCGGACACCATGTCGGCCAGCTCGGCCGCATCGGGCACGTCGGTCTTGTTGAGGATCACCACGCGCGGGCGGTCGGCCAGATCGCCGAGGCTGGCGTCACCGGACAAAGCCGGCTTGTAGGCGGCGAGCTCGGCTTCGAGCGCGTCGACGTCGGAGACCGGGTCACGGCCGGGTTCCAGGGTCGCGCAGTCGACGACGTGGGCGAGCACCGCACAGCGTTCGATGTGGCGCAGGAAGTCCAGGCCGAGGCCGCGGCCTTCGCTGGCGCCGGGGATCAGGCCGGGCACGTCGGCGATGGTGAAGGTCGTGTCACCGGAGAGCACGACGCCCAGGTTGGGAACCAGCGTGGTGAACGGATAATCGGCGATCTTCGGCTTTGCCGCGGACAGCACCGAGACCAGCGACGACTTGCCCGCGGACGGGAAACCGACCAGTCCGACGTCGGCGACCGACTTCAGCTCGAGAACGACATCGACCTCGTCGCCCTCTTCGCCGAGCAGCGCGAAACCGGGCGCCTTGCGGGCCTTCGACGCCAGCGAGGCGTTGCCGAGGCCACCGCGGCCGCCACGGGCGATGATGAATCGGTTGCCCGCGCCGACGAGGTCGCAGACCACCTTGCCGTCGTCATCGACGACGACCGTGCCGTCGGGGACCTGCAGCACCAGATCGGCGCCGTTCTTGCCCTCCCGGTTGCTGCCCTCGCCCGGCTTGCCGTTGCCTGCCTTGGCGTTGGGATGGAAGTGGAAATCGAGCAGGGTGTGGACGTTGGCGTCGACCTCCAGGATCACGTCGCCACCGCTGCCGCCGTTGCCGCCGTCGGGCCCGCCGAGCGGCTTGAACTTCTCACGATGCACCGAGGCGCAACCGTGTCCACCTCTACCGGCACGAACATGCAGCACGACGCGGTCGATGAATTTGGACATGGGTTGATCCTCCTCCTTCTGACTTGTCGTTTTCGGTAAGGGTGGACGAACACGACAGAGCGGGTCAGGAAATCCCTGACCCGCTCTGGTGTCCGTGGGGAGCGAAAGCTCCAGGCGGTCAGGCCTGGACCGGCTCCGGTACAACGATGTTCACGGTCTTGCGGCCACGCTTGGTGCCGAACTCGACCGCGCCCGCCTCGAGGGCGAACAGCGTGTCGTCGCCACCACGGCCGACGTTCACGCCCGGGTGGAAGTGGGTTCCACGCTGACGGACCAGGATCTCGCCCGCGCTGACCTTCTGGCCGCCGAAACGCTTCACGCCGAGGCGCTGGGCGTTCGAATCGCGGCCGTTCCGGGAGCTGGATGCGCCCTTCTTATGTGCCATTGCTTCGTCTCCTCGGGAAAATTCTTACTTGATGCCGGTGACCTTGATGACCGTCAGCGGCTGACGGTGACCCTGGCGCTTGTGGTAGCCGGTCTTGTTCTTGAACTTGTGGATCCGGATCTTCGGGCCCTTGGTCTGGTCGATGACCTCAGCGGCCACGGAGATCTTGGCCAGCTTGTCGGCGTCGGTGGTCAGATCGGCGCCGTCGACGACGAGAACCGGGGTCAGCGCCACGGCGGTGCCGACGGGACCCTCGATCTTCTCGACCTTCACCAGGTCACCGACCGCGACCTTGTACTGCTTTCCGCCGGTCTTGACGATTGCGTACGCTGCCATCGGTCGGCTTCCTCCACTCACATTGGTCCTGCACATGTCCACGCCGCAGCTGCGACGCGTATTCCTGGGCTCATCCCCGCAGAGCGGGGGAAGAACGTTTGCTGCCTGCGGTATACACCCGGCCTGTTCGGCCAGATGCTCAATCACTGGGCAGCGACCGACCTAGGTTACCAGAGCGGTATCCACTCCCCCAATTCGGCCGGTCAGGGCACGAATCGAGAGCTTGCGTGCGCGGGGTGATCCGCGCACGCAAGCGTCGGGTTACTTCGATTCGGCGGCCGGAGCGCCCGCGGGACGACCCACGGCGCGACGGCGCGGCTTGCGTTCCGGGACGACGACGGGCTCCGCGGCGAAGTCCACGACAGCCGCTGCGGGCGGCTGCTCGTTCGCCGACAGGACGAACACGGCTCCCGCGCTGTCCGGTGCGGGCGCTGCCGTCGACCGGGCCACGCGACGCCTACGAGGCGCCCGCGGTGCGGGTTCCTCGGCGACCGGAGCCGGTTCGGGCTCCGGCGTCTCGACGACCGCGGCCGGTTCGGGCTGCGGGGTCTGCACGACCGGAGTCTCGGCGGCGGCCTCGGCGGGCGCCGAGCTCACCGCTTCCTCCTCGACCTCGGCGGCCTCGGGTTCGGCCTCGCCGGAGATGACCCCGGTGAGCGGACCCTCGGTGCTCTGCTCGGTGTTCGCGGCAGCGGCTCCACGACCCGCCCGGCGCGAGCGCGACCGCGAACGCGACCTGGTCGGCTCGGCGGGCGCTTCCTCGGCGGCCTCGGTGTGCTCGTCGCCGTGCTCGTCGTCGTGATGACCTGCCATCGCGAGCACGACCGGGTGGGCACGCTTGACCGCGATGTCCTCTTCGGCGTGTTCGGCGGCCGGTGCGGTGCCGTTGGTCGCCGGTGCGGCGGTGGTGGCCGGCTTGTCGCGTTCCTTGCCGCGGCGACGGCGCGAACCGCTCTCCTTCGCCCGCGGTTCCTCGACCCCGGACCCGGAGTCCACCGGGTAGGAGTGCACGAGAATGCCGCGACCGTGGCAGTGCTCACAGGTGGTGGAGAACGCCTCGACCAGTCCGGTGCCCAGCTTCTTGCGGGTCATCTGGACCAGGCCAAGCGAGGTGACCTCCGATACCTGGTGGCGGGTGCGGTCGCGTCCGAGTGCCTCGGTGAGACGGCGCAGCACCAGGTCACGGTTGGATTCGAGGACCATGTCGATGAAGTCGACGACGATCATGCCGCCGATATCGCGCAGCCGCATCTGGCGCACGATCTCTTCGGCCGCTTCCAGGTTGTTCTTGGTGACGGTCTCTTCGAGATTCGACGAGCCCGAGCCGGTGAACTTGCCGGTGTTGACGTCGACGACGGTCATCGCCTCGGTGCGGTCGATCACCAGGGTGCCGCCCGAGGGCAGCCACACCTTGCGATCGAGCGCCTTGGCCAGCTGCTCGTCGATCCGGTAGGCGTCGAACACGTCGACACCGTTGTTCTCGTGCCGGTTGACCCGGCCGAGTAGGTCGGGCGCCACGGTGCGGACGTAGGTCTCGACGGTGCTCCACGCGCGCTCACCCTCGATGACCAGCTTGGCGAAGTCCTCGTTGAACAGGTCGCGGATGACCTTGACCAGCATGTCGGGCTCTTCGTAGAGCGCCTTCGGTGCGTTGGTCTCCTTGGCGGCGGCCTCTTCGATGGTGCGCCAGGCAGCCTGCAGCCGCTCGACGTCGCGAGCCAGCTCGGGCTCGCTGACGCCCTCGGACGCGGTCCGGATGATCACACCGGCGTCGGACGGGACGATCTCGCGCAGGATCTCCTTGAGACGCTTGCGCTCGGTGTCGGGCAGCTTGCGGCTGATCCCGGTCGACGTGCCACCGGGCACGTACACCAGGAAGCGACCGGCGAGCGAGATCTGGGTGGTCAGACGGGCGCCCTTGTGCCCGACCGGGTCCTTGGACACCTGCACCAGCACCTGATCGCCGGGCTTGAGCGCCTGCTCGATCTTGCGCTCACGACCACCGAGACCGGCGGCCTCCCAGTTCACCTCACCGGCGTAGAGCACGCCGTTGCGGCCGCGGCCGATGTCGATGAACGCCGCCTCCATGCTGGGCAGCACGTTCTGCACCTTGCCGAGGTAGACATTGCCCACCATCGACGCCTGACCGGAACTGGTCACGAAGTGCTCGACGAGGATGTTGTCCTCCAGGACCGCCACCTGGGTGGTGGTCTGGTGGCCCGGCGCGTGTTCGGCGGGGTCGAACGCCTTCTCGCGCACGACCATCACCCGGTCGACCGCCTCGCGGCGGGCCAGGAACTCCGACTCGGTCAGGATCGGCGGACGGCGACGCCCGGCTTCCCGGCCGTCACGGCGGCGCTGACGCTTGGCTTCCAGGCGGGTGGAGCCGGAGATGCCCTGTACTTCGTCGGGGTTGTTCGCGCTGGAACGTTCGCGACGCTTGTTGCGGGGCTCGCGCTCGTGCACGACGGTGTTCGGCGGATCGTCTTCGGTGGCCGCCTCGGCGTCGCCGGACTCACCACCGACCTTGCGGCGGCGACGACGACGGCGACGACGGCTCGCGCCATCGGAGGAGCCGTCTTCGTCATCGGTCTCGGATTCGGTGTCGTCGGCCTGTTCGGCCTCGGCGCCGGCCTGCTCGGCCGGCTGCTCGGCCTCGTCGGTGTCGTCGTCATCGGTGTCGGACTCGTTGTCCTCGCCGTCGGCGGACTGCTCGCCACGACCGCGACCACGGCCACGGCGGCCACGGCGACGGCGGCGCGGCTGGCCGTCGGCGTCGTTGTCACCGGACTGATCAGCGGACTCGTCGTCGCCCTCGGCTTCGGGCTCCTCGGCCTTCGGCGCGACGGGCTGCTCGTCGACCGACGGTGCGGCGGGCTCTTCGGTCTTCTTGGGGGTCCGCTCGGCGCGACGTCGCTTGCGGGCCTCCTCGGCGGCGGTGGCGTCCGGCGGGAGGAACAGCGGCATGCCCACCGAGGCGGGCGCCTCGAAGGTGACCGGCTCGGCCTGCGCGGGGCTCTCGGACACCCGATGGGTGAACAGGTCGGTGTGCGCGTCGTCGCGCATCGCGGCGAACACCTCGTCGGTGCGCGCGACGTGCGGCGCGGAGAACAGCGACGCGGGCGCCGCTGAGGTGTCGGCCGGCTGCTCGGCGACGGGTGTGGACGCGGCGCGCTTCTTCGCGCGCGTAGTCGGTGCTGGTGCTTCGTCGGGGGCGCCGGGTTCGGCGTCAGCGGCGGCGATCGCGTCGCGCACCGTTTCGGCGACCGAGCGGTCGACGTTGGATTGAACGCTGCGCGCCTCGGCGCCCAACTCGGCCAGTTTGGCCAGGATGCGTTTGCTGGTCACTCCCAACCGTTTGGCCAGTGCATGAACTCGAATTCGCTCCGGCAATTGATCGGCATCCTGTTGTGTTGTGTCCAGCGGCTCTTTTTCGGCCACGAAGTCTCCTCGGGCCCCCGGGCGCGTCCTTCCCCGGTACGGGAGTGACGCGGCCGACGCGGGGGCATCGTCCGTGCACCTCGTACCCGATGGTACGAGGGTCATCTGGTCTCGCCCCGCGTGTCCGGTCGCACCTTGATCGATCGTCTGGCGCGCCAACCGGTCACACGGCGCCTGGCTGTACGGCGTGGCACCGCGCTTTCGAGCGCTCATCCAGCGTGCCGGTGCGGGCAACCCCAGCAACAGGGCCGTCCGTGGCAGCGATGATCGGCATCAACCGCGGTGTCAATCCGGTCATGTCCGCCGCCGCGTCACGTACCTGCGCGACAGGTCGGCGTCGAACACATCCATAGTCAGTATCCCATACGGTTCGCGCGGGGATCGCCATCGGCGCAACTCACGCGAACTCCGCCCCGCTCGCGGCCGTCGTTCATCCGGCGGATCAAGCGAGCGAGGGCGACCCGGCCGAGCGGAGTTCGATACCGCCTGACCGGGTGTCCTACTACCTTTGGTGCGCTACTGACCGCTGCGGGTCAGGCAGGAAATTCGGGGAACCAGAGGGCGATCTCGCGCTTGGCGGACTCGGGCGAGTCGGATCCGTGGACCAGGTTGAACTGGGTCTCCAGGCCGAAGTCGCCGCGGATGGTGCCGGGCACGGCCTTCTCCACCGGGTCGGTGCCACCGGCGAGCTGACGGAACGCCGCGATCGCGCGCGGACCCTCGAGGATGGCCGCGACGACCGGGCCGGAGGTGATGAATTCGATGAGCGAGCCGAAGAAGGGCCGCTCGGCGTGTTCGGCGTAGTGCTCGGCCGCGAGTTCCGCGGACACGTTCTTCAGCTCCAGCGCCTGGAAAATGAGGCCCTTGCGCTCGATGCGCGCGAGGATCTCGCCGGTGAGGCCACGGGAGACACCGTCCGGCTTGATGAGTACCAACGTCTGCTCAGTCACGGGGTAACCCTAGCGTCGGCCGTGTCAGCACGCCGATCGGGCCCTCGAGCGGTCAGGACTTGGTGCCCATTCGCTGGCTGGGGAGTAGACCTGCGTACCAGCAGCCGTCAGGACTTCGTACGCATTCGCTGGCTGGGGAGTAGACCTGCGTACCAGCAGCCGTCAGGACTTCGTACGCATTCGCTGGCTGGGGAGTAGACCTGCGTCCATGCGGCGCTGGACGTCCGAGCGCAGGACGAGGATGAATGCCCAGACCGCGATGAACACCACCGCGATCACGCCGATCGACAGGTGGATGAACGCGCCCGCGAGCAGCAACACCTGCAGACCCAGGTTGAACGGGATCGCCCACGGCTTGCGCTGCACACCCGCGCCCAGAATCATCAGCACCGAGAGCACCACGAGGTAGGTCCCGGACAACCAGGTGACACCGCCGCCGACATCGGCGACCACCGGCAGCGCCAGCAGGACCACGATCGCCTCGAGGATCAACGTCCCCGCCATGACCCCGCGCAGACCCTTCCACGGATCGTTGGCGGGAGGAGGCACTTCACTCATGCCGGAGCCTTTCCGAACAGGGCGCGCGCGGCGCCCGCGGTGACGACCGACCCGGTGACCACCACGCCGGCGCCGGAGATCACGTCGCCCTCGTCGCCCGCCTGCTCGGCCAGCGCGATCGCCGACTCCAGCGCGTCGGGCAGGGTGTCGGCGGTGATCACTCGTTCGTCGCCGAAGCGCTGCACGGCCAGGTCGGCGAGTGCGTCCACATCCATGGCCCGCGGTGAACCGTTGCTGGTGACGACGATTTCGTCGAAGACCGGTTCGAGCGCGTCGAGAATCCCGGCGGCGTCCTTGTCGGCGAGCACCGCGACCACCCCGACGAGCTTGCGGAAGTCGAACTCGCCGGTGAGCGTCGCGGCCAGCGCCTGCGCACCCGCGGGGTTGTGGGCGGCGTCGACGAAGATGGTCGGCGCGTTGCGCATCCGTTCCATCCGCCCCGGGCTCGACACTGTCGCGAAACCGGTTCGCACGGCCTCGATATCGAGCTGGCGATCCGCGCCCGCGCCGAAGAACGCCTCCACCGCGGCCAGCGCCAGCGCCGCGTTGCGGGCCTGGTGCTCGCCGTGCAGCGGCAGGAAGATCTCGTCGTAGACCCCGCCGAGTCCCTGCAGGGTGAGCAGCTGTCCGCCGACGGCGACGCCCCGTTCCAGCACCCGGAACTCCGCGCCCTCGCGGGCCACCGCGGCATCCTCGGCCACAGCCCGGCGCAGCAGCACGTCCATCACCTCGGGCTCCTGCTCGGCGATGACCGCGACGGTGTCGGTCGGGATCAGCGCCTCGGGAGCGCGCTTGATGATCCCGGCCTTCTCCTTGGCGATCGACTCGAGGTCGGGGCCGAGGTAGTCGGTGTGATCGAGGCCGATCGGGGTGATCACCGCGACCTGCGCGTCGATCACATTGGTGGCGTCCCAGGTGCCGCCCATGCCGGTTTCCACGACGGCCACGTCGACCGGCGCCTCGGCGAACGCGGCGTAGGCCATGCCGGTGAGCACCTCGAACTTGCTCATCGCCGGGCCGTCGGATTCGGCGGAGCGCTGGTCGATCATGCCGATATAGGGCGCGAGCTCGTGATAGGTCGCTACGTAGTCGGCCGGCGAGATCGGCGCGTTGTCGATGCTGATCCGCTCGGTCGCCAGCTGCAGGTGCGGGCTGGTGATCCGGCCGGTGCGCCGGTGCAGCGCGGTGAGCAGGGCGTCGATCATCCTGGTCACCGAGGTCTTGCCGTTGGTGCCCGCGATGTGGATCGCCGGATAGTTGTTCTGCGGGTTACCCAGCAGATCCATCAGGGTGGCGATCCTGGTGAGCGACGGCTCGATCTTGGTTTCGGGCCAGCGCTTGTCGAGTTCGGCCTCGACCAGGGCCATCTCGGCGAGGTCGACCGGTGACGGCCCGGTGCTGAGCTGGGCCGCGCTGTAGTCGGTGCCGCCGAAGTCGGCGTCTTCGGGGTCGAGGTCGCCGGGGCCCGTGTCGCTCACTTGGCGCTCAGCTCCGCCAGGCGGGCGCCGATGCGCGTGACTTCGGCCGCGGCCACATCACGTCGCCCGGTGATCTTGTCGACCACCGGCTGCGGCGCCTTGGCCAGGAAGGCCTCGTTGCCGAGTTTCGCCGTGGTGGTATCGAGATCCTTCTGGGCGGCCGCGAGGTCCTTCTCCAACCTGCGGCGCTCGGCGTCGAGGTCGATCGCGCCGGAGGTGTCGAGCTGCACGGTGACGGTCGCGGTGGACAGCCGGACCTGTACTTCGGCGGTGGTGGCGAAGTCCTCGCCCGGTTCGGTGAGACGGGCCAGGTTGGCCACCGAGTCGGCGAACGCGCCGAGCCCGGCCTCGTCGATCCCGACGAGGGTGGCCTTCACCTTCTGCTTGTCGGCCAGTCCCTGATCGCCGCGGAACCGGCGGATCTCGGTGATCAGCCGCTGCGTATCGGCCACGCGCTGGGCCGCGACTTCGTCGGTGGCGATGCCACTGGCCTGCGGCCACGGGGCGATCACCAACGATTCGCCGCCGGTGAGCGCCTTCCACAGCGTCTCGGTGACGAACGGGATCACCGGGTGCAGCAGGCGCAGCACCGCGTCGAGCACACTGCCGAGCACCACCGCGGTGCTCTCGGCGCGCGCGTCGGACTCGGCGAACTGCACCTTGGAAAGCTCCAGGTACCAGTCGCACAGCTCGTCCCACGCGAAGTGGTAGAGCGCCTCGCAGGCCTTACCGAATTCGTAGGCGTCGAAGGCGGTGTCGACCTCGGCGCGCACCGCGTCGAGCCGGTCGATGATCCAGCGGTCGGCGTCGGTGAGAGTCTCGCGCGGGGGCACCTCGCCGGAGCGCGCGCCGTTCATCAGCGCGAACTTGGTGGCGTTGAACAGCTTGGTGACGAAGCTGCGCGAGGCCAGCGCGTGCGCGTCGCCGACGGACAGATCGCCGCCGGGCTGGGCGCCGCGGGCCAGGGTGAAGCGCAGCGCGTCGGCGCCGTAGGAGTTGATCCAGTCGAGCGGGTCGATGCCGTTGCCGCGCGACTTCGACATCTTCTTGCCGTGCTGGTCGCGGATCAGGCCGTGCAGGAACACGTCTTCGAACGGCACCTGCTTCTGGGCGCCCTTACCGGCGGTGAGCACCGGATCGTCGCTGACGTACATGCCGAACATCATCATCCGCGCCACCCAGAAGAACAGGATGTCGTAACCGGTGACGAGCACGCTGGTGGGATAGAACTTCGACAGCTCGGGGGTCGAGTCGGGCCAGCCCATCGTGGAGAACGGCCACAGACCCGAGGAGAACCAGGTGTCGAGCACGTCGGGGTCCTGCACCCAGCCCTCTGGCGCTTCCTCGCCGGGGCCGAGGCACACGATCTCGCCTTCGGGGCCATACCAGATCGGGATGCGGTGACCCCACCACAGCTGCCGCGAGATGCACCAGTCGTGCATGTTGTCGACCCAGTCGAACCACCGCGGTTCCTGGCTGGCCGGGTGGATCTTCACATCGCCTTCGCGCACGGCGTCGCCGGCGGCCTTGGCCAAGGTGTCGACCTTGACCCACCACTGCATCGACAGGCGCGGCTCGATCGGCTCGCCGGAGCGCTCCGAGTGACCGACCTGGTGCTTGTAGGGGAACTTGCGGCCGACGATGCGCCCTTCGGCCTCGAGACGTTCGCGGATCTTCACGCGAGCCTCGAAGCGGTCCATGCCGTCGAATTCGGTTCCGCTGTCGGCGATCCGGCCGGTCTTGTCCATGATCGTCGGCATCGGCAGGCCGTGGCGCAGGCCGAGTTCGAAGTCGTTGGGGTCGTGGGCAGGGGTGATCTTCACTGCGCCGGAACCGAATTCGGGGTCGACGTAGTCGTCGGCGACGATCGGGATCTGGCGGCCGGTGATCGGGTGGTAGAGCGTGGTGCCGATGAGCGCCTTGTACCGCTCGTCGTCCGGGTGGACCGCGACGGCGGTGTCACCGAGCATCGTCTCCACGCGGGTGGTGGCCACGATCACGTGCGGTTCGTCGTCGTTCAGCGAGCCGAACCGCATGCTCACCAGCTCGCCGTCGACCTCCTTGTGGTCCACCTCGAGGTCGGAGATGCCGGTCTGCAGCACCGGCGACCAGTTCACCAGGCGCTCGGCGCGGTAGATCAGGCCCGAGTCGTAGAGCCGCTTGAAGATCGTCTGCACAGCGCGCGAGAGGCCGTCGTCCATGGTGAAGCGGTCGCGGCTCCAGTCGACGCCGTCACCGAGGCGACGCATCTGCCCCTGGATCTGCCCGCCGGATTCGCGCTTCCAGTCCCACACCTTGTCGATGAACAGCTCACGCCCGAAGTCCTCCTTGGACTTCCCGTCGACGGCGAGTTGCTTCTCCACCACCGTCTGCGTGGCGATGCCCGCGTGGTCCATGCCCGGCAGCCACAGCACCTCGTAGCCCTGCATCCGCTTGCGGCGGGTGAGCAGGTCCATGATCGTGTGGTCGAGCGCGTGGCCCATGTGCAAGGTGCCGGTGACGTTCGGCGGCGGCAGCACGATCGAGTACGGCGGTTTGCCGGAGGAGGCGTCGGCGGCGAAGTACCCGGCGTTTACCCAGCCCTCGTACAGGTCGGCCTCTACCTCGCTGGGGTTCCAGCTCTTGGGCAGGGCATCGGCACGATTACGCGAGTTGTCAGGGGCTGCGCTGGTCACGTCCCAATCCTAAGGGGAGCGGCAACCAGCTTTTTCCCCGCCTACCCGAGGACAAAAAAAGACGGAATCTTCGGTGGATGAGGGACACCGAAGACTCCGCCTACAGCCCTGATCCTACCGGCGATCAACCCCGCCGAGCAGAATCCATATGCAATTCTCAGCTTCTGCACCGCGCTGGTCGGCAAGGCTTGTGACGCGCCACTACGACACGCGGAAACCCTTGTCCCCCAAGCCTCGAACCCGAAATATCCAGGTAACCACGGATTGCCGTTTTGTCCGTTTTACCGGACCCTGGAGAGGGTGACGCCCCCGCTCGATTCCTCGTCCCCCGTTTCCCCGTCGGCGCCGAAGATCATCACCCCGATCGCGCTGGTGGACCTGCGCGCGAGCCAGGTAGAAGAACTGCGCTACCCCGGCACCACCGTGCTGGTCTTCGCCGGCGTGCCGGGCGCGGGAAAGTCCACCGCACTACACCGCTTCTTCGGCGTGGGCCCCGACGCCGAACATCCGGTGCGCACCGCGTCCGGCGCCCTGGTTCTCGACTCGAACCACACTCGCAATCGTCTGCGCCACCGGTTGGGCTGGGCGCCGTATTCCCTGTGGCGCCCGCTGGTCCACCTCGCGCACTACCGCGCGATCCGCGCCGCGATCCGCGCCGGTGACGGACCGGTCGCCATCCACGACTGCGCGACCTTCCGCTGGAGCCGTCGCCTGATCGCCCGCTGGGCCGAGCAGGGCCGCCGCGAACTGCACATGGTGCTCATCGACGTGCCCCCGGAGCAGGCCAGATCCGGTCAGATCAGCCGAGGGAGAAGCGTCAACAGCGTTGCCTTCACGGGACACTGCCGCCGCTGGGAAACGATGATGGATTCCCTCGGCGCCCGCGACGCCACCCTCGCGCCGGACCCACGACCGCTGTCCTCGACATCGGTGGTGATCATCGACCGCCCGACGCTGCACGCCGTGTCCCGCATCGCCTTCGACGCGGTCTGATCAGGGCACCAGCAGGCTCAGCGCCCCCGGCATCGCCTGCACCGTCACCGGCAGCATCCCGGCGGGCTCACCGTCGGCTGTCGCGTACCCGCCCTCGGCGCCGACCGTGATCCGCCGGGCCCGATATCGCTTCGTCGCGGGATGGTCGATCCGTTTGCCCGCCGACAACGCGGGCAGCAGCCGCGCCATCTCCAGCCGCGACACCGCACCGACCACGGTGATGTCGAGATAGCCGTCGTCGGCGAGCGCTTCCGGACACACCAGCATCCCGCCGCCGTAGGTGCGGGTGTTGCCGATCGGCGCCATCACCGCGTCGGTGAGGATCACCACGTGCGAGTCGGGTGGATTGTCGAGCGCACCGGGCGCGAGGCCGGACAACTCGATCCGGAACGGCAGTGTGTAGCCGCGCATGAGTTCGACGACAGCGGCGGCGGTGTAGCGGAGGGGTCCGCGGGGGTAGCGCATCTTGTTGGCGCGCAGGGTGACTCGTGCGTCGAACCCGGTGCCGACCACGGTCGCGAACCAACTGGGTGTGGCGTCCGGCGATTCGATCCGCCCCAGATCGATGGTCCGAACTCGACCACCCAGCACGATCTCGACGGCCGCCCTCGGGTCTCCGGTCGGTATGCCGAATTCGCGTGCCAGGTCGTTGCCGGTGCCCGCGGGCACCAGTCCGAGCGGCACCCCGCTGTGCGCGAGCGCCGCCAGCAGCACGTTCATCAGACCGTCACCACCGACGCAGATCACCGCGTCCGGCCGGTCCTGGCCCGCGACGAGCCTCCTGACCTGCGTCACCGACTCGTCCGCACTCGGCGCCCGTACCTCCACCACCTCGACACCGCCGGCCAGTAGTTCGGCCAGCACCGTTTCGGCGACACCGTCGCCGCGCCCCGCCCCGGAATGCGGGTTCGTGACAACCACCACACGCCGCACCGACTGTTCGCTCACGGCACCAGCTTCCCAGGGTTGAGCACTCCGGTGGGGTCGAGTTCGCGCTTCACCGCGCGCAATACCCGAACTCCCAGGTCGCCGATTTCGGCGCCCATCCACGGCCGGTGGTCGGCGCCGACGGCGTGGTGGTGGGTGATGGTGCCGCCCGCGGCGACCATCGCGTCGCTCGCGGCGGATTTGGCGATGCGCCACTGCGCGATCGGATCGTCGAGCTGTTTGGCCACGACGGTGAAGTACAGCGACGCCCCGGTCGGATAGGTGTGCGAGATATGGCACATGACCAGCGCGGGTGTGCCCTGCGAACCCAGCGCGTCCATCAGCGCGCCGGTGACCTTCACCTTGAGATTGGCCAGATTTGCCCAGCTGGTGGCGGTTTCGAGGGTCTCGCACAGCACACCGACATCGAGCAGCGCGTCACGCATGTAGGGCGCGGCGAACCGACCGTGCTCCCACTGCCGTGCCGGTGCCTCGCCGAGCGCGGTGCCACCCGAGGCCGCGAGCAAGGCACTCGCTTCCGCCGATCGGGCGGCGACGTGGGCGCGGCTGCCCTCGAAGGTGGTGATGGCGAGACAACCCGAGACCGGGTTGCCGCCGACATCGGCGGAACGCGCCAGGTTCAGGCCCGTCTCGGCCTCGTCGGACAAGCGCATCACCGTCGGCGCGGCGCCTGCCTGCACCACTGTGCGCAGCGCGGCGGCTCCGGTGGCGAAGTCGGGGAACGACCAGGCCTGGTAGCCAACGGTTTCCGGCACGGGGTGTACCCGCAAGGTGACCGAGGTGATGATGCCGAGTGCGCCCTCCGACCCGACGAACAACTCGCGCAGGTCGGGTCCGGCCGCCGACGCCGGGGCGCGACCGAGGTCGAGGGTGCCCTGCGGGGTCGCGATCACCAGGCGTTCGACCATGTCGTCGAACCGGCCGTAGCCCGCCGACGCCTGACCCGACGACCTGGTCGCGGCGAACCCGCCGATGCTGGCGAATTCGAAACTCTGCGGAAAGTGCCCGAGCGAGAGCCCGTGCGCGCCGAGCAACTCCTCGGCCTGCGGCCCGGTGAGTCCGGCGCCGAGGGTAGCGGTGCCGCTGGCCGGATCGACCGCGGTGAGTGTGTCGAGCCTGCGCAGATCGAGCGCGATCACGGTGTCGAACTGTCCGCGCACCGGATCCACGCCGCCGACCACGCTGGTTCCGCCACCGAACGGGACGACCGCGATGCCGTGTTCGGCGCAGTACCCGAGCAGTGCGAGGACCTGTGGGTGGTCGGCGGGGAAGACGACGGCGTCGGGGGCGTCCTGCGGTGTGCTCGCGCGGCGGCGCAGCAGGTCGGGGGTGCTCTTGCCGCCGGCGTGCCGGAGCCGGTCGATGTCGTCGGTAGTGAGATATTCGTCACCGACGATCCCGGTCAGGCCCGCCCGATCGGCGTCCGTGAGCGTGGTGGGGATCAGCGGCACCTCGTTCTCGTCACGGCGCGTGACCGGCTCACCCGAGATCCCGAACACCTGCGCGAGCAGGCCACGGATCTGCGCTGACAGCGCCTGATGACCGGCGGCGACGCCCCAGGCGTCCCACACCATGTTCGGCGCCAGGGTGGCAGACCCGGATTGTTCGCGTTGCGTCTCGACCATGCGTTACATAATGACATATAGTGTCAAGAAGTAACCAACGATATGTCCCAGAGTCGACATCCCTACCGCTGTCGGATGTCACTACCGGCCATTCACGACGGCAACCCCGCTGGTCCGCTCGATACCCTTGGGCGATTCCAGCCCGACCACGGCGCTTCTGTTCCCGGCGCCACCGAACACACCGGCGGTGAAGCACGATGATCGATCTCGCGACCCACGCTGACCAGCTTTCGCCCACAGACGTGGCGATTCTCGATGCCACGCGGGCCTGCGTCGTCGATTTCGGCGTTCGCCGGACCACGCTCACCGAGGTGGCGCGGCGGGCGGGTGTGAGCAGGCCGACGGTCTATCGGCGCTGGCCCGACACCGGGTCGCTGATCGCCGAGCTGCTGGTCCGTGAACTGCGCACGATCGTCGCCGAGACCATGCCCGACACCGGCCTCGGCCGGGATCGGCTGGTCCACGGCATCGTGTCGGGTGCGGCGGCGATTCGGTCGAACGCGGTGTTCGCCAAGATCTTCCGCACCGACACCGACCTGATGCTCACCTATGTGTTCGGCCGGTTGGGCCGCAATCAGCGCACGCTGATCGGGCTGTTCGCGACCGTGATCGAGCTCGGCCACCGCGACGGGTCGATCCGGGCGGGTGATGCCGAGCACATGGCCACCATGCTGCTGCTCATCACCCAGTCCGCGGTGCAGTCGGCGGGCACGGTGGAGTCGTTGCTGGCCGGTGCGGAGTTCGACGCCGAATTGTCCAGGGCTATCGAGGGTTATCTGCTCCCGCTACCCGACAAGGACCCAGATGTCTGCTGACTCCCCCTCTTCCGGCGCCACCCTGAACGCGGCGCGACGCACCACCGACCTCACCGCGCTCGGCGAGAATCCCGAGGTCGACGTGGTGGTGATCGGCGGCGGCGTGACCGGAACCGGCGTCGCCCTCGACGCCGCCGCGCGCGGTCTGCGCACCATCCTGGTGGAGCGCAACGACTTCGCGTTCGGCACCAGCCGCTGGAGTTCGAAGCTGGTGCACGGCGGGCTGCGGTATCTGGCGAGCGGACGGGTCGGGATCGCGCACGAGAGCGCGGTCGAACGCGGCATCCTGTTGCGCACCACCGCACCGCATCTGGTGCGTCCGCTCCCCCAACTCGTTCCGCTGCTGCCCGGCATCAAGCTGGCCCAGAGCTCGCTCATCCGCGCGGGGTTCGCCGCGGGCGACGCGCTGCGGATCGCGGCGCACACCTCCGTCGACACGTTGCCGCGCTCGCGCCGGGTGGCCGCCGCCGAGGCACTGCGCCTGGCGCCCACCGTGCGGCGCGACGGGCTGCGCGGAGGCTTGCAGGCGTGGGACGGTCAGCTCGTCGACGATGCCCGCTTGGTCGTCGCCCTGGCTCGCACCGCCGCCTCGGCAGGCGCGACGGTTCTCACCCGCGTGGAAGCCGTCACTGCCACCGGTGATTCGGTCCAGCTGCGCGACACCCTTTCCGGCGAGACCCTGGCCGTGCGGGCGCGCGCGGTCGTGAACGCCACCGGCGTGTGGGCGGGCGAGGTCGACCACAGCATCGAGCTGCGGCCGAGCCGTGGCACCCACCTCGTCTTCGACGCCGCGGCCTTCGGTGGACTCAGTGCCGCGCTGACGGTGCCGGTACCGGGCAGCATCAGCCGGTTCGTCTTCGCGCTGCCCGCCGCGCACGGCCGGGTCTATCTGGGCCTCACCGACGAGGACGCGCCAGGCCCGATCCCCGACGAGCCCCAGCCCACCGAGACCGAGATCGACTTCCTGCTCGACACCATCAATACGGCCCTGCGGGAACCGTTGACGCGCTCCGATATCCGCGGCAAGTTCGCCGGCCTGCGCCCACTGCTCAAAACCGCCGACGACAGCACCGCCGACATCTCCCGCGAGCACGCGGTCCTCACCGCCCCGGACGGTCTGATCACCGTCGTCGGCGGCAAGCTCACCACGTACCGCCAGATGGCCCAGGACGCGGTCGACGCGGCGGTGGCGCAGTCAGCGCTTACGGCCGGTCCCTGCCGCACCACCCAGTTCCCCCTTGTCGGCGCGGTGTCCGGAGCCGCCCGCGACCGCATCGACGCCCCGCCGGTCCTCATCGAGCGCTACGGCAGCGAAGCGAGCCGCATCGTCTCCGCCTGGCTCGCCGATCCCGCCCTCGCCGCACCGGTCGCCCCCGGAATCGATGTCACCGCAGCCGAATTCGACTTCGCGATCACCCATGAGGCCGCCCTCACCATCGACGACCTCCTCGACCGCCGCACCCGCATCGGCCTGATCCCCACCGACCGCGAAGCCGCCGCCCCCGCGGCCGAAGCCGCTTTCGCCAGACACGCCGCGATCACCCGCTGAGCCGCTGCGGGTCAGGCCGAGAGCGTCGTCAGTCGAATCTCCATGTCGCGAGCTCGGCCCGCATGCACGCGCGAGGCCATTCGTCGAGGCCATGGGCTATTTCGGTGGCACGGATCGCGCGCAGTCCCGGCGGCTCGTCCGCCACCGGGATGTAGGCGAAGCCGAGGCGTTCGTAATACGGCCCGTTCCAGGGGACTTCGGCGAACGTGGTGAGCGTGATCTCGTGGAGGTCGTGGTCTTTCGCCCACCGCACCGCGTGGTCGATCAGTCGCTTGCCGATCCGCGCGCCCGCGTGGACCGGGTCGACGGAGACCTGGTCGATGTGGGGCTGACCGTCGACGAGACCGAGAACCAGGTAACCGACCGGGTGATCGTCGTCGTCCGGCCACACCCACGCGCGCCCCTCGACGACGAAGGCCCGCAACACTTCCCACGACGGCGGGTCGTCCTCAGCGATCGCGATCATGCCCACCTCGCCGAACGGCGCGCCCGCCCGTCGCTCGATCTCCTGCAGGTCCGCGATCTCGTCCTCACGCGCGAGCCGAGCAGGTCCACCGGCCACCGGGGTGGCGACGATCCCATTGAGCAGCGTGCGCAGAGCCCAGCGCGCCCGGACGTCACCGGCGGGGTGGGTGGCGCGCTCCACCGACTCGGCCGCGATGTGCCGGTAGATCAGATCGACGGCCCAGGTGGCGGTCGCGGGGGTGAGGCCCCCTTCGCGCAGGAGGGTGCGCAACTGTTCGATCAGGCCGAGGGCGTGCTCGGTGGTCGGGAAGCGGCCGAAGGTGACGAGCGCGAGACCGTCGTGGCGGCCGAGAGCCTCGATCGCGTTTTCGACCAACTGGGTCACCCGCGCACGCCAGTCGCCCTCGGTGGGCACCCGAACCTGGGACAGGACGTGATCGAGCATGCCGGTCAGCAGGTCGTCGCGATGGGCGACGTAGACGTAGAGCGACGCGGCGCCGGTGTCGAGTTCCTTGGCGACCCTGCGCATGGTGAGCGCGGCCGAACCTTCGGTATCGAGGATGCGCAATCCGGTCTCGATGACGAGATCGCGGCTCAAGGGCACTTTCGCCGGTCGAGCCCGGCGGCTGACGGGTGCGGCGTTCATGCGCCGATCCTACGCGTCCGACGAACATCGTTTGGCACGAACGCTGTTCGAAATTTGCCTTCGGACCTTATCCCCGGGCGTCGGGCCATCTATGCTGGCGGCGGAGAGCTAGGTCGCGGTCTGACGCACAGCGGGGGTCGGCCGAGGCGGCGGTAAAGGCCAGTCCGACAAGGAGGCGTTGATGCACGCGCATTCGTCCACCGTGGCCATCGTGCCGGGGACCGGGATCGTCGCCAGATTCGGCGACGTCGTCGTCTATCTGGCCGGGGAGACGCCGTCGACCGATCGGTTACTCGGCGCGGTGGAAACCGTCGCCAACAACACCGCGGCGAGCGCACCCGGTGCGGCCCTGGCACAGCGGCTGGCGGGCGTGGTGTTCGGCGGAGCTTCTGCCCCACCACCTTTCGGCGTGCTCGCCCCGACGGCCGACGGCATGCTGATCCTGTTGCGCGGCGCGGTGATCGCCGAGATCTCCGGCGCGGAGGGCAACCGCCGCCTCGCTGGCGACCGGGCTTTCACCTGGGTCGACGAGATCATCCGCGAACCTGTCCGACGCATCGCGGTGGGCGCTGAGTTGGCCGATCCCACCAGCGCCAATCCACGCACCGACCTGCGCGCCGGCATCGTCACCGGCAACGGTTTCGTGCTCAACCTGGGCCGACGTCGCAATCCCCCGCCCCGCCGGGTCGAATCCGTCGACGAGCCCGCACCCACCGAGGCCACCGGCTTCCAAGCCCTTCGCGCCCCGACCTCGCGACCCACCGACGCCGGCGACGCGCTCCCGGCCACCGCCGGGTTCCCGGCACCGACGCCGGAAAAGCCCGCGACCTCGGGTTTCCAGCCCGATGCGGGCCGACCCGACAGCGAAACGGTGAGCACGGGCAGCCGACCGAGCACCGGCGACGGTGCCACCGTGAGCACCGGCCCGCGCAACTCCCCCAATGCCGACGCGCCCCGCGCCTGGTCCCAACCACTCGAAGCCGCCAAGCGCGCCGAACCGGTCGCGCTGAGCAAAGGCACGGCGCCCCACAGCAGTTCGCGTGGCGCACTGGTCACCGAAGAAGGGCTGAGCTACCCCTTGGACCGGCCCTATGTCCTCGGCCGCAATCCCTCGGGGGAAGAATCGGTACGCGCTTCCGCGGCGACGCCGATCCTGATCGAGCGCGATCGGCTCGTCTCGCGGGTCCATGCCTTCGTCGCCCCCGACCGTGGCAAGGTGTTCGTCCGCGAGGCCCCCGCGACCTCCGGAACGTTCTTCGCCGCCCCCGACAGCGAACGCTGGTCTCGCGTCGGCACCCTCCCGATCGAATTGCAACCGGGATGGCGCCTGCGGATCAACGACTTCCTGCTGACCTATTGCGTGTAATTCACTTATTCCAGATCACTCACAGACCATCCCGACGCCCGTGCATCCAGCACCACGGGCGTCGGATCGCTAATCGGCTCAGGCCTCGAGGGCGTCGAGCAGGGCCGCGCGCTGACGAGCACCGAGGCCACCGATACGACGATCTTCGGGAATCTCGGCCTGATCCATCAGCTTGGCGGCCTTGACCGGACCAACGCCCGGCAGTGCCTTGATCACGGCAGCGACCTTGGTCTTTTTCACCAGGTCATCGCTGTCGGCTTTCTTGAGCAGATCGGCGACGGTGACCTTGCCCTCCTTCACCTTGCCGATCAGTTCCGAGCGCGCCTTGCGCACGGCAGCCGCTTTGGCCAACGCCTCGGTGCGCTGTTCGGCGGTCATCGTAGGCAGTGCCATGTCTCCTCCGCTTCCACTCGTCACTCGAACATCTGATTGACGGACCGAGTAAACAGCACGAAATCGGCAGCACCAGTCCGACACACCGCGAGGATACGCCGATGAGTTTTGTGTGCCGAACCCGTCGTAATCGATGAAGGCCCTGCAAGACGGACCAAACGGACGAAAAGACCGACCGGTTCAGGCCGGAGTAACACCCCGATGACCAGCAACGACACATCATCAGAAGCACTTTTACGGGATCAAGGTTCAACGGCGAACCACGGAGGATCAACGAAGCTCCTCGGCCCCGGGCGCGACCGATTCTCGAACGGTCGTCACCGTCTCCCGTACCGCTCCGTCAACAGCTACACAGTTGTGCGCCAGACATTTTCAGCGCCTTCGGACCGAGTAATTCGGGCCCACGGGTGTTCTCCCCCCGCTCGATGCGCAACAATGACGCGACCCGGCGAACCCTTTTGCTACCTGGAGTTGCGATGCGCGAGGAACACCCGCTCGATCACGAGGTCACCGCACTGCCTGTGCGGGTGGAACGGGCCAGGCGCCGCATCGCCTATCAGTCCGATCCGGCCCTGACCGACGCGCTGTCCGAAGACGAGTTGAGCGCCGAGCGCGAACTCGCCGAGAAGATCCGCACCTACGAGCGCGACCAGCGCTGGAAACAGATCAAGGCCGCCTCCTCCCACGCCGACCGCCTGCGGGACACCACCGCGGAGCTGGAGCGCGCCGAGATGTCGGACCTGATGCTGGCCCGCAAGGCCATCGCCGCGCAACGCCGCGAGTCCAACCCACGCGCTCGCCTCGCCTCGCTCTATCAGCACCGCACCTGGTCGCTGCGGGCGCTGGCAGGCGTGGTGATCACGGGCATGCTGTGGTCGGCGGTGAACGTCCAGCACAACATCGCCCCTGGCGGGCCCACCGATCCGCTCTACTGGGCCAGTTTCGGCCTGGAGGCGATGATCAGCGTGTGCCTGATCATCATCATGATCGGCACCACGCGCGTGGCCGAGTGGGGCGTGATGGGCAATCGCAACCAGGTGCTGATCGCCGAGCTGTTCCTGCTCACGCTGACCATCGCCCTCAACACCTATCCACACCTGAGCGCACAGCACTGGTACGACGCCGCTGTGCACGCGGTGGCCCCGGTGATGATCGGTGTCGCGCTACTCATCCACAATGCCGCCAGCGCCCGCTACAGCACCGCGATCGTCCGTGCCAGCGCGGAGATCCCAGCAGACGAGGCCGACAATCTCCTGTCCGCGCCGAGCATGGGTAACCCGGCCGCCACCTAGCATCCACCGACACACAGCGAAGGGCCCCTCCGGATCAGATCCGAAGGGGCCCTTTGCCGTTGGTTTGTTACGCCGACTTCTCGCGACGCTCGGGACGCTGCGCCTTACGCGGCACGATCGTCGGGAGGACGTTGTGCACGACGGTGTCGGCGTTCACGACCACCTTGGCGACGTCGTCGCGGCCGGGGATGTCGTACATCACCGGCAGCAGGACCTCTTCCATGATGGCGCGAAGGCCGCGAGCACCGGTGCCGCGCAGGATCGCCTGATCGGCGATCGCTTCGAGGGCGTCGGTGGTGAACTCGAGGTCGACGCCGTCCATCTCGAACAGGCGAACGTACTGCTTGACCAGTGCGTTCTTCGGCTCGGAGAGAATAGTGACCAGCGATTCCTTGTCCAGGTTCGTCACCGAGGCGACGATGGGCAGGCGGCCGATGAACTCGGGGATCAGACCGAACTTGATCAGATCCTCCGGCATCACGTCGGCGAAGTGGTCATCGGTGTCGACCTCGGCCTTGGAGCGCACCTCGGCGCCGAAGCCGATGCCGCGGTGGCCGGTGCGGTCGGAGATGATCTTCTCCAGGCCCGCGAAGGCACCCGCGACGATGAACAGCACGTTGGTGGTGTCGATCTGGATGAACTCCTGGTGCGGGTGCTTACGACCGCCCTGCGGCGGCACACTCGCCTGGGTGCCCTCCAGGATCTTCAGCAGCGCCTGCTGCACACCCTCGCCCGAGACATCGCGGGTGATCGACGGGTTCTCGCTCTTGCGGGCGATCTTGTCGACCTCGTCGATGTAGATGATGCCGGTCTCGGCGCGCTTGACGTCGTAGTCGGCGGCCTGGATCAGCTTCAGCAGGATGTTCTCGACGTCCTCACCGACATAGCCGGCCTCGGTGAGGGCGGTGGCGTCGGCGATGGCGAACGGCACGTTCAGCATCTTGGCCAGGGTCTGCGCGAGGTAGGTCTTGCCGCAACCGGTGGGGCCGAGCATCAAGATGTTCGACTTCATCAGTTCGACGGCCTCACCGCGGCTGTCGCGGCCCTTGTCGCCTGCCTGGATGCGCTTGTAGTGGTTGTAGACCGCGACGGCGAGGGTCCGCTTGGCGGTGTCCTGACCGATCACGTAGTTCTCGAGGAAATCCCGAATCTCCGAAGGCTTGGGCAACTCGTCGAGCTTCACTTCGCTCGACTCGGCCAACTCTTCTTCGATGATCTCGTTGCACAGATCGATGCACTCGTCGCAGATATAAACCCCAGGGCCCGCGATGAGCTTCTTGACCTGCTTCTGGCTCTTTCCGCAGAACGAGCACTTCAGCAGATCGCCGCCGTCTCCGATGCGCGCCATCTCGTAGGTCCCTACTTCCTTGTCCGAGTGCGACCGTCGTCCCCCGATTGGGCCGGAAATACGTCTCGGTGCCGTCAATCAGAGCAATGGTCCCTGAGTCGACCGTACCTGTTGTGCGCGAATGAGGTCGACAACTCGCGCATGTTTGTCGTGAGTGCTGTGCGGGTCATCACCATTGTGAGCCACCGCGGGTGAAAAAGCCGGGCCCGCCGCCCAGATCAGGACAGCGGGCCCGGGCGTGTCACTTCTGTCCGCTGAGCTTGCGGTAGTCGAAGACCTGATCGATGATGCCGTATTCCTTGGCTTCCTCGGCGGTCAGGATCTTGTCGCGGTCGGTGTCCTTGCGGACCTGCTCCTCGGGCTTGCCGGTGTGGCGCGAGATGGTGACTTCCATCAGGCGACGCATCCGCTCGATCTCGGCCGCGGCGATCTCGAGGTCGGACACCTGACCCTGCACACCGCCGGAAGACGGCTGGTGGATCAGGATGCGCGCGTTGGGCAGTGCGGCACGCTTGCCGGGAGCACCGGCGGCCAGCAGCACCGCGGCGGCCGAGGCGGCCTGACCCAGGCAGACCGTGACCACGTCGGGGCGCACGTACTGCATGGTGTCGTAGATCGCCATCAGCGCGGTGAACGAGCCACCGGGCGAGTTGATGTACATGGTGATGTCGCGGTCGGGGTCCTGGGACTCCAGCACCAGCAGCTGCGCCATGATGTCGTTCGCCGAGACGTCGTCGACCTGGTTGCCCAGGAAGATGATGCGCTCCTCGAACAGCTTGTTGTACGGGTCGGAGGTCTTGACGCCGAACGAAGTCTGCTCGGTGAACTGCGGCAGGATGTAGCGCGACTGCGGGTTGGCGGCAGCAGCGCCGCCCAAGCCTGCGCGCGGGTCGATCAGATTGGCCATCTTGGTCTCCAAGCTTGTCTCGAGTGTGATGGGGCGCGGGCCTGCGCTACTTCGCCTGGTTCGCGTGGGCGACCACGTGGTCGATGAAGCCGTATTCCAGGGCTTCCTTCGCCGTGAACCAGCGGTCGCGGTCCGCGTCCTCGGTCACCTGCTCCACCGACTTGCCGGTGTGCAGCGACTGCAGTTCGTTGAGCTCACGCTTGGTGTGGGCGAACTGCTCGGCCATGATCGCGATGTCGGCGGCCGAACCACCGATGCCCGCCGAGGGCTGGTGCATCATGATCCGGGTGTGCGGCAGCGCGAAACGCTTGCCCTTGGTGCCCGCGGTGAGCAGGAACTGTCCCATCGATGCGGCCAGACCCATCGCGACGGTCTTGATGTCGCACTCGGCGAACTGCATCGTGTCGTAGATGGCCATGCCGGCAGTGACCGAGCCACCGGGCGAGTTGATGTAGAGCGCGATGTCCTTCGTCGCGTCCTCGGCCGAGAGCAGCAGGATCTGCGCGCAGATCTTGTTCGCGATCTCATCGTCGACCTGGGTGCCCAGGAAGATGATGCGCTCGCGAAGCAGCCGTTCGTATACGGAATCACTGAGGTTGAGTCCAGCGGTAGCGGCTGTCATGACCCCTGCCTGGTTGATCGTCACGGATACCTGCCTTCTCTTCTCACCGATTGCTACGGCCATACGAATACGGTTCGTCGTCACAAACACTAACGAAGCAGGGCGGCACCGAACTCCCGGTACCGCCCTTCTTCGCTCACAGCGCAATCAAATCACGCCGCCGAAACCTACTCAGCAGCGGCTTCGTCCAGCTCGATTTCAGCGGAATCCGCAGGGTCACCGAACATTTCGGTGGTGTCGACCACGTTGCCGTCGGAGTCGGTAACCTTCACCTGACCGACAACTCCGGCGAGCGCCTTGCCGCGTCGCACGTCGGCGAAGACCGCGCCGAGCTGGCCGGCCTGCTGCACCTGCTGGATGAACTGCTCCGGCGACATGCCGTAACGCTGTGCCTGGAACAGGATTCGCTCGGTCAGCTCCTGCTGGCCGACCTGGGTGTTCTCGGCCTCGGCGATGGCGTCGAGCAGCAGCTGGGTCTTCACCGACTTCTCGGCGGCTTCCTGGGTGTCCTTGTCGAACTCCTCGCGGGAGGAGCCCTGCGCCTCGAGCGCCTCGGCCAGCTTGGCCTCGTCGTGGTCGAAACCGTGCACGGCGTCGTGGACCACGGCGTCGACCTCGGCCTTGACGACGGCCTCCGGCAGCGGCACCTCGACGGTCTCGAGCAGGGTGTCGAGCACCTTGTCGCGGATCGAACCGGCCTGCTCGACCTTCTTGACGCGCTCGACGCGGCCCTTCAGGTCTTCCTTGAGCTCGTCGATGGTGTCGAACTCACTGGCAAGCTGAGCGAACTCGTCGTCGGCCTCGGGCAGCTCGCGCTCCTTGACCGACTGCACGGTCACGGTGATCACGGCTTCGGAGCCCGCGTGGTCGCCGGCGACCAGGGTGGAGGTGAACTCGGCGGACTCGCCGGCCTTCAGGCCGATGACCGCCTCGTCGAGACCCTCGATCAGCTGACCCGAACCGACCTCGTGCGACAGGCCGGTGGTGGCCGCCTCGGGGACGTCCGCACCGTCGACGGTCGCCGACAGGTCGATCGACACGAAGTCGCCATCGGCCACGGCGCGCTCGACACCGGTGAGGGTGCCGAAGCGCTGACGCAGCGAGGTGAGCTGCTCCTCGATGTCGTCGTCGCCGATGGTGAAGGAATCGACACTCACCTCGATGCCCGAGTAATCGGGCAGGGTGATCTCGGGGCGCACGTCGACCTCAGCGGTGAACGCGAGCTCTTCGCCGTCTTCGATCTTGGTGATCTCGATCTCGGGCTGGCCGATGACCTTGACCTCGGTGGCCTGCACGGCCTCGGCGTAGCGGGCGGGCAGCGCGTCGTTGACGACCTGCTCCAGCACGGCGCCACGGCCGACACGGGTCTCGATCAGCTTGGCCGGAGCCTTGCCGGGACGGAAGCCGGGGATCTTGACCTGCTGCGCCAGCGCCTTGTAGGCCTTGTCGAAGTCGGGCTTCAGCTCCTCGAAGGGCACCTCGACGTTGATCCGGACCCGGGTCGGGCTCAGCTGCTCGACGGTGCTCTTCACGGACATACTCCTTGGTTCGTAGTTCATGGTGGTGTCCCCACAGGGGCGACGCGCCATAGTCAGGCACGGCTAAGCCAGGTGCGGCGCATAAAGCGCATCCCGACCAGGGTAGTTGACCGCCCGCGCGGTCGCGCAATCGGTGTTTGGTTGAGGGTGCCGCTAGCGGCCGACCTGCACGGCGTCGGTCACGAAGACCAACGTCTCGTTCGGCGGCACACCGTTGCCGCCTTCGCCGTAGCCGAGGTTCGGCGGCACGATCAGCAGCCTGCGGGTGCCCTGTTGTACGCCGATCAGGCCCTCGTCCCAGCCCTGGATGACCTGGCCCGCGCCGAGGGTCAGCCCGAACGGCTTGCCGCGCTGGAAGGAGCTGTCGAGTACCTGCTTGTCCGACCAGGTGACCAACTCGTAGTTCATGGTCAGCGGCTGTCCGGCCGCAGCGCCGGGCCCGTTGCCTGCCACCAGATCCTTGACGATCAGGGTCTTGGGCGGATCGCAGGTCTCGGGGATGGTGATCTTGGGCGCCTCACCGAAACCGCCGCTGACCTTCACGTCGTCGGCGGTGCATTCGAGACCCGTACTCGCGGGATTTCCGCCGACCGAGCTCGAGCTCGGCGAGCTGGTCGAATCCGCGTCGGAGCCGCAAGCCGCTGTCGTGATCGCGGCGGCCGCGACGAGTCCGATTCCGATGATCCTGGCGAGAGAATGCATGGCCCGCACAGTAATCGACTGTCGTAGCCGGGGCGGAAACCGGCACGACGGTAGGCTCGGCGGTGCGATTCCCCACCGGGTGTCACCGGTCCTCGATCGGCACCCGTGCATGTACCGCGGCGCGGACGGCGCTGCGAACTCACCGATTTCGAGGAGAGTCCGCGATGACCGGGAACAGCTCGGGCGACACCGCCGCCGACAACGTGGGAGACGGCCGGGGCGAGACCATCGCTCCCACGCCCTACGTCCTCACCGACGCACCCGGTCCGCTCTCGCGCGAGGAGCTCGTCGCGGTCGACACGTGGTGGCGGGCGTCGAACTATCTCGCGGTCGGCCAGATCTACCTGATGAGCAATCCGCTGCTGCGCACCCCGCTGGTCGCCGAGGACATCAAGCCGCGCCTGCTCGGCCACTTCGGCACCGTGCCCGGCCTGAATCTGGTGTGGGCCCACGCCAACCGGGTGATCCGGGATCGCGGCCTGAACGCGGTATACGTCGCGGGCCCCGGGCACGGCGGGCCCGGGCCCAACGCCTGCGCGTGGCTCGAAGACGCCTACACCGAACTGGAGCCCGACATCCCGCGCGACGTCGACGGTATGCGCAGATTCTTCCACCGGTTCTCCTTCCCCGGCGGCGTGCCGAGTCACTGCGCGCCGGAGACGCCGGGGTCGTTCCACGAGGGCGGTGAGCTCGGCTACAGCCTGCTGCACGCCTTCGGCGCCGCCCTGGACAACCCCGACCTCATCGTGTTCTGCGTGGTCGGCGACGGCGAGGCCGAAACCGGGCCACTCGCGGGCAGCTGGCACGCGAACAAATTCCTCAACGCGGGCCGCGACGGGGCGGTGGTGCCGATCCTCGCGCTCAACGAGTACAAGATCGCCAATCCGACGATCCTCGCCCGCATCCCCGTGGCAGAGCTGGTCGAACTGCTGCGCGGCTACGGTTACGAGCCGCTGATCGTCTCCGGCGACGACCCCGCACCGGTCCACCAGGCGATGGCCGACGCGATGAATACCTGCATGGACCGGATCGCGCAGTTCCAGCGGGCCGCCCGCGAGGACGGTGACACGACACGTCCCCGCTGGCCGATGATCGTGATGCACACTCCGAAGGGCTGGACCTGTCCCCCGGTGGTCGACGGCAAACAGGTCGAGGGCACCTTCCGCGCCCATCAGGTGCCGTTGCCCAACGCGCGCACCGACGCCGAACACCGGCGGGTGCTGGAGTTGTGGTTGCGGTCGTATCGGCCGGAGGAATTGTTCGACCACGACGGCTCGCCGGTGCCCGCCCTGCTGGAACAGGTTCCGGCGCATCCGATGAGCCTCAACCCCGTCGCGAACGGCGGCTCCCTGATTCGCGATCTCGACCTGCCCGATTGGCGCGACTACTGCGTGGATGTCGTGGCGCCGGGCGCGGGTCAGCACGAGGCGACCAGGGTGCTCGGCGGCTGGCTGCGCGATGTCACCGCCCGCAATCCGCACAATTTCCTCACCTTCGCTCCCGACGAACTGGCCAGCAACCGGCTCCAGGACATCCTCGAGGTGACCGGGCGCGACTGGCAGGAAGAAGTCGGGCGCTGGGATGTCGATCTCTCGACGGTGGGTCGCGCGGTCGAAGTGCTCTCCGAGCACATGTGCGAGGGCCTGCTGGAGGGTTACCTGCTGACGGGCCGCCACGGCGTCTTCACCTGCTACGAGGCGTTCATCCACATCGTCGACGCCATGTTCAACCAGCACGCCAAATGGCTCGACGCCAGCCTGAAGGTGGGGTGGCGGCGCAAGATCCCCAGCCTGAACTACCTGCTCACCTCGCACGTGTGGCGCCAGGACCACAACGGGTTCACCCATCAGGATCCCGGATTCCTCGACGTGGTGGCGAACAAGAGCCCCGATATCGTGCGCGTGTATCTGCCGCCGGATGCCAATACCCTGCTGTCGACCTACGACCACTGCCTGCGGTCGCTGCACTACGCGAACGTGGTCGTGGCGGGCAAACAGCCGGGGCCGGACTGGCTTTCAGCCGAGGAGGCCGGGCTGCACTGCACGCGCGGTCTCGGGATCTGGGCGTGGGCGTGTCACAACGACGACCTCGGGACCACGCCCGATGTGGTGCTGGGGTGCGCGGGCGACGTGCCGACCCTGGAAGCCCTGGCGGCGGTGGCGATTCTGCGAGATCGACTGCCGGACTTACGCATTCGGTTCGTCAATGTGGTCGACCTGATGCGCATGCTGCCCGCCGACGAACACCCGCACGGCCTGCCCGATGCCGAGTTCGACGCCCTGTTCACCACCGACCGCCCGGTGATCTTCGCCTTCCACGGCTACCCGTGGCTGGTGCACCGGCTCACCTACCGCCGCACCAATCACGCCAACCTGCACGTGCGCGGTTACAAGGAGAAGGGCACCACGACCACCCCCTTCGACATGGTGATGCTCAACGATCTTGACCGCTTCCATCTGGTGCTCGATGTGATCGACCGCGTGCCCGGACTGCGTGAGCGGGCGGCGGGTCTGCGCCAGGAGATGGTCGACGCCCGATTGATCGCGCGCCGCTGGACCCGCGAACAGGGCGCCGACATCCCGGTCGTCGCCGACTGGGTCTGGCCCGACTCGGCGATCCCCACCGCGGGGTAACGCGGTTGCGGCGCGGGCCCGCCCTACACGACGATGGAGGGGATATGACCGAACCTCGCCGCACCGACCTCCTCCCCCGCGACCGCCGCGACCTGACCGGACCGTTCGACGTGATCGGCGACGTCCACGGCTGCCGCAGCGAACTGGAGACCTTGCTCGGCGAACTCGGCTACACCGTGGACCGCGACGACCGCGGCCGTCCGATCGACGCCTCCCACCCCGACGATCGCACCGCGGTCTTCGTCGGCGATCTCGTCGACCGTGGTCCCGACACCCCCGGCGTGCTGCGCCTGGCGATGGGGATGGTCGCCGCGAAGACCGCCCTGTGTGTCACCGGCAACCACGACCACAAGCTGATGCGCGCCCTCGACGGTCGCAACGTCCGCATCGCGCACGGCCTCGAACAGTCACTGTCCCAGCTGGCGGACGAAGACCTCGAGTTCCGCACCGCCGCACACACTTTCCTGCGCGGCCTGCCGAGCCACTACCTGCTCGATCGCGGCAGGCTCGTCGTCGCCCACGCCGGTCTCCCGGAAAGCCTGCACGGCAGCACCTCCGGCCGAGCCCGCTCCTTCGCCCTCTACGGCGCCCCCACCGGCGAACTGGACGAACACGGCTACCCCATCCGCTACGACTGGGCCCAGGACTACCGAGGCGCCCCGACCGTCCTCTACGGCCACACCCCGGTGCCCACCCTCGCCTGGGTCAACAACACCCTCTGCCTCGACACCGGCGCCGTCTTCGGCGGCACCCTCTCCGCCCTGCGCTACCCCGAGCTGACCACGATCTCGGTCCCCGCGGAACAGGTCTGGAGCGAACGCGCGGGCATCACCCCGACTGTGTGACGGGCACGAACCCTAGCCCTCGCCGCGCTCCTTCTTGATCTTGCGCCAGCCACCCGCCCGGTTGTCGGCGATGATCTGTTTCAGCATCGTCGACAGCGCTCGTTCGTTGAGGGTCTGACCCTCGTACACGGCGACCGTACGGGCGGTTTTGTTGTCGTGACCACCGGTGATGATGTGGTCGGGGTCGGGGACGATCGCGCCGTCGTAGAGGAAGATGTTGACGTGCGTCTTGGCGGCGAGCAGCGCGCAGATATTGCCGTCGAGCACGAAGTAGGGCTGGATTCGACGTTTGACCGTTTCGGTGACCGCCGGGTCGGCGGCGTGGACGAGCTCACGCACCTGGCGACAGATTCCCTGCTGCCAGACAGGCAGCGCGTCGATATAGGCGTCGACTCGCGGATCGGCGACATAGGTCATCGACCGATCCTGACACATCGGATGTCGCTGTCCGCCTAGGTCGGACCAGCGGTTTTTCACCGGGCGACAGGTTCGCCGGTCACGGATCGTCGCCGAATCGTCAACGCCGAATCCGGGTGTGACGTGCGGATTCGGACCCGGATGGGCCTACCATCAGCAGCGGACGACCCGACTCATCGATGAGGAGAGGTTCATGCGCCGTACATTTCTCGCACTGTCCGTACTCGCTCCGCTCATGGTCAGCGGTGTCGCGAGCGCCGATCCGGTACCCGTGGGGACGGGGTCGCTGACGGTGTGGACGTTCACCGGCCGGGAGCCGATGCCGGTGAATCGGGCCGATATCGAGGTCACGCCGTGCGATGCGAAGCAGGTGGTCGCCACGCTGGTCAGTGGTGCCGACGGGCGGGCCACGGTGGCGCTGCCGGTGGGCTGCTACGAAGCCGAGGTGGTGACCGTGCCCGGCGGCTGCGGGTTGGCCGTCACGGAGCCGGTCAGGGTCACCGTGGCAGCGGGCACCGAGGCGCGAGCGGACTTCCGGTTCGGCTGCGCCTGAGGCGACCTCAGTCCTTCGGGCCGCCTGCCACATAGATGACCTGACCCGACACGAAGCCGGCGCCCTCGCTCGCGAAGAACGAGGCGGTGTTGGCGATGTCGTCGGGCGTGCCGACCCGGTTGACCGGGATCTGCGCGGCGGCAGCCGCTTTGAACGCCTCGAACTCGACGCCGACGCGGGCGGCCGTCGCGGCGGTCATCTCGGTTTCGATGAAGCCGGGAGCGATCGCGTTGGCGGTGACGCCGAATTTGCCGAGTTCGAAGGCGAGAGTCTTGGTGAAGCCCTGCATGCCCGCCTTGGCCGCGGAGTAGTTGGCCTGGCCGCGATTGCCGAGCGCCGAGGTGCTCGACAGGTTGACGATGCGGCCGAACTTCGCCTCGACCATGTACTTCTGCACCGCGCGGGTCATCAGGAAGGCGCCGCGCAGGTGCACGTTCATGACGGTGTCCCAGTCGTCTACCGACATCTTGAACAGCAGGTTGTCGCGCAGCACGCCCGCGTTGTTGACCAGCACGGTCGGCGAGCCGAGTTCGGTGGCGATCCGCTCCACCGCGGCGGCGACAGCCCCTTCGTCGGCCACATCGGCGCCGACCGCGAGAGCTTCGCCCCCGGCGGACGCGATGGTGGCGACGGTGCCCGCGCAGGCGGCTTCGTCGAGATCGAGCACGGCGACGGCATATCCGTCGGCAGCGAGCTTGACCGCGACCGCGGCGCCGATGCCACGGGCTGCTCCGGTGACGATCGCGACCTTACGTTGCGTGGGCATCCGTCTCCTACAAGCCTGAGCTGGGCGAATGGTGATGGTCGGGGTGACAGGATTTGAACCTGCGACCCTCCGCTCCCAAAGCGGATGCGCTACCAAGCTGCGCTACACCCCGATACCTCACCGGCGAGAGCACCGTCGAGGCAATACATGTTTGAGCGGGTGACGGGAATCGAACCCGCACCATCAGCTTGGAAGGCTGAGGTTCTACCATTGAACTACACCCGCAGGCATACGACATCGATGGGATCGCCACGATGTCGTGTGCGCCACGACTGTACCGAACCCCGCGCGAAAAATGCCAATCCGGCCCCTGCCTGCCCGATTGATGCGCCTCGGCCGCCGGTGTACCCAACTTCTCTGCGATCAATCGCCGCTATGCCCGATTAGGGCCTAATGACCCTAGCCCCGAAACGTCCTCCCGGCGACGATGGATCGGTGCGCCCATGGGGACCGGCGCCTGCTCCACCGGGGGGATTAAATAGGAGAATTATCCTTGAAAACCCGCCACGTGGGCGGCGAGTAGGCCACCATGAGAGTGCGCGTGACGACTACTGCCACATCGTCACAACTCGCACCCCGTGCCAGGAGGGACCCATGGCGACACAACGTCCACCGCCCAGCGGAGGGCATCACGCTGCACGTTTCGGGTTTCCGAAAATTCTTTCGGAAAATGTGTAACGCCGAAGGCTCTGCAGCGATGTCATAGCCGATCGCCATTCGCGAGAGACCAGAGAACACGTTCCAGAACGTGAATTTTCGGTCTCGGGTGGCTTGCTAGGATCCTTTTTGCCGGACGGGGGTATCTGGAAAGGGGGCGGTGAGCGTGTGCCGAACTCGGTGGACCCAACCGCGTAGCAGTGCGAATGATCGAGGTGGCAAGACCGTCGCCACCTATCGCCGGTGATCTCGATGACCCACATCGAGCCACCGGTCGCCGCGATGGCCCGCGCCTGGGCCCGCGCGGTATGCGCCGAACCGGGCTCTTCCACGGCGCCGCACCAGTTGGAGCCGGTGCTCGTCGACATCGTCGAGCGGCTGCTGCACCTGGCTCGGACCGAACCGTTCCCGGTACCACAGGCGCGCAAGCTCGGCGCGCGGTTGGCCGAGGCGCCTTTCGAACGCACCAGGATGCTGGCCCATGCCAGTCGCTGGCTGCTCGGCTTCCCCTCGGGGGTTCCGGGCTCGCTGGTGGCGACCCGCTGGCCGCTGGTGGCCAGCCAGGCCATCGACAGCTACGCACAGGCACTACAGGAACGCGCTCTGGCGCAACAGGAACAGAACATCTCGGCGAAAGTGTCACTGCGCGTACAGGAGATCGCCGCGCTGCAGCACCGCTTGCGCCACGAGGCGACCCACGACGCACTCACCGATCTCGCGAACCGCACGCTGCTGCAGGAACGGGTACGTGCGTTCGCCGCCGACCCGAGCCGCGGTGTCGGTGTGCTGGTGGTGGACCTCGACCGCTTCAAACAGATCAATGACGGCTACGGACACGCGATCGGCGACGAGGTACTGGTCGAACTGGCCAACCGGCTGCGTGAGGTGTGCCCGCCCGACACGGTGATCTGCCGATACGGCGGCGACGAGTTCGTGGTGGCGGCCAACCCGCGCCGCGACACCCTCGGCGAGCTGGCACACCGGGTAGTCGCGGCACTGCGCGACCCGGTGTGGTCGAGCGCGGGCCCCGTACCGGTTTCGGCCAGCGTGGGCACCGCTTTCTGCCCACCGGGAAAGACGTGCGATTTCACCGACCTGTTGCGTCGCGCCGACCGCGCGATGTACTCGGCGAAGTCGGCGGGCGGGCGGCGTTTCGCGCTCGCTGAATCGGGCGACCCCGAACTGGGAACGGCGGTCGCCGGCTGAGTCGGATCGCGAAGCCTGCACTTCGCGGTCCGGCTCAGCCGATTACTCTGCCGGCTGACAGGTGGGGCACCAGAAGAGGTTTCGGGCTTCCATGACCTTGTGTGCGATGGGGGTCGCGCACACTCGGCACGGTTCGCCCTGACGGCGGTAGACGTAGGTGCGGGGGCGGTCTTTGGTGTACGACGGTGCGCCGGTGTCGTGTTCGGGGCGGACCACGTGCATCCGGCCGGTGGTGACGCCGATCGGCATGAGCTCGACCAGGTCGGCCCAGAGGGCGTCCCATTCCTCAGCGGTGACCGAGGTGCCGGGGCGGAACGGTGAGATGCCGTGGCGAAACAGGACTTCCGCGCGGTAGACGTTGCCGACGCCGGCGATCAAGGCCTGATCCATCAGCAACGCGCCGATCGCCCTGCGGGAACGCCGAATTCGCGCGCCCGCGCGTTCGTGGTCGGCGTCGGCACGCAACGGGTCGGCGCCGAGGCGCGCGGTGAGCGCGTCCACTTCGGGCGGCGACAACACTTCACACGCCGTGGGTCCGCGCAGATCGGTACCGAAATTTGTTGCGGCACCGAGCATTCGCATCCGTACCTGCCCGACCGGCGCCGCCATCGGCAACTCGACCTCGCTGAAGATGCCGTACAGCCCGAGATGCACATGCACCGTCAGCCCGGACGCGTAGTGATGCAGCAGATGCTTGCCGTAGGCCTCGGCCTGCTCGAACACCTGCCCGTCCACGAGCGCGGCGCCTTCGGTGAACCGCCCCTGCGGACTCGAAACCCGTACCACCCCACCGGAAAACCGCTGCTGATGCAGGTCGGCGATCCGGTGGAGGGTATGTCCTTCCGGCACTACCTCAGTACGCGGGAATCTCGGGAGCGATGCCGGTCTTCTCGAAGTCGGCCAGGATGTCGATGCGGCGCTGGTGGCGCGCCTCGTCCGACCAGGCCGCCGCGAGGAACGCGTCGACGATGGCGAGGGCTTCGGCGGTGGAGTGCATGCGGCCGCCGATGCCGATCAGGTTGGCATTGTTGTGTTCGCGGGCCAGCACGGCGGTTTCGACGCTCCAGGCCAGGGCGCAGCGGGCGCCCGCGACCTTGTTGGCGGCGATCTGCTCGCCGTTGCCGCTGCCACCGAACACCAGGCCGAGCGAGCCCGGGTCGGCAACGGTGCGCCGAGCCGCCTCGATGCAGAAGGCGGGGTAGTCGTCGAGAGCGTCGTATTCGAGGGCGCCGCAGTCGACGACCTCCACTCCGGCCTCCTGCAGATGGGCCTTCACGTGATTCTTCAGTTCGAAACCGGCATGGTCGGCACCCAGGTAAACGCGCATGGCTGCGATTGTCGCAGGCCTGCTTAGAGTCGTTTCATGCACCCGCACGAACCGCATTCCCCGCATTCGGCGGGTTCCCCGCCGGAGCACACGGGCAGCCAGCCCGAGCGAACATCGTCACCGAACTCCGACACCGCACCGCCGTCGCCGTGGGCACAATCTGATCCACGGACCGGCGGTTTCCCCGCGCACGACAGCCCACCGCAGCCGCCGACCGGCTCGTATCCGCCCGTCGCCCCTGGTCAGTACGCTCCGGGCCAGTACGCCCCCGGCTACTACCCGCCGAGCGGTCCGCCCGCGCCACCGCAGCACCGACCGCGCGGGCTGATGCCGTGGGATCGCCCCGCCCGGCATACATGGGAGATCCCGCTGCTGATCGTGGTCATCATGATCACCGCGGTCGCGTACCTGTTCGCGCTCCTGCTCATGACGGTCGAACTGTTCACCGATCCCGTCGTCGACGAGAATGGTGTGGAGCAGACCAGTTCCCTCGTCACCAGTCCGTATGTGCTGCTGCTGTTGTTCGCCCCGGTGCTGCTGTGGGCCGGTCGTGGTCTGAACTTCGCGACGCAGCGCGTGAACGGCGTGAAGATGTCGCCCACCCAGTTCCCCGAGGGGTACCGCCTCGTGCAGGAGGCGGCGGCGCGATTCGGGATGCACAAAGCGCCGGACGCCTACGTGATCCTGGGCAACGGCCAGATCAACGCCTTCGCCTCCGGACACGGGTTCCGCCGGTTCGTCGTGGTCTACAGCGACCTGTTCGAGATCGGCGGCGCCGCACGCGAACCGGACGGGCTCGCGTTCATCATCGGCCACGAAGTGGGTCATATCGCCGCGGGCCACGTGTCCTATTGGCGTCAGCTCGGCATGTTCGTCGCACCGTGGTTGCCGGTGCTCGGGTCGTCGCTGATCCGCGCCCAGGAGTACACCGCCGACAATCACGGCTTCTGCTTCCGACCGCACGGCGCGCCCAGCGCGATGGCGACCCTCGCCGCGGGCAAGTACCTCAACAGCGATGTCGGCGTCGACGAGATGGCCGACCGGGCCGCACTCGACAGGGGCGGTTTCATCTGGCTGGTCAACGCCATGGCCAGCCACCCGGTGCTCACCTGGCGGATGTGGGCGCTGCGTGATCGCAGCAAGCCAGGACCGATGTTCTGGCGACCGAGCGCGCCGCACCCCGGCATGATCCCGCCGCAGCGCGGATATCCGCTGAATTCGGCGCCGCCCCCGCTGCCGCCGAAGCCGGTCTGATCGCTCGGGGGTGCGGTGAGCGGCACCCCCGACCCGCACGATCAGTCGAAGACCGGGTCCTCGGTCCTGGTGCGCTTGAGCTCGAAGAAGTGCGGGTACGAGGCCAGCGCGACCACGCCGTCCCACACCCGGCCCGCGTCCTCACCGCGCGGAATGCGCGAGAGCACCGGCCCGAAGAAGGCGGTCCCGTTGATGTGGATGGTCGGCGTGCCGACATCGGGGCCGACCTTGTCCATGCCCGCGTGATGGCTGGCCCGCAGCGCCTCGTCGTAGTCGGTGCTGTTCGCGGCCTCGGCGAGTTCGGCGGGCAGGTTCAGTTCGGCGAGCGCGTCGGCGACGACCGCGACGAAGGTCTCCTGCGGCGTCTCGCGCTCGTACTCGGCCTTGCGGTCGTGGATCCGGGTGCCCAGCGCGGTGTAGAGCGGCGACAGGATCTCGTCGCCGTACTTCTGACCAGCGGCGGTGACGACTCGAACCGGGCCCCACGCGGCGGCCATCATGTCGACATAACGCTGCGGCAGGTCGTCTTTGCCCTCATTGAGCACCGCCAGACTCATCACGTGGAAGTGCGCCTCGATATCGCGCACCTTCTCGACTTCCAGGATCCACCGGGAGGTGATCCAGCACCACGGGCACAGCGGGTCGAACCAGAAATCGGCGACATCCTTGGTGGCCTGCTCGCTCACGATGGGTTCCTCTCGGGTCAGCTGTGGCGGGTCGGGTCTGCCCCACCGACTGGTGCAACCGCATCACCGCCGGAATCGTTCCCGTGGGCGAAAACGCGCACTAAGCTCGGGTTGCGAGGAGTCCGGGTCGTCCGCGAGAAGGGGTCCGTTCATGAGCTCGAATCAGCATTTCGTCGTTATCGGTGGAGGTCTGGGCGGAGCGAAGATCGCCGAAGCCCTCCGCGCCAACGATTTCGACGGTCGCGTCACTCTGCTGGCCGCCGAAGAAGAGCTGCCGTACGAGCGCCCGCCACTGTCCAAACAGCATCTGGCGGGCACCCAGGAACTGCCCGATTTCACCGTAGACACGGCCGCCTGGTACCGCGATCACCACATCGACCTGCGGCTCGGCACCACCGCCACCGCGTTCGATCCGATCGCCAAGACGGTGACGCTGCCCGACGGTTCCACCCTCGACTACGACAAGCTGGCCCTCGCCACCGGCTCGCGAGCCCGCACCCTCGACATTCCCGGCGCCGACGCCCCGAATGTCTACACACTGCGCACCATCGGCGATTCGAACGCGCTGCTCGAGATCCTGCGCACGGATCGGCGCCTCGTCATCATCGGGGCCGGATGGATCGGACTCGAGGTCGCCGCGCAGGCCCGCGCCAAGGGCGTCGAGGTGACGGTGATCGAAACGGCCGAGCTGCCGCTGGTCGGTGTGCTCGGTCCGGAGATGGGCAGGTTCTATGCCGATCTGCATCGCGCGCACGGCGTCGACCTGCGCGTGCACACCTCCGTCGACGAGATCCTGACCGACGACGGCGAGGCGACGGGCGTGCGGCTCGGCGACGGCACCGTGGTGCCCGCGCAGGCGGTACTGGTCGCGGTGGGGGCGCAGCCCAATATCGAGACGGCGACCGCGGCCGGACTGGCCAGCGACGGCGGCGTGCTGGTGGACGCCGCGCTGTGCACCAGCAACCCCGATGTGGTCGCGGTGGGCGATATCGCCGAGCAGGAGCATCCGCTGTTGCACCGGCCGGTCCGCGTCGAGCACTGGGCGACCGCGCTGAACCAGCCCGCCGTCGCCGCGCAGACGATGCTGGGCAAAGCCGCTGTCTACGACCGGCTGCCCTACTTCTTCAGCGATCAGTACGACGTCGGGATGGAGTACTCCGGCTATGTCGGGCGCGGCGACGACGTGCGGGTGGTGGTGCGCGGCGATCTGGACGAGCGCGAGTTCGTCGCGTTCTGGCTCGACGCGCAGCACAGGGTGCGCGCGGGGATGAACGTCAACGTCTGGGACGTGACCGACCGGATCAAGGAGTTGATCGGATCGGCGCAACCCGTCGATCCCGACCGGCTGGCGGACACGAACATTCCCCTGTGATCCAGTTCATAGAGACAAGAGTGTCGAAGACCGCGGATCTGCTCCGACCAACAGTCGAACGCGCCACACGGGCGCACCGAACAGGAGCCGAACCGTGAAATTCATGCTGGTCAAGACCTATTCCGAAGCTGCCTACTGCGACATCGCGCTGCCGGATTGGGCACCCGAGGACATCGCCGCCCACATCGACTTCCAGCGGGCACTGGGCGAACAGCTCGCCGCCGCGGGCGAACTCGTCGACGCGCAGGGCCTGGCCGCACCGGATCAGGCGATGATCGTGTGCTCCGACGGCCGCTCGGCGCCGGTCGTGACCGACGGGCCTTTCCCGGAGACCAAGGAGTTCCTCGCCGGTTTCTGGGTGGTCGATGTCGATTCGGTCGAGCGCGCGGTCGAGATCGCCGCGCAGGCTTCCGCGGCGCCCGGCCCCGGCGGCAAGCCGATCGGTGAATACATCGAGGTGCGTCAGATCATGAGCGCGCCCGACGTCGCGTGACCGAGACCCTGCCACGCATCGAGGACCTGCTGCGTGAACTCTCGCCGCAGGTCCTCGGCGTCTTGGTCCGCCGCTTCGGCGATTTCGACCTCGCCGAGGACTCGGTGCAGGATGCGCTGCTGGCGGCGGCGACCCAGTGGGATCGCGACGGGCTTCCGGACAATCCACGTGGCTGGCTGATCCAGGTCGCGCAGCGGCGGATGGCCGATGCCGTGCGGGCCGAGGTGGCGCGGCGACGCAGGGAGACAACGGTTTTCGTGCGGGATGTGCCCGTCGACGCGATCGAGCGGGACGACACCCTCGACATGTACTTCCTGTGCTGTCACCCCGACCTGCCGCCCGCCGGTGCTGTCGCGCTCACCTTGCGCGCGGTCGGCGGGTTGAGCACCGCCGAGATCGCCACCGCCTTCCTGGTACCGGAATCGACCATGGCGCAAAGGATCTCGCGGGCGAAGAAGCGCTTGGCCGAATCCGACCGACCGTTCGCCGACGGCGCGCACGACAGCACTCGGGTCGGTGCGGTGCTGCATGTGCTGTACGTGATCTTCACCGAGGGCCACACCAGCAGTTCCGGTGCGGGATTGCGGCGCGGCGATCTGTCGGCCGAGGCGATCCGGCTGACCCGCGCGCTGCGCCGACTCCTGCCCGACAACACCGAGGTCACCGGCCTGCTCGCGCTGATGCTGCTCACCGACGCCCGCCGGGCCGCCCGCTCCGGACCGCACGGCGAACTGATCCCGCTCACCGAACAGGACCGCTCCCGCTGGGACCGCCCGCAGATCACCGAGGGCTTGCGGCTGCTCACCGCGACCATGCCCGCCGGGCTGACCGGGCTGTACCAGATGCAGGCCGCCGTCGCGGGTCTGCACGCCGAGGCCCGCCGCCCCGAAGACACCGACTGGGCACGAATCCTGCAGCTCTACACCATGATCGAGCGCTCGACCCCCAACCCGATGATCACCCTCAACCGGGCCGTCGCCACCGCGATGGTGCACGGTCCGGCCGCGGGGCTGGCGGTAGCCGACAGCGTCGCCGAACCGCTGTCCCGCTCACACCGCCTCGCAGCCGTCCGTGGACACCTCCAGGAGATGGCCGGTGATCACGTTGCGGCTGTCGCCGAATATCGCCGCGCCGCACAGCAAACGGCGAGCGTGCCCGAACGCGACTACCTGCTGCTGCGTGCCGCCCGCCTGCGCGTCGGCGACGCGAAGTGACACCGGGCGATCGAGCGGCACGGCGCACGGCAGGCACCTGGCAGACTCGCTCGGATGACGGACGTTTTCAGCGCGGGCGTACTGGTGTACCGCCGAGGCGAGGCCGGAATCGAAGTGCTGCTCGGGCACATGGGCGGGCCGCTGTGGGCGAAGAAGGACGCGTCGGCGTGGTCGATTCCCAAGGGCGAGTATGTGGCCGAGGAGGAGTCCGCGCGCGATGCCGCCCGGCGCGAGTTCACCGAGGAGCTCGGGCTGCCGGTGCCGGAGGGCGAATGGATCGGCCTCGGCGAGGTGAGTTATCGCAGCGGAGCCAAGCGCAAGTACCTCACCGTGTGGGCGGTCGAGGGCGAGCTCGACCCGGCCGAGGTCGTGCCGGGGACCTTCGAGATGGAGTGGCCGCCGAGGTCGGGCCGGGTCGCGGAATTCCCCGAGATCGACCGGGCGGACTGGTTCGACCCAACCACCGCGGCGGAAAAGCTCGGCAAGGGCCAGCGGCCCTTCCTCACCCGACTCGTCGATCAGCTGGACTGAGGTCGGAGTAGATTTCGACTATGCCCACTGACCTGCAGCTGAAGATCACGAACAGAGTCCACCGCGCGCTGCTCACGCTGAGCGGCGGCTGCCTCGGCAACTCGTTCTTCGGGATGCCGTCACTGCAACTCACCACGATCGGCCGCAAATCCGGGGAACCGCGCAAAGTCATGCTGACCGCGCCGATCATCGACGGCGACATGATCGTGATCGTCGCCTCGCGCGCCGGAGATCCCACCCACCCGGCCTGGTTCCTGAACCTACGCGACAATCCGAGCGTCGAGGTGTCGTTGCGCAACGGCCCCGAGCAACCGATGACAGCCCGCGTAGCCACCCCAGACGAACGCGCGGCATTGTGGCCGCGAGTCACCTCGTCCTACCATGGATACGCCGACTACCAGACCAAAACCACCCGCGAGATCCCCCTGGTCCTGCTCACGCCGAGGAGCTGAGCCCCACCCGGAACTCGGTCGGGCTGGTGCCGCGCAACCGCTTGAACGCCGCACTGAAACCGAAGGCATCGGAATAGCCGACGGTCGTGGCCACCTGTGCGACGCTGCGCGCGGGATCGGCGAGTAGTTCCTCGGCCTCGGCCATGCGCCATTCCGTGAGGTAGGCCAGCGGGGGTTCGCCCATCACCTCGGTGAACCGCCGGGCGAACAGGGCGCGCGAGACCGCCGCCTCGGTGGCCAGGCTCGCCACGGTCCAGCGGTCGAACGGTCTGTCGTGAATGGCCGACAGCGCCGGGCCGACCACCGGATCCGACATTCCCCGATACCAGGCCGGGGCGCAGTGCTGCTGTTCGGCGAGCCAACTGCGCAGTGTGCAGACCAATGCCCAGTCCAGCAGCCGGTCCATCAGCGCCTGCGAGCCCGCGCTCAGCCGGACGGCATCAGCGGCGGATTGCTCCAGCCACAGACATGTTTCGGCGTCTTCGTGGACCACCATCACCTGCGGTAGCGCCCGCAACAGGCGTTCGTGGCGGCGACCGGCTGCCCGGTAGGCGCCGACGAGAAGCGAAGTCTCTTCGGGCGCTCCGGTTGTCGACGGCGTCACGATCAGTTCCGGTGTCGCGCAACTGATATCGGCGGGCCCGAAGCCGTCGGGCACGAAACAGGACAGCTCGTAGCGCGTATGGGGGCGATCGAGCGCGGCGGCGGTGTCGGCCAGGTGGAACGGTTCGCCCGCCTGTACCAGCGCGGTGTCGCCGGCCACCAGGCAACTCCGTGACCCGTCGGGGAGGACGAGCGTGCCGCCGCCGCGCAGCACCGTCACCATGATCAGCGGGGCGCGGTCGGCGAAGCGAATCGTCCACGGCGGGCGCAGCACGGTATGGGCCACGATCGACCCCTCGGCACGAATGCCACTCAGCAATGAACTCAGGGGATCCACGCCACCAGCGTAGACGAATTCCTATCGAGTGGAGATGATCACCCATAGATCGTCCACATGATTCGCGGTTGACTCAATGGACCGGGCCGACCAGCCCGCACCACGATCGAACAGGAGCTCCCCGTGCCGCAGTCTGTCGCCACCACGACCGAAACCGCCGAACTCGTCACCACCGGATCGAGTGTCGCCGATTCCGTCACCCCGGGCGCGACAGCGCTCGTGGTGCTCGGTCACCACCGCTCCGACTCGCTGTCGGCCCATGTCGCCGACCGCGCCGTCGGCCGTCTCACCGCCGCCGGGTACACGGTGGACTTCCTCGATCTGCATGCCGAGAATTTCGACCCGAGGATGACCGTGGCCGACCAGCCCGAGTGGGGCAATCGCGACAAGGTCTACTCCCCCACCGCCGAGGCGCACATGCGGCGACTGCTGGCCGCCGACGTCGTGGTCGTCGTGTTCCCGGTCTACTGGCAGAGTGTGCCCGCCTTGCTCAAGGGCTGGATCGATGCCGTCTGGAACTACGGTTTCGCCTACGGTCGCAGCAAGCCGCGACTGGCGGGCAAGAGCATCCTGTGGCTCGGATTGGCCGGCGCGACAGCCGATGACGCGATCGTCCCCGGTATGCAGCAGCTGCTGGAAGCCCAGCTCAACGAGGGCTTGGCCTACTACAGCGGTTTCGCGGATTCCCGGGTCGGCCTGCTTCCCGATGCCGAGGAGCAGCCCCAAAGTCTCGACGCCGAGGGCAATCTCGTGATCGGCGAGGCGATCAGCGGAGACGCGCGGACCACCCACTACGCCGCCTTCGACGCCAAGGCCGAGGGCTTCGTCGACGCACTGCTCAGCGCGAGTCGCGTCGCCGCCTGAACCGACCGTTCGGCCGACCGGGAACCTGCTCCGGTCGGCCGAACACGGCGAGGGGGCCCGACCTGCCCGGGGTGTCTCGGCAGCGGCTCAGCTCAGAGCCCGGTGAGCGTGCGGCGCAGCACGCCGTAAAGCTCTGTGGGCGTGCCGGATTCGACCGCCGCCCGGTCGATCAGATCGAGGGCGGCGGCGGTGAACTCGTCGCTCTGGACCTGGACGAAGTCGGCGGGGGTGTCGATGCCGGGCGCCTGCGCGGCGAGCATCGTGGCCATGGCGTGCAGGAACGGCGTCATCAACTCGGCCAGGCGCGCCGCGGAGCCGCCGGTGGTGCGGACCATCGCACCGCCCTGTCCGAACGCGGCGAACATGGCGTACATGCCGCCGAGGATCGACACGTCGTACATCGCCGCGGCGCCGAGATCGTCGCCGACGAATTCGGCCCGGCCGAACAGTTCCAGCACCGACCGGTAGCGCTCGACTGCCGCGGTCGCGCCGCTGTAGAGCACGAAGGCGCCGGGCCCGCCGATCATCGCGGGCACCGCCATGATGCCGCCGTCGACCAACTCGATTCCGTGGGCTTCGGCCCACGCGCCCAGCGACCGTGCCTGCTCGGGCGTGGTGGTCGTCAGGTTCACCACCGTGCGCCCCCGCAACCGGTCGACAGCGGGCTCGAGGTGCTCGCGGACCGCGGCATCGTCGAGCACACACAGGATCACCAGATCGGCCGCGGCCATCGCCTCGGCAGAACTCGCCGCCACCTTCGCGCCGTCGGCCACCAGCGCTTCGGCACGCGCCGGGGTGCGGTTCCAGACCGTCACCTCATGGCCGCCCGCCAGCAGCGCCTTGGCAAGCGCGGTGCCCATCGCGCCGAGGCCGATCAACGAAACATGTTGTGCTGCTGCCGAATCAGTCACGATTCCCCTTGTTCCAGAGCCTGTCACCGCCGATCGGCAGCGCCCTCCTAGATTCGTGGGTTACGGTGGACTCCACAAGTACCGACTATCAAGTGCAATACTCACCAAAAAGTAAGTGAGGCGAGCATGAAGCAGCGAGAGCGCCCGTATTCCTGCGGTATCGATGCCGCGCTCGACGTAGTCGGCGGCAAGTGGAAAGCGCTGATCCTGTGGGCCCTGTCCACCGGCACTCAACGCTTCGGCGACCTGAAACGCCTGGTCCCAGGCGTGACGGAGAAGATGCTTATTCAGCAGCTGCGCGAACTCGAGCACGACGGCATCGTCCACCGCGAGGTCTACGCGCAGGTACCCCCGAAGGTCGAGTACTCGCTCACCGAACGCGGACTCTCACTCAACGGCGCACTGTCCACCCTCGGCGCCTGGGGCAACGAGAACATGGTGCATATCTGCGCAGTCAAGGGCGTAGACGCACCCGTGCACTGACGCGACATCCCCGGTCAGAAGTAGTGCGGCGCCGCAACATCGACCGGCGCCGCCTCGGGTCAATCCTGGATCCCGGTCCATTTCTGGCCGGTGATGCGCTCGTAAGCCTCTTCGTACTTGCGGCGAGTGCCTTCGACGACCTCGGCGGGGATCTCCGGGCCCGGGTATTCCTTGTTCCAGCCGGTGGAGGTCGACCAGTCGCGCACGAACTGCTTGTCGAAGGAGCTCTGGGCGCGGCCCGGCTCCCACTCGTCGGCGGGCCAGAAGCGCGAGGAGTCCGAGGTCAGCACCTCGTCTCCGAGGGTGAGCACATCGCCGTCCCAGCCGAATTCGACTTTCGTATCGGCGACGATCACGCCCGCCTTCGCCGCGTGCTCGGCCCCGCGCGAGTAGATCTCGAGGGTCAGATCGCGCAGCTTCTCGGCGACCTCGCGGCCCTCCTGGTTCACCACATCGGCGAAGCTGATCGCCTCGTCGTGCCCCTCGGAAGCTTTGGTCGACGGCGTGAAGATCGGCTCGGGCAGCTTGTCGCCGTCGCGCAGACCCGCGGGCAGCGCGATCCCTGACACCGTCCCCGACCGCTCGTACTCCTTGAGCCCCGACCCGGTCAGGTACCCGCGTGCGATGCACTCGACAGCCAGCATCTTCAGCGGCTTCACCCGAATCCCACGCCCCGCGAACTCCGCGGGCACATCGGTCGCCGAGATCACATGATTCGGAATCCCGGTGAAGTACTCGAACCACCAGTTCGACAGCTGCGTCAGCAACGCGCCCTTGTCCGGAATCGGCGTCGGCAGCACCACGTCGTAGACCGAAACCCGGTCCGACGCGACGAGCAGCAGGGTGTCGCCGTCCTCGTAGAGGTCGCGAACTTTCCCGGCGTGCACATGCTTCAACGTCGAGCCTCCGAATCTCCGGTGCGGTACCTGCGGGTTTCCCCGAACTCTACCGGCCCACCCGTAGCCGCTCTCAGGCCTACCCGGCCCACCCGCCGCCGGAAACTCGTGAGCGGGCGCCGACGGCAAGTGGCATTGTGGACGCCGAACTACCGTGCCGTGTTCGTCGACGACGAAGGAGATCAATGTCCGCCCCGAATCTCACCCGCGACCAGGCGGTCGAACGCGCGGCCGTGGTGGCCGTGCAGAACTACCGGATCGAACTCGACCTCACCGATCAGCCGCGCGGAGCGGGGTCCGAGGTGTCGGACACCTTCGGATCGAAGACCACTGTCAGCTTCACCGCCACCCCTGGCGCGAGCACCTACATCGATCTGGTGGCGCAGCGAGTGCGGTCGGCGGCGCTCAACGGGGTCGCGCTCGATGTGAGCGCCTATGACGAGTCGACCGGCATCGCGTTGCCGGGGCTGGCCGAGAACAACGAGCTGGTCGTCGAGGCCGATTGCGAGTACTCGCACACCGGTGAGGGCCTGCACCGGTTCGTCGATCCGACCGACGACAAGGTGTACCTGTACTCGCAGTTCGAGACCGCTGACGCCAAGCGGATGTTCGCCTGCTTCGATCAGCCCGATCTCAAGGCCACCTTCGACATCGTCGCCACCGCGCCCGCGGACTGGGCCGTCATCTCCAACGGCGCCGATATCGAGCAGCACGAGATCGGCGCGGTCGTCCGCCACACCTTCGCCACCACCCCGCGGATGAGCACCTACCTGGTCGCCCTGATCGCGGGCCCGTACGCGAAGTGGTCCGACACCTTCACCGACGCGAGCGGCGAGATCCCGCTCGGCCTGTACTGCCGCGCCTCGCTGGCCGACCACATGGACGCCGAGCGGCTGTTCACCGAGACCAAGCAGGGTTTCGAGTTCTACCACAACAACTTCGGCGTGCCGTATGCCTTCGGCAAGTACGACCAGCTGTTCGTGCCGGAGTTCAACGCGGGCGCGATGGAGAACGCGGGCGCCGTCACCTACCTCGAGGACTACGTGTTCCGGTCCAAGGTGACCCGCGCGTCCTACGAGCGTCGCGCCGAGACCGTGCTGCACGAGATGGCGCACATGTGGTTCGGCGACCTGGTCACCATGAAGTGGTGGGACGACCTGTGGCTGAACGAGTCGTTCGCGACCTTCGCCTCGGTGCTGTGCCAGGCCGAGGCCACCGAATACACCAGCGCCTGGACCACATTCGCGAATGTGGAGAAGTCCTGGGCCTACCGCCAGGACCAGCTGCCCTCGACCCACCCGATCGCCGCCGACATCCCCGACCTGCACGCGGTGGAGGTGAACTTCGACGGCATCACCTATGCCAAGGGCGCTTCGGTGCTCAAGCAGCTGGTCGCCTACGTGGGGCTGCAGCCGTTCCTGGCCGGTCTGCGCGACTACTTCGCCGATCATGCCTACGGCAACGCCACTTTCGACGATCTGCTCGCGGCGCTGGAGAAGGCGTCGGGGCGTGACCTGTCGGACTGGGGCACGCAGTGGCTCAAGACCACCGGGCTCAACATCCTTCGCCCCGATTTCGTCGTCGCGGCCGATGGCACGTTCTCGAGCTTCGCGGTCGTGCAGGAAGGCGCCGCGCCGGGCGCGGGCGAGTACCGCGTGCACCGGATCGCCGTGGGTATCTACGACGATGTCGACGGCAAGCTGGTGCGTACCAAGCGAGTCGAACTCGATCTCGACGCCGCCGGGCGCACCGAGGTGCCCGAGCTCGTCGGCGTGCCGCGCGGTGCGCTGGTGCTGGTCAACGACGACGACCTCACCTACTGCTCGCTGCGCCTCGACCCCGACTCGCTCGACGTGGTCGTGCAGCGCGTCGGTGACATCGCCGATTCGCTGCCGCGCACGCTGGCTTGGTCGGCGGCCTGGGAGATGACCCGGCAGGCCGAGATGAAGGCCCGCGATTTCGTCGCGCTCGTGCAGCGCGGAATCGGCTCCGAATCCGAGATCGGAGTGGTGCAGCGGCTGCTCATGCAGGCCAACACCGCCATCTCGAGCTACGCCGACCCGGCGTGGGCCGACCAGGAGGGCTGGGCGGCATACGCCGACCGGCTGCTCGAGCTGGCCCGCGGCGCCGAGGCGGGTTCGGATCATCAGCTCGCCTTCGTCAACGCATTGACCGGAGCGAAGCTGGAAACGCGCCACACCGAGGTGCTGACGCAGCTGCTCGACGCCGACCCGGCGGCGGCCGGTCTGCCCGGTCTCACCGTCGACACCGACCTGCGCTGGCGCGTCATCACCGCGCTGGCCGCGGCGGGTCGGATCGACGCGGACGGTCCGGCCTCCCCGACCATCGACGCCGAACTGCAGGGCGATCCGACCGCGGCGGGCAAGCGTCAGGCGGCCACCGCGGCCACCGCGCGCCCGATCGCCGAGGTCAAGGCACAGGCGTGGGACACGGTGATGGGCGACGACTCGGTGCCCAATATCACCGCCCGCGCCATCGTCGGCGGGTTCGCCCCCGCCGGTCAGGGTGACGTGCTCGCGCCGTACGTGGACAAGTACTTCGCCGAGATCCCCGCGGTGTGGGACCGCCGCTCGAGCGAGGTCGCGCAGACCGTCGTGATCGGCCTGTACCCGCACTGGGCGATCACCGAGGAAGCGGTCACCAAGGCCGACGAGTTCCTGGCAGGCGACCACCCGCCCGCCCTGTACCGCCTCGTCTCCGAGGGCCGAGCGGGCATCGAACGTTCCCTGCGCGCACGGGAATTCGACGCCAAGTAGTTCGACCGAAGGGCCCGGTGCGCGATGTTGCCGCACCGGGCACTTGCCCTGTCCGGAGCCTTCCCGAGAACCGCGCGTGCGCTGGACGATCTTGCTGCTGTGGGCAGATCTGCTGGGGGCAGCAACGGCGGCGCGCGGGGGTGGGCGCGAGGCACCGTGGACTCATGGCACACGACGACAAGACCCCGATGTTCAGCTGGCGAGCCCGCGAGCAACTGTTCGGCCGCCGAATCCTCGTCCTCGACGGCCCTCTCGACGACGACAACGGCACCCTCCTCATCACCCAATTGCTCACCCTCGCAGCACAATCCCCGGAGGCTGGAATATCGCTGTGGATCCACTCCCCCGGCGGTTCGGTGCCCTCGATGCTGGCGATCCGTGACGTGATGCGACTCGTTCCCTGCGAGGTCTCGACGCTGGCTCTCGGATTGGCATGCAGCGCAGGACAATTCCTGCTCTCCTCCGGCACACCGGGTAAGCGCTACGCCCTGCCCCACGCCCGCGTCCTCATGCACCAGGGGTCGGCGGGAATCGGCGGCAGCGCGGTGGAGGTGGAGGTGCAGGCCGACGATCTGCGCCACACCGTCGACACGGTGCTCGGCCTCATCGCCGCCGACACCGGCCAACCCTTCGACCGCATCTACGAGGACTCGCTGCACGACCGCTGGTTCACCGCGCCCCAGGCACTCGAGTACGGGTTCATCGACCACATCGTCGAATCCTTCGACCAGGTCGTCCCGAACCGCCACCGCATCGGGATCACCGCATGAGAGCCGGCCCCCGAAACACCATCGTCAGGAAGGCGAGCTCATGACCTACACGATTCCCAATGTCGTGTCGCAGCATCGCGGCGGCGGTGAGCGGATCACCGACATCTACTCGCATCTGCTCAGCGAACGCATCGTCTACCTGGGCACCCCCATCGACTCCGGTGTCGCCAACGCGCTCATCGCCCAGCTGCTGCACCTGGAATCCGACAGCCCCGGCCAGGCGATCAGCCTCTACATCAACTGCGAAGGCGGCGACCTGTCCGCCATGCTCGCCGTGTACGACACCATGCGATTCATCAAGGCGCCGGTGCACACCACCTGTGTCGGCCAGGCGATCGCCGTCGGTGCCGTCCTGCTCGCCGGCGGCGCGCCCGGCCACCGCGCGATGCTCCCGCACACTCGAATCGTGTTGCACCAACCGGCGACTCGCGGCCAGGGCACCATTCCCGACCTGATCCTGCAGGCCGACGAGATCGTCCGGATGCGCGCGGCGATCGAGGCGATCCTGTCCAAGCACACCGGCCAGACCCCGGAAACCCTGCGCCGCGATACCGACCGGGACCGGGTCTTCACCGCCGAGACCGCGCTCGAATACGGTCTGGTCGACCAGGTCCTGCACGAGCGGGAATGATCCCGCTCGGGGACACGCTGGACTGTCACCTACCCTTAGGTCCGACCCGGTGACAGTCCAGCGTGGCAGTTCCGGTTCGAGCACCAGACACCCGAGACGTGTTCACCTGCCGCTCACTGCTTTTCGATGCGGTCCAGGTAGACCCGACGGACACTGTCGTCGACGCCGTTGATCGCGGCGTCGTCGTGGGCCATCTTGCGGAATGCCCGCAATACCCTCTCCGGCACCAAACCGGACGCGTTCGCCATCAGTCCCACATAGCCGGGCACCGCGGTCTCGGCTGCCCGAGTCCTGACGGTGCGGACAACCGCGGCGGCGATGTCCTCGGGATCGACGGCAGGCAAGATGCCGTAGTCGATGCCGGAACTGAGTTCGGTCCGCACCGCCGACGGCAGGACCGCACTCACGCTGACGCCGGTGGCATCCATTTCCAGCCGGGTGGCGGCGGTCAGGCCGACCACCGCGTACTTGCTGGCGTTGTACACCGCGAGGCCCTTGAGCGGGAACTTGCCCGCCAGCGAGGCGACGTTCACGACGTGGCCGTAGCCGCGTTCGACCATCCCGGGCAGGGCCAGCCGCATGCCGTGGATGACGCCATAGACGTTGACGTCCATCGTGAGCTGGTCGATCCGGTCGGACTGCTCCAGGAACGGGCCGTTCGGCATCACGCCGGCATTGTTCACCAGCACGTCCAGCGGGCCGTGCCACCGGGTGGTCGCGTCGAGAAACGCCGCGTAGGAAGCCTTGTCGGTGACGTCGAGCCCGTGGCCCATCGCGTGGTCGCCGAGTTCGGCGGCGGCCTGCACGGCCATCGCCTCGTCGAGGTCACCGAGCGCGACATAGGCGCCCGCCTCGACGAATGCCGCGGCGGTGGCCAGCCCGATGCCACGGGCGGCGCCGGTGATCGCGATCGTCGCGCCCGCGAGATCGATCCGTGGGTAGCTCATGGTGTGGCCTCTCGTCGGGTGGTCGGTCTACGGGTCGCGCACCGTGGGTCGCTCGAGGTGCGCGCGATGGAAGCGCTCACGCGGGCACCGTCACGTCGGTGATGGTGAAGTCTGCGGGGTCGAACGCACTGACACGGGTGGTGAGCTCACCGGTCGACCATGGCCAGCTGAAACTGTTGCGGCCGTTGGCATCCATGTAATAGCTGTGGCAGCCGCCCGCGTTGTAGACGGTGCTCGCCAGCGCGGCTTGCACCTGATCGACGTAGCGCGCCTGCACTTCGGGACGCACATCCAGCCCCGCCCAGCCTTCGCGCCGGGCGCTCTCGATCGCCGAGACGAGGAAGGCGACCTGGGCTTCGAGGATGGCGAACGCCGAGGAGTGGCCGGTGCCGAGGCTGGGGCCGAGCACGGTGAACGCGTTGGGGAAACCGGTGGTGACGGTGCCGAGGTAGGCCTCGGGCGAGCCCTGCCAATGCTCGGCCAGCGTGCGGCCGTCGGCGCTGCGGACGATGTCGGCCAGGGGGGTGTCGAGGATGTGGAAGCCGGTACCGAGGATGACGGCGTCGACCTCGGCGGTGGTGCCGTCGACACCGACCACGGTGTTGCCACGGAATTCGGCGACCCCGGTGGCGTGCACGTCGACGTTGCTCTTGGTCAGCGACTGGAGATAGCTGTTGGAGAACAGGATTCGCTTGCAGCCGAGCAGATAGTCCGGCCGCAGCTTCGCCCGCAGTGCTGGATCACGCACCACGGCACGCAGATACGCCGAACCCACGGCCTGCACGGTCTGCATCAGCGGTCGCGGATGCCGGAACGCCACCCCGAGACCTTCCATCAGGGCGTACTCGGTCGAGCGCAAGGCCTTGTGCGCGAACGGGAATCGGCGCATCACCTTCTTCTCGAAGCCGGGTACGCGGTGATCGAGTTTCGGCAGCACCCACTGCGCGGTGCGCTGGAACAGGTGCAGTTCGGCGACCTCGGGCTGGATCGCGGGCACGAACTGCACCGCGGACGCGCCGGACCCGACCACCGCGACCCGCTTGCCACGCAGGTCGTAATCGTGGTTCCAGCGCGCGGAATGGAAGACCTCGCCGGGGAATTCGGCCAGACCCGGAATCTCGGGCAGGCGTGGTTCGTTCCACGGACCAGCGGCCGAGACGACGAAACGGGCGCTCAGCGGGCCTTCGCTGGTTTCCAGCCGCCACAGCTGCGCGGCATCGTCGAACCGCGAACCCTCGACCGTCACGCCGAAGCGGGTGTGCTCGGCCAGCCCGTGCTCGCGCGCCACCCGGTCGACATAGTCGAGGATCTCGGGTTGGGTCGCGAACAGCCGCGACCACTCGCTGTTCGGCGCGAAGGAGAACGAGTACAGGCCGGACGGAACATCGCACGCGCAGCCGGGATAGGTGTTGGCCCGCCAGGTGCCGCCGAAGGTGTCGGCCTTCTCGACGATCACCACGTCCTCGACCCCGGCCTCGATCAACTTGATCGCGGCACAGATGCCGGACACTCCCGCTCCGATCACAACGACCTCGTGGTGGCGGCTCATACGATTTCTCCTTCGAACGAAACGAGCGGCGCGCCGATCACGGCGCGAGTAGATACGGAACCGATTACCTGACACGAGGGACCGACGCAGCGACGGCGTCGGCCGACCCGACCCCGAGTCGGGAACGCGCTGCGTGGTCGTCGACCGCTTCCGAGAGCTCTCGGAAGGCGCTTCGCGAGAGGGTGATTCACGCGAGTCGGCCCGCGGAACCGCGCAGCGCATCGGCGACTCGGGTTTCCATAGCGCGACGGGCAGCGGCGAGGGTGGCCGGGCGGCGGGCCGAATCCATGAAGTTCGGGCCCATGGCGGCGAGTTCTTCCGGGCCGGGTTCGACGCGGATCACCCGGGTGCCCGCGGCGCGCAGCAGGGCCACTTCTCGGTCGAGGCCGCGGGTCATCTGCGTGCGGAGCAGGCGTTCGACCCGGTCCAGGCCGGTGGCCGGTGCGCCACCCTCGGACGTCATCGGGGCGATGACCACCACCTCGTCGAGTTCCAGCGGCACCAGCAGATCGGCCGACACCGACGACACCGAACCACCGTCGACGTAGTCGTTGCCGCCGATCCGCACCGGGGGAAACCACCCGGGGATGGCCCAGGACGCGGCGATCGCGTCACCCAGTTCGACCGGCTCCGCACCGGCAGCGCCCGATGTCCCGTCCGTCACGATGCCATCGGCCGCTTCGTTCGCACCGAAGGCGACTCGCGCGCCCGTTGCCGCGTCGGCGCCGACCACCCAGGTCGCGGGGTGACTCACCCAGCCGCTCGGCCCACTCAGCGCCTGACCGAAGGAACGCAACCATCCGGCGTCACCGCGGCCGCGCGGCAGAAGTCCGGCCAGCGCGGTGTAGGACGAACGAACGCGCAGACCGGCGCCGACCAGACCGAGGCCGGGGAATCCGAGCCCGGGGAGCGGGGGCATTTTGCCGGGGTCGACGGCGACGTGCGCGGCCAGGATCGGGTCGGCGTCGGGAGCCGCGTCGAGGGCGGCGAGCAGGTCGGCGGGGGTGCGCCCGGAGCCGAGCACCGCCACGAGTTCCGCTCCCGCGGAGGTGCCGATCAGGACATCGGCGGTGCGGGTGTCCCAGTTCAGCGCGCGTTCGACGGCGTCGAGGGCTACGGCGGTCCAGGCGAAGCCGAGGAGGCCACCGCAGCCGATCGCTAAGCCACGTCGTGTTGTCATATTTCGAATACTAACGGTATTCGAATTCCAGCGGTAGTCCATCTTGCTAAACTCCTGCACATGGCCAGGATGACGCGCAAGGAGTCGCACGCTCTCACGCGTGAACGACTGGTCGAGACCGCCAAGCGACTGTTCATGGCCGACGGCTACAACGTGACCCCGCTGGAGAAAGTGGCCACCGAGGCCGGGTTCTCCAAGGGCGCGGTGTACTCCAACTTCGCGACCAAGCACGAATTGGGCCTGGCCGTGATCGACGTCGTCCACGTTGAGCGGGCGCAGTCGCTCGTGGACGCGATGCTGCCGCACGACAACATGGCCGAGCGGATCGAAGGTTTCGCGCGGTGGGCCGACGAGAACATCGGTGATGTCGGCTGGACCGCGCTGGAAGTCGAGTTCGCGACGAGCACCCGGCACATGCCCGAGATCCGCACCGAGCTCGCCGATCGCCGACGCACCCTGACGGCGATGCTCGCCTCCGTGATCCAGACACAGGCCGATCAACTCGGCCTCGAACTCCCACTTCCCGCGGAAGACGCCGCGCTGCAACTACTCTCGCTCGGTATCGGCCTCGGCGTGCAACGCGCGATCGACCCCGAGCTCCCCGTGAGCGCGATCGTCGATCTACTCCGCAGCCAGATCGCCGCCGCCCGGACGAGCACGTCGGTGGACAGCTGATCGCCAGGGCGTCACGCGAACATCGCCCGAGCGCGAAGGCCGGTTGATCGGCCGGCGAGTCAGGTGGATCAGGCCGCGAGCAGGACGGCGTTCGGGGCCGGCGCGATAGGAGCGGAGCTCGAGGGGGCGATCTGGCGTTGCCCGCCCAGCACGACCGCGCGCGTCGGCACGAGGGCGTGCCTGCGCATGGATTCGGCTACCTGCGCGACTAGATCCCCCAGTGAGGTACCGAGGGCGCCGGCCAGGGCCGCGATCATCTCGCTCGACGGCTCCTTGCGACCGCGCTCGACCTCGGAGAGGTACTGCGGCGAGATGCCCGCGCGCCCCGCCGTATCGACAAGGGTGGAGCGCTGTTCCAGGCGCAGCGCGCGCAGCCGTTCACCCAGCGCCTCACGCCAGAGTGGTTCCGGCCGCGACTGCTGTTCGCCGCGTCCGCCTGGAATCACCCGCAACCCGCTGTGCTCGCCCATACTCCGAGCGTAAGGATGCCGCGCCCGAAACACCCGGCTCTTCTGCTCTGGGCGTAACCGAAGGAACACCGAAGGAACAAGGGGCCCGCCCTGATCTGGACTGAGTGGAGGGTGCGACGAAGGAGTACCCGGAGGGAGGGAAGATCAGGGGCCCGAAGGGCCCCGCTCGAGCGCGCCAGCGCTCCAAAACTCAACGGGTGATGCCGAAGCGGGTGTCTGCCCAGCCGAGCGCGTCAGCGAAGGACGCGGCGACGATCTCGCTGTGGTCGACGTCGTCGTATTTGCGGTAGTCGACCGACTCGCCCCGCCCCTGTTGCTCGGCGACCATCGCGTCGGTCGCTTGCAGCGGGACGGTGAGGTCGGAACGGCCCTGGAGCACGAGAACCGGGACGGTGAATCGCAGCCCGCTCGGGTCGTTGTCGTCGAGTACTCGCAACAGCCCGGAGACATCGCCGTCGGCGGTGAACACATCCTTCGGCGACAGGCCGCCCCACTTGTCCTTGTCGCGCAGCCCGCCGGTGCATTCGGAGTCGGCGACCGGCAGCAGGGACTGCGCACGGCCGGTGAGGAACCGGGCGGGGTCCACATCGGTCACCGTCTGGGCGCCGCGCACCAGCAGCGGCAGGTACACCGACACATCGCCGGTACCGAGCTTGCCCAGTGGATTCGACGCCGCCCACTTCGCCATGCGTACCTGGTCGCCGAGGTGCGAGGCGGGCGCCAGCGCGATGGCGCCGAGCAGGGGTGTGTTCGGCGTCCACCCCGCGGCGTCGACGGCGGCGAACAGGGCCGCGTGGCCACCCTGCGAATGCCCCATCGCCACCCAGCGCGAGCCGACGGATTTGTCGACACCCCTTGCCGCCGTAGCGATATCGGCCATCGCGCGCTGCTCGGTTTCGCCGATCATGTACCCGTGACCGCCCGGTGTACCCAAGCCCTGGTAGTCGGTCCTGGCGACCGCGTACCCCTTGGCTACCCAGCGAGCCTGTTCGTCCCGGCTCGGGGACGATCCTTCCGAGCGCGAGGCCGCGCAGACATCGGCGACTCCGGTACTACCGGGCCCCCAGGAAATGAGCGGCCAACCACCCTCGGGCGCATCCCCTTCCGGCACCGCGAGCGTCCCCGACACCGCGACGGGCTTCTCCTGCGCGTCCAGCGACCGGTACAACGTGAGGTAGTTGCGGGCGCCGGGCACCGCCTGCGGACCGGTGAGCGACTGCGCGCGGATCACCGAACCGCGCTGTCCCGGAATCGATTCCGCACCGGGGTTGTAGAACACGGAAAGTGGTGCGGCCGAGGCGAATTCGGCTGGCCGACTGTCCTGGGCGCAGGCCGATGCGAACAGCGCGAGGCACCCCGCCGCGATCACCCGAGCAATACGTGTGTGCAAGTTTCCCCCGATACGCCGACGGCCCATGACGTGGCCGATAAACCGCCGACCAGGTTACTCGATGCCATCCGGACGGCTGGGCGCCCCAGGAGCCCAGCCGTCCACCGGACTCAGCTCAGAACCCGGCCGAGGAAGTCGCGGATCAGCGCGGCGATCTCGGGTCCGTGCGTCTCCAGCGCGAAGTGACCTGCGTCGAGCAGGTGCAGTTCAGCATCGGGCAGGTCGCGCAGATACGCCCGGGCGCCATCGGCGCCGAAGATCTCGTCGTGGGAACCCCAGGCGATGAGCGTCGGCGGCCGGTGCTCGGCGAAGTACTTCTGGAAGGCGGGGTAACCGTCGAGGTTGTTCTTGTAGTCGAAGAACAGTTCCAGCTGGATCTCCTTGTTGCCCGGGCGGTCGAGGTAGGCCTGATCGAGGGTCCACGCATCCGGGCTCACCAGCGCGAGCCGGTCGGCCGGAACACCGTGCGTGTACTGCCATTTCGTCGCGTCGAGCTCGAGCAGCTCGCGCACCTGGGGCTCGTGGGTGACGCGGTCGTTCGCGTGCGCGAACAGTACCTCCCAGAACGGAGTGAACCCTTCGAGGTAGGCGTTGCCGCTCTGGGTGATGATCGCGGTGATCCGCTCGGGGTGACGCGAAGCGATGCGCAGGCCGATGGGGGCACCGTAGTCCTGGATGTAGATCGCGAATCGGTCGACGCCGAGGGTGTCGAGCAGTTCCAGGGAGATCGCGGTGAGTGCGTCGAAGCTGTAATCGAATTCGTCGACCGACGGCATGGCCGACTGGCCGAAGCCGAGATGATCGGGCGCGATCACATGATAGTCGTCGGCCAGTGCGGGGATCAGGTTGCGGAACATGGCCGAGCTGGACGGGAAGCCGTGCAGCAGAAGCAGAGTCGGCTTGTTCGAGTCGCCTGCCTCGCGGTAGAAGACCGAGTGGCCCTGGATCTCGACGGTGCGGTGGCTGATCTGGTTCATCGTGGATCTCTTTCTGTGGGGGTGATACTCGCGCCGAGCCCGGGATCTCCGGCACGCTCGGTCGGGGGATTCAGACGGTGACCGGTTCGCGACGGCGAACCGGGGTGATCAGTCCGACGGCGACGACGGTGAACACCAGGCCGAGGGCGAAATAGCCGCGATAGCTGTCGGTGAGGGCGTGCACGACGGTGGCCACGCCGAGCCCGGAGGCGGCGGCGAGCTGGTGGATCACCCAGGCGGGCGCCAGTGTGCGGCCCATCCGAGCGGGGTCGAGACCACGCGACAGGATCGCCATGGTCAGCGGGACGACCGGGAACGAGGCGATGCCGAACAGCACGGCGACCACGACCAGCACCCGCGTCCCCGGCACGAACACCGCGGGCAGCAAGGCGGCCAGGCGCACCGAATACAGCACCCGTAGTAGTGATTCCGGTGGGTAGTGCCGCAACAGCCGCACCATCGCGGCCGAGGTCAGCCCGGCCGCCAGCGCGGCCGACGCCACGAGCCTGCCCGCACCGGCCACCGACCAGCCTTGTTCCACCGCGTGTTTCGGCAGCATCAAGACGACCACGTACATGGTCGCCGCGTGGAAACCGAAGGACACCAGCACTTTCCACCGGTCGGCCAGCGATTCTCCGACGCCCGCGCCGGTGCTCACCCGCTGACCGGCGGGCAGCAGCAGCCACAGCACGGCGGTGGCGGCCAGGCCGATCGTTCCGAGCAGCGCGAAGGTGGCGCGCACACCGATCGGGTCGAACAGCGCGGTCGCCGCCCACGGCGTGATCAGCTGGCCCAGGTTGATGCCGATCGCGGCCCGTGCCATGGCCGGGCCGACCTGCGCACCGTGTGCGCGCCCGAGCAGGGTGGTCACGGTGAGGGTCGACGAGGCCGCGAAGCCCAATCCGCCGAGCACCATGTAGGCCGCGACGAACTGCCAGGTCTGGGTGACCGAGGCCAGCACCACGTAGCTGCTCGAGATCAAGGTGAGCCCGCCGATCAGCACGCGTTCGGGACCGAGCAGGTCGAGCAACCGGCCGATGCCCTGTTGGACCAGGCCGGTGACCGCGGTGCTCAACGCCGCGGCCACGGCCAGCGCAGTCGCCGAAACGCCGTACGCGGCGGCGGTGGGGGCGAAGAACACGCCCATGGTGAAGTTCAGGCCGAATGAAACGGTCATCGCCGCCAGTCCTGCCCACGCGAGATGCTCACGCCGCATACCCGTCACGTCCTAACTTGCTAAATCAATTTCAGCGGTTAGAACACGACGATCAGGAATCCTATTCCTTCGTCACGAATGTCATCGGCGCGAAAACGGTTCGCAGCCGGGCAATCTCGGATTCAGCGGCGTGCAGGTCTCCTACGCCGCAGACACGAACGGCGCGTTCACCAGGAGGTGAACGCGCCGGACGGTGGAGAAACGAACTAGCGGCCGATCGCGGCGGCCATCACGCGGGTGGCCGAGATCAGACCGTCGATCAGGTTGCCCTGACGGAACGAGGCCAGGGCGGCGGTGACGCCGAGCTGGCAGATGCGGTCGTTGGCGCGCTCGGTCACGTTCGCACCGGAGCGGACCTCGATCGCGCCCTGGTTCGGAGACACGGCGATGAGCACCGAATCGGCCGACTCCGGGGTGTTCGGCAGGATCGCGTCGGCACCGGCCGCCGGATCGGAACCGAGGTCGCCGAGGTAGATGTTGAAGCGGACCTTGGTGGCGCGGGTCGCCTCGGTGAGCGCGTTGTCGAGGGAGATGCGCTCACGATCGGTGAACGGCACCTCGTCGAACACGGTGCCCGGCTCGTGCACGCCGGACACACGGCCGCTACTGGTCAGGGCGAACCCGTGCGGCAGGTCGGCCTCGACCACCGCGGGCCAATTAGAACTTGCCACTTGCCCGGCCTCCGATCAGCTCCGCATGCGCGGTTTCGAGAGCCGCATGATCGCCATGCGGCTCGGCGGTGTGGTGCCCCGCCGCGGCGGTCACCTCTTCGGTAGCACTCCACAGCACCGGCCGGTGGGTCCACTTCTGCCCGAGTGCGAAGTGGGCCGGCTTCTCACCGGGGAATGGCTTACCGAGAAAGGACAAACCCGCGATCGCGAAGTAGATCACGGCCGGGATGCCGACGAAGATCAGCACTGTCTCGAGAATGCTCACGCTCCAACGGTAGACGATGCTGTGTAGTAGTTCATCCTCCGGCTGGCAGTTCCCGCACCGCGTGTCCGGCGCGGCTACACCAACCAGGCCGCCGCATTCGGTGGCAACCGATCGTCGGCGACCGGTGCGCTCGACAGCAGCACCTCCCCCGGCGGCAGCTGGATCGGGCCATCGGAGGCGTTGAGCACGCAGATCAGCCCGCCCGGACGGCGGAACGCGAGACAGCCGTCGGGACTGCCGTACCACTCGATCCGCTGGCCCGCGAACTCCGGCCGGGTGGCGCGCAGGTCGATCGCCAGGCGGTACAGCGACAGCGTCGAGTGCAGGGTTTCCAATTGCGCTTCGACGGTGCGGTCGGCCCAGTCGGCGGGGATCGGCAGCCACGGCTTGCCCTCGGTGAAACCGAACGGCACGGCCGCGCCCTCCCACGGCATCGGGACCCGGCACCCGTCACGACCGCGTTCCTGGTGGCCCGTGCGCTCCCACACGGGGTCCTGCAAGACCTCGTCGGGCAGATCGTCGACATTGGGCAGCGCCAGTTCGGCGCCGTTGTAGATGAACACCGCACCGGGCAGGGCGAGCTCGACCATCATCATCGCCCGCGCCCGCGCGACGCCGGTGTTGCCGCCGCCGTAGCGGGTCACCTCGCGTTCGATGTCGTGGTTGGACAGCGTCCAGGTGGGTGGGGCGCCCGCGTCGGCGACGGCCTCGAGCGAGTGCGTGATCGCGTCGTGGACGCCCTGCGCGGTGAAGGGGGTCTCGGCGAGGCGGAAGTTGAACGCCAGGTGCAGCTCGTCGGGGCGGACGTATTCGCCGAAGCGGACGTTGTCGTCGACCCACACCTCACCGATCGACACCGCGTGCGGGTAATCGTCGAGGACCGTGCGGATGCGGCGATGGATGGCGTGTACGCCGGGGTTGTTGAAACGGGGATCGTCGTCGTCGTGCACCAGCATCTTGGTGTCGACCTTGTCCATGTCGGGCAAGCCCTCGGGTTTGGCCATGCCGTGCGCGACATCGAGGCGGAAACCGTCGACGCCACGGTCGAGCCAGAAGCGCAGGGTCTTCTCGAAATCGTCGGCGACCTCGGGATTATCCCAGTTCAGGTCGGGTTGTTCGGGCGCGAAGATGTGCAGGTACCACTGCCCGGGGGTGCCGTCGGGCTCGACGATCCTGGTCCAGGCGGGGCCGCCGAAGATGCTGGGCCAGTTGTTGGGTGGCTCGTCCCCGTTCTCGCCGCGACCGTCGCGGAAGATGTATCGGGCGCGTTCGGGGCTGCCCGGCACCGCCTCCAGCGCCTCGGCGAACCACGCGTGCTCGACGCTGGTGTGGTTGGGCACCAGATCCATCGTCACTTTGATCTCGCGGTCGTGCGCCTCGGCGATCAACTCGTCCAGCGCGGCCAGACCGCCGAAGAGCGGGTCGATATCGCGCGGGTCGGAGACGTCATAGCCGCCGTCGGCCTGCGGTGACCGCATCACCGGACAGATCCACAGCGCGTCGACGCCCAATAGCTCCAGGTACCCCATCTTCTCGCGTACACCGCCCAGATCGCCGACACCGTCACCGTCGGAGTCGGCGAACGAACGTGGATAGACCTGATAGAACACGGCGGTTTTCCACCACGGAGCGGTGCTTGCTTCCCCCGGCACCGGCGAGGCAGGTGTCTGTGTCACACCCGCAATATTGCCAAAGATCGCCCGCAATATTCATATGGGGCGAGACTTTCTGCGAATCTGGCAAATCACCAGCGTTCGCCACGCCATGACGAAACATCATGGTAAAAGGCGGAATGAGCGCGAAACCGGCCCGCTATCCCCCGGTCATCAGCGAACAGCGGGCACCCGTCGGCTCAGGCGAGGCCGGAAAGTCGGTGTACGCCTGGTCACATCGGGGCGTTCTGTGGGGAGGCTGCGGGAGACTCGCTGTACGCCCCTAGGTCACATCGGGGCGTTTTGCAGGGAGGCTGCGGGAGACTCGGTGTACGCCCCTGGGTCACATCGGGGCGTTTTGCAGGGAGGCTGCGGCCATTTGGAAGTAGTCCAGCAGGGCCTTGCGGTGTTCGTCGTCCAGGATCGACGGTTCGATCTCACCGACGGCGATCCGCATGCACCGCATCCAGGCGTCGCGCTCGAGCGGCCCGATGACGAACGGGTTGTGGCGCATGCGCAGGCGCGGGTGTCCGCGCTCGTCGGAGTAGGTGCGCGGACCACCCCAGTACTGTTCGAGGAACATCCGGAACCGGCGCTCGGCCGGACCGAGGTCCTCCTCCGGGTACAACGGACGCAGGATCTCGTCGGCCGCGACCTCGCGATAGAAGACCGACACCAGACGGCGAAACGTCTCCGCGCCGCCCACGGCTTCGTAGAAGGAGGTCGTTGTCTGCTCACCGGAAGTCACGCGTTCCATTGTGCCCCGATCGCCACGGTCACGAACGCGCTGCCCTTCAACCACAGTTCATCCGGAAGTTTGAAAAATAGCCGTGCAATACCGCCGGAACCATGGTCAACTGAGGGCAGTATCGGCCCCAGATACCACATGATCCTGCCAATCATGAAATTGAGGTCAAGAGGATGAAGCAGCGACCGGGCGCCCGTTCACACGAGGCGCGAACGCACCGACAACTCCAGCCCGCCGACGTCCACAATCGTGGCTCGGGGGCTGTTCCGCTGCATATCCTGTCCGATCACCATCCGGGCGCACACGGTCTTCACGACCTGCCGCATATCCCCGCGCCGCTGCATCTCGCCGGAGACCACGACGCCGCCGCATGGCGCAAACGCCGGGTCCTCCTCCTCAACGCCACCTACGAGCCGCTCACCGCGCTGTCCGCGCGTCGCGCTGTCGTGCTGCTGATCTGCGCCAAGGCCGACGCCGTCCACGACGATCCCGAAGGCCCGGTCCTGCACTCCGCGGGCTCCGAAGTAGCGATTCCGTCCGTCATCCGCCTGCGCACCTACGTGCGGGTGCCCTACCGCGCCCGCGTGCCGATGACCCGCGCCGCGCTCATGCATCGCGACCACTACCGATGCGGTTATTGCGGCGGCAAAGCCGAGACCATCGACCACGTGATCCCCCGCAGTCGCGGCGGCGAGCACTCGTGGGAGAACTGCGTCGCCAGCTGCGCCCCCTGCAATCACCGCAAGGCCGACAAGATGCTGGCCGACCTGGGCTGGCACCTGCGCCACCCGCTGGTCTCCCCCAAGGGCCCGCACTGGCGGCTGCTGTCCACCACCGCCGATCTGGACCCGATCTGGTTGCAGTACCTCGGCGAAGGAGCCGCCTGACACACCGCGCTCGAGCAGTTCAGGCGCTCTCGATGACCATCGTCGCCCAGGTTCCTGGTTCGAGGGCTTCGAAGATGTGTGGGAGATCACCCAGGTAGCGAATGTAGTCGCCGGGGCGCATTTCCACGGGCTCGTCGGCCGGGCCGGCCATGGCGCGCCCCGCCGCGAGCACGACGTGTTCCACGACGCCGGGAGTGTGCGGCTCCGAGCGCCGGGTGTGACCGGGTTCGGCCGCGATGCGATAGACGTCGCAGCGGGTGAGTGACTGGCCTGCTGCGAGCAATGTCACCCGATAGTCGGCGTCGGCTGCCGGGACCGGCGAACCCTCGTCGGCGCGGATCACCTGGACGTTGGATCGAGGCGGGTCGAGCAGCCGGGAGAACGGCATCTCCAGGGCAACGCACAGTGCCCACAGGGTTTCCAGGCTGGGATTGCCGGTACCCGATTCCAGTTGGGACAGTGTGGATTTCGCGACGCCTGCCCGATTGGCGACCTCGGTCAGCGATAAGCCCGCGCGGGCGCGTTCGCGGCGCAGCGCCGCGGCGATCACCGCCTGGGGCGGTCCGACGACAGGGTCCTGCCGGTCCATCTACGCCTCCTGAGGGCTGGCGATACCGCGTTGACTTTACCCACCTTGTGCGTTCAATATAAACAACATGCGTTCGATCTGGCGAACACTCGACCGGGGAACCGTGGCTGCCGTAGCCGCGGCATGCTTTGCCGTCGGCCTGTTCGGTGTGTCCTACGGCGCGTCGACGATCGCGGCCGGGTTCCCGATGTGGATGCCGATCGTGATGGCGGTGACGGTGCTGGCAGGCGGGTCGGAGCTGCTGTTCTTCGGGATCATCGCGGCCGGGGGCAGTCCGCTGGCGGCGGTGGTCGCCGGACTGCTGCTCAACGCGCGACACCTGCCGTACGGGTTGTCGGCGCCGGAGGTATTCGGGCGCGGCTGGAAACGGGTGCTCGGCATCCACGTCCTCAACGACGAGTCGGTGGCCTTCGCCGCCGCGCCTGGCGATCAGGAACGTAAACGCGCCGCGTACTGGGCCTGCGGGATCGGAGTCGCGCTGTGCTGGCCGCTCGGGGCGACCCTCGGTGCGGCGCTGGGTTCGCTGGTGCCCGATACCTCGGCACTCGGACTGGACGCGGTGTTCCCGGTGATTCTGCTGGCGTTGATCCTGCCCGCACTGCGCGATCGAGCCACGTTGCGGCCGGTGCTCGTCGGTGCGGGGTTGGCGGTGGTGGTCGCGCCGTACGTACCGGCCGGACTTCCGGTCCTGATCGCCTTGGGCGGGCTGGTCTTCGCACTGCGCCCGCCGACGCCTACCGCCGAGCCGGTCACGGCGTGAACGCGCCATACCTGCTCCCCGCCATGCTGGCGCTGGCCGTGGGAACGTACGCCCTGCGATGGACCGGCCCCGCGATGCGCCATCGACTGCGACTGTCCCCCAGGACAATCCATCTCCTGGACACCGGCGCCCTCATCCTGCTCGCCGCCCTGGTCGCGACAGCCACGCTGCCGACCGGCTCCGGCCACCTCGGCATCGCCCTGCCCGCCGGTGTCGGCGTCGGCGGAGTCCTAGCCTGGCGGCGCGCTCCCCTGCTCGTCACGGTGCTCGCCGCCGCCACGACAACCGCCCTGCTGCGACTGGTCGGCGTGCACTGACCCCGACCGCCGCATTCAGCTGGGCGACAACGGTATTCCCCCACCCAGCCGTCGCGCGACGGACCCGTACCGAGCATCCAACCGCAACCAGGTGCGGGTAGCACGGACCCGAACCAGCTCCGAGGGCTGGATCCGTCGCGACTCCGTCTTCTCCCCCGCGTGCGGAATGAAATCCATCGCGGTGAGCGCGAAGACGACGCGCATCGGTACCTGGACCTCGATATCTTCGGGGCCGGTGACGGTGAGAACCGACTGGTCGAGCAGCGAGGCGGGCGGCCCCTTGGGACCGCCGTGTTCGCGGGCCACATCCGCGCCGCGCTCGGCCAGCTCGACCAGGGTGCGCGCCGGGACGTCGTCGACATGGGTGAAGCCGTCGGTGGGCGGAAGGGCGCCACGCCAGGCGGAATCCATCGAGTAACCGAGGTCTATCGGGTGGCCGGTTCCCAGGCCGGCGAGGACCGCGTCCGCACCGACAGTGACATCGTCGACGCCGAGTTCAGCGGTGATCGTGCGCACCGCGAGAGTCTCGAACCCCGTTGCCACCCAGGCCGATACGAGGCTGGATCCCCGCCGCCGCAACCGGACGACAGCGGCCGGGTCGAGGCGGATGGCGCGGGTGAGGAAGGTGGCCAGGTTCTCGCGTTCGGCCGGGTCGGGCGTGTGTAGCACCCGCTGCTCGGAGCTCACGAAATCAGGCCCGCCACAGTGACAGGTAGTCGCGTTCGGACTCGCTGAGCCTACGCAGCCGCTGGGTGTCGATGTCGAACGCGGCGAGCTGGGTGGTCGCGAGGACCGCGGGCGGCGAATCGGGGGCCGCGCCGTTGGCACGCACCTCGTAGCCGACGGTGAAATCGACCGCGCGCAATTGCTTGACCCACATGGCGATGTCGAGCGGGGTGTCCTCGTGACGCAACTGCCCGCGGTACTTCACATGCAGGTCGACCAGCACACAGCCCTGCCGCCCCATCGACGCCGTCGGCTTGTCGTCACCGAACAGCCACGGAATCCGCGCCTCTTCCAGCAAGGTCACCATCCGAGCGTGGTTGACGTGCTGGAACACATCCATATCCGACCAGCGGATCTCGACCTTCGCGTGAAAACGCTGCGGCAACACCAGATCCGGTGCAGACGTGGCGATGTTGCCGTTCGGCGAACTCGTCACCGTGGTACCTCCGATTGGGCGCCCACCCCGCTCACCATGCTCCGCACCTGTCGCGCGGCAACCGACAGTGTGGCGAGGTCGTGGGTCCCGGACTCGAACAATTCCGACAGTGCCGCGCGCGCACGGCCCAGCCGGGACTGGTTCTTCGACTCCCAGTATGCAATTTTCTCGTCCGGCGTTTCCTCCGGGTCACCCGCGGACAGCACATCGAGGGTGAGCGAGCGCAACGAACCGTACATGTCGTCGCGCAGAGCGAGCCGGGCCAGCGCATGCCAGCGGTCGCCGCGTTCGAGGTGGCTCACCGCCTCGAGCAGCCAGTCGATCTTGAGATGGTCGTTGAGCGCGTAGTACAGGGCGCCCACCTCGGCACCGTCGCGATCGGTGATATCGGCGATATCGACGATGTCGAGCAATGGGAACATTCCGAGCAGCCCGAACACCTCGGTGGCCAGGTCGGTCGGTGCGCCATCGGCGATCAACTCGGCGGAGCCCTGGGTGAGCGAGGTGACGTGATGCCCGCGCAACCACCCCGGTACCTGCGGCGCCAGCTTCTGCACCCGGCGGTGGTACCGGTTGATCTCGGCGCCGACCGCGATCGGCTGTGGCCGGTTGCTCAGCAGCCAGCGCGATGCCCGATCCAACGTCCGCTTGGATTCCAGTTCCAGCAGGTCACAGACCCCGGCCGGAGCGTCGGCGCTGCGGATGCGCGACCACACGTCGTGCAGCTGGAAGATCTCGGAGGCCGCGGCGAACGCGCGCACCGTGTCGGAGGTGGTGGCGCCGACCTCTTCGTTGAGCCGATGGGCGTAGGTGATGCCGCCGTAGTCGACGACCTCGTTGACGATCATCGTGGTGATGATCTCGCGACGCAGCCGGTGCTTCTTGATCGCCGCACCGAACTGTTCACGCAGCGGTGTCGGGAAGTACAGCGGCAGCTTGCTCGCGAAATAGGTGCTGTCGGGCATGTCGGTATCGAGCAGGTCGGCCTTGAGTCCGAGCTTCACGTGCGCGAGCAGGTTGGCCAGTTCGGGTGAGGCGAGCCCGGCGCCCTCCTCGACGCGGCGAGCCAGTTCGGCCTTCGACGGCAACGCTTCGAGCTCCCGATCCAGGCCGCGTCGCTGCTCGAGGTCGGCGATCACCCGGCCGTGCACATTGAGCATCCCGGGCGCGTCGGTGCGTGCGATGCCGATCAGCACGTTCTGATCGACGTTGTCCTGCAACACCATTCGGGCGACCTCGTCGGTCATCGAGGCCAGCAGCGGATTACGGTCGGCGGCGGCGAGGTCACCGGCGCTGACCACGCCGTCGAGCAGGACCTTGATATTGACCTCGTGGTCGGAGCAGTCGACGCCCGCCGAGTTGTCCAAGGCATCGGTGTTCATCTTGCCGCCGCCGCGGCAGAACTCGATTCGGCCGAGCGCGGTGGCGCCCAGGTTGCCGCCCTCACCGATCACCTTGACCCGCAACTGGTTTCCGTTGACCCGCACCGCGTCGTTGGACTTGTCGCCCACCTCGGCATTGGATTCGGTGCTCGCCTTCACATAGGTCCCGATGCCGCCGTTCCACAGCAGCTGCACCGGCGCGAGCAGAATCGCGCGCACCAGCTCCGGCGGCGAGAGCGTCTGCACCGAGTCGGGCAGGCCGAGCGCGGTGCGCGCCTGCGGCGAGATCGGCACCGACTTCACGGTCCGATCGAAGACGCCGCCGCCCTCGCTGATCAGGCTCCGGTCGTACTCGGCCCACGAGGATCGCGGCAGCGCGAACAGCCGCTCACGTTCGGCGAAGGAACTCGCGGCGTCGGGGGTCGGGTCGAGGAAGATGTGCCGGTGGTCGAACGCGGCGACCAGCCGGATGTGCGGCGAGAGCAGCATGCCGTTGCCGAATACGTCACCGCTCATATCGCCGACGCCGACAACGGTGAATTCCTGGCTCTGGGTGTCGATGTCCATCTCACGGAAGTGGCGTTTGACCGCTTCCCACGCGCCCTTGGCGGTGATGCCCATCGCCTTGTGGTCGTAGCCCGCGGAGCCGCCGGAGGCGAAGGCGTCGCCGAGCCAGAAGCCGTAGCGCATGGCCACATCGTTGGCGATGTCGGAGAAGCTGGCAGTGCCCTTGTCGGCGGCGACCACCAGGTAGGTGTCGTCGCCGTCGCGGCGCACCACCCGCTCGGGCGGCAGCACCGCGCCGGTGGCCAGGTCGACATTGTCGGTGACATCGAGCAACCCGGAGATGAAGGTGCGGTAGCAGGCCACGCCCTCGGCGATGCTCGCCTGGCGGTCGACGGCCGGGTCACCGACCGGAGCGGGCGGACGCTTCACGACGAAACCACCCTTGGCGCCGACCGGCACGATCACCGCGTTCTTCACCGCCTGCGCCTTGACCAGCCCGAGAATCTCGGTGCGGAAGTCTTCGAGCCGGTCCGACCAGCGCAGACCGCCACGCGCCACCGAGCCGAAGCGCAGGTGCACGCCCTCGACGCGGGGCGAGTACACGAAGATCTCGAATTGCGGTCGCGGCTTGGGCAATTCGACGATCTCGCGCGGCTCCACCTTCAGCGCCAGGTATTCACGCGGGCGACCTTCGGCGTCGAGGACGTAGTTGTTGGTTCGCAGCGTGGCCTTGATCAGCCCGAGCATGGCGCGCAGGATGCGGTCGGCGTCCATGCTGACCACTTCGTCGATCCCGGCCCGTACCCGTGTCTCGAGCTCGACGACGGCGTCGGCGGAAACCGTTTCCGGGTCGAATCGAGCGGCGAACAGGTCGACGAAATCGCGTGCGACCTCGGGATGAGCCAGCAGCACCCGCGCGATATTGACCTGCGAGTACGGGAACCCGGCCTGCTGCAGGTATTTCGCGTACGCACGCAGGATCGCGACCGACCGCCACGGCAGGCCCGCGCGCAGCACGAGTTCGTTGAGACCGTCGGCTTCGGCCCGGTCGTACCAGACCGCTTCGAAGGCATCGGTGAACCGGGTGCGCAAGGCGTCGACCTGACTCGGCGCTTCGAGCAGTGCGGCGTCGAGGTCGCCGCCGAGTGCGTTGCGCACCAATTCGGGACGGGCTTGCAGGCCGAAATCGTAGATCCAGCGCTCGGTGCCGCCCTCGCATTCGAGCTGGTAGGGCCGTTCGTCGACCACCTCGACGCCCAGGCTCTGCAGCACCGGGAGCACCTGGCTCAGCGATACGCCGGAGCCGGCGATGTAGAGGCTGAACCGCCATGAACCGGGCTCCGCTTCGGGCCTGCGGTACAGGTACTGGTCGATGCCGCCGTCGGTGAGCTGTTCGAGGCGACCGATGTCGGCCAGCGCGCGAGCGGGCGCGAAGTCCTCCTTGTAGCTTTCGGGCAGTGCGTCCGAATACCGTTTCACCACAGCGGGATCGAGCACGGTGGAGGAGGCGACCGCGTCACCGATCCGGTCGTCCCAGGTGTGGCTGGCCGCGTTGAGCAGGTTCTGCAGGCGCAGCCGGTTGTCCTCGGAGGTGTCGGGGGCGGCCTCGCCGGTGGCTTCGCCGGGCAGCATCACCGTGAAATACACACTGGCGAGCTCGCTTTCGCTCACCCGCGCCGAGTAGTCGATATCGACACCGCCGAGCTCGGCGACCAGGATCTCCTGCATCTCCAGACGCACCGCGGTGGTGTAGCGATCGCGCGGCAGGTACACCATGCAGGCCACGAAGCGGCCATAGGCGTCGCTGCGCAGGAAAAGCCGGACCTGCCTGCGCAATCCGACGCCGAGCACCGCGACGGCGGTGCGGCGCATGGTCTCGGTGTCCGCGGAGAACAGTTCGGTGCGCGGGAAGGACTCGATCACCTCGAGCATCGCCTGCCCGGAGTACGAACCCTTGTCGAACCCCGCCCCCTCGATCGCCGTGCGCACCCGGCGGTTGATCACCGGGATGTCGAGTACGTTCTCGTGCACCGCGCTCACGGTGAACACCCCGATGAACAGGTGCACACCCACCTCGACGCCCGCGGCGTCGATATCGGCGACACCGACGAAGTACGGGTACACCGAGCGGTGCACGGTCGCGCGCACCAGGCCCTGGGTGAGCAGCAGCAGCGGGCGGTCTTCACCGTTGATGGGCACCTGGAAATCGGTACCGACATCGGGGCGAAGGACGCCCAGGCTCGCGCCGGGCACCGAGGTGGACACCGTGTGGCCTGCCTCGACGCCGCGCTGATAGCGGGCATAACCGAGCAGGGTGAAGTTGCCCGCGGCCAGCCAGCGCAGCAGCTGAGCGCAATCGGCCACATCGACGCCGGGGAACGGCGTGGAGCCCGCGGCGGCGGCACGGTCGAGCTCATCGGCGAGCGAGCTCTGCACCGCGGCCATGGCTTCGGTGTCGTCGATCACCTGGCGGACATCGTCGATCACCTCGGGCATGGTGCGTTCGATGTGATCGAGCTGGGCCCTGCTCGTCGACGGGTGCAGCTGCAGGTGCATCCACGATTCGGTCAGCCCGGTCGCGCCGTGGCCGTCCACCTCGTGCGCCGCGGCGCCGGTGAGATGGCCGTTCTCGTCGCGGGTGACCTCGAAGATCGGGTGGATCACCTCGGAGACACTCACCTGCATCCGGCCCAGCGCCGCGGTGATCGACTCCACCAGCAGGGGCATGTCGTCGGTGACGACCTGTACCGCCGCGCCCATCCCGGTCCCGTCGTCGGGGTGGTGCACTCGCACCGTGGCCTTGCCGGGGCGACGAACGGCGGCCAATTCCATGTGGTGCCGGAAGATCTGGGTGATTCCGGGGATCGGGAAGTCCACGTCACCGGCGTCGACGTGTCGGAAATACGCCTCCTCGAGAGTCGCGAGATCGCCGCGCAAACTCTGCGGCATCCCCGCAGCCCACGCAGCGCTGGAGATTTCCGACGAGACCGTCATCGTTTAGCCCACTCCCATGGATTGTGGTTCGCTTCGAGTTCGCAACTCAGGTGACGCATTTTCGAGACTAGCTCCGGCTACTCGAACCTGCTCAGGGAATTCGGGCTTGCCGCGCCGGTAACTTGCGGAATGCTGGGTGAACGCCAGGGGCTCCGATCGGCACAACGCCGACGGCCCGGCGGAGCGACCGTTCACAGATCGTTCCACCGGGCCGTCATGCGGGCCACGAGAATCAGTCGCGCGTCAGCTTGCGGTGCGTAACACGGTGTGGGCGAGCGGCTTCGGCGCCCATACGCTCGATCTTGTTCGCCTCGTACGCTTCGAAGTTGCCCTCGAACCAGTACCACTTGGCGTCGTTGTCGTTGTCGCCTTCCCACGCCAGGATGTGGGTGCAGGTGCGATCGAGGAACCACCGGTCGTGGGAGATCACGACGGCGCAGCCGGGGAACTGGTCGAGCGCGTTCTCGAGCGAACCGAGGGTTTCGACGTCGAGGTCGTTGGTCGGTTCGTCGAGCAGGATCAAGTTGCCGCCCTCCTTGAGAGTCAGCGCCAAGTTCAGGCGGTTGCGCTCACCACCGGAGAGCACACCGGCCGGCTTCTGCTGATCCGGTCCTTTGAAGCCGAACGCGCTGACGTAGGCGCGCGAGGGCATCTCCTGGTTGCCGACCTGGATGAAGTCCAGGCCGTCGGAGACAACCTGCCAGACGTTCTTCTTCGGGTCGATGCCTCCGCGGTTCTGGTCGACATAGCTCAGCTTGACCGTCTCGCCGACCTTCACCTCACCGCTGTCGGGCGATTCGAGACCGACGATGGTCTTGAACAACGTCGTCTTACCGACACCGTTGGGTCCGATGACGCCGACGATGCCGTTGCGCGGCAGCGTGAACGACAGATCCTTGATGAGCTGACGATCGCCGTAGCCCTTGTCCAGGTGCGAGACGTTGACCACGATGTCACCCAGTCGCGGACCCGCGGGGATCTGGATCTCCTCGAAGTCCAACTTGCGGTGCTGCTCGGCCTCGGCCGCCATCTCCTCGTACCGACCCAGTCGAGCCTTGTTCTTGGCCTGACGGGCCTTGGCGCCGGAGCGGACCCAGGCCAGCTCGTCCTTGAGGCGCTTCTGCAGCTTCTGGTCCTTCTTGCCCTGGACCTCGAGGCGCTGCGCCTTCTTCTCCAGGTAGGTGGAGTAGTTGCCCTCGTAGCCGATCGCGCGACCGCGGTCCAGCTCCAGGATCCACTCGGCGACATTGTCGAGGAAGTACCGGTCGTGGGTGACGGCCAGCACGGCGCCCGGGTAATCGGCGAGGTGCTTCTCGAGCCAGAGCACACTCTCGGCGTCGAGGTGGTTGGTCGGTTCGTCGAGCAGCAGCAGATCGGGCTTGCTCAGCAGCAACTTGCACAGCGCGACACGGCGACGCTCGCCACCGGAGAGGTTGGTGACCGGCTCGTCCGGCGGCGGGCAGCGCAGCGCGTCCATGGCCTGCTCGAGCTGGGAGTCGACATCCCAGGCGTCGGCGTGGTCGAGGAACTCCTGGAGCTTGCCCATCTCATCCATGAGCTCGTCGGAGTAGTCGGTGGCCATCAGTTCAGCGATCTCGTTGAACCGATCCAGCTTGACCTTGACCTCGCCGAGGCCCTCCTCCACGTTGCCGCGGACGGTCTTCTCCTCGTTCAGGTCCGGTTCCTGCATGAGGATGCCGACCGTGGCGCCCGCGCCGAGGAACGCCTCACCGTTGTTCGGCCGGTCGATTCCCGCCATGATCTTCAGCACGCTGGATTTACCCGCGCCGTTGGGCCCCACCACACCGATCTTGGCGCCGGGAAGGAAGTTCAAGTACACGTCGTCGAGGATGACTTTGTCGCCGTGTGCTTTGCGAACCTTGATCATCTGATAAATGAACTCAGCCATACGCGGAAGCCTATCGGTGGGAGAAACGGGGACGGGATACGGAAGGGTCGAGTGCCGCGGAAACGACCCTCATGCGTCGACCTGCTCGGCACCGTTGGTGCTGGACACCACGTCCGGCGATCGCGCGGGGACAGCATCCGCCACGGTCGTACAGGCTACGGCAACGGCTTCGGTCGACGCATACCCGGTGGCAGCGTCGTCGGCCTCCGGTAGGGCAGCGCCGCGAGGGTCGGAAATATTCCGCACCGCCGCGTGCGGCAGCGACCGCATGCCTTCGGCCCGGCGAACAACGCTCGCGTGGCATCGCGCCAGATCCGGCCCGACCGCGATCGCGCGCATCTCCAGATCCCGCCGCTCGGTGCCGTCCTTGCCGCGGTACTCGTGCGAGCGGAGTTGCCCGTAGGCGATGACCGGGTCGCCACGGTGCAACGATCGATCCACCCCTGCCACCAGCCTGCGCCAGCACGAAACCGTGAGATACAGCGTGCCGCTGTCGGTCCACTCCCCTGTTTCGGCGTCGAAGCGGCGCGAATTGCTCGCCATCCGGAAGGTCAGCATCTGCTCGCCGTTCCGGAGATCGCGCCGCATCGGATGGGTGATGACGGTCCCGACCACCGTCGCGTGTGCCTCGTACATCGTGTTCGCCCCCGCTCGAATACACCGTTGTTGCTCTGACCACTCAACAATGACGTGGCGAACGGGGGTGTGGGAGGCGCGGAGTGAATCTGTGGATGAATCGGGCGTGTGTGGATATCGACCGTGTCAGAGGACGGGAAGCTCGGTATTCGCCCCGCACAGGACCACAATCGGGCGTACGCCGGGCTCCGGCAGGTACACGCCGCTCTGCACAGCGGCCAGCGCGGCGGCGCCTTCGAGCTCGACCACCACGCGGAATTCACGCCACAGGTATTCGCGAGCGGCGCCGACCGCGTCGTCGGCGACCGCGAGAGCGGGCATCTGGTGTCGGCGGGCGATATCGAAGGCGATATCGCCGACCCGGGTCGCGCACAGCAGCTCGGTAGCCCGCGGCGGTACGTCGATATCGACCGGTCTTCCTGCCGCGAGGGCCGCCGACAGCACCGGGATGTGCTCGGATTCGATGCCGACGATCTCCCTGCGCTTGCCCAACGCGGCGCCGAGGCCCGCGATCAGCCCTCCCCCACCGACCGCGGCCAGCACCGGTGGCCTGCCGCGTACCTGTTCTTCCAGCTCCAGCCCGATGACACCGGCGCCGGCCACCACAGCAGGCATGTCGTAGGCGTGCAGGTGGTCGGCCCCGCGCTCGGCGGCCAAGGTGAGGGCCCGACGTTGCGCCTCGGCATAGCTCGTTCCGTGCCACAGCACTTCGGCGCCGTGCGCCCACATCGCGGCCACCTTGGTGTGCGGCGCGGACTCCGGCACGACGATCGTGCATTCCTTGCCCAGCTGCGCGGCGGCCAACGCGACCGCTATGCCCGCATTGCCCGCCGAGGCGACAACCACATGGTCGGCGCCGCTCTCGGTGGTCAGCAGGGCATTGAGCGCGCCGCGCACCGTGAATGTGCCGCCGTGCTGCAGGAATTCCATTTTCAGTGAGACCGGCACCGGCCCGTTCGGCCCCTCCACACTCGTGTGGAACACCGGCGTCTTGCGCACCCGCCCGGCCAACCGCCGTCGCGCCGAGCGCACATCGGTGCGCAGCACCCGCTCCGGCTCGGCTCGCTCGGTCGATTCACTCGCCGACACACCGGATCGGCTCACCGGCGGACCTCGCCGTCCCGACGCGCCAGTTCGGCGTACATCGCGTTGTAGGCGGTCAGGTCTGCGTCGTTGTCGCGGTCGGCGGCCCGGTCGGTGCGTTTGGCCAGCTTGCTGTCGCTGCGTGACCACTGGATCAGCAGCGCGAGCATCACCACGACCAGCGGAACCTCACCGCTGGCCCAGGCGAAACTGCCGCCGTTGCGCTGATCGGCGAGCAGGTCGATGTTCCAGCCCAGGTCGAGGGTGCGATAGAACCAGTCGCCGAGCACGGTCGTCATGCTCATCAGCGCGATGCCGAAGAACGCGTGGAACGGCAGCGTGCCGAACACCATCGCGAGCTTGGTCAGCGGCGCCACCTCGCGCGGCTTGGGATCGATGCCGATCACCACCCAGTAGAACAGGTAGCCGCTGAGCAGGAAGTGCGTGTTCATCATCAGATGGGCGGCGTGCGAGTCGACGTAGGTGTCGAAGATGCCGCCCAGGTACAGCGCGTAGAACCCGGCGACGAAGATCACCGATGCCACCACGGGCTGGGTGAGGAAGCGTGAGACCGGGTTGTGCACGGCCGCCAGAATCCACTCGCGCGGGCCGGGCACACCGCCGCGTCCGGCGGGTGGGAGCGCGCGCAAGGCCAAGGTCACCGCTCCACCGAGGGCGAGCAGGATCGGCCCGAGCATCGACAGCGCCATATGTGCGCCCATGTGCACGCTGAACATCGCCGGTGCGTAGCGCCCGACCCCCGACGACGTGGCCAGCAACAGCACCAGGCAGCCGCTGCACCAGGCGATGGTGCGGCCGACCGGCCAGGCGTCCCCGCGCTTGCGCATTCGATGGACACCGAGCAGGTAGAGCGCGGCGAGCACGATAGCCAAGGTTCCGAAGATCAGGTCGAAGCGCCAGTCGAACAGCAGGCGGCTCACCGTGGGCGGGCCCGCGAGGTTGTAGCCGAGTTCCACTTCGACCGGCGTCGGCACCGTGGTCGGTGGCGGCGGCGGAGTACGGCCGAGGCCGACGGCCAGCCCGATGGTCGCGGCGAAGATCAGCATCTCCACGCCCGCGAAACGGATGAGCGCGCCGCGGTCGCGCGGGTCGGCGGCCAGCGCGGGCAGCGAGGCCCGGCGCTGCAGGTAGCCGATGGCGCCGAGCACCAACAGCGCGGCTGCTTTCGCGAGGACGAGTCTGCCGTAGGTGGTGGTGAAGAGGTCCGATACCGGCACTCGCACCCAGGCGTTGACCACACCGCTGATGCCGATCACCACGATCGAGATGGTCGCGGCCACCGAGAATCGCCGGGCGGCGATATCGGTATTCGCGCCGCCGCGCATCGCGTGCGCCAGGACCGCGACCAGGCCGCCCACCCAGACCGAGGCCGACACCATGTGCAGGATCAGCGAATTGGTCGCCACATCGTGGGACCCGCCGGAAGACGAATGCCCGGTCAGCGCCAGCGGCATCATGGTCACGAACGCGCCGACCAGCAGCACCGGCGTCCAGCCCCACCGCAGCGCGCAGCGGCAGCCGATCGCCACGATCAGCGCGAACAACACCGTTGTCCGCCAGGCGCCCGCCACCTCGACCTGCGTGATCACCGGCCACAGCACTTCGGGTCGCCAGAGGGCGCTCACCGGCTGACCGGTCGTATCCGACACCGTCAACGGCACCAGCAGCGCAGCACTCGCGGCCCACACCAGCGCGGCGTCCGAGGCCCGCCGAACCGCCCGATATCCACCGACGTCGAGCAGACCCCCGCCCCGCGGGGGCAGCAGAAACGCCGCGAACAACAGGGACCCGACGGTCACCGCGGCAGCAAGATCGGCCACCGCGCGCAGCGCGGGCAATCCATATGTTGTCAACGCCCCGGGATCGGGTATACCGAGCAAACTGAGCGCGTGCGCCGCCGACAACCCGACCACCATGGCCGCGACCACCGCGGCGATACACCCGGCCACGACGCTGAGCACACCGAACGACGCCGCCGGACCCGATTCCGCCGGTGGTCCGCCGTCGACGGCGGGTCCCGCGGTGGAGTCCTGCGATAACGACATGACAACGAGGGTAGTTCGGCGTGCCCGGCCACGCCCTCATGGGGCGTCACACCCGAGCCCCCGCTCGACGATCCGGTCAGTCGCTATACTTTTCGAGCTGGACAGCACGGCCGACTTCGGCCAAGGTGGATGCGACTGCCTCCGTAGCTCAGTTGGATAGAGCAAGGGCCTTCTAATCCCTAGGTCGCAGGTTCGATTCCTGCCGGGGGCGCAAAGCGGCCCTGACCTGCATGAACATGGGGTCAGGGCCGCCGCGGGCTCCGAGCGCGACGCTCTACCAGCCAGGGACTTTCGCACCAGCGAGTACACGTCACGGAAGCGTCCAGAACACCCTTGTCACCAGGTAGAAGAAGAGTGCGGCGAAGGTCAGGAAACCCACCGAACAGGCGAGTCCGACCAGGTCGGTTCGGGGGTCGGGGCGTGGGCCCGATCGCATCCAGAATCCCAGCGCGCGGGTGACGATCGGCATCACCACCCAGGTCAGCAGGCTGACCGACAGGATGTTCCCGACCAACAGGCTGATCCACAGCTGCGCGCCCGGCCAGATCTCGGCGATGACCACAGTCAGGATCACGACCGTCGGATACAGCCCTACCAGGACCGACAGTGCCGTCTTCCACGCCGCGGGACCGCCTTCCGCGCCGGTCTGACTCGGCGGAAACCACGACCCGTAGGGGTTGGCGATGCGGTGAACCTCGAACTCGCTGAAGTCCGGCGCTTCCTCGAGCAGCGCCTTGCGCTGGGGTGATTCGAGCCAATGGTCGAGATGCTCGGCCGAGGCGAAGGAATAGATGATCGTCCAGTCACTCTGGACACCGGGAATCGGCCGATGCAGCCCGGATCCGCGAAAGCCTCGAAAGGTCCGCTCGACCTCGGTCACGCGGTCCTGCCAGGCGATGAATTCCGTCTCACGTTCGGGCGCAACGGGATGCGAGACGACGACGGTCACCACCTCTTCGTCCGGTTCGTCGACCAGCACATGCTGCGTCGACGGCTGCTCGAACAGCGCCGTTCCTCTCGCGATGAGTTCGTCGCGGGTATCGCTGGCGAGCCAGCGCTCGAGGTTGATGATGCTGTCGAACCGATACACGACCGACCAGTCGGACTGGGCGTCACCCGGTGGCGTCACCTCGGCGCCGAGGAATCCCGGGAAGGCCGCCGCAGCGTCGTTGACCTCGGCCTGCCACCGTCGGAACTCGACCTCGCGGCCGACTCGAGGCTGCTGCGTGATGACCACCGTCGCCGAGGCCGGCCTCGGCGACGGTGCTGTCGACGCCGCCATGTCAGTACGGGTGCTTATCGGGTTTTTCGGCCCAGGTCTTGTACGCTTCGGCGCCCAGATCCCTGCGGAACTGCTCGATTTTCACGGACCGTTCGGGCAGCGGCCTCGTGAAGTCCTCGTATTGATACGCGTCGTCGAAGCCGATTTCGCTGGTGTCGGCCAGATCGCTCGCGAAATGCACGGCATCGAGTCGCGCCCAATAGATGGCGCTCATACACATGGGACAGGGTGCGCCGCTGATGAATATCTCCATCCCCATCAACATTCTCGCGCGTTCCGGGACCTTGTCGGCCGATCCCTCGGGTCGCGGGACCATTTCGAGCGTCGCCTCGTTCTGGTGCTCCTTGGCAATGGTCGGGGCCTCGCCGTTGAGTACCAGGGCAGCCTTGCGGATGGTTTCTATCTCGGCGTGCGCGGTGGCGTCACCAGTGAGTAGCACTCGATTCTGCCCTCGCGCGACGATCTCTCCATCCTTCGCGATGACGGCGCCGAACGGTCCGCCCCAATCGTTGTCGACAGACTCTTTGGCCAGTCTGCAAGCCTCTTCCATGAGTTGATCCGGTGTCATCGGACATTGCACCTCGCAGTGTGGTTCGGACGTCGTTCACCTGACGGCCTTTCGATGCCGTCGCGGCTCCGACCACACGCATAATTTCGGCCTATGCCGCACATCGAATCTACCTCCGGCCGGGCCGCTGCGGAATAGCCGTGAAATAGCGAGGCGTTGACGTCGGGTTCTGCCGACTCACCCTTTTCGGGTGAGCCGCGCACGCTGTCGGTGTGTGAATCTGAGCATCGTCCCTCTGGTCACAGAAGCGAGGCCCCGATGCCCGAGAGCCCCGGCTCATGAGTTCGAGCGGCCCGTCGCGTGCGGTGGCCGCCGGATCCGGGGTGGTGCTGCTGGTGCTGGCGTCCGGTCAGTTCCTGATGACGCTGGACACCTCGGTGATGAACGTGTCGATGGCGCAGGTCGCCGAGGACCTCGACACCACCATCACCGGCATCCAGACGGCCATGACCTTGTACACGCTCGTCATGGCGACCTTGATGATCACCGGCGGCAAGGTGGGCACCATCATCGGCCGACGTCGAGCGTTCGCGATCGGTCTCGTCATCTACGGGGCGGGTTCGCTGACCACCTCGTTGGCGCCGAGCCTGCCCGTGTTGCTGCTGGGCTGGTCACTGCTGGAAGGCATCGGCGCCGCCTTGATCATGCCCGCGATCGTCGCCCTGGTCGCGGCCAACTTTCCGCCCGAGCGCCGCAGCGCCGCCTACGGTATGGTCGCCGCGGCCGGTGCGATGGCCGTCGCCGCGGGGCCACTGATCGGTGGCGCGGTGACCACATTCGCGTCGTGGCGGTATGTGTTCGCCGGCGAGTCGGTCCTGGTCGTGATCATCCTTCTCGCACTACGTCGGATCAACGACGTCGCGCCGGCGAAGGTCCGGATCGACCTGATCGGTTCGGTGCTCTCCGTCCTCAGTCTCGGCATGATCGTCTACGGCGTGCTGCGGTCGAGTGAGTGGGGTTGGGTCCAACCCAAACCCGGCGGCGCCACTATCGTCGGGCTCTCGCCGGTCGTGTGGCTGCTACTGAGCGGAATGCTGCTGCTCTATGTCTTCGCGCGCTGGCAGAACCACCTCGCCGATACCGGCGGCGAGCCGTTGGTCGACCCCGCGCTGTTCCGCAATCGGCAGCTCACCGGCGGGCTCACGATGTTCCTCGGCCAGTTCACAGTGCAAGCCGGGGTGTTCTTCACCGTTCCGCTGTTCTTGACCGTTGTCCTGGAACTCAGCGCTTTGCAGACCGGACTGCGCCTGGTTCCGCTGTCGGTGGCATTGCTGCTGTCCGCCGTCGGAATACCGAAGATCTGGCCGCGCGCCAATCCTCGCCGCGTCGTCCGGGCCGGAATGGCCGCCATGATCGTCGGCATCCTCTTCCTCGTGGCAGGCATGGATCCCGGCGCCGACGCGGGTGTGGTCGCCATCCCCATGTTGTTGATGGGAGTGGGATTGGGAGCCTTGGCATCTCAGCTCGGCGCGGTCACCGTGTCGGCCGTGCCGAACGAGCAGAGCGCCGAGGTAGGCGGGTTGCAGAACACGGCGTCCAATCTCGGTGCGTCCCTGGGAACGGCGTTGGTCGGATCGGTACTCATCGCGACGCTGAGTGCCTCGGTCGTCGCCGGGATCAACGACGACCCCGATGTGCCGCCCGCGGTGAAACAACAAGCCACCACCGAATTGGCCGCAGGCGTCCCCTTCCTGTCCGACACCCAACTGCGGGAGGCGTTGCGCGACAACGCAATTCCCGAGCCGCAGGCCACCGAGATCCTCGAGGTCAACGAGGAGGCCCGCCTGGACGCGCTGCGAGTCGCGTTCTCCCTGACCGCCCTTCTCGCCATCGCGGCACTGTTCGGCACCGGGCGGATCCCCCGGCACTCGCAGGTCGGATCCGCTCCAACGAGTTCGAAGCCGCCTGCTCCGGGCGACTGATCGAAGCACCACGCACGCAAGGCCCACTTGTCCGCCATTCGACAGACCAGGAGACTCCGATGAACGTCAGAAACAGCATCTGTGGGATCGCATCGATCGCGGTGGTCGTGCTGCTGACCGCGGCGTGCAGCTCCGACGATGACGCGTCCGCCCCGGCGGTCACCTCGACCGTCACCTCGACGACGACCGACACCGACCCCATGCGCAGCAGCGTCGCCTCGACGGCGTCCTCGGTCGTCAGCTCCGTGCGCGCCACCGCGCAACAAGCGGTTCAAGACGCGATCAACACGGTCTTGTCCGCCGCACCGATCACCTTCGACGAGGGCAGTTCCGACCTCGGCGCCGTCGCCGCCGCGACCCTCCAAGCGGTAGCGCTCCCGTTGCAGGGCAACGACACCGAGATCCAGATCACGACCTACGCCCAGGATTCGAATGTCGCCGAGGCCAAAACCCTGGCCGAGGCACGCGGTGACAACATCGCGGCCGCGCTCGAGGGCGCCGGCGTCGACAAGTCGCGCATCACGGTGAAGTCCGACGCGAATCCCTCCGACCCGGAGGTCGACGCCAACGAGGCCACGATCACGGTGGTCGACAAATAACCGGTCGTCGCCACCACCCGCATATATCGTCGTGACCTGCACCGATGCTGACCACGGTGATGCGATGCCGGGAGAGGGTCCGGGGCCGGGTAATCTTTCGCCCCATGTGGATCATCCTTGCCATCTCCGTGGTCAGCTCGGTCGCCATCGCGATCTTGTTCGCGACGGGCTTCCCCAAGGACTGAGCATGTCCCGATAGCCCCGCGCGCGGCGAGCACCAGCGATACGTGCCGTTTCCGTCCTGATTCTGGGCGATCGGCATAGAGTTGACTGATTGTGCGGGGCAATGTGGTGGGGGATGGTGGGCTTGCTTTCGCAGTGCGGCGTCGTCGCAAGCCTGGGGCTTTCCGGGTGTATTGGACGTTGGCGCGGGCGGGGTTCAAGCGGCAGGCGCAATACAAGCTGGCGATGTTCGCCGGGCTGTTCACCAACTGTGTGTTCGGGTTCGTCCGTGCGGCCGTGATGGTCGCGGCGGTGCGTGCCGCCGGTGATTTCGGCGGGTACGACGAGGGAACCATCGGCGCCTATGTGTGGTTGTCGCAGGCGCTGTTGGGCGCCACCCAGTTCATGGGGCCGCAGATCGATCTGGTCGACCGGATCAAATCCGGTGACGTGGCGATCGATTTCCTGCGCCCGATCGACGTCCAACTCGGCTACCTGGCCACCGATATGGGCCGCGCCGCCTGCACGATCCTGCCGCGTGGGGTGCCGAGCATCGTCATCGGCGCTGCCACCTTCGGCCTGTCGATGCCGAGCACGCCGGTGGCCTACGTACTCGGCCTGATCAGTGTGCTGCTGGCGGTGGCGTTGTCGTTTCTGTGCCTGTTCGCGGTGGCGCTGATCGGGTTCTGGGTGGTCGAGATCCGCGGTATCCGGGTGCTGTATCAGATCGTCGGAACGTTCCTGGCCGGGCTTTTCGTCCCGGTGCACATGTTCCCCGACTGGCTGCGTGTCGTGGCCATGTCTACGCCGTTTCCCTCCATCCTGCAGGCCCCGATCGATACGCTGTCAGGGCGGGCCGCTGGGTCGGAGGCCATGATCATCGTTGCGATACAAGGCTTCTGGGTGCTGGCGATCGGACTGCTCGGCAGGGTGTTGCTGCGGGCGGGACAACGCAGGCTGGAGGTACAGGGTGGCTGAACCGGATTCCGCGCGCGTTGTTGCCGGGACCTGGTTGACTCCCTATCTCGCAGTATTGCGTTCGCGTGTGAAAGCCCAGCAGGTGTACCGACTCTCGTTCGCCACCGAGGTGTTCAGCGCCTTCCTGATCGGGCTGGTGGAGTTCGGTGAGGTGTGGGTGATCTTCCACAATGTCGGCACCCTCGGCGGCCTCGATGTCGACGCGGCGCTGCTGCTGTTCGGGTTGTCCAACACCTCGTTCGCGCTGGCCCAGGTCGCGGTCGGGCACCTGGACTCGCTGCCGTCGATGATTCGGATGGGCACCCTCGACGCATATCACCTTCGCCCGCAACCACTGCTGTTGCAGCTGGTGACCAGTGACATCTCGTTACGCAGACTCGCACGGGCCGCGGTCGCGGTGATCGTGCTCGGGATCGGGCTGTGGCGCAACGATATCGATTGGGGCATCGCCCCGGTTACCTTGATCGTGATCACCCTGCTCAGTGGAATTGCGCTGTTCTGTGGCCTTTTCGTATGCGCAGCCGGACTACAGTTCTTCTTGATAGACGGTGCCGAGCTCACCAACAGCTTCACCTACGGCGGGTCGTTCGCCGCGATGCAGCCGGCCTCTGTGTTCCCGACACCGCTGAAACTGTTGTTCGGGTTCGCGATTCCCGTCGCGTTCACGGCGTACGTGCCGACCATCGCCCTACTCGGACTGCCGGGGCCGCCGCTGCTGCCCGCGTGGTCGGCGTGGCTCACGCCACTCGCCGCGGCGTGGGTGTGGCTGCTCGCATCGGCGGCATGGCGGATCGGTACGAGGCACTATCAGGGAGGAGGGGGATAGATGATGGACGAGCACGAGCACCAGGAACCGATCATCGACATCGATGACCTCACCCGGCAATTCACCGTCTACCGCAAGAACGGCCGACGCTGGCGCAGACATCGCGACACCATCACCGCCGTCGACCGCATGAGTTTCCGGATCGAACGCGGCTCCGCGGTCGGCTATATCGGCGCCAACGGCGCGGGCAAGTCGACGACCATCAAGATGCTCACCGGCATCCTCGTGCCGACCACCGGAACTGTGCGCACCTGCGGCCTCGAGCCGGTGCGTCAGCGAAAGGAACTCGCCTCGCGCATCGGGGTCGTGTTCGGGCAGCGTTCGCAACTGTGGTGGGATCTGCCACTGCACGAGTCGTTTTCGATCCTGGCGGCGATCCACCGCCTCGATCCCGATATCGCCGACAAGCGGACCCACGAACTGGTGGAACAGCTGGAAATGGCCGACACCCTCGACACCCCGGTCCGCCAGCTCTCGCTCGGTCAGCGGATGCGCGCGGAAGTGGCGGCCGCACTGTTGCATTCGCCCGAATTGGTGATCCTGGACGAGCCGACGATCGGCCTCGATGTGCTGTCCAAACAGCGATTACGTGAGTTCCTGCGCGCCGAACGGATCGAGCGCGGCACCACGCTGCTGCTCACCACCCACGATATGGGCGATATCGAACGACTCTGCGATCGGGTGCTCGTCGTCGATTACGGCAGGTTGGTGTACGACGGTTCACTGGCCGGGCTCGGCGCCACCGTCGGCGCGCGCCGGGTACTGGTGGTCGACCTGGCCGCTCCCACACCAGATCTCGATGACCTGCCGTGCGGGGCACAGTTGCTGTCCAGCGAGGCGGGCGGCATGCGCCAGCGCCTCGCCTTCGACGCCGAGAAGACAACCGCGGCGGCTTTACTGGCGGCGGTGTCGGACCGGGCGCAGGTGCGCGATCTGTCGATCGAGGAACCCGATATAGAAGACGTGGTCCGCCGGATCTACGAGTCGACCCGCTGAATTCAGCTTGGCCCGTCCGGGTTTCCCGCGTACATGCTCACCTCGCCGCCCTCCCCCAGGAAGGCGTTGACCAGCATGATCCGCTGCGCGCGCAGTTCCTCGTCGGCGGGTGCTCCGGTGGTGATCGAAATCTGCGGGATGGCCGCCCAGTTCACGACGTAGCGCTCGGGTGGGCCCTCGTCGTCGGACAGGCGAGCGAGCCGGAACACCGACACCGCACGACGTTCCATGAGGCCGCGCACGACATCGGCGATGCGCTCCGGGGATTCCAGGGCGAACAGGAACCCGAAGGTCAGCTCCGGCGAGGACACGTAGGCGGGCACAATTATCGAGGTTAGTGCATTCGGCGCCGAAATGATTGCCGGAAATGTGCCCCGGGGTTATCGGGGAGTACTCACGGGGAGACCCGGCCGTAATGGTGGATAACAATTTCTGCCGACAGCCGGGTTTGTTCACCGCACTATTGCGCGTCGCCGCCGGATCGCGCTTTCCTGGGAGGGTCCCGATTTTCCCCGGGCCGTCTTCTCCACCCGCAGCGTCGCGGACATTTGTCGACGTCCGGGCGGGGCTACGCCGGTGCCGGGGAGCGCACACCGACACCTCCTCCTCGGCCCTGGCGTATCCATGTACACAGCGTTGTCAGGGGCCACCATGCCGATCGATCACGGCCACCGTCTGGACGCCGCGCAGTTACCGACACCCTCGGCACTGTTGCGGGCTTTCCTCGGAACCGACCACCCCGACCCGACGCGACACCGCGTTCTCGACGCCGCCCGAGACCTCGCGAGCTGCCACGATCGCCGCCGCCGAGCCCTGGAGCAGGCACGCGACCCCGCCGCGTCGAGCAGCACCGGCGCGGCGTGCGGACGCCTCGTCGACGACATCGACAACGACCGCGTCGCGCTCATCGCCCACATCGACGAGTGGGTCGCCACCCATGTGGAACACCGCGTCGGCGCCTCGCTGCACACCGAGACCCTCGGCGCGGTGATCGACCGGATGGCCGCGAAATGGGTAGCCGCCCAGCAGGCCATGGCCGGACCGGCACCAACGAAGACGACACCACGGCAGCGGGAGGCTCGCACCCATCTGCAATGGTGTCGTCTTGCCGAACTGACCGACGGCTATCGGGATCTGATCACCGATGTCACCGAGCACCGCAGGCGGTTGCCGGTGTGGTGAGGATCAGGCCTGCTCGCCCGTAACCGGGGCCTTGTCCGTAGCCGGGGCCTTGTCGCCTGTAGCCGGGGCTTTGTCGTCGTCAGCCGGGGCTTTGTCGTCCCCGACCGACTCCGTGAACGAGGCCCGCGCGCCGAAGTCGTCCGCTACCGGAGCGTCGAGGTCGACGAACTCGGTCTCGGTCTCGACGAAAGCCGCATCCCGCTCGGCATCTCGACGAGCGGCCGCCGCGGCTTCGCGCATCTCGATCACATCGGTGACGAACTCACCGATCTCACGAGCGACCTCGGCGACGGTCCCGGTGATCAGCGAGGCGATTTTGCCGACCCGCTGCGCACCGGAAGCCGTCAAGTCCTGGACCAGATCCTTGTTGCTTTCGAATTTCCCGACCATTTACCCGCTCACAGTGGAGGTTTCCGGCTGATTTCGCATAACGATAACACCGGGCTTGGGGTCACTCTTCGTCAAACGATCGGGCAGCGCGAGCTTGAAGATCTTGCCCCAGACCGAGCCGATCTGCTTGGAGAAACGACCGGTGTTGTAAGGCAGGCCGTACTTCTCGGCCAGCGCCTTCACCTCGGGCGCGATTTCCGGGTACCGGTTGGCCGGGATATCAGGGAACAGGTGATGCTCGATCTGGTGCGAGAGGTTGCCCGACATGATGTGGAACAGCCGCGAGCCGGTGATGTTGGCCGAACCGAGCATCTGGCGCACGTACCACTCACCGCGGGTCTCGACCTCGGTCTCCTCCTTGGAGAACGTCTGCACGCCCGAGGGGAAGTGACCGCAGAAGATGATCGAGTAGGTCCACACGTTGCGCACCAGGTTGGCCGCCACGTTGCCCGCCAGGGTGGAGACGAACAGCGGGCCGGTCAGCGCCGGGAACATCACGTAGTCCTTGAGGACCTGCTTGCCGGCCTTCTTACCCTGTCCCTTGAGCAGCGGCTTGATGTCGGACCACTTGCGCTTGCCCTTGATGATGTTGTCGGCCTCGAGGTCGTGCAGCATCACGCCCCACTCGAAGAACGTCATCAGCAGGAAGGCGTAGAGCGGGTTGCCCAGGTAGTACGGGTTCCACTTCTGCGCCTCGTCGATGCGCAGGACGCCGTAACCGATGTCGCGGTCCATGTCGACGATATTGGTGTAGGTGTGGTGCATGTAGTTGTGCGAGTGCTTCCACTGGTCAGCGGGGCAGACCGTGTCCCAGTCGAATTCGCGGGAGTTGATGCCGCGCTCACGCATCCAGTCGTACTGGCCGTGCATGACGTTGTGGCCGATCTCCATGTTGTCGAGGATCTTCGACACACCGAGCGCGGCGACGCCGGCCAGCCAGAACGGCGGCAGGAAGCCCAGGTACATCAGACCGCGGCCGGCGATCTCGAAGCCACGCTGGGTCTTGATGATGTTGTAGATGTAGTCACGGTCGCGTTCGCCGAGGTCGTCGACGACGCGGGCGCGCAGCGCGTCGAGCGCGGCGCCGAGCTCTTCGACCTGATCCGGGCTCAGGATGACCGGACCGTCTTTGCCTTCGGTGAGGATCGTCATGGCTGTATCTCCCCTTGTTGGTTCTGGGTATCGGTTGTCTAGAGCGCGATGTCGACGTCGCCGACAGGGGCGTTGATGCAGATCTGGATGGGCTTGTCGGGGTCGGCGTCGAGCTCGCCGGTACGGACGTTGCGGGTGCAGCCGGAGACCTTGGTCGCGGTGCAGGAGAAGCAGATCCCCATGCGGCAGCCGTATTCGGGGGTCAGGCCGGATGCTTCGGCCTGCTCGAGCAGCGTTGCTCCGGTGTTGTCGGCGGCGACGTCGCTGCCGGAGAAGGTGACGGTGCCGGTGGCCTCGGACGGATCGGTCGGGACCGTGGTGAGCGTGAATTCCTCACTGAGCACCCGGTCTTCGAGACCCTCGGCTTCGAATATCGTCTTGACCGCCCGCATCAGCGGCGGCGGCCCGCACACGAAGGTCTGCGCGTCGGCGTACCAGGGTGCGACCCGCTCGAGCTCCTCGTAGTCGAAGAAACCACTGCCGGTAGAGGTCTCACCGTCGATCACCGTGCCCGGCTCGACCGGGTAGCGGTACTCGATGCGGAAGTTGGCGCGACGCTGCGCGATCGAGGACAGCTCGGCCCGATGCGGCACCATCTCGGGCTGACGGGCGTAGTGCAGGAAGGTGACCTGCCCGGTGTAACCCTCGGCGTCGAGGGTCCGCAACATCGACAGTACCGGCGTGATGCCGCTGCCGCCGCTGACCAGCAGCACCTTGTCGGGCCGCTGCTGCGGTAGGTGGAACACACCGGAGGCGGGCGCCAGGTCGACGACCATGCCGGGCTTGGCATTGGCGTGCAGGTAGTTCGACACCAGCCCGCCCGGGTGCGCCTTGACGGTGAGCTGCAGGTAGCGCTCGCCCCGGCTCTCGGGGTCGATCGGCGAGTAGCAGCGGGTGTGGCGCACGCCGTTGATCGAGACGCCGATCTGCACGTATTGACCGGCGGCATGGCCGCGCCACTGCCGCGAGGCGCGCAGGGTGAGGGTCACCGAGCCCGGCACCGCGTGCGAGACATGGGTGACTTCGGCGCGCAGCTCCCGGGCGGTGAGCCCGGGGTTGACGAGTTCCAGGTACCGGTCCAGCGGGTGCGGCGTCGTCAACGTCTGCACCAGGTCGATCAGTCCCACCATGTCGCGTTGCCCCTTTGAGAAGTCCTTCGACGTGCGCTCCAAATTTCAGTGCACGTCTGTACACTCACCAGTGTGCCCGATGACCCCGGGCCACTGTCAACCGGCAATAATGTGAGGCGGACAACATAATGACAAAGGCCGCTATGGTGAACGGATGTATGCTCACCGATGTGACTGAGCAGGCAGGAACCCGCAACGAGCGCAAAGCGCATACCCGGGCAGCCCTCCTCGACGGCACCTTGGCCTTGGCCTCGGAGCGCGGATTCGCGGCATTGAGCCTGCGTGAGATCGCCCGTTCGGCCGGCATCGTGCCGACGGCCTTCTACCGCCACTTCGCCTCGCTCGACGACCTGGGCGCGACGATCGTCGATGAGGGTGTCACCGCATTGCGTTTGGCATTGCGAGAGGTCAGGCGCAAGCCCGACGCCCATCTGGCCGATACGGTCCGCTTCGTCTTCGAGCAGGTCCGCGTCAAACGCGCACTGTTCGGTTTCCTCATTCGCGAGCGTCACGGTGGGCCTGCCCCGCTGCGTCAGGCGATCGCGATGGAGATGCAGCTGATCGTGCGCGAGATCGTCGCCGATCTCTCTCGCCTGCGCGCGCTGGATTCGTGGAGCACCACCGAGCTGGAGATCGCCGCAGATCTGCTCGTTACCACTGTTACCGACGGTATTGCCGCTTTCGTCGCGTCCACCTCCCGTGAGGAATCGGCGATCGTGGAGCGCACCGTCATGCAGATGCGCCTGATCGCGTTGGGCATCGCGGGCTGGGTACCCAAAAACGCGGACTGAACTCAGAGCACGGGCGTTCACACAACGCGGCGGCGTCCCCGCCGGTGATACGTCACATATCGGCGGATACCGCGCGCGACGGCGCGTGTACCGGGAGCAGTACCAGCAGACCCACCGCCAGCACGACCAGAAGTCCGGCGATTCCGGCGCGGTCGCTGTGGAAGACGGAGACGAAAACGCCGAACAGGGCGGGCGCCAGGAACGACACGGCCCGACCGGTCGTGGTGTACAGGCCGAACAACTGACCCTCCCGTCCCGGCGGCGCCAGGCGCGCCAGGAACGACCGAGCCGAGGCCTGCGCGGGACCGACGAACACGGTGAGCGAGAGCCCGAAGATCCAGAACATCGTCGAGCCCGACACCAGCAGCAGCGCGACGCCGCAGACGAGCATCCCGACCAGCGACGACACGATCACCCGCTTGGGCCCGATCCGGTCGTCGAACCGTCCGGCCACCACCGCGGCCAGCCCGGCCACGACATTCGCGGCGATCCCGAACAGCAGCACATCGGCGTCGGCGAACCCGTACACCGTCACCGCGAGCACCCCGCCGAAGGTGAACACGCCCGCCAGCCCGTCCCGGAACACCGCACTGGCCAGCAGGAAGTACACCGTGTGCCGATCCTGGCCCCACAGTTCCCGCACGTCACGCCACAACACCCGGTAGGAACCGAGGAAGCCGACCTTCGCCGCCCCCGGGTCGGCGCCGGTGCGTGGCATCTCGGGCACCGCGAACAACACCGGCAGCGCGAACACGGTGAACCACACCGCCGCGAGCACGATGACGAGCCGGACATTGAGTCCCTGATCGGTGGGCATCGCGAGCAATCCGCGGGTGTCACCGTCACCGGCGAGGAATCCCACGTAGCAGATCAGCAGCAGCACGATGCCGCCGAAATAGCCCATCGCCCAGCCCAATCCGGAGACCCGGCCGACCGTGGCCGGTGTCGACACCTGCCGCATCATCGCGTTGTAGGGCACGCCGGCGAGCTCGAAGGTGGCCGAGGCGAACGCGAGCAGCGCCAGACCGAGCCAGAGATCGTTGTAGTCGTCGCGGACGAAGAACATCAGCGACATCGCGCCGACCGTCAGCGCCGTCAAGGTCGCCAAGGCCCGTTTACGCGAGCCGACCGCGTCGAAGTACTGCCCGCAGACCGGTGCCGTCAGCGCGACGACCAACCCGGCCCCCGCCAGCGCCCAGCCAAGCCACGCACTCGCCGGTGTCGTACCCGGCAGATCCTTGCCCACCTTGTCGGTGAGATACACCGAGAACACGAAGGTCAGCGTCACGGCCTGGAACGCCGACGACCCCCAGTCCCACAGCCCCCACGCCAGTACCTGCCCGCGTCCGGCCGCCTCGCCGACGGTCTCGGCCGCGTTCACCTCGGTCATAGGCCGAAGACTATCGGCGAACGAACATCCACGCCGCCTATAACGCGTGCACCCGTGATTCCGCCGATGCGGTAACCGCCCCACGCCGTCTACCGCATCGGCGCCGTCAACTCATATGAACCTGGTTGCATAGTACCCAGCGTTCCGGATACTCTCGTCCCATGGCACTGGAGCATGCGCTACTGGTTTCGCTCACCGAGCGGGCCGGCTCGGGGTATGAGCTCGCACGCCGATTCGACAAGTCGATCGGCTACTTCTGGAGTGCCACCCACCAGCAGATCTACCGGGTTCTCAAGCGGATGGAGTCCTCCGGCTGGGTCACCGTCGAATCGGTGAACCAGCAGGGAAAACCCGACAAGAAGGTGTACTCGGTGGCTCCGGCCGGTCAGGCCGAGATAGCCCGCTGGCTCGCCGAGCCCACCGACGCCACCCCCGCTCGCGACGAACTCGGCGTGAAGATCCGCGCGGCCGCGTACGGCGACATCGATGCCATCTGCGCCGAGGTGGAGCGCCATCGCGGCCAGCACGCCCAGCGCCTCGACGAGTACCGCCTCAGCGAAAAGAAATTCTTCCCGGTGCCGGACCAGCTCTCCGGCACCGCTCTGCACCAGTATCTGGTGCTTCGCGCGGGCATCCGCGCGGAGTCCGGCTACCTCGAATGGTGCGACGAAGTACTGCAGGCCCTGCGACCGCGAAAAGGTGACGACCGCCCATGACTGCCTATCCCCATCTGTTCGAGCCACTCGATCTCGGCCACACCACGCTGCGCAACCGCGTAGTCATGGGCTCCATGCACACCGGTCTGGAAGACCGCGCCTGGGACACCAACAAGCTCGCCGCCTACTTCGCCGAACGCGCCCGCGGCGGCGTCGGCCTGATCATCACCGGCGGCTACGCCCCCAACCGCACCGGGTGGCTGCTGCCGCTCGGCGGCAAACTCACCAACAAGACCGAGGCGTACCGGCATCGCACGATCACCAAGGCGGTGCACGCCGAGGGCGGCAAGATCGCCATCCAGATCCTGCACGCGGGGCGTTACTCCTACATGCCGACCAGCGTTTCGGCGTCGGCGATCAAGTCCGCGATCAACCCGTTCAAGCCCCGGGCGCTGTCGTCGAAGGGTGTCGAACGCACCATCGACGACTACGCGCGCTGCGCGGGCCTGGCCAAGTTCGCCGGGTACGACGGCTGCGAGATCATGGGCGGTGAGGGCTACTTCCTCAACCAGTTCCTGGCGCCGCGGGTGAACAAGCGCACCGACAAGTGGGGCGGCTCACCGGAGAACCGGCGTCGGCTGCCCGTCGAGATCGCCCGGCGCATCCGGGCCGAGGTGGGTCCCGATTTCATCATCGTGTTCCGGTTGTCGATGGCCGAACTCGTCGAGAAGGGGCAGACCTTCGACGAGATCGTCGCTCTGGCACAGGAATTGGAGGCTGTCGGCGTCGATATCCTCAACACCGACATCGGCTGGCACGAGGCGCGGGTGCCCACCATCGTCACCTCGGTGCCGCGCGCGGCGTTCGTGGAGTTCACCGCGAAGATCGCGCGCAAGGTGAACATCCCGGTCTGCGCCTCGAACCGGATCAATATGCCCGAGATCGCCGAGGAGATCCTCACCCGCGGCGACGCGGCGCTGATCTCCATGGCCCGCCCGCTGCTGGCCGACGCCGAATGGGCCAACAAGGCCGAGCAGGATCGGGCCGACGAGATCAACACCTGCATCGCCTGCAACCAGGCCTGCCTCGACCACGCCTTCGGCAACAAGAAGGTGTCGTGCCTGGTCAACCCGCGTGCGGGTAGCGAGACCACCCTCAACCTGCTGCCGACTCGCCGGGCCAAGCGGGTCGCTGTCGTCGGCGCGGGTCCGGCCGGTCTGTCGGCGGCGGTGAGTCTGGCCGAACGTGGCCACCACGTCGACCTGTTCGAGTCCGACGACAAGATCGGCGGCCAGTTCGACATCGCCCGCCGCATCCCCGGCAAGGAGGAGTTCGACGAGTCGATCCGCTACTTCCGCCGCAAGATCGACCTCACCGGCGTCACCCTGCATCTCGAAAAGCGGGTCAGCGCCGAGGAATTGATCGCGGGCAAGTACGACTCGGTGATCCTGGCCACCGGCGTGCGCCCGCGCATCCCCAACATCCCCGGTATCGACCACCCGATGGTGCTGTCCTACGCCGAACTGGTGAAGGAGGAGAAGCCGGTCGGCAAGAAGGTCGCGGTGATCGGCGCGGGCGGTATCGGCTACGACGTGAGCGAATACCTCACGGTCGAAGGGCATCCCACGCTCAAGCTCGACGAGTGGAAAGAGGAATGGGGCGTCGATTCCGAGAACGAGCAGGTTCCCGGACAGCTCCGCAAGCCCAATCCCTCCCCCGCGGCGCGCGATGTGGTTCTGCTGCAACGTAAGTCGACCCCATTCGGCAAGGACCTCGGCAAGACCTCCGGGTGGGTACACCGCGCGGCTCTCAAGGCGAAAGGCGTCGAGCACGTCGGCGGCGTGAACTACGACCGCATCGACGACGCGGGCCTGCACATCAGCTTCGGTGAGAAGCACGAGAACCCCCGCGTGATCGAGGTCGACAACGTGATCGTCTGTGCCGGACAGGAATCCGTCCGCGAACTCGAAGAGCCCCTGCGGGCAGCGGGCGTCGACCTGCACCTCATCGGCGGCGCCGACCTGGCCGCCGAGCTCGACGCCAAGCGCGCGATCGACCAAGGCACCCGCCTGGCCGCACGCTTGTAAATTTGGAGCGCTGGCGCGCTCGAGCGCGGCCCCTGAGGGCCGCGAGTCAGCCACCGTTGCTGGCGGCTGCGCCGCGGACGCAACGGCGGCTAACTCGCGGCCGGGCCGCTACGCCGCTGCGCGGCGGACCCTCCTCGAGGTCGGGTCGTACGGGGCCGGGAGTGCGGTCAGCGCAGGGAGAGGTCGCGTATCGCATCGCGTAGTTCGCGGCCTTCGTCTGCTTCGTACCAGCGAAGATGTCCGAGAAGCCAGTCGTGATAGGCGATTTCGGCGTTGCGCGGGTCGTGGGCAACGGTGAGGAAGTAGTCGATTTCGGAGAGTTCGTAGCCGATGTGGACCAGCGGGAGCAGGTCCGGAAGCAGGTTCTGTTCGGCGGCAGTCAAGGGCCGTACCGATCGATATCCCTGGATCAGCGCGGCGATCTGGTCCGCGCGGACGTGCGCGGGTCCGCCCTCGCGCAGCGAAACCCAGTCGACCGCGCTGCGTTCGATGGCGGTGGCGAGGTCGAAGACGGCCGTCGTCCGATCCGCCAGCCCGAAATCGATCACCGAGGTCACCTCGTGGTTTTCCCACAGCAGGTTGGTTCCGTGCCAATCCCCATGCGTCCACAGCGGTTCGACATCGGCGAGCTCGGCCCGGAACTGGGGAACCTCAGCGCGCCAGTCCCTTTCCCCTAGAAACCGAGCGACGGCCGGTCGGCGGGCGATATGCCACTCGAACGCGCTCACCACGTCACCGTGCATGCTCGCCAGCAATGGTCGGGCGGGTCGGGCTGGAGCGTCGAAACCCGTTGCGGCCTGGTGCAACCGGCCCAGCATCACTCCCGCGCCCACCGCATCGTCGACGTCGCGATAGGGCGACCACGAGAAGTCCGCACGATACCGATCCTCCCCCGCCCCCGCGCGATGCACCTCGTACACGAACTCCGGCGCAGGATGATTGTCAGCGTGCGAGAGCTGCGCCCAGTCACCTACGGCGGCAAGCACTTCGGGTACCGGAATCCCCCGGTCACGCAGATGCGCCGTGAACCGATGTTCCTCGCCCAGCGCCGCCTCGTCGCGCAATCGCACCGGCATCCGCTTCACGACGAACCGCGCCCCGTCGGCCGAGCGCACCCCCACCGTGGACGACAGCGGTCGCGCACCACGCCATTCGATCTCCGCGAGCGCCGATCCGTCCCAGGTCGCGGCGATCGCGCGAGCGATCTCGTCCTCGGTGAGCGCGGGCCACGTCGGCTCGGCCAGCGGGTCGTCACCCATGCCGAACACCTGCGGGCTCGAGTCAGTTGCCATATTGCCACTCATGCTATCGCCGGGTGCCCGAGTTCCCGCTCTGCCACCCGTCGACGCGGGCACCGCGCGGCCTGACCCGATCCCTTAAGCTCCCCCTCGTGAGCTTGCCCTCCCCCACTGCAGACAATCGTGCCGTCGTCACCGGCGCGTCCTCCGGCATCGGCACGGCGCTGGCCGCCGAACTGGCCGGGCGCGGCTATTCGCTGATCCTGGTCGCGCGCCGCGGTGAGATCCTCACCGAGCTGGCCCAGCGGCTGACCCTGGCCCACGGCATCACCGCCGAGGTCCGCGCCGTCGACCTGGCCGATCGCACCCAGCGGGCCGGCCTCGTCACCGAGCTCGCGGTCCGCGACATCGCCGTCCTCTGCAACAACGCGGGCATCGCAACCTTCGGCCCGGTCGCCGAACTCGACTTCGCCTACGAGCGCATGCAGATGGAGCTCAACGCCACCGCCGTGCACGACCTGTCCCTGGCCGTGCTGCCCGGCATGATCGAGCGCAAGGCGGGCGGGATCCTGATCAGCGGTTCGGCCGCGGGCAATATGCCGATCCCGAACAACGCGACCTACGCGGCGTCCAAGGCGTTCGCGAATACCTTCTCGGAGTCGCTGCGCGGCGAGCTCAAGGGCACCGGCGTGCACGTCACGCTGCTGGCCCCGGGCCCGGTCCGCACCGAGACCCCCGCCCCCGAGGACCAGTCGATCGTCGACAAGATGGTCCCCGATTTCCTCTGGGTCTCCTCCGAGTACACCGCCAAGGTCTCCATCGACGCGCTGGCCCGCAACAAGATGCGCATCGTCCCCGGCCTGATCAGCAAGGGCATGAGCGTCGCGGGCAACTACGGCCCCCGCTCGTTCACCGCGCCGATCGCGGGCGCGTTCTACAAGAAGCTGGGTAGCTGAGCACGGCCTGACGACTCGCCTGTGTCAGCAACCCGTCAGGATGGACTCGCAGGTGGTCAAGGACCCGTAAACACCGAGTTCAGCGGCCCGCGCGGGGCGTAATCCTGGAGTATGCCCCGCCGGTCCGAATGCGGGGGCGTCCTCAGGAGACCACAGTGACGTTGCTCGAGATCTTCCCGTCGTTGCGCGCGACCACCGTGCCGCGGCTCGATCCCGCGGTCTGGCCGACCGATACCCACTACGACCACGACGGCCGGATCGCCCTCGGCGCGGTGGCGCTCGCCGATGTCGCCGACCAGTTCGGCACTCCGGTCCAGGTGGTGGACGAAGCCGAGGTGCGCGAGCGCTGCCGCGCCTACCGCAAGTATTTCCCCGAAGCCGAGATCGTCTACGCGGGCACCGCGTTGATGGTCGGCGCGGTGGCGCACTGGGTCGCCGACGAGGGTCTGTCGGTGCAGGTCGGGTCGAGCGGTGAGTTGTCGATCGCGCTCGCCGCCGGCATCGATCCGCGCCGGATCGTGTTGCACGGCAACGGCAAGACCCTCGACGAACTGAAGACCGCCGTGCGCTGCGGCGTCGGCCGGATCGTGGTCGGCTCGCTCACCGAGATCACGCTCCTCACCGCCGTGGCGACCCACCCGCAGCAGGTGCTGCTCCGCGTCGCCACCGGCATCGACGTTCCCGGTGCCGACCAGTTCGGCTTCCCACTCGGCAGTCGGTCGTTCGAGACCGCGGTCGCCCGAATCGCGGGCCGGTGCAACCTGCAGCTCGTCGGCCTGCACTGCCACCTCGGCCCGCAGATCCACAACCCCGACCACTACGGCGAGGCGATCCGCCGGATGATCGGCGAGATGTCCTGGATCGAACGCGAATACGGCCTCCTGCTCTCGCATCTCGACATCGGCGGCGGGCACGCGGTGGCGCTGCGGAGCGGCGACGCGGAACTGAACCTGCGCGAACTCGCCGACATCCTCGACGACGCGCTGGACGCCGGGTGCGCACGCCACCGCTTCCCGCGGCCCGTGCTCGCGATGGAACCCGGGCGCGCGATCGTCGCGAGGGCGGGCGTCACCCTGTATCGGGTGCTCGCCGTCAACGAGACCGCCGACGGCGGCACCCGCGTGATCGTCGACGGCGGCGGCTGTGGCGGGCAGGGCCGCGGACCCGGTGGCGCGCTGGTGGTCAACCGACATCCGATCGGCCCGCAGCTGACCGCGTCCATCGCGGGCAAACACAGCGAGTCCGGGGCGCTCATCGCCACCGAGGTGCGGCTACCGGCCGATCTGCGCCCCGGCGAAGTTCTCGCGCTACCGTGCACCGGCGCCTACCACCACGGTCTGGCGACGACCTACAGCACCGTGGGCAGGCCACCGCTCGTCGCCGTCGCCGACGGCCGCACCAGGCAGTTGCTGCGCCGCGAGACGACCGCCGACCTGCTGATGCGCGAGCTCGTGGACTGAGTTACCGCCGAGCCCGCGCTGTCACCTGCGGCGGGTGCCGAAAATACTGCGGCTGATCTCACGCCCGGCCGCACTCGCCGCCGAACGCAGGAAGCTCTTCACCGCCGGGTTGGCCATGATCCGCTCGGCGGCCGAGTCCTCTTCTTGCTGGGACGCCGAACGCCCCGGTGCCGGCGCGGATTCGGGTGCGGGCGGCGCGGCCGCCACGCTGGCCAGCAGCATCTCGTAGGCCGATTCCCGGTCGACGCTCTGTCCGTACTTGCCCTGCAGCGCACTCGACAGCGCCTTGGACTTGATCGCTTCGTCGCCGACGGTGTCCATCAGCGAGCGCGGCGGCGCGATCTTGGTCCAGGCGACAGGTGTGGGCGCACCGGTTTCGGAGAGCACGGTGACGATCGCCTCGCCGGTGCCGAGCGAGGTCAGCGCCTCTTCCAGGTTGTACACCGACGACTTCGGGTAGGTGCGCACCGTCTTGGACAGCGCCTTCTGATCGTCGGGGGTGAACGCGCGCAAGGCGTGCTGGACACGGGCGCCGAGCTGGGAGAGCACGGGGTTGGGGATGTCGGTGGGCAACTGGGTGCAGAAGAACACACCGACGCCCTTGGAGCGGATCAGCTTCACCGTCTGCTCGACCTGTTGCAGGAACGCCTTGGACGCCTCGGCGAACAGCAGATGCGCCTCGTCGAAGATGAACACGAGCTTCGGCTTGTCGACGTCACCCACCTCGGGCAGCGTCTGGAACAGATCGGCCAGCACCCACATCAAGAACGTCGAGAACAGCGCGGGTCGCGCCGCCTGCTGACCGAGCTCGAACAGCGTGATCACGCCGAGCCCGCCCGCGGTGCGCAGCAGATCGGCCGGGTCGAGTTCGGGTTCGCCGAAGAAGGTATCGCCTCCTTCGGCTTCCAGATTCACCAGCGACCGCAGGATCACCCCGGCCGTCTGCGAGGACACGCCACCGATGCCCTTGAGGTCTTCCTTGCCTTCGGGGCTGGTCAGGTGGGTGATGACCGCGCGCAGGTCCTTCAGATCCAGCAGGGCCAGGCCGCGCTGATCGGCCCAGTGGAAGATCAGGCCCAGTGTGGATTCCTGAGTGTCGTTGAGGCCGAGCACCTTGCTGAGCAGGATCGGGCCGAAGGAGGTGATCGTCGCCCGGATCGGCACCCCGATGCCCCCGGTCCCGAGCGAGACGAACTCGGTGGGGAACGTACTAGGAGCCCAGTCGGTCGCGCCGGTCTCGGCCGCGCGCGCCCGGATCTTCTCGGTGTCGGCGCCGGGCTCGCTCAGGCCCGACAGATCGCCCTTGACGTCGGCCATCACCACGGGAACACCCGCGCGGGACAGATGTTCGGCGATGCCCTGCAGGGTCTTGGTCTTGCCGGTGCCGGTCGCACCCGCGACGAGGCCGTGCCGGTTCATCATCCGCAGCGGAATACGCACGCGCGCACCAGGATCGGCGACGCCGTCGACCATCACCGTGCCGAGTTCCAACGCAGGTCCGCTGAAGGCGTAGCCCTCGGCGATCGCCGCGGCGGCGCCGGATGCGCTCGGCTCGCCGGATGACGGTGGCTTCGAGGCGGATTCCGTGCTCGCCGCCGCGGCTTCCTGCTCGGCGGCCTCCGCGGCTGCCATCGCCTCGGCGGCGACCCGTGCCGCGTCTTCGGCCGCCTTGCGTGCCGCTGCCGCCTTCTCCTGTGGGGTGGTCATTCGCGCGTCCTCCGTCTGCTCACTGGCATGTACGCAAGAAATGCTCGAAACGTCTGCGGTCAATTCCAGGCAAACTGTATCCGGGCCGGTCACCAGGGTGGCGAACATCCGTTGATGTCGTCGGCAAACCTCGTCCGCCTCGCCCACGCGACACACCTGCCGACCCGGTTCACGGACCCACCATTAGGGTGACTCCCGTGTCAGACAAACTCCTGGTCTGGATGGATTGCGAAATGACGGGGCTCCGTCTCGACAGCGACAAGCTGATCGAGATCGCCGCGCTCGTAACCGACAGCGACCTCAACATTCTCGGTGACGGTGTCGACATCGTCATCCACGCCGACGACGCCGCCCTGGCCTGCATGCCACCGGTCGTCGCCACCATGCACGCGAAATCCGGTCTGACCGAAGAGGTTCGGCGTTCCACCGTCACCCTCGAGCAGGCCCAGCAGCAGGTACTCGACTACATCCGCGAGTACGCGCCCACCGCGCGCACGGTGCCGCTGTGCGGCAACTCCATCGGCACCGATCGCGGCTTCATCGCTCGCGACATGCCGGAACTCGACGCGCACCTGCACTACCGGATGGTCGACGTGAGCTCGATCAAGGAACTGTGCAGGCGCTGGTACCCGCGCATCTACTTCGGTCAGCCGGAGAAGGGCCTGGCCCACCGCGCGCTGGCCGACATCAAGGAATCCATCCGCGAGCTCGAGTACTACCGTCGTACCGCGTTCGTGCCGCTGCCCGGACCGACCACCACCGAGATCGCCGCCGCCGCACAGGACGCCACCGATGCCGTGGATGTCACCGGTTCAAGTCCTCTACCAGCGGATTAGGGCCTGACGCCAAAGTCACGCTAGTATCGACGGCGCCGGTGATTCACCGGTGATGGTGACCGTAGTTCAGTTGGTAGAGCACCAGGTTGTGATCCTGGATGTCGCGGGTTCGAGTCCCGTCGGTCACCCCGAAGAGAAGGCCCGGTCCCCAGGACCGGGCCTTCTTTGCTATCCGACGCCTGCGCGGCCCGCTCGGTGCCGTCGGACGGCGGACCGGTTCGCACAGGCCGGGCTGCAGAACCGTTGCCTGCCGTTGCGCGAGGTGTCGGCGTACACCTGCGAGCACCCGTCCGCCGCGCAGGCGCCGAGGCGGTCCATCCCGAGCCCGGTCAGGTGCAAAGCGGTACCGACGGTGATCAACGCGGCGATCTGACGATCCGTCGCCACCCCGGGGTCACGGAAGTGCAGATGCCAACCGTCGCCCACATGGTCGGTCAGGCGGGGTGGAGACGCGTACTCGGCCAGCAACACATTGAGCAGCGCCGCTCGCTCGGCGCGGTCCGCGCACTCCACCACCCCGCGCCAACGCCCCAGAAAGGCCGTCACCGCCACGAGATCACCCTCGGACACCGGCGCCCTCAGCACCACACCGGCGCCCACACAGCGCCGCGCCAACTCCGCGGCGCTCGAACACGGATTGTTGAGCAGGTCGACGCCGAGCAGCACCGGCTCCCGCCCGTAATGGTTGTAATGCACAATGCCATTACATCAGACTCGAACCATGAGCAGCCACCCCGCACACACCTGGCAGATCGAGTCGCGCCACCGGACCAGCGAGGGCCTCGTGGCCTATCAGCGCTGCCGCTGCGGCGCCCGCAGGGTGGTCGTCGACCACCTGAGCGTCGCGTCGGAGATCCATCGCGACGAACCCGACCTCGCCGAGGCCGGATAACCCGCACCACCATGACGAAGGTCACGTTTGACCGCTACACTTTGGACCGCTGCCCAGATGTGGGGCAGATCTCGCCATCGCGTCAGCGCTCGACCGGAAAGACCCCTTGATGAAGCGTTCCACCGTCGTCGCCATCCTCGCCGCCACCGTGCTCGGCCCCGTCGCGGGTACCGCAACGGCATCGCCCGGCCTGCCCCTCACCGACTTCGCGGCGGAGACCCCCATCGGCGACTTCGGCCTGCCGAGTGATCAACCCGAATCCGGTTCGGCGCAGAGCGGCTCCACCACCGGCCTCGAGACCACCGGGTCCTCCGGCACCGGCTCGGCCGGCCTACCCAACCTCGACCGCATGCTGTTCGGCGGACGCATCCTGTGCGGCGCCCTCGGCAGCGCGCTCGCCGTCGCGGGCGAGGCGATGATGGACTGCAGCCAGCTCCCCACCCCGCAGTGAGACAGTCACGGACACAACGAAGGGGCACCGGAAACTTCCGGTGCCCCTTCGTTTTTGGTGCGTAGCGCGACTACGGAGCGTCGGCGTTGCCCGCCTTCCATTCCGGCCACGCGATGTTCCAGTCACCCAGCCCGTCGACACCGGACAGGGTGCCGCCGACCGTGTTCTTGATCACCGTGATGTCGCCACGCTTGGCGTTCTCGTACACCCAGCGCGCGTTCGCCGGACTCAGATTCAGGCAGCCGTGGCTCGCGTTGGAGTAGCCCTGCTGCCCGACAGACCACGGCGCCGAGTGGAAGAAGATGCCGCTGTAGGAGATTCGCGTCGCGTAGTCGACCGGCGTGCGGTACCCGTCGGACGAGTTCACCGCCACACCGTAGGTCGAGGAGTCCATGACGATCTTCTCGTGCCGGTCGCTGACGATGTAGACGCCGTTGTCGGTGGGCGTGCTGTCCTTACCCATCGAGGTGGGCATGGTCATGATCACCTGACCGTTCTTCTCCACCACCACCTGCTTGGTGTTGTCGTCGGCGGTGAAGACCACCGCGTCACCGATGGTGAAGAACGAATGGATGTTGTCCTGGCCGTACAGGCCCTTGCCCAGGTCTTTGCCGTAGACGTTCACATCGATGGTCACCTTGGTGCCCGGTGTCCAGTAATGCTCTGGGCGCCACCGCACTTCGCGATTGTTCACCCAGTAGAAGGCACCCTCGACAGCAGGCTCGGTGGTGATCTTGATGGCCTCTTGCACGGCACGGCGGTCGGGGATGTTCTCGTCGAACTGGATCGCCACCGGCTGACCGATACCGACCACCTCACCCTCACCGGGCAGCAGGTACGGCTTGGTCTGGCTCTTCGGCGAGCTGGTGGTGAAGCTCAGCGTCGAGGAGTTCGCGCCACCGAGCCCGATGGCCGCGGCGGTGAGCTTGTAGGTCTTGCCGTAGCCGAGCACCTCGGCGGTCGACCAGGAACGCCCGTCCGCTGCCAGCTGACCCGCGACCGCGGTGCCCTGCTGATTGGTCAGCGTGACGTCGGTGAACTTGCCGTCCTCGACCTGGAAGGCCATCGGCATACCGGGCGAGACGCCGACCTGCCCGTCCTTGATGGTCGAGACCAGCTTCGGCTTGATGAGCTCGGCGAGGGGGTTGCGATCGATCGCTACCTCCACCCCGGTGCCCTCCGCGGCCGAGCACGCCGACGCGCCGAGCGCGAACACCGCCAACAGCACCACCGGAACGATCGTCCGTAGCGACCGAGGTCGCCCCCGCTTCTTACCCATGTCAACCCCGTTTCCGTACCGACGCGATTACAGTGCGCCGCAGATCCCACCGACCGAATCGCTAAAGCCATCCGTGTAGGCGGGGGGCGTTACGAACTCGACGTCTCGCCCATTCTGCCAGCTAGTCCGGCCGGTTCCAACGGGAAAGCCCCCGCGACACGACCAAGTCACAATCGTTAGATACGCACGAAGGCCGTCGGCGTTAACAACGGCTAGTATGCGGCATTGTTGCTGGTCAGCGCCCGATTTCACTTTCCGCCCCACGGCCTGCTAATGTTTGTTCCGCACCGGAGACGGGGCAAAGAACAAAGACATGCGCCATTAGCTCAATTGGCAGAGCAGCTGACTCTTAATCAGCGGGTTCGGGGTTCAAGTCCCTGATGGCGCACCACAACGAGGCCCTTGAACAGGTAATACGGTCAAGGGCCTCGTTTGTTTTCGCTGCCGGATCGGACCGTTACCGAAAGTTCGCCATCCGCGCTTCGAGGCCGACACCCCGCTCGACCATTCGGTAGCGTATGGCGGTGATGTCGACAGGGAAGCCGTCCCGCAGGCTCAACGCCGAGGACTGGATCACCGCTGCGATCGCGGCGCTCGGCGAGAGCGGGCTCACCGGTGTCGCCGTGGAACCGCTGGCGAAGCGCCTGGGAGCCACCAAAGGCAGCTTCTACTGGCACTTCAAAGACCGCGGCGCCCTCGTCGACGCAGTGCTCGCCCGATGGGAACAGCTGGGCACCGACGACGTGATCGCCCGGCTCGACGAGCTGTCGGACCCCGTCGAGCGGCTGCGCCTGCTGTTCACCGAAGTCATCGAGTACGCGACCGAGGGCAGAGAAGAACTCGCCCTGCTGGCCGCCATCGACCAGCCCGTGGTGGCAGACGCCATGCAACGGGTCGCGGCGCGGCGGATCGAGTACGTAGCCGCCCAGCTACAGCTGCTCGCGGTGCCCGCGGCGCAAGCGAGTACGCGGGCTGCGGTAGCCGTCGGCATCTATCACGGCATCAACCAGCTGGCACGTGTCGCACCCGACACCTTGCCCGCTACCGGCGAACTGGTGGACGACATCGTCGGACGGCTACTCGAGTCCGCTCAGTCGAGCCCGAGACGCAGCGAGACCCAGTAAAGAAACTGCGCCCGCACCGGCCGGCGATACGGCTCGGGTGGGGTGCCGACGGCAGTCTCCGCGTTGTCCAGCAGCTCTTCCAGCAGGGCGTCGTGCAGTGGGCGAACAGCCAGATGCCAGCCGAGCAGACCCGACAAACCCCTCGTCTCGGCGCGGATCACGTGGCGCAGGGAACTGACCGCACCCTTGTCGATCACCTCGAAGACATGAGTGCCGTCCAGCATGAATCCCGGCGCGAAAGTGAACTCGACGAACTCACCGGGGCGATAGGCGGTGCAGGTGTACGGCACGGAGCCGTGGCCGCCCGCCGCGCCCGCGGCCAACGGTCCGTCCAGCTCGAGCGGCGGCCAGGCGGGGCTGGGCCACAAAGAATTTCCCGGGACAGCGACCTTGTCGATCAGCTCGCCGACCTGCGCGGCGGGCGCACTGATCGTTCGCTCGTGGATGTTCTCGATCATGATTCGACCTCTCAGCAACCGTCCGCCAACCATACGCATGCGTACGGAGTGCGTCCAGGCCGATCGGCCCCTTCGACTGCCTGCCGAACAACGGTCACGGTCTCGTTATCGAACCGCCATGGATGAACCCGTGCTAGTGCGCTCAGGCCCCGATTCGAACTCCCCCGAGCTGCGCAAACCCCCGCGAAACCTGATTCGGGCAAACTTTTTCTGTGACGGCCGCCACGCAGATCAGGGTCGCAAACCTCCTGCATACATAACGATTCTGCAACTGCCCGGCAATGAACCAAGATCGGCAACGTTTGCCGTTCAAGTTTCGTTCACCTTGCGTTAACCCGTCGTGACCATTCTGTCATCAGGTCACAAACGGACCTGCGGTTTGGTTAGCCCGGGAGTATCCAACCTCCGATAGCACCGAACAGCGCGTGGTCTCCCCGCAGCCAGCTGTGGAGCACCGTGCGGCGCCAGCGATGAACTGCCATCGAGCGTTCGTCCCCCGACAGTGTCGCACCTTCCCATACAGACAGAAACAACGCATCGCCTGACCGGCGTGTACTCCCGTGCGCGCTGCGCGATCCATCGCGCCCTACATCAGGGCCTGCGTCGCCAGACAGAGATGAAGGAACAGAGAAGCAATGCTCAACAAAGACAAGCTCAGCACCGTTATCGGCCGTCGCTCGCGCCGTGAGGCGTTCACCGTGGCAGTCGCCGCGGTCGGTCTGGTCGCCGTAGCCGCGTCCTCCGCCGTCTCGTTCGCCGACGACAGCGTTCCCGAGCGTGCCGCCATGGTCGTCGAGCAGGCGGAGAACATCCCCGCTGCCGCCGCACCCGCCATCCAGGCCATCCCTGCCCCGGCGCCCGCGCCGCAAGCCGCCCCCGTACCGGCACCGGCCCCCGAGGCCGCTCCGGCCCCGATGCCCGAGCCCGCACCGGCCCCCCGCGCCTACGAGAACAACCTCGACGGCTGGATCCGTGAGGCGCTCGACATCATGGCGGCGAAGGGCATCCCCGGCACCTACGAGGGCATCCACCGCAACATCATGCGTGAGTCGACCGGTAACCCCCAGGCGATCAACCTGTGGGACATCAACGCGATCAACGGCATCCCCTCCAAGGGCCTGCTCCAGGTGATCGACCCCACCTTCGCCTCCTTCCACGTCGAGGGCACCCCCTTCGACGTCTGGAACCCGGTGTCCAACATCGTCGCGGCCTGCAACTACGCGGCCAACCGCTACGGCTCGATGGACAACGTCAACAGCGCGTACTGATCCACCGTCACCAGGCAGTCGACGTCGACAGCGCCTACTGAACTACCTGACGGGTGAACGCCCGCGCCCCGGTCATCGCCGACCGGAGCGCGGGCGTTTCGTCGTAGAATCACCGTCGTGCCAGACAGCGCCGATCAGGCACCCGATCACGCGCATTCCGACGCGGCTACCGCCAGCCGCGTCGCCAAGGCCCGCCGCATGGCGGCCTACGCCTGGTCACGCGATATCCGCAGCGCCGAACTGCTCGCCCTGCCCACGGCCACCCTGCGCAAGCTGGCCCGTGCCGCCGACACCAACCCGCCGAGTACCGGCGAGACCTGGCAGGTGGTCGCCGACCTGCTCGACCAGAAGGACGCCTGGGCGGCTCGCAACCCCGAGCACGCCGCCGCGGTGCGCACCCACGCCGACGAGAAACTGCTGTGGGTCAAGCCCCCGGTGAAGCCGTGGGAGTCCTAGCTCTCGCCCCTCAGGCGAGCAGCAGCCCGATGGCCAGCGCGAGCATGACCAGGGCGATCAGCGAATCCAGGACCCGCCACGCGATCGGGCGCGCGAAGAGCGGACCGAGCCGGCGAGCACCGTAGCCGAGGGCGGCGAACCAGACGACGCTGGCGAGCATGGCGCCCGCGGCCAGGAACCAGCGGTCGGGCGTCGCGTAGGTGCTGGCGAAGGAGCCGAGCAGGACCAGTGTGTCCAGGTACACGTGCGGATTGAGCCAGGTGAGCGCCAGGCAGGTGAGCACGGAGGCGCCGACGGCCACCGAGGCGCCCGCCGCTTCGGCGATCAGGGTCGACGAACCGAGGGCGCGCCGAGCCGCCAGCAGCGCGTAGCCGACCAGAAAGGCCGCCCCCGCGTACTTGGCAACGGTCACAACCGCTGGAAACGACTCGACGACCGTGCCGAACCCGGCCACTCCCGCGCCGATCAACACGATGTCGGACACCGCGCACACCGCGATCACCGGCAGCACGTGCTGCCCACGCACCCCTTGGCGCAGCACGAACGCGTTCTGCGCGCCGATCGCCACGATGAGCGAGAGCCCGAAGCCCAATCCGGAGAGGGCGGCCAGCGCCGCCGATGATGCCGTCACCCCATCGACGCTAAGAGGCTGTCGATATTCAGTCCAGCTAATGATTCTTAACAACCATTAGAGTTGCTTAGGTGGATCTCCAGTTGGACCAGTTGCGCGCGCTCAACGCCGTCCTCACCGAGGGCACCTTCGACGCGGCCGCGCGCCGACTCGACCTCACCCCGTCGGCGATCAGTCAGCGGATCAAGGCACTGGAGGAATCAGCGGGGCGCGTCCTCGTGCAACGCTCGAAACCGGTGCGTCCCACCGAATCCGGGCTCGCGGTGCTGCGTCTGGCCAGGCAGGTGGAGTTGCTCGCCGGCGACACCGCACGCGAACTCGGCGATGCCGACCGCCCCGCCGACCGGCCGATCCGCATCCCGATCGCCGTCAACGCCGACTCCCTCGAATCGTGGGTGATGCCCGCGCTCGCGCGCGTGCCCGCCGGGATCACCTTCGACCTGCACCGCGAAGACGAGGAACACACCACCCGATTGCTGCGCGACGGCACGGTGACGGCCGCGATCACCGCGACCGCGACGCCGGTGCAGGGCTGCACCGTCACCCCGCTGGGCGCGATGCGCTACCGCCCGACCGCGACACCGCAGTTCGTTCGCACCTGGTTCCCCGACGGCCCGACCCCAGCCGCCTACACCCACGCGCCGGTCGTGCACTTCGACCGCAAGGACGACCTCCAGCTGCGCCAACTGCGCCGCCGCACCCGTCGCCGGGTCGACCCGCCCGGTCATTACGTGCCGTCGTCGAGCGCGTTCGTCGATGCGGTGCGGCTCGGACTCGGTTGGGGCATGCTGCCTGATCTGCAAACCGAGCAAGACCGCACCGCAGGCACTTTGGTGAACATCGACGGCGACTCCCACATCGATGTCCCGCTGTATTGGCAGCAGTGGAAACTGCACTCCCCCGCGCTCACCGCGGTCGCGGCCGCGATCGGCGCGGCCGCGGCATCAGCACTGACGATGCCGGGCTAGATACCCGTCACGTCGCCAGCTGGGCGTCGTGAGTTATCGAGCGGCGGAGAGGAATTCGATGAGGACCCGATTGACCTCATCGGGCCGCTCCAGATACCCGTAGTGCCCGCACCGCTCGATCTCGGTATAGGCGGCCGTCGGGATCGCCTCGGCGACCTCCCGGCAGAACCGCGGCGGCACCATCTGGTCATCGGCGAACCCGACAACCAAGCTGGGCACCGAGATCCCCCGATAGGCCGCCCGCCGATCCTGCGACCGATCCATCCCCGCTTGCGCCCGAGTGCCGGGAGTTCCCTTCCCCGAGGTGAATTCGAAGATGTCGAGCCACTCCTGCGCCTTGGCCGGATCGGCCAGGGTGTGCGGCGACAGATTCACCATCGCCTTGACCGCCGCCGCGTACTCCGGCGGCAACTGAATTCCCTTGTCGAACAACGCCTGCTCGCCCTTGCTGAGCGTGCTCGTCACCGGATGCGGACGCGCGGTAGCGGCGAACATCACTGCCGTGCGCAGCAGCTCGGGTCGAACCAGCGCGAGTTCGGCGACGATCCGCGATCCCATCGAGGTCCCGACCACATGCGCCGGGGCACCGAGGTGCTCGATCAGCGCGGCGGTATCGCCGACCAGTTGCGCCATGGTGATCCCGGAAGCCGACTCCGACGACGGCGCGATCCCCCGGTTGTCGACAGTGGCGACGGTGAACCCCGCCTTGACGAGCGCGGGCACCTGATAGGTACGCCAGACCCGACCGGGGCTGCCACTACCCATCACGAGCAGGACCAACGGCCCCGATCCGGTGACGTCGTAGTTGAGCTGGATGCCGTTGAGCGAGGCGAGGGGCATATTTCTCCTGTTAGCCTGTTTGCTAAAGTAAGCAACACGATACCGCCACAGCAGGACGGGGTTCGCGACGGTGCCAGGATTGAGCAGACCGCTGTACCAGATGAAGGCCGACTTCTTCAAAACGCTCGGCCACCCGATTCGTATCCGGGTTCTGGAGCTGCTCAGCGAACGCGAATACGCGGTATCGGAGATGCTCCCCGAAGTCGGCGTCGAGGCGGCGAACCTGTCTCAGCAGTTGGCTATCCTGCGTCGAGCGGGGCTGGTGACGGCCCGGCGAGAGGGCCTCTCGGTGACCTACGAACTCACCTCGCCACGAGTGAAAGAGCTGCTGATCGTGGCTCGCGCGATCCTGACCGGCGTCGTCGCCGGACAAGCCGAGCTACTAGACCCCGCCTGATCCAACCGAACAGCATCACGCTTCCCACGCCGTTTGATTGCATAATTTCTAAATTGGATACCTAGCAAGTCAAGAAGGAGAACACCCGTGACCGCGAACTCCGCGCCGACGACGCTTTCCACCGACCACCCGGCCATCCTGGCCTGGGTCGACGAGATCGCGGAACTCACCGCCCCCGACCGCGTCGTCTGGTGCGACGGGTCACCCGCGGAATGGGATCGCCTCACCGACGAGCTCGTCGAGAAGGGCACTTTCGTCCGGCTCACCGGCAAACCGAACTCCTTCTGGTGTGTCTCCGACCCCGACGACGTCGCCAGGGTCGAAGACCGCACGTTCATCTGCTCCGAGGACCCCACGGACGCGGGCCCGACCAACAACTGGGTCGACCCGGTCGATATGCGCACCGTGCTCACCGAGCACTACCGCGGCGCGATGGCGGGCCGCACGATGTACGTGATCGCCTTCTGCATGGGCCCGCTCGATTCCGCTGAGCCCAGCTTCGGTGTACAGATCACCGATTCGCCGTATGTGGCGGTGTCGATGCAGATCATGACCCGTTCCGGTGCACCCGTATGGGAAAAACTCACCGGCGACACCGAATTCGTGCGCTGCCTGCATTCGGTCGGCGCACCGCTGAGCGTCGGCCAGACCGACGTTGCGTGGCCGTGCGACCACACCAAGTACATCGCGCACTTCCCCGAGTCACGCACGATCTGGAGCTACGGCTCGGGCTACGGCGGCAATGCCTTGCTCGGCAAGAAGTGCTTCGCGCTGCGGATCGCCTCGGTCGTCGGGCGCGACGAGGGCTGGCTGGCCGAGCACATGCTCATCCTCAAACTCACCTCGCCGAAGGGCAAGACGCACTACGTGGCGGCCGCGTTCCCGTCCTCGTGCGGCAAGACCAACCTGGCGATGCTCGAGCCCGCACTACCCGGCTGGCAGGCCGAGACCATCGGTGACGACATCGCCTGGATGCGTTTCGGCGCCGACGGCAGGCTCTACGCGGTGAACCCGGAGGCCGGGTTCTTCGGTGTCGCGCCCGGAACCGGCGAGCGCACCAACCCCAACGCGATCGCCACCATCGACCGAGGCAACTCGATCTTCACCAACACCGCTTTCACCGACAACGGTGATGTGTGGTGGGAGGGCCTCACGCAAGAGCCACCCGCCCACCTCACCGACTGGCGCGGCAACGACTGGACGCCGACGTCAGGAACCCCTGCCGCACACCCGAATTCGCGGTACTGCACACCGATCGAGCAGTGCCCCTCGGTCGCGCCGGAGTGGAACGATCCAACCGGCGTACCGATCTCGGCGATCTTCTTCGGTGGCCGACGGGCGAGCACGGTGCCACTGGTGACCGAGACTTTCGACTGGGCGCACGGCGTGTTCACCGCCTCGGTGCTGTCCTCGGAGACCACCGCCGCGGCCGCGGGTGCGGTCGGCGTGGTGCGTCGCGATCCGATGGCGATGCTGCCGTTCCTCGGCTACCACGTCGGCGACTACTTCGCGCACTGGTTGAAGCTGGGCGAACAGGCCGATGCCACGAAGCTGCCGAAGATCTTCCAGGTCAACTGGTTCCGCCGCGGTGCCGATGGCACGTTCCTGTGGCCCGGCTTCGGCGATAACGTACGCGTGCTGAAGTGGGCGCTGCAACGCCTCGATGGCACCGCCGACGCCGAGTGGACGCCGGTCGGCTACGTCCCTACTGCCGACGCCATCGACCTGACCGGCCTCGACGATGCCGACCGCGCACTGGTCGAACAGGCGCTGGCCGTCGACACCGCGGAGTGGGTCACCGAAATCCGGTCCATCGACGAATGGTTCGCCCGCATCGGCGGCAACCGGCTACCGGAGGAGCTGCGCGAGCAGCTCGCCGCGCTGAAGTTGCGCCTGCTCGGTAACCGCTGACCATGCGGTCGCTGCTGCCGGCGTGGTCGGAGTGGACGCCCGCTTTCCGGGCGCCGGGCACGGATCTGATGTCGGGGCTGGTCGTGGCGCTGGTGGCGTTGCCCTTGGCGCTGGGATTCGGCATCAGTTCCGGGCTCGGTGCCGCCGCAGGCCTGGCGACGGCGATCGTGGCGGGCGCGCTGGCCGCGGTGTTCGGTGGCTCGCGTTTCCAGGTGTCGGGACCGACCGGCGCAATGACGGTGGTGCTCGTGCCGATCGTGGCCGAACACGGCGCGTCCGGGGTGCTGACCGTCGGGTTGATGGCCGGAATCATGCTGGTCGGGCTGGCGTTTGCCGGCGTCGGCCGAGCGGTGCGGTTCATGCCCGCCCCGGTGATCGAAGGGTTCACCGCAGGGATCGCGGTAGTGATTGCCCTGCAACAATTTCCGGGCGCGCTGGGGGTGTCCGGAGCCGAAGGCGAGAAGGTCTGGCAGTCGGCGTTCGACGCGGTGTGCCGATTCGTCGACGAGCCGCACTGGACCGCGCTCGTGACAGCGCTCGTGGTGGCCGCGGTGATCCTGGTCGGCGGACGTTTCCTGCCGAAGCTGCCGTTCGCGCTCGTCACCGTGGTGCTGGCGACGGTAGTCGCGAGCGTTGCCGGGCTCGATCTGGCGCGAGTCGGCGCGATTCCGGCCGGGCTACCCGCGCCGTCGCTGTCGTTTCTCCACCTCGACGAAGTGACTACTCTGCTGTTGCCCGCCCTCGCCGTCGCCGCGCTGGCTGCCCTCGAATCCCTGCTGTCGGCCACCGCCGCGGACGCGATGGCGGTCGGTACCCGCAACGACCCCGACCGCGAATTGTTGGGGCAGGGATTGGCCAATATCGCGGCGCCGATGTTCGGTGGTGTGCCGGCGACCGGCGCGATCGCCAGAACCGCGGTGAACGTCCGCTCGGGCGCGCGCACTCGACTCGCCGCCCTCACCCACGCCGTGGTCCTGGCCGGCATCGTCTATTTCGCGTCCGGGCTGGTCTCCGATATTCCGATCGCGGCACTGGCCGGTGTACTCCTCGCGACCACGGTGCGCATGGTCGAGGCCGCGTCATTGGCCGCGATCGCACGTGCCTCGCGCGGCGACGCCGTCGTCATGGCACTGACCTTTGTCGTCACCATCGCCTTCGACCTGGTGACCGCCGTGGTGATCGGCATCGGCTTCGCCCTCGTCCTCGCGGTCCGCGCCATCGCCCGCGAAGCCACTCTCGACCAGGTCCCCCTCGACGAGAGCGACCACCTAGGCGAAGAACACGATCTGCTGCGCGACCACATAGTCGCCTACCGCATCGACGGCCCACTGTTCTTCGCCGCCGCCCACCGCTTTCTCCTCGAACTGACCGACGTCGCCGACGTCAAGGTCGTGATCCTGCGCATGTCCCGCATCACCGCCCTCGACACCACCGGCGCGCTGGTGCTCAAAGACGCCATTCGCAAACTGGAACACCGCCACATCACCGTTCTGCTGTCCGGTCTACGCGCCGACCATCTCCATCACCTGTCCACCATCGGCGCCCTCCCGGCCGGCGGCAAGGACACCATATTCACCGACACCGGCGCCGCTATCGCGTACTCCCGCCAGTTCATCCCGACCACCCGACGACCGATCAGCTAGGCGATGGGCGCCCATCTGCAACTGACCCGGTCGGCAACTCAGCCCGCTGCAGCGAAGTAAGCGATGCGAACAGCGACAGTCGCGGGGGCCGGGAAGTCGGGTGCGCCGGAGCCCAGCGGACCGACCTCGACCAACCAGGTACTGGTCGAGGTGTCGATGGCCGTGCGGGCGGTGGACGGCTGCAGGACCACGTCGTTCCCGCCGTCGCAGGAGTAGGCACCGACCAGACCGTCGGAGCGGCCACCCCAGGCGCCGCCGACGCGGATGCGGCAGTGGCGGCCGTCGGCGAGTTCGAGCGCCCACGGCTCGGGCGACGCGGTTTTGCCGATGTCGGCGACCGGCGGATTGACGGTATACAGGCGCAGCCCGCGCTGCCACGGGTCATTCGCGCACAGCAGCGAGGCCCTGTCGGGAGCCGCCCAGCACACATTGGCCGAGTCGGCGGAAGCACCGCATTCGTAGATCCCCGCGGTGGTCGCCGAACGACTCGGCGACTTGTAGGAGCAGTCGAGAGTGCCGACCGGGGTCGGACTGGTCAGGGCGAAGCCGTTGGCCGGTTGACCTGCGGCATCGACGGCGACCAGCGAGACGACATCGGTCGCGACCGGCGGTCGGGGCACGGTGGAGGCAGGCGCGCTGCTCGGTGCGCCCGAACCGGTCGGGCGAGGGCCCGGCGTCGTCGGGGCGACGATGACCGGTGGCGGCTGATCCGGCGCGATCGTCGGACCGCCGGCGCCGGGCAGTTCGGTGACGGGTGTGCCGGAACCCCACGAGCCACCGCGAGCGGTGGTCGTCGCCGGTTGCGCGGTGCCGCTGTCCGTCGAGCATCCCGCGACCGACACTGCGCACAGCATGCCCACTGAAACGATGAACCCGGCTGCCTTCATGCCACCCACCCCTGTGCGAAGTTCGAGCCCTGTCTACAACGCATCGGGGTGTGGGCACGAATCGTTAACCGGCTGAATCGTTTCGGGCCTCGCCGGCCGCTATCACCTTCTCGGCCAGCGAGCGGACCGCCGTGCTTTCCGCGTCGGTCATCCGGTCGATGAACAACTCCCGCACCAGTTCGACGTGCTCGGGCGCGGCCTCGCGCAAGATCTTGTGTCCGGCCTCGGTCAGCGACACCACGATTCCGCGCGCGTCGTCCTCGGCGGGTACTCGATCGACGAGTCCACGGGTGGCCATCCGGGCCAGTTGCTTGGACAACCTGGACTTGTCCCAGCAGACCTCGGCGGCCAGGTCCTTGGCTCGCAGGCATCCGCCGGGCGCCGCCGACAGCGGCACCAACAGCTCGTAGTCGGCCATCGATAGTCCGTGTTCGCCCAGGCCCGCGGCTAGGACGGCGTCGAGACGCTGACGCATGAGGATGTAGGACCGCCAGGTCTTCTGCTCTTCTTCGGACAACCATCGGGGCACGGGAATGATTCTAGGGCCATGTTGGTTGACACGGAAACCAACTGACTCGAGAAGCTCCCAGGAGGCACCCCATGCCAGCTATCACCGTCGACGACATCATGGTGCTGCCCCGGCTGCCCCGCCCCGATGTCACCGAGACCCAGCGTCCGGTTCGCCAGATCGTCACCGCCGCGCGCCAGCAGGAAGGCGCCGGGTTCGAGGTGACCCGGCCGTTCCCCAGCGTTGATCTGCGCTCGGCCGACCCGTTCATCCTGCTCGACCAGATGGGCCCGGTGGCCTATGAGCCGTACGCCGCCAAGGGCGCGCCATGGCATCCGCACCGCGGCTTCGAGACCGTTACGTACATGCTCGACGGCACCATGGTCCACCACGATTCCCAAGGTGGTGGCGGTGTCATCGGCGAAGGCGACACACAGTGGATGACCGCGGGCTCCGGCATGCTGCACGACGAACTGCCCGAGGAGAAGCTCGTGATCTCCGGCGGCACTTTCCACGGAATCCAGCTGTGGGTGAACCTGCCGCGGGCGAACAAGTTCGCCACCCCGCGCTACCAGGATCTGCGCGCGAGCGAACTGACCCTGGTGAGCTCGCACGACGGCGGTGCGCTCGTGCGCGTCATCGCCGGTGAGGTCGCCGGTTTCGCCGGCCCCGGGTCCACCTACACCCCGATCGCCTACGCCCACGCCTCGCTCGTGCCCGGCGCCCAGCTGGAAACGCCGTGGCCCAAGGACTTCACCGCGATGGCCTACGTGCTGTCGGGCAGCGGCACGGTCGGCGTCGATCGCAGGCCGATCAGCGCCGGGCAACTGGTGGTCTTCGGCAAGGGCGACACCCTCACCCTGACCGCCGATCTCACGCAGCACAGCACCACCGGCGATCTCGAGGTCCTGCTACTCGGCGGAACTCCCTTGCGCGAACCGGTGATTCAATACGGGCCGTTCGTGATGAACACTCGCCAGGAAATCATCGAGGCGATGGAGGATTTCAACGCGGGTCGCATGGGCACTATCCCGGCCGAACACCTGACCGGGCGCAGACTGGGTGAATAACCGACCGCTACTCGCGGCGAATCCTCGGGTCGCGTGCGGTTGACAATCGGTCGCCCCGTCACAAAGGTGGACGGGGCTACCGGCCACATCGTGGCCGTCACCACTCCCGAACCGCAGCAGACATAGAGGAATTCATGAACGTTAGTCGGCTCACCGTCAGCCTTGCCGCCGCAGGGCTCGCCCTGATCGCCGCACCGGTCGCCCATGCCAACCCGTTCGCGGGCTCAGCGGGCACCGGTTCGTCCAGCTTCGACTCCATTCTCGGAGCGACCGGCTCGGCCAACCTGGTCCAGTCCGGCTCGGCCGGTGGCGCGTTCCGCAGCTGCGACGATGCGATGGCCGCCGGCCGCGCGCCGTTGTTCCGCGGCGAGGCGGGCTACTCCCCGCACCTCGACCCGGACGGCGACGGCCTGGCCTGCCCCACGCAGTAGAAACACAAAAACACCCGATGTGACTCGTTGGCACATCGGGTGTTTTTTGTTGTCCGGCCAGCTGATTCAGCTGCGGAAGATCTTGATCAGGACCAGGCCGGCCACGAGGGCGCCCGCTCCGATCAGCGTGTATTTGACCTTCGGCTCGTTCAACTTGGCGACCACCATATTCTTGGTGTCGTCCGCGATCCGTTGCGGATCCGCGCGCACCGCCAGTTCGTCGAGCGTGGTCGCCAACCGGGTACGCGCGATCTCGATCTCGCGTTCTATCCGGTCGGTGTCGTCCTTGGCCACCGTCACCTCCAGGTAAATGTCTGCTGCTCGTCACCGAGTCTATCCATGCGCCTCGCCGACCCGGTCGGTTACCGTGCGGTGGTGACCGACAACCATCGCCTCTCCCCCGGAGACACCGCCCCCGAGTTCACGCTGCCCGACGCCGACGGCAACGACGTATCGCTGTCGGACTACCGCGGCCGCAAGGTGATCGTCTATTTCTACCCGGCCGCCAGCACCCCCGGCTGCACCAAGCAGGCGTGCGACTTCCGCGACAACCTGGCCGACCTCGGTGGCGCGGGCCTCGAGGTCATCGGGATCTCGCCCGACAAGCCCGCCAAGCTGGCGAAATTCCGCGACAACGAGGGCCTGACCTTCCCGCTGCTGTCGGATCCCGAGCGCGAGGTGCTCAAAGAATGGGGCGCTTTCGGTGAGAAGATGATGTACGGCAAGACCGTGACGGGCGTGATCCGCTCGACCTTCCTGGTCGACGAGAAGGGCACGATCGAACTCGCCCAGTACAACGTCCGCGCCACCGGCCACGTCGCTAAGTTGCGCCGCGATCTGTCGGTGTAGTCAGTCGCCGAAAGTGGCGATGAACACCTCGTAACCGTCGAGCAACCGGGCCAGGCCGAATTCGAAATCGGCCTGCTCCCACTCGATATCGCCATCATCGAACGCGGCGGCGGACAGGGCGGCCGACACCCAAGGGAAGCGCTGCGGGTCGAGGACCCGGGTCATCACCGAGGGAAAGTCTCCGCCCTCTTCCTCCTCCAGGTCCCGCAGGAACCGCCGTTTTCCCACCACGAACATCGACACGTTCATCACCAGTTGCAGCTTGACCGGATCCGGCACCGCCGCTTCGGCGAGCACCCCCAACGCCGTTTCGAGCCACGCCATATTGTTCGGGCCCATCGGCGGGCGACTCAGTGGAATGTCCATCCACCAGGGATGACGACCCAGCCGCGCGAACTCGGCCCGCGCCCACTGCTCGAGCCCTGACCGCCACGGCGTCTGCGGCGCGATCACGGGCGGCACCCCGACGACCCGGTCCATCAGCAGGTCGACCAGCGTGTTCTTGCTGTCGACATACCGGTACAGCGACATCGCGGTGTAGCCGAGCTGCTTGGCGACCCGGTTCATCGACAACGCCGTGAACCCCTCCGCATCAGCCACTTCGGTGGCGGCGTCGAGGATCTGATCGAGGGTCAGTGCCCGTTTGGGGCCGCGGCCGCCGGGTTGCCCGAGGCCCCACATCAGCTCGACCGATCTCGGGAGCGCCGTGTCGCCGGACGTCGTCATCTGCCTCCTTTGCTCGCCTCGACTCTAGCTCGCCTCCTCTTGCGCTCAAGAACTGTTTAGCCTATAAACTGAGTATACCGCATAAACAGTTTTCGATCGGAGAGAACTCATGGCACCCGAACGACCGCCCGCCCTCTCGATCCGGCACCTACGCAAAGCCTTCGGCGCCCACGTAGTCCTGGACGACCTCGACCTCGACATCAGCGCGGGCACCGTCTTCGCCCTTCTCGGCCCCAACGGCGCGGGCAAGACCACGCTGGTCCGCATCCTGGCGACCCTGAGCCTGCCCGATCGCGGCGATGTCGAGGTCTTCGAGCACGATCTGCGACAAGCCCCCGATACGATCCGGCGACTGATCGGCGTCACCGGCCAGAACGCCTCCGTCGACGGGGTACTCACCGGCACCGAGAACCTGCGGCTCACCGGCCGGTTGCTGCACCTGGGCAAGGCCGAGACGCTGCGTCGCGGTACCGAACTCCTCGAGCGTTTCGACCTGGTCGACGCCGCCGACAAGCCGGTCGCCTCCTACTCCGGCGGCATGCGTCGCAGGCTCGACCTCGCGATGAGCTTGATGGGCAAGCCGCGCATCGTCTTCCTGGACGAGCCGACCACCGGCCTCGACCCACGCAGCCGACGCGACCTGTGGACTGCCATCAAGGAATTGGCCGCCGAGGGGACGACCATCCTGCTCACCACGCAGTACCTGGAGGAAGCCGATCAGCTCGCCGACCGGATCGCCGTGCTCGACGGCGGCCGCATCGTCGCCGACGGCACTCCCGAGGAACTCAAACGCCTGGTGCCGGGCGGACACATCCGATTCCGCTTCGCCGATCGCGCACTACTCGACGCCGCCGCCCGCGCGCTCGACAGCGACTCCGGTGGACATGCCGATCCCGAACAGCTGACCCTGCAGGTGCCCTCGGACGGCAGCGCCACCGAGATCAAACAGCTTCTCGACCGATTCGCCGAACTCGACATCGCGATCGACCAGCTCACCGTGCACACCCCCGACCTCGATGATGTCTTCTTCGCACTGACCGGACGAACCGAGGTAGCCGCATGAGCACCACCCGCACGCTCCAGGATTCGGCCACCATGCTGGATCGCAATATCCGCCACACCCTGCGCAGCCCTGACACGATGATCATGACGATCGCCCTGCCGGTGATGATCCTGCTGATGTTCGTCTACGTGTTCGGCGGCGCGATGGACGTGGGAGCGGGCGACTACATCGACTACGTGGTGCCCGGAATCATCCTGCTGTGCGCGGGTTTCGGCGCGTCGACCACCGCGGTCGCGCTGTCGACGGACGTGGCCGAGGGCATCATCGACCGGTTCCGCACCATGGCCATCGCCCGCTCGGCGGTACTCACCGGGCACGTCGCCGAGAGCGTGATCCGCAACCTGATCACCTCGGCGATCGTCGTCGGGGTGGCGGTGGCGCTCGGCTTCCGGCCGACCACCGATCCGCTGCGCTGGCTCGGCGTCTTCGGAGTGCTCGCGATGTTCGTGTTCGCACTGTCGTGGTTGGCCGCCGCGCTGGGCCTGCTCGCGCGAAACCCGGAGGCGGCCAACGGTTTCACCTTCGTGTTCATGTTCCTGCCGTACGTGAGCTCTGCTTTCGTACCGACCTCGTCGATGCCGGTATGGCTGCACCGGTTCGCGGAGAATCAGCCGGTGACGCCGGTGATCGAGACGACGCGCGGGTTGCTGATGGGCACGCCGATCGGCAACAGCGGGCTGCTCGCGGTGCTGTGGTGCGCGGGAATCGCGCTGGTCGGGTACCTCGCGGCGGGAATCCTGTTCCGGCGTCGTACCAGCGTCTGAAACCACTGAAGGGGCAGCGCGTGCGCTGCCCCTTCAGTGTGGAGACGGTCAGTCGGCGGATGCCGTGCGCGGACCTTCCGGCGTGACAGCCTGCGCAGGCTGCATGCTGAGCGGAATGCCCGTTCCCGGCAGGGTCGGGGCCGCGGCGGGAATCTGCGGCACCACCGGCGCGACAGGCTCGAGTGGCAGCGGATCCTCCTGTGGCGCGTCTCCGTACAGCTGGGTCGGGTAGTCGAGGGGGAATTCGCCCGGGTTCACCAGTTGCGGATTCGGCGACACCGTCTCGTACGGCGAGGTGGTCGACTCTTCCGTCACACCCCCGGTCTCGACCGAGGCGGCCTCGTGTGTCTGGGGGGCTTGCGGAATAACCGGCGCCGACGCGGCGCCGGGCTCCGACGACACGGCGGTGTTGTCGACCACCGGCCGACCGCTGTTGATCACCGCATACGAACCACCCGCGACGAGCCCGCCGGCCAGCACACTCGCCGCCGCCGCGACCATCGCCGTCCCCCGCTTGGAGCGCGAGCCGGTGGATATCGGCACCACGACCGTGTCACCGAGCGCGACCAGCGCGGCACCGGCGGCGGGCGCGAACGGCGCCAACCGACAGGGCAGCACCGGCACACCGAACCCGGCGACCGCGTCGCGCACCGCGGGCGCGTCCGACGACGAACCGACCAGCACCACCGCGCCGGGCTTCACCGACGCCGCCTCGAACTGATCCCACGCTGCCGATACGCCCGCGCGCAGGGCGTCGGGCGTCGGCGCGCCGGTCTGCGAGTACGCGGCGAGCACGCGATGGCGACCCGGGTCGACCAGTGTCATCGCCTGGTACCCGGGCACGGCCTCGACGATGAGCAGATTGTCGAACTCGTCCAGCCAGGTCATCGCGCCCGCGACGAACAGATGCGCCGACTTCGCCGAAACCAGCGAGGCGGTGCGCCATTCGGTCTCCGCCAGACGGGTGACGATCGCGCGCCGCTCGTTCGCGTCGCGGTAACTCACTGCCACCCCGGCGATCTCGTGCTCGTCGTCGAGTTCGGCCGCGATCGCGTCGAGTGCGGTGTGCACCGCCGCCGCTACTTCGGCCTTACCATCACCACCGGCACGGACGGTGCGCCGCAGCAGCATCCGATCCGTGAGAGTGACGCCCGATTCGGCGAACGCGACCGCGTGCACGGCTCCACGCTCGGTGCTGACGCCGAGGGTTACCACAGATCCTGTTGCCACAAGTCTTGCCTTCCCCTGTGCGAAACGGTGCGGGACGAGACCACGCGGGGTCCGTCACTTCGCGGTAGGTCTGGTGCGGCGTGAGCTGGCTAGCCGCGAACAAGCGTGCAGATAGACGCACACTTATCTGATGATTCGTCACCGGTCAGGGCATGGATGGGTCAGGGTTTCTGCCAGTTGTTGACACGCTGTCGGTAGAGGCGTGTCGCGGATGTGCGGATACCGCTAGCCTGGATGGGTGGAAGTACACGCGCAGGCCCGGTCACCGCAGAGCCGTCCGGACCCTGCGCTGGAATTGCAGGACGACCCGCAAGAGTTGATGCCGCGCAAGCGGCCGACGCAGGAGCGCAGCAAGCGCAAATTCGACGCGCTGCTGGCGTCTTCGCGCGAGCTGCTGGTCGAGGTGGGGTTCGAATCGTTCACCTGTGAAGAGGTCGCGCAGCGCGCCGAGGTGCCGATCGGCACCCTGTATCAGTTCTTCGCCAACAAGTACGTGATCGTCTGCGAACTCAATCGACAAGACCTGGTTGCGGTTTCTCGCGAGCTGGCCGACTTCCACGGTGAAGTGCCCTCGCTGGACTGGCTGCGGCACATGAACCAGTTCGTCGACCACATGGCGAACCTGTGGACCACCGACCCGTCGCGGCGCGAGGTGTGGTTGGCGATGCAGTCGACCCCCTCCACCCGGGCTACGGGCGCGCTGCACGAGAAGGAATTCGCCGCGGTCGTCTCGCAGATGCTGCGGCCGCTGACGCCGCGCACACCGCGCGCCCGGCGCACGATGATGGCCGAAGTGCTGGTGCACGTCGTGTATTCGATGCTGAATTTCTCGGTGCAGGAAGATCAATCGAACACCGATGCCGTCGCCGAACTCAAGCGCCTGATGGTGGCGTATCTGCTTGTCGCGGAAAAAGAATCGCGAACCGCCGAAGAGAAATGACGGTTCGCGACTTCTAGTTTCGGCCTTCGATCAAATCGGCCAACTCGCCCGGGTCCTCCAGCACCACCATTGCCGCGGCGGTGTCGCCGTCGTGGGTCAGGGACAGGTGTACCCGCACCCGGGGCAGGAATTCCGCGGCCAGGCCGTGGAGTTTGATGCTGGGCCTGCCCCAGGCGTCGTTGACGACTTCGATGAGCGGGTACGGATTGTCGCCGATCTGTGGGCTGCGGGCGAAGCGAGACGATGCCCAGGCTTTGAGCACCGCCTCCTTCGCGGCCCAGCGTGCGGCAAAGCTGCGGGCCGGGTCGGTTTGCTTGCTCTGGCAGTAGCGACGTTCACCAGCGGTGAATGTCTCCCTGAGCATGGTCGACCCGGGCCGTTGCAGCTGTTCGGAGAACTCGGAGATGGTCACCAAGTCCAAGCCGATACCGAGAATCGTCACGAAGCGGCAGCCTACGGCGCTTCGGTCGACTGCGGGGTGATTTGCCCGGTGCCGCAGCCCCATCCGTTCGCGCTGTAGACGCCGTCGCTGTCGAGACGGGCCTGCGGCGAGAGCAGCATGTCGGCCTCGAGCTGACGGATCTGCTTGGCCGGCGTGCCGTCGGCGCCGAGGCGACGATCGGCGGGCTTCTCGTACAGTGCCGACCCGCCGCACATGGCCTCGGCGAAGCGCTGCCTACCCGCGAGCTGACGCGTCTGCGCCCGCTCCTGGTACTCCGCCCGCGCGGCCGGGTCGATCGCGGCCAGGAACGCCTGCGGATGGACCACCGCGAGCAGACCGGACACGTGACCGAAGCCGAGTGAGGTCACCAGACCCGCCTTGAGCGCGAACTTCTCGCCGAACCGCAGTGGCTCGCGCGCCCACACCAGGTGCGGGTAGCCGGCCATCTTCTCGTCGACGCAATCCAGGCTGCGGTTCGGCGGCACCACACCGTTCTCCAGCACCTGGCACAGGCCGATGAGCTGGAATGCCGCCGCGCCGCCCTTGGCATGGCCGGTGAGGCTCTTCTGCGAGACCACGAACAGCGGTGCGCCGCTGGTACGACCCAGCGCGCCGGCGAGCCGCTCGTGCAGCTCCGACTCGTTGGGGTCGTTGGCCGCGGTGGAGGTGTCGTGCTTGGAGATCACCGCGATGTCGTCGGGGGTCACGCCGAGCTTGCGCAGTTCGGCCGCCAGTCGCGACTCGCTGCCGCCACGCCCCGCACCCAGCGCACCGAGACCCGGCGCCGGGATGGAGGTGTGCACGCCGTCGGCGAAGGACTGGGCGAAGGCGACGACGCCGAGCACCGGCAGACCCATCTCCACGGCCACGTCACCGCGGGCCAGCAGCACGGTGCCGCCGCCCTGCGATTCCACGAACCCGCCGCGACGGCGATCGTTGGCACGGGAGAAGTAGCGGTCGCTGATTCCCTTGGCGCGCATACTCGCCGAGTCGGCGGTGGCCGACATGTCACCGAAGCCGACGATGCCTTCGATACCCAGGTCGTCGAAACCACCGGCGACCACGACCTCGGCCTTGCCGAGCCGGATCTTGTCGACACCTTCCTCGACCGAGACCGCCGCCGTGGCGCACGCCGCGACCGGGTGCACCATGGCGCCGTAGCTGCCCACGTAGGACTGCACCACGTGCGCCAGGGCGACGTTGGGCAGTGCTTCTTGCAGGATGTCGTTCGGGCGCGGTTCGCCGAGCAGGTTGTCGACGTAGAGCGAGCGCATCGAGGACATGCCGCCCATGCCGGTGCCCTGGGTGTTGGCCACCAGGCTCGGGTGCACCCAGCTCATCAGCTCGTCGGGGCTGAAGCCCGCGCCGACGAACGCGTCGACGGTGCAGACGATGTTCCACAGCGCGACCCGGTCGATCGAGGCGGCCATGTCGGCCGAGACGCCCCAGATGGTGGGGTCCCAACCGGTCGGGATCTGGCCGCCGACCACGCGGGAGAGCTTGGCCTTGCGCGGCACGCGGATCTCGGTGCCCGCCTGACGGGTGACGGTCCAGTCGCCCGAGCCCTCGACCGGGCTGATCACCGTGTGCTCGGGATCGGCGGTGGCGAACGCCCGTGCCTCGGCTTCGCCTGCGACCGTGAACGTCAGGTCCTGATCGAGGAACACCGAGGTGAGCAGCGGGGCCGCGTTGTCGAGCATGGCGCCGTCGTCTTCGTAGCGGCGCACACCGCAGCGTTCGACGACGGTGTCGTGGTAGCGCTCCGCGACTTCGGCCTCGGGTACGAAGTCACCGGATTCGGTGTCGTACCAGCCGGGCTTCGGCTCGTTCTCCCAGCGGATCAGACCGGTGGTCCAGGCCAGTTCGAGCACGCCGGCGGCCGAGAGCTGGTCTTCGACCTCCATCTCGAAGCGGGTGCGCGAGGAGCCGTACGGGCCGAGTTCACCGGCGCCGACGATGACGACCATGTCGCTCAGTTCCGCGGTGACCGGAGCCCAATCAGGCACGGGCAGCGCCGAACTCAGGGTGGGCGGTGCGGGCAGCGCGGCGATGGTCGCGGTGGTGGCGGCTTCCTCGATCTGCTCGGCCGCGGCCTCCTGCGCCTGCTTGGCGAGCGCGGGCAGGTCGAGCTTGGCACGCGCCAGACCACCGGTGAGGTCGATCTGCTGCGGGCCGGTGAGCGTCACCTGACGAGCACGCGAGGTGCACCACTTGAGCAGTTCGTCGGCCATCTCGGTGGTCGACCAGGTCTGCACGCCCGCCTTCTCCACGGCCTCGACCATGGGGTCGTTGTGACCCATCAGCCCGGTGCCGCGCACCCAGCCGATCAGCGCGTGCACCAGCGTCACCCGCGTGGCCCAGGACTTCTCGGCCTTCCACTTGGTGACGACCGCGTCGAGCGCGGCCTTGGCTTCGCCGTAGGCGCCGTCGCCGCCGAAGAGGCCACGGTTGGGCGAACCCGGCAGCACCACATGCAGTTTCGCGTCGACGTCGTGGTCGGCGTTGAGGGCGGACAGGCCGCCGATCAGCCGTTCCACCGACCAGAGCAGGACCCGCATCTCCATTTCGGCGCGGGCGCCCGCGTCGGCGAGGTCACCGGCGACGCGGGGTGCCGCGAACGGCAGCAGCATCGTCGGGGTCATGGCGTCCTTGACCTTGATCTTGGCGCCACCCGCGTTGTCGACCTGCTCGGTGCCGACCCATTCGATCAGCGCGTCGAGGTCCTGGTAGGAGGCCATATTGGCCGGGACCACCCACAGCGCCGCACCGTGGCGGGCGTTGTCGCGGTAGAGCGAGCGGTAGAACCGCAGCCGTTCGTCGTTGAGGCCGGAAGTGGTGACCACCACGGTCGCGCCGCCGGAGAGGAGCTTGCCGGTGACGGCTGCCGCGATGGAACCCTTACTGGCGCCGGTGATCACGGCGAGGTCGTCGGACCACAGACCCGGCTCGGTGGTGTCGAGCGCGGCCTTCGCGATCTGCGCGTACACCCCGGCCAGCACCGAACGGGCCTCGTGCATGGCCCGCTGACGCCACCAGCTCGCCTGGGCGGCAACAGCTTCACCGGCTCCGACGAAACCGTCGATCGACTGCTCCGCGGTGGCGGCATCGTCGCCGAGCCACATCTTCGCGAGGTCTTCCCGAGCAGTGGCCCAGCGGTCGTCGATGAGCACGGCCTTGCGAGCGTCGAACGCGGGAGCGACCAGACGCGGCCAGTCCGAACCCAATTCGGCCGAGACGAGGTCGGCGAGCGTATCGGGAGTCGCCTCGGGTGCGCTGATCTTCTCGCTGAGGCCGAGCTGTTCGAGCACGACCCTGGCCGCGGTGGCGAGCACGCCGTCGCGTCCGATGATCTGCTCGGTGAACTCGCCGAGCGCGGCAGCGTCGACGGTGCCGCCGGTAGCGCCACCCGCCGAGGGCATCGAGACCGCGACACCGCGCCGTGCGGCCACAGCCTGCACTGCGGCGTCGATGGCGGCGTCGACCGAAGCCGCATCGCTGAGCGCACCGCCGGCGAGACCGCCGAGGTCACCGCCGCGCACGCTCGCGCCTTCGCGGGTGCCGAGGGAGACCTCGGCGGTGACGTGGCTGGCCCAGCCGTCGCCGAGTTCCCAGACCTTCTTGACCCGGTCGGCGATGGCGGCGGGCCGCTTGCCGGAGGGGCCGAAGACCTTGCGCAAGTGGTCGCCGATGGCATCGGTGAGCACGGTGCCGAAGGGCTTGTAGGTGCGGGCAAGACGTTCGACGGTGGCGGCCAGTGCGCCCATATCGGCGTCGGCGGCGCCGTCGATGGCACCGAGGGAGAGTTCGGCGCCGAGGTCGACGAGCAGCTGGTTACGCCGCGAGGAGACACCGTCGCAGAGGCCCTCGATGGTGTCGACCGGGCCGATCTGGTCCATCCGCAGCTTGGTCCACAGCGCGATGAGCACGCGGGTGGCGTCGGCGGCGCTGAAGGTGATGTCGTCGGGGCGCGGGCCGCCGGTCGCTACCGGAGCAGCGGCGACGGGAGCCGCGGCAGCGGTCGGCGCGGCCGCGGTTTCGACCGGGGCGTCGTCGATGTCGTCGACCGGGGCCGGATCGGTGTCGGTGGAGTAGACGACCGTCGCGTCACGTTCGGCGTTGACGACCTCCACGGTCACCCCACCGAACGCGGGCAGCTTCAGCGTCTGCGAGGCCAGGTTCGCCACGGTCGGGGTGGCACCGAGGCCGATCTCGACGAACCGTTCCACGCCGAGACCACCGTGGGCGGTGTCAGTGAACAGCAGGTCCTGGGTCTCGATCCAGCGCACCGGGCTGGCGAACTGCCAGGCCAGCAGCTCGATCAGCACTACGCGGCACAGCTCTGCATCGCGCGTGGCCCAGCTGTCGAAGTCGGCCAGGACGGCCACGAGGGGCTCCGACGGCACGAGTTCGGCGATCTCGGTGAGGAAGGCGCGGTCCAGGGAGAACGGACGGGGCACCAGGTTCGGAATGTAGCGTCCGACCAGAACCTCCGGGTGCACCTCGGCGGGCAGCAGCTGCTCGAGCTTGTGCCGGAACTCCGGCACACCGTCGCGCAGCACCGAGGAGTGGAACGGCACGTCGATGCCGGGCACCAGGATGAAGGCCCGCTTGCCGCCGAATTCGGCACGGCGGCGGTCGATCTCGGTTTCGAGGGCCTCGAGCCCGGCGACCGTGCCCGCGATGGCGTACTGGGAGCCGCGCAGGTTGAGGTTCACCACCTCGAGGAACTCGCCGGTCTCGGCGCCGATCCCGTTGACGAAGTCGATCACCTCGGGGTCGGGCAGTCCGATCTGCGACGGGCGGATGGCGGCCATCCGGTAGTCGCTGCGGCCCTGCGCGTCACGCGGCACCAGTTCGTGCATGGCCGAGCCACGCTGGAACACGACCTCGAGCACGGCTTCCAGCGGCAGCACACCGGCGACGGCGGCGAGAGCGTTGTACTCACCGACCGAGTGACCGGCCAGCATCGCGCCTTCGACGAACGCGCCCGATTCCCGCAGCTCGGCGACCTGGGCGACGCCGAGGGTGGCCATCGCGACCTGGGTGAACTGGGTCAGGTGCAGCACGCCGTCCGGGTGCCGGTGTTCGACACCGCGCGCCTTGAGGTAGGTCGGGTTGTCGCGCACCACCGCCAGGATCGAGAAACCGAGGGCGTCGCGGGTGTGCGCGTCGGCACGCTCCCATACCCGCTTGGCCGCCTTCGAGCGGGTCAGCGCGTCCAGGCCCATCCCCTTGCGCTGGATGCCCTGGCCCGGGAAGGCGTACACGGTCTTCGGGGCGGCGGTGCGCCCGGTCGCGGTCATGACCAGGTCACCGTCGACGCGGCAGGAGACCTCGACGATCTCGGCGCCCGCGTCCACCGCGATCCGCTCCACCCGCACGTCCACGGTCGCGCCGGGGCGCACCATGCCGAGGAACCGGGTGGTCCATGCCGTGAGAGTGCGTGCGGGAACGGAGCTTTCGGGATCCACCGCGACCACCGCGTGCTGGGCGGCGGCCGAGAGCCACATGCCGTGCACGATCGGGCTGCCGAGGCCGGCCAGCTTGGCGGCGGCGTCGGAGGTGTGGATCGGGTTGTGGTCGCCGGAGACCGCGGCGAACGCGTGCATGGCGCGCGGGGCGGCCATGCTCACGTCGCGGCGACGGCGACGCGGGGTATCGGTGGCGTCGTCGGAGACCGCACCGGCCGCGCGCGGCGGATCGGTGAGCTCGCCCGCGCCGTTGCGGCCACGGATGGCGAAGCGTTCGACGAGCCGGGCCAGCGGGGTGGCGTCGAGTCCCTGATCCAGGATCAGGCCGATGTTCACCTCGACCTCGACCACCCGGCCCATGTCGGTATCGACCACCGCGCCGCCTTCGGCACGGACGACAAGAATGCTCGTCTCCGAGGGCAATTCGCTCAGCAGGTCGATCTGGTGATCCAGGTGGACCAGGTCGAGCATGCCCTCGATGACGGAGCCGCCGGCCGGGGTACGGGCCCCGCCGAGCACCGCGAAGACCGCGGGCCAGCAGGCGCCGACGAGCACATCGGGGGCGGTACGGCCGAGAGTGCTGAGGGTGTCGGGCAGGCCCGAGCCCGTGACACCGGCGTGGTCGGCGATCAGATCCGGCATCCACGCCAGGTTGAGGTGCGCCACACCGGCTTTCACCTCGGGCAGCGACTTCCCGGCTGCGACGCCGAGCAGGGCCGACATCGCGGTCTCGGCATCGGCGTCGGTGATCACCGGCGCGCCACCGGAATACACGCTCGCGGGCACGGTGATGCGGATCCGCACGGAATCACGGACCAGCGGCACCGTCAGCTCCACGTAGCCGAATTCGGCTTCGGGACCGGCGGTTTCGGTCAGGGTGGCGCCGGTGGCGCGATGCACCGCACTCCCCTGCTCGACGATCCACTCCGAGACGTCACCGAGGCGATGCACCGGGTTGACGGTGGTGCGACCGGCCCACTGCACGTCGGGGGCGGCGAGCACGGTGTCGATCGGTCCCGCCACCACACCGGCGACGCGGCGCGCGTCCACCGGCTCGGGGACGACACCGGCCCTGACCAGGCTGTACGCGGTGTCCTGTTCGAAGCGGTCGAGCAGCTCACCGACGGGCTCGTCCACGCGGGTGATACCGGCGACGGCGACGGTGCCGGGGATGACGCACACCTGATCGGCCGAATAACGCGGATCGTGGGCCTGCCACAGCGAATCCGAACGCCACCAGCGACGCACATCGGCGTCGACGACGGGCACGAAGTTCACCGGCTTGCCCGGCGTCTTGCACAGCGAGACGAAGAACGGCACGTCGGCCGGGTGCAGCACGGTGTCGGCGATCGTCGGGTACTGCTTCTGCAGCGCGCACAACGCCTGCACCGGGTGCTCGAAGGCTTCGTCGTCGGCGAACAGCGTTTCGATCTCACCGCTGTCGGCCGGGTTGAGCCGGGACTCGGTGCGGCGCATCATCTCCGCGAACCGGTCGCGCCAGCTGATGTCGAGCCAGTCCGAGCGGGTGGCGTCGCGGATCGCTTCACCGATATCGCTGCCGCAATCGAACGAGATCGGCACCTCGCTCGTCACGGCCAGGGAGACATAGCGTTCCAGCCACTGCTGGTAGGTCATGGTGGCGACGTCGCCGAAGTAGGGCTTGGCGGTGGCGTCGAGCGCCGCGATGATCTCGGCGCGACGGCTCGCCACGGCGTCGGCATCGCCCGCGACCTCGTCGAGCAGGCGGCCGGTCCGCGAGGCGGCATTGTCGATCTCATGGATATCGGCGCCCAATTGGCTGCGCCCGGAGGCCATTCCACCGCTGGCGGTGCCCGCACCGACCCAGTCGGGGGTGCCGGGGGTATCGACGAGCAGCTGCTTCACCGCGGGGGCGGTGGTCGCCTCGAGGGTAGCCATGGCCGCGGTGCCGACCAGCACGCCGTCCAGGGGCATGAGCGGGTAGCCGTGGCCGGTGGACCAGGCGCCGGTGAGGTAGTCGGTGGCGCGTTCGGGAGTGCCGATGCCGCCGCCGACGCAGATCACCACGTTGGCGTGGCCGCGCAGCTCGGCGTAGGTGGCCAGCAGCAGGTCGTCGAGGTCTTCCCAGGAGTGGTGCCCGCCGGCCTTGCCGCCTTCGATGTGCATGATCACCGGGTAGTCCGGAACGGCGTCGGCGATGCGCAGGACGGCCTTGATCTGGGCGACGGTGCCCGGCTTGAACGCGACGTGGCTGATGCCCGCCTCGGACAGCTCACCGATCAGCGCCACGGCCTCGTCGAGTTCGGGGATGCCCGCGGTGACGATCACGCCGTCGATCGGCGCACCCGCCGCCCGCGCCTTCTGCACCAGGCGCTTACCGCCCAGCTGCAGCTTCCACAGGTAAGGGTCGAGGAACAGCGAGTTGAACTGCACGGCGCGACCCGGCTGCAGCAGCTGACGCAACTCGGTGACCCGGTCGGCGAAGATCTGCTCGGTGACCTGTCCGCCACCGGCCAGCTCGGCCCAGTGGCCCGCGTTGGCCGCGGCCGCGACGATTTTCGCGTCGACGGTCGTCGGGGTCATGCCCGCGAGGAGGATCGGCGAACGGCCGGTGAGCTTGGTGAACGCGGTCTCGACAACGATGCGCCCGTTGGGCAGACGCACCGGCTTCGGCGCGAACGCCGACCACGGCGTCGACGGCTCCGGCGCGGCGCCCGGGGTGAGCAGGCTGCGCTGACCGGCGCGGGTGGCGGCGGCGATCACGCCGACACCGGTGCCCTTGAGCGAACCGCCGGTCACCCGCGAGAGCAGGTCGCCGGGGCCGAGGTCGAGGATCCACTGCGCGCCCGCTTCGACCACGGCATCGACGGTGGCGACCCAGTCGATCGGGTCGACGAGCACCTGCTGGGTCAGCGCGGCGGCGAGGTCGGCGTCGATCTCGCACTGGCGGGCCCAACCGGCGACCAGTTCGACGGTCTCGGCCAGCGCCGGGTGGTGGAAGGCGACGTCGACGGAGATGTCTTCGAACACGGGCGCGAATACCGCGCCACCGCGGGCCTTGCTCTCGCGCTCGCGGGTCTGCTCGTCGTGCAGCTGCGCGCAACGAATGCGCACCCGATCGATCTGCGCGGGCGCACCCGAGATCACGACGCGCCTGCGTCCGTTGCGGATCGACACCACCGCGGCGATCGCGGGATCGACTCCCTCGGCGACCTCGGCGACGATCGCCCGCAGCTGCTCCGGATCCACATTCGACACGGCCACCATCGGCGAGCGCTCGCCCACCGGCATCAGTCCACGCCTGCGTGCGACGAGCCCGGCGGCCGCACCCACGAGCTGCGAGATGGCCAGCAGCTCCGCGTCACGCGTGCCGCCCGCTTCGACCGCGGTGGCGGCGAACAGCCCCTGCGAGTGTCCGACGATCGCGACCGGCGCGTGCTCGGCCGGGTCGAGACCCTGCAACCGCAACGCCCTGGTCGCGGCGAGCTGGGTCAGCAGCACACCCGGCATGGAAACGGGCACCGACCGCAGCACCGAGTCCGCGGGCGCCGAGGAGGGCTCCTCCGGCTCGTCGAGCTCGCTCTCGAGCACCCAGCCCATCGGGTCGAATCCACCGGGGCGCACCACCAGCAACTGCGTCGCAACCGGCTCGATCAGCGCGGCAGCGTCATTCACCAGCGCGGCCAGCTCGGGCTCCAGCGCGCTGTCGCGCCCGATCTCCTCGAGCTCGCGCAGCCACTGTGCACCCTGTCCGCCGAACGCCAACGCGTATCCCGCTCCGGTGCGCAGCTGCTCCAGCAGCGCCGCGCGGACACCCCTGGCCTGGCCGCGACCATTCGCTTTCGTGGTCGCTTCCGTGCCGATTTCGGTGCTCTCGTTGATCGTCAAGACGCTCGACTTCCTTCTCCTGGCGTGTCGCCCACCGACGGCACGCACACGTATCCGGCAGCCCCTTGGGCCTGTTGAGAGCCACGATCGCACAAAATCATGAGGAAAGCCTCACGTTTCTGGCCCGGTAGCGAGCTACTGCCCAGTATTTCCGTACGTCCGTACCAGAATCTTGCGAAACATGACGCGGCCTCATGTTTGAACGCGCAGGTCCGGCCTGTTACTCGGGTTCTCAAACATGAGTGCCCCTCACATTGAGGTTTACCGAATCGTTATAACCCCAGGTCGTGTTACCCACGAGTACGCCACGCCGCCCCTACGCTTCGCACAGCCGGATTCGCCCGGTAGAGTTTGGACGGTCGTACACATCCAAGCGCGAGTGGCGAAATTGGCAGACGCGCCAGATTTAGGTTCTGGTGTCCACGGACGTAGGGGTTCAAGTCCCCTCTCGCGCACAGATTCCTGGCTTTCGGGCCAGATCAGGGCTTCTGCGTGTTCGAGTGCGCTCGCACCCTCAGAAGAGCACCCGGGTATGACGGTGACCTGCGCAAAACATGTTTCCGCGATGGCAGCTCTGCCACATTTCGGCGATGATCGCCGTTCCCCGATCCGCTGACAAAAAACCTTGTCCACGGGATAGCTGTAGTCGGAGAGTCCGGACGTGTCGCCGACCGCGTTCGCCGAGCGGCTTCTCCTCGATCCGGTCGATATCGGCCGGGGTGGCGTAGGTCGACCACCCAGACCGAGGCCATGTCGGCGCCAACACCGCTAGCGCGTCAGTGGCATGCCGAACCCATCGGTGACGAGCGTCGAAGGCGTCGATGGGCCAGCACCCACCACACCGTCACCAGGTCGTGGGTGTGTGCGAGATCGAGGTGCGTCAGTTCCTGGAACCGCGAAAGCCGATAGCGCACCGTGTTGCGATGGACGATCAGCGCGGCGGCGGTCGCATCGGTGTTCCTGTCGTGTTCGAGGAAAGCCCAGACGGTGTCTTCCATGTCGCGGCGCCCGGCCCGTCCGTCGTCGAGCACTGTGCAGTGTCGGCGCTCCAGTCTTTCGACATCGCCGGTCCCCAGCATCGCCAGCGGATACGGCCCGAGATCGGCGGGTGTCACCACTCCCCTGCGACCGAATACCTGGGCCAGTCGCAGAGTCGTGGTGGCCTCGTCGAAGGAGCTAGCCATGGCGGTGAGCGGTGCGGGTTCGGCAAGGGCGACCAACCACCGATCGTCGACCACCGGCGGCCGCGGCACCACGCCGAACAACTCCCCCTCGGCGACCGCGAGGACCGGTCGCTGCTCGCGGGTAGCGCTCGTGCGGGCCACTACGGCCATCAGCGCAGGCAGGTCATCGACCTCATCCGGTCGCGCGCGCAACGGTTGATAGTGCGCGGCCAGGTCGATCCCGAACACACCGGCATCGGTGGCCAGACGACGGGCGGACAGATGTCCACCCAACAGTGCGCGGAGGAACTGCACGCGCTGTCCGGCGTTCCGGCGCGGACCCTCCGCGATCATGTCGTGCTGGATTTCGGCGATGACTCCGGCGGCGTCGTTGGCGAACTCCCACGCCAGGTCGTGAGCCCGGAGCACCACCCTCGGCGGCAGCCCGCGTCGGGAGGCTTCCTCGTCGAGGGCCGCGAGCACGAACCGGGCGACGAGTTGGATGCTGCGAGTAAGGGTTTCCAGCGGGAAGCCCTGCCGCATCCGTCGACGGGCCAGCTCGCCCACCGCGCTGATGCTGCAGGCGGCGGGCGCGGTAAAAGTCGCCGACACGTGCTCCAAGACCGACCGGACGATAGGCGCGGTGAAGAAGGCGATGTCGGACGATGCCAAGACCGTGTACTCCGGCACTTGCACGCGCAGCTGGGCGACCAGCCGATCAACCCGCTCGTCGATACCGGTCACATAGTCGGTCAACAACACACGCAGCTCGTCGAAATCACCCGACTGCTCGAGGCTCGATCCACTCACGAAAGCAGCGATCCGGTTCGGACTGTGCACTGCTCGAATCCTGTCGTTGCTCGCCCGTGCCTACCGAAACCACCGCAGCACCGCTTCCGTGGCGGGCAGGTTGTCAGCGGGGGACGGCGTCGGAGGACCGGATGGTGGCCACGATCAGTTCGGCAACTTCCCGGTGCCCGACGAGGGTCGGGTGGTAGGGCAGCATCGTGTCTCCGCCGACCACTGGATCGAACCAGCGGGCATCGGCTGCCGAGCACATACCGTGACCTGTCGAAGCCTGGCGTGTGTCGATGTAGATCGCGCCGTGGGCGGTGGCCTCGCGACTGACCACGGCGTTGAGGCGGTCGAACTTCGACTGGATGTAGGCCGCGTCGTCGGCGAGCAGCCCCACCATCGCCGGGCAAGTTCCCGGGTCGAAGTAGGTGGGCCAGCCGTCGACGAAGATCTTGGCCTTCGGCGCGCGGCGGCTGATCTCGTCCAGCGCGGAAGTGTAGGTGGGGGCGATGGCATCGATGGCGGCGTCCCAGGCAGGATCGGCCGCCGTCGCGCAACCTCCGGTGACCGCGGCGGCGTGGCAGCTGCCGATGAACCTGGTCATCTCGGCGTCGTTGGCGCCGATATGCAGTGTGACGATTTCGGTAGCGGGGCCGAGTGCCTCGAACTGCGGCGGAACGACCCCCGACTGGCGCCCGGTCAGGTCGCGGATCTTCGCCGAGCTGCAGGTGCGATCCTCGTAGCTGATCCCCAGTGCGTCGGCGATCAGGGCCGGGGCGTTCGCTGTCGAGCGCGCGCAGAGCAGCGGTGCCGTCGGGTCGATGTTCAGCACACCCGTAGTCGCCGCGCCCGAATCACCCAAGGCGACGTAGCGGGCCCCACTCGCCGGTGACGGCTGGGCACCGGCGGTGGGCACGGCGATCAGCGCGAGTACGGCCGCGCCGACGGCGGCGCGACAGAGCGGACGAGTGATCAGCTTTCTCATCATCGAGAATCGACTTCCTTTACATTTTCCTGAGACTGCGCGGGCATGCGCTCGACAGAATCTCTGGGGCCACAATCGTGAAATCGCATGGCGGCCCTAGCGGACGGGCAATGGCTCTGGGGTGCTGGTTCGCTTGGGCCACTTGGTGATCCGGAAGAGGTGGCTGAACAGAGTCGCTGTGTTCCCCCCTGGCGAGGCGGCCAGCAACATCATGATGATCGCCAGCGCGATCGGCAGACCGGTGGTGATCAATGGTGAATTGCTCATGTGATTTCTTTCGATCTACGTCCGGCGCGTTGAGACGACTTCGTCTCAATGCTGGCAACTATGACACGAGTGTGGCGTAGATCGCAATCACAGCTCGCGCACGACGATGCCGTCGGTCGACTCCGCGTTATCCAGGGGCAGGGTCGACCGCGACATCGACGCCCGAGTGAACGCCGCCTTGGCGGTCGCGCGGCGACCGACCCGGTAGCTACAGCCCCTTCACAGCCTCCTGCAGCACCCGATCGATATCCGCGGGCGCGACACCGAGCTCTTCGGCGACTTCCTTCTCTGCCCTGGTCACAGCTTTCTCGATAGCTTCTTTGACCTTGAGCTCCCCGATGACGACGAGGCCCGCCTGGCCGGGATCGATGAAGTCGCCGAGTTCTTTGACCTTCGACCGCGATATGCCCTTGGCAAGGTGCCCGCCGACGGCCCCGATGACACCGCCGACAGCTGCCGATGCGAGGATCGCGGGCGGGAAGATCACACCGAGCACCGCGCCTGCCGCGATACCGCCCCAGGCACCGTGGCGGGTGGCTGTCTCGTCCTTGTTCTCGTGCACCTTGCCGTTGGCGTCTTTGGTGACCACGGCCGCGTCGTAGGAGCCGACCAAGCCTTCGCTGTGCAGATCCTTGACGACCTGGTAGTCCGCGCGAGCGGCGGCCTCGTTCGGATAGGTCGCGAGATAGATGAATGTTTCGTCGTCTGTCTTTGCCATAGGATCCTCCGTTTCCGGCGTACGCGGTCGGTCGACCACAAAGCAAGGCTTCCCCGCCGACGTCGGCCGGTCGTCACCCGCAAGGGATGAGATCGCGAAATCAGTCGTCGGACCGGTCGATGGCGATCCGGTTCATCCGTTTCGGGTGAGGCCGTCGCGGCTCCCGGTGAGAAACGTTGGACGTCGGTCCTCTACGGAAGGATTCATGATGGCTCACGTATCGGAAACCGAGCATCCGGTTCGGCAGGGTTTCGCCACGGGCACTTCCATCGGCGCCGCGGTCCTGCTCCTGGTCGTCGGTGTGTTGTCCGTTCTACAGGGCATCGCAGCGGTGGCCGAGGACGACCTGTTCGTCGTCGGCATCGACTACGTCTACGAATTCGACACCACGACATGGGGCTGGATCCACCTCGTCGGCGGAATCGTCCTCGTGCTGAGCGGGGTGGGTCTGCTGAGCGGCGCGACCTGGGCGCGGATTGTCGCGGTCGTCATCGCGTCGCTGTCGATCATCGCGAATTTTCTGTGGCTGCCCTACTACCCGGCGTGGTCGATCCTGATCATCGTGCTCGATGTGGTGGTCATCTGGGCCGTCACGACGTGGAATCCGCGCGCGGTCTGATCGGCCGCCCGGGACGGTTGCGAACCTGAAACATCGCGGCATCGACGGGAATGTGTCCGATAAACTCGCGGCGTGTCGAGATCGACGGATAGTGGGCGATCGACTCCGATCGCGAGCTCCACCCTTTAGTCAGGCGCCGCCCTTACCAGAGTGCGCGATTGCCCATGTCCGAAGTTCGCTGCAGCAAGGGGATTGCTATGACCGAGCGCAATTCTTCCGTAAATCGTCCCGTTCCCGAGGAAGAGCCTTTCGAGCGGCAAGCCGCCGCCGCGGGGATCGCCATCCTGGCCGCGATTATGCTGTTCCTCACCGCGGCCGCCTCCATCCTCGAGGGAATCGCCGCGATCGCCGAAGACGAGTTCTATGTCGCCGGTATCAGCTACGTCTACGAATTCGACGCGACCACGTGGGGATGGATCCATGTCGTCCTCGGCGTGATCGCGATCATTTGCTCGATCGGTTTGATGACGGGCGCCGCCTGGGCCCGATACTCGGCAGTGGGTATCGCGGCGCTGGTGATGATCGCCAACTTCTTGTCCCTGCCCTACTATCCCGCGTGGTCCCTCTTGATCATCGGGCTGAGCGTAGTGGTCATCTGGGCGGTCACCGCCTGGCAGCCAGTTCGGGATCATCGGCGGCCGTGACGGCCGATATCGCGACCTGAATCAGGATGGCGTCGGCAGTCCTTCCGGAATGCGCCGCATACGGAACGAATTGAACAACCCGATGAGACCGGCCAGGAGCGGAACCAGCAGTGCCACTTGCAGAGCGAAGGGCCGAGCGTCGGTGTTGATGCGAATGACCTCGGCACGGATCTCCGGAGGTTCGTCGACGAGCAGCTGATCGAGTTGGGTATTGCTCATGACCTCGGCGTCGTCCTCCAGTGCCTGCGCCACCTGTTGTTGCTGTGCCTGCGGGAGCACCGTGCTCGATTCCGCCATGCTCGTGAAGGTGATCGACAAGGTCGCCAGCATGATGGCACCGGCGAACGCCAGCCCGAAGGACAACCCGAACGACCCGGCCGCCGAATTGACGCCGGCGGCTTCGCTGATCCGCTCCTCCTCGATGGGGGCCAGTGTGTAGTTGTTGAGCTGAGACACCAGCAGACCCAACCCCGAGCCCGCGATGATGAGCGGGATTATTAGCCCCCAGCCGAATTCCGCTCGTGGAACGATCGGGATGAGCACCACAATCCCGACCGTGAGGAGCACGAATCCCCATCGGATGATGTTGCGCGCCGGCCGATCGCCCGCGTATCTGCCAGTGAGCACCGCAACGGCGAACATGCTCAACGACAGGGGGGCGATGGACAGGCCGGCTTGCATCGCGTTGTACTCGAGCACCATCTGTAAATAGATCGGCAGGGCGATCATCGTGCCGCCCAGGGCGATCTGCTGGAGCATCTGCCCCGAGATGCCCAGCCGGAAGATCTTGGATCGGAACAAGTCCGGGTCGAGCAATGTCGGCTTTCCCGCGCGCTTACGCCGGACCAGCCAATAGGCGAGGCCGGCCAGCGCCAGCGCGCCGACAGCCAGGAGCACACCGACTGATTCGCCGCCCTCCTGCCACACCAGGATTCCCAGCACGATCCCGCCCATGCCGAGAACCGACAGCACCGCCCCGACCTTGTCGACGCCGCGGGGGCCGGTGTAGGACACATCGCGGACGATTCCCATCCCGGACAGCACGATCGCGATCACGACGACCTCCAACACGAACCCGACCCGCCACGACAGGTAGGTGGTGATGAAACCTCCGAGCAGTGGGCCGATCGCGGCCGCGATCGCAGCCGCCGCGCCGACGAGGGCATAGACCTTCTTCTGCGCCGCGCCTTGGAAGTTGCCGTGGATCAACGATTGCATGGCGGGCAACAGCAGCGACGCGCCGATCCCGCCGAGCACGGCCCAGAAGATGACGATCGCGACCAGGCTCTGCGCGAACGCCATCGCCGACGCCCCCACCGCGTAGCCGATCAGACCCAGCGCATAGGCCCGCTTGCGTCCGATCAAATCGCCTACTTTGCCGCCGATCAGGATGAACGCGGCCGAAACCAGCGCTTCCAATGCGATCGCCGCTTGGACCCCGCTGACAGTGGTGTCGAGATCGTGAACCACCGCCGAGATCGACACGTTCATCAGCGATGTATCGACGACGAGCACGAACATCGCCATCGCCAGCAGCGCCGCCAGTAGACGTTGAGTGTGCGCCTGCCCAGCCGAATCGTTGTTCATCGATTCATCGCTCATCGAAGCCCGCCGTCCCGGCAGTCGTGACGTACTCCTGAAAATCGACCACGGCCGCCGAGTCGATCGGATTCGGATCCAGTGCCCGAAGGCCGGCCGGGAGTTGCCGCTGCCCGGCCGGATGTCTGGCGGTCTACACCAGCTCGGGAACTCGCAGGTGCGCGAAGCCGAGTCTGAACTCGGCCACCTCGAGAACTTCGGCTCTCATCACGCGGGTCGCCGCGTCCCGCAGTCGATCCACGTGGGGGCGACTGTTGTCCAATTCCTCTCGGCTCGACCAGACGGTCGATCCCACTCCTCGCCCGGTTGCCCGGTCGACGAACAGGCTGGCGCTGCGGAATCCTTCGATCTTCTCCAGCTCCGGCAGCAGACCGGACTTGAACGTCTGGATCGCCAAGTCGACTCCGGCCGGATCGACCTGGATCCAGGTGCAGCGGGTGCAGGCACTCGCGCCGGCCAGGTGATCGCGGTGCATGACCGCGACTTCCCATTCCTCGATACTGTCGACCGAGCCGTTCAATGCCTCGGCCAGACCATCACGCAGTGATCGGATGCGCATACTGCTGTCGTGCATCGCGGTCTCGGATTCCCACGCGGTGGTGGCGATGCATCGGCCTGTCGCCCTGTCCACCATCAGCGACATACCCACCCACCCGTGGAGGTCGGGCATATTCGGCATCATCGTGTTATGGAGGTATGCGATTCCGCGGTCGATCGACGACCGCTGGGCCGCAAATGTGCTGGAACGTGCGTACACGGGGCCACCTCCTACTTTCAGGAAGGGTGGCGCCCCGGTGGGCGCCACCGGACACATCTACTGTCCTCCGAAGCGACGATCCGCACAATGCGATGGACGGTCTCCTTTGCGCCGATAATTTCGGCCGTATTCAGTAGTGCCGAGGTATTGACATCGAGCGAATCAGGAGAAGACTGGAGGGATACCGGAACACCGGAAATGAGCCACACTGCCGACGGAGACGTTTGCCGACCGTAGTGACGTCGTTTTCAGGATCTGGCTAAGCCCCCGGCAAGCCAATCGAATACCGGAGTATCAGCGACGACTGAGCTCATGGTTTCGATGGAGACTACCGGGGACTGTTCTGTGTGGGGCCGATCAGCCCGGCAGACGACAATGCGACAGCAAGTCTCAGCGGCAGCACCAGTGCGCCGATCGCAAGGATCGTGAACACCAAGCCTGCGATATCCGGAGCCCACAGAACGAGTTGGGTCAGTTCGACCCCCGCGGCGGTCGGCAGTGCGATGCCGAGACCCGCCAGGGCCCCACCGATCACGAGCAGCCAGAGGGCGAAGTTCGCGGCCGCCCGCTGTCGCGACACCGCTTTCGGGTGGACGAGCAGCTGGATACCGCGAACCACCGCGGCGATGCCGATGGCCACCGATGCGCCGAGGCCGATGAGAATCGCCTGGTAGGAGCGTTCGACCGGGGCCACCGCAGACTCATGCCCGAGCGTGCGCGCCGCGATCCCGAACCCGATATCGAGCAGTGCGGCCTCCTGGAACTTTCCATAGGCGTTCGCGGTGACGACGACGGCGTGGTCCGGCAGCAGGATGACGTGGGCCGCATAGCCGGGCGCGGCACCGCCATGCCAGACCATCGGGATGTCGGTGCCGTCGACGGTCCAGTGACGCCAGCCGAGGCCATAGCTCCTCCCGTCACCGGTGGGCACCACCTCGTCCAGCACGGTGCCGTCACCCAGACTCGCCCGTGCGAAAGCGGCGAGATCGTCGAGTGTGCCGCCGAGATAGCCATAGGCCACCCCGGCCGGGTCGAACGGCGTGGCGAACGGCACCGGCCTGCCGAAGACGAAGCGATGCCCGTCGGGAACCACGGCGGTCGCCTGTTCCGCGGACGTGACAGCGGTGCGCATACCGAGTGGTTCGAGCACGCGCTCGGCGAGCACCTCCGTGAAAGGTCGACCGGTGACCGACTCGACCACGGCACCGAGCAACAGATAATTCGTACTCGAATAGCGATGTGCGACACCGGGTTCAGCGGTCAGCGCCTCGTGGGCGAGCTCGGTGACCACGTCACCCGGTCTGCGGTGCGCGTCGGTTCGATCGGTATAGGTTGTCGACGTCGGCAAGCCGCTTGTCTGGTTCAGCAAGTGCCGCACGGTGATTCGCGCCGATAGCGCAGCATCGCCGGTTCGGAACGACGGCAGATAGGTGGTCACCGGTTCGTCGAGGCGCAACTCCCGGGCCGCCACCATCGTCGAAATCAATCGCGCTGTCACCGGTTTGGCCACAGAACCCCACAGGAACGCGGTCCCCCGGGTAACCTGCGCGCCCGAGCGATCGGTGCCGAAAGTTCCGGCATGCCGTATCCCCGCTCGGTCGACCACCGCGTACGCGGCCCCGGGAATTCGCAGCGCGGCCATCCGCTCGCGCACGAACTCGTCCGAATCAGCGCTCGGACCGGAACCGCCCACGACCGCATCCGGAGCGGGCGCGCAACCGATGAGCACCAGCATCGAGAGCAGCAGCACCGGCCATCGTTCCAATATAGCCATATTGGAACAATAACCATATGAGTATATTGTTGTCCATGCCTCGAGTTGCCGATCACGACCAACGACGCACGCTGATGACGCACGCCTTCCAGCGGCTGCTGGCCGAGGAGGGGCTGTCTCGGGTGACGTTCAGCAAAGTGGCGGCCGACGCGGGGATCTCGGTCGGGTTGATCCAGCACTACTTCGCCAACAAGGACGAGCTGCTGCGATTCTCGTACGAGGACTGCCTGCGTCGCAGCGCCGACCGGGTCGCGCAACACATCAGCGCCGGCGAAGCGGCCGGGCAGCCGATTTCGGCGATGCTGCTGGCAGGCTTGGCCGAACTACTGCCACTCGACGCCGAACGAAAGGTGGAGTTCCGGGTCGATCGCAGCCTGTGGACCCTTTCACTGAACAACCCGGAGCTGGCCCGGATCGCGCAGCGAGCCCATCACGAACTGCACGGCAGGATCGCCACCGCCATCCGGAACGGCAAGGAATGCGGCGAGGTGAACGCCGAGGTCGACAGCGTCGCCGCCGCGACGATGATCACCTCCGCCACCCGCGGACTGGGCGACATTCTGTCGATCGACTCAGCCCCCGCCGACCCCGCTGTGCTGGATGTCGTTCTGCGACCGGTTATTTCGACCGTCTTCACCGGCCGATGCGGCCACTTCGACTAGGGCCGCCGAGAACGGCCGCCCGCATACGTCCCAGGAGACGGCTGGTCCGCTCAGCGCGGGCCTTGGCCCCGATCGCGGATCGTCACCGAGATCGGCGTCGTGGTGTCGGACTCGATGCGCACCAGATGGTCTGGGCCGACGGTGCTCGCGCGCCCGCCCTCGACGGTGATCTCAGGTCCGTTCGGGTAGTGCAGGGGGCTGATGAAGATCTCGGTCGGGGCTCGCGTCGGGGCGGGGTCGTAGGTGTAGTGGAATTCTCCGGTTGCCGCGTCGAAGGACAACGAGCGCGGAATGCCCGCGGTGGCTTGGGGATAGGTGCGGACCAGGGTGCGTAGCTTGTCGGGCTTGGTCGAGGAGAGCTCACCGTCCGCGGTGAACAGGCCCTGGGCGGTGTCGGCGGTGGTGGGGTCGCTCCAGTGTTTGTAGGCCCAGTGCATCCAGCCGGTCAGGGCCTGGTCGGCGGCGGCGGTATCGATGGCGAGTGCCCGGATATTGTCTGTCGCACCGAATTCGGTCATCAGTCCTACCGCGCCCATGCGGTCGGCCTGATGCAGGGCGCGTTCTTGCGCCTGACCGCTGTAGGCGAGGCAGCCTTCGGCGTCGGTGCCGGGCAGACCTTGCGATTGCAGGAAGATCTGGGGGCAATAGTTGTGCCAGGAGTAGCCGATCTGTGGATCGTCGGCGATCGACTCGAAGAAGGTCGCGACATCACGTCCGCCCGCGAGCTGCTGGGGTTCGTACCAGACGATGCCGGACGGATCGACCTGCCTGATCGCGGCGCGGACGCGGTCCATCGCCGGTTGTAGTTCGGTGCGGTAGTGCTGGGCGCATCCGGTGATCGCGCACTCGGCGAACTCGGATCCGGCCCACGGCTCGTTCAGCAGGTCATATCCCATGGAGTAGGGCTGATCTCGCCAGCGTTGGGCCACCGCCTGCCACGCCTGAGCCCAGCCGTCGAGCAGTCCGTTGCGGTTGGCCCAGAAGTCGTCCCAGAGCGCGGATTGCTCGGGCAACCAGTAACCCCAGGGGAATTCGGCTGTCGTCACCGGAAAGGGCCCGAACGCAGCCGGCCGTCGCACCGCCCACTGCGGTACGCCTTCACCACCGTAGATTTCGTGCCACTGGTCCTGGTGGAAGTCGAACTGTGTCCAGATTCGGTTCGCGGCCAGTTGTCCGACGACGCGGTCCCAGCTGTCCAGGTAGTCGTTGTCGACCACTCCTGGCGCAGTGGGAGTGACTCCCGCCCACAGGGTTCCGATCCGCGCGCCGTTGAAACCGTGCTCGGCCAGCCAGGCGGCGTCGGCCGCGGTGAAGCCTTCGGCGGTGTCGGGCGGCACATACGGCGCCTGCTTCCAGACCAGGTTGACCCCGTGCACGATGACGACCCGACCGTAGTGATCGACCAGCCACCGTCCGTCGCGACGGAGTTGGGGCACGGCGCCCATGGGAGCCGCGGTGACAACGCGCGCCTCGGTCGAGAGCAACAGAAACACGAACAAGACGAGCCCGAGCCGACGCAGCAACCGAGCGCTACGGGACCTGCCGCGATCGATGGTTGCCGGGTCTGTGCGCATCTGCACGACTCCTCATGGTCGATGAGTGCGAGACATGCATATATGCACCAAGGCATCCGAATACACTCGCGTATCGCTGATGAGTTTGGGGAGGTCGGTCCGAGTTGTCAAGACCCGACGATGACCCGAGCCGCAGGCCGAGGCGGGCTCGATATGCCGGTGGGCGACGTCAGCTTTCGGCGGCGGCCATCGCGGTGAGAGAGCGGTTGAGCAGGGTCAACGCATCGAGGAACGAGTCGTGCGGGATCCGCTCGGGGTCGGTGTGGGCGAGGGTGGCGATGCCGTGTTCCAAGGCGAGCACGAGGAGCGCGATCTGTTCGGTGGGCGCGGGCAGCCGAATTCCGGACGCCTCGGCGACCCGTTCCACGGTGGAGCCGAACCAGTCCATCGTGGCTCGGTCGTAGTCGCGCAGGCGATCGGCCACCTCGGGATGACGCAGAGCGTAGAGCCGGAACTCGATCAGCAGAAGGAACCGCTTCCGGTCGGCGAACCGGTTTCCGCCCTGCCCGTCGAGTGCATCGATATCCTGCTGCGGGGTGTTGTCGGAGTCGGTCAGCCTTGTGCCGTTGTCGATTTCGCGTTGTAGCCAGTTGTCGAGCAGCGCCAGGAACAGATCGGTCTTGTTCGCGAAGTTCGCGTACACCGCCCCGCGGGAGAATCCGGCGCGTTCGGCGATGTCGTCCAGCGCGGCATCGGCGAATCCCCTGTCCGCGAACACATCCTCGGCCGCACTCAGTAGCGCGGCACGGGTCCGTTGCACGCTTTCGGCGCGAGTGAGTCTCGGCAACGTTGATCTCTCCATCGGACTCGACAGGGCAGGACGCGATCAACACACTACGTCCACCTCCCACCGGCCTGCGATCTCGGTTGATGAGCAAGGAGCCACAGATCGCCCCGTAGCCACGGCCTCCGAGAAGTCCGCTGCCGCCGCATGATTCGCCGTCGCCGGATTCGCGACCTCCGCGAACCAGGACGAAGTAGCCTCTCGGAGTGAGCAGAGAGTTGCGGGTCGCCGCCTACGCCATCTGCGTGCGAGAAGTCGCCGGTGTCGTCGAGTTGCTGCTCGCCAGGTGGGTGTCGCCCGACGGCGCCAAACAGTGGACGTTGCCGGGCGGTGGAATGCACCACGGTGAGGATCCGATCGCCACCGCTGTTCGTGAGGTCGACGAGGAGACCGGATACCTCGTCGAGGTCGTCGAGCTTCTCGGCATCGACTCGGTCAACCATCGATATCCGCGCGCCGGAGGTGAATTCGCGGACTTCCACGGCCTACGGATCGTGTACGAAGGTCGGATCACCGCCGGGGAACTCCGCCACGAAACCAATGGCTCGACCGACCTCGCCGCCTGGCACGCGCTCGACGATGTCGCCCACCTCGACCGAGTCGATCTGGTGGACATCGGGATCGAGCTGTGGCGAACCAAGCCGGCCGACGGAAATGTGACTCGGCCGAGCAACCCGCGTCAGTACACCTAGGCGAGGGTCACGTCGAGCGGCACCGCGTTGCGCAACGTGTGCCCCACCGGAGAGCTGGACTGCACCTTCGCGTGCAGTTCCTCGAGCTGCTCCCGAGAGGCGTCCGTTTCGATCGACACTGACGCGGTGATCGACTCGAAGCCTGCGTGCCCCTGGGCGAGTCCGAGGAATACGTGCAGGTCGAGGTCGCCCTTCACATCGACGCGCAAGTTGTCGATGCGAATACCGGCGACGGTGGCGTTGGCCGCGTAGCCGACCGCGAGGCAGTTGCCGAGAGCGGCGAGGAGTTGTTCGACCGGGTTGGGGGCGGTGTCGCCGCCGCCGAGGGCCGCCGGTTCGTCGGAAGGGATGGCCGCGAACTTGCGGATACGCGCCTCGGAGGAGAACCCGCCGTCCCACGCGATATGCGCCGCCCAGGTGGTCTGAGCCTTGGTCGGGTCGGCTCGAACTGCCGCCACGAGACCACCTACGGCCTCGATGTTCACGTCGTTGAGGCGGGTGCTGGCGTCGACGGTCATGGGAGTCTCCTTGCGACAACGGCGGGAATACGCGGACCACCACAGGGTCTCGTCGCAGCCGCCTTCCCAACAGGGTTTGCCGCAGGGTGAGTTCAGTCAGTACTCGTGCTTGATGACGAAGTAGGAGCCGCGAATGGTGCCCGCCAGCTTCGACTTCTGCCGCGCGAACTTGAACGAGTCGAGCTCGGCGGGCACTTCCATGCCCTCGCTCAGCTTGAACCCGACCGCTCGCTTCTTCACGTCGTCGATCGAGTACATGACATTGATCGACAGACCGCTCTCGTAGAAGACGTAGGCGATCCGAAGGTTCTCGACCTGGAAAGCCGTGGCCTCGAGCGGGCGAGAAGAGATCACGATGTCGCGTTCGTCCGCGAGTATCCGGCTCACCCAGTCGACGGCCGATGTCGCCTCGCTCGCGGGCTCCACCGTGAAGACGTGATCGTATTTGTTCTTGAAGTATCGAGCCTCGTTCGCCCGCAATCCGGCGAGCGCGTCCACGACCGGCGACGACTCCAGTCCCTGGGTCGACACGGTTGCGAAATCCACGATATAGGCCACAGCGAACTCCTCAGCGGGTCCATCACGTCACCGGCATCATCGAACCTCGCGCCCCGCCGAACCGGGGCGCGCATCGCATCGCAGCGTCAGTGCGAGTAGTCCCGGAATGTCATGACGCCGCCGACCAGGATACCCATCACCGCCAGGATGTAGACGGTGACACGGACCCAGGTCGGCCCGTAATAACTGACCGCCATCGCCGCTCCCAGCGCTACCAGAATCAGCACCACTCCGTAGAAGGGCGTGCGTTGCTCCCTGTCAACCATCACTCCAGTGTCCGCCGACCGCGCTGCGGGTGCCATCCCGATTACGACGCGGTCTGGAAACGCACTCACCGGTCGCCGCCTCTTGTATATACGTATACATCTACGTATAGTCACAAGCGTTGCCAGGCACACCGCCGACATCCGCACGCTTGATCGGAACGAACATGACCGCACCGCAGATCACCCGTCCGGGAATGCTCCCCACCAGCGTCTACACCGGTTGGACAGGTCCTCGGCCACGCATCGATCTCGTCCTGCGATACCTGCGCGGCGATCACACCTTCGCCCAGCTGATCCGCTTCGCCCTGGTCGGCGGGGCCAGCAACATCGCCTATGTGCTGCTGTTCCTGACTATGCACGGCAGCGGCCCACTGGTCGCCAATGTCGCCGGATCGATGGTGAGCACGGTGATCGCCAACGAATTGCACCGGCAACTCACCTTCCGGGCAGGGAGCAGGGTCGGCGGGTTCACCGCGCAGTGGGAGGGCGGCGGGTTGGCGCTAATCGGCCTAGGAATCAGCACGGCGGCGTTGGCCGGACTGGATTTCCTGGCGCCGGGCCTCGGCGAGACCGCGCAGGCGGGCGCCGTGCTCGCTGTCATGGCCGTGGTGGGCGGGCTGCGATTCCTGGTCCTGCGCAATTTCGTCTTCGGAAATTAGCTCGAGCTGCGCTGATTCATTATCAGTGGCACCGTATCCGTTATCGTCCCAGGACGAATTCCTTTGGGCAGCAGCCGTTTACGCGTCGATCCCGCAATCGATACCCCCGCATAATTTCGCCCTGTCAGAAATGTCTGATGAATGACGGGCCCTGCGGACCGGGCGGGACAGTTCTCCTGACCGGGCTGCCCAGTTCGGGAAAGACCACCCTCGCCACCGCCGCCCGGCACCGCGTGGCGGACGCCGGGTATCCGGTCGAGGTACTCGATGGCGACGACGTGCGCGGGCGGCTGTGGCCCGAACTCGGCCTGACCCCCGACGACCGCAAGCGCAACCTCGGCCGGATCACCACCCTCGCGGTGATGCTGGCCGGCCACGGCGTGCTCGTTCTCGTGGCGGCCATCGCGCCGTACGCCGCCGATCGTGCGCTGATGCGGGCCCGCCACGATGACGCCGGCCTCGAATTCGCCGAGGTCCACGTCGCCACCGCGCTCTCGGCCTGCGAACAGCGCGACGTCAAAGGGCTGTACGCGCGCCGGGCACGGGGCGAGCTGACCCAGCTCACCGGGGTCGATGCGGCCTACGAGGAACCGCTGCTCCCCCATCTGCGGATAGACACCGCGGCCGAGACGGTCGCCGAGTCCACCGATCGCGTGCTCGAACTCCTGATCCGACGAGGTCTGTTCGCCGCCCCCGTACCGAGCCGACAACCGTGAAGCAGGCAACCCGCCTCGTGCCGGCGCCGATCTTCATCCTGTCCGCGCCCCGATCCGGTTCCACCCTGCTGCGTTCGGTGTTGAACAGCCATTCACGCATCCACGCCCCGCACGAACTGCACCTGAATCTGCTGACCGTCCAGGAACTCGAGTGGACCGCCGACGACATCACCGAGCGCTACGCGAGTATCTCGCTGGACGCGCTCGGCCTGACGATCCGTGAGCTGGAACATCTGCTCTGGGACCGCCTCCTGCACCACGAACTGGAACGCAGCGGTAAGGACCGGATGGTCAACAAGACCACGAGCAGCGTGCTGACCTGGCGACGGATCGCCGCGTGCTGGCCCGATGCCCGCTACGTGTTCCTCCTGCGCCACCCGACGCAGATCGCCGACTCCTTGGGCCGTGCCTGGGCGGATCGCCGTGAAATCGACCCGGTACGAAGAACTTTGGAATTCGTCGCGGCGATGAACGAGGCCCGTGCGGCGCTCGACGGCCACGAGGTCCGCTACGAGGACCTGACCCACCGCCCCGAGGAAACCGTGCGCGGGTTGTGCCGCTTCCTCGACGTGGAGTGGCAGCCCTCGATGCTGGACTACGGCCGATTCGACCACGGAAGCTATGTCCGAGGTATCGGCGACTGGAGCGAGACCATCCGCTCCGGCGTCATCCAGCCGGCGCGCCCGCTGCCCGCCGACCCGGCCGTCCCGGACGCGCTGAAGTCGGCGTGCCGAGAATGGGGCTATCCAGCTCGTTCGTAGACGCGCCCGGTCAGCGACGTGCGGGGCGACCTCGGCCTGGTCAGACCGAGATTCGGACGCCGGTGAGTTCTTCGGAGATCTGCCAGATGCGCTGAGCGTCGTCGAGGCCGCGCAGGCGACCGTAGATTTTCTGCTCGGCGGGAGGGCCGCCGAGGTGTGCGGGTCCGCTGGGTCCGTAGAAGCGCTCGGTCTCGGCGTCGGGCGATGTGGCGGCGTAGAGGGCGGGCAGCGTCGCCGACTCGACGGTGCCGAGGAGGATGCCTCGCGCCGAGAGCCACCGGATGACCTTGACCCCCGTGGTGTCCTGCGCGCGCCCGACCTCGGGCCGGGCGGCGAGCAGATTCGTCGGTGCGACGCCCGGGTGGGAGAGATTGCTGGTGATGCCCCAGCCGTTCGCTCGGCTGCGTCGGCCGAGTTCGAGCCCGAACAGACCGAAGGCGATCTTGGACTGGCTGTAGGCGTGCCTGCCGTTATAGGAGCGCTCCCAGTTCAGGTCGTCCCAGTTGATCCCGTACTGGTTGGCCGCGACGCTGACCTGCGAGGTAACGCGCGCACCCCCTGCGCGGAGCAGGGGCAAGAGGTGCCCGACCAGGGCGAAGTGACCGAGGTGGTTGGTGCCGAACTGCAATTCGAATCCGTCGGCGGTGACCTGTCGATCCGGTGGGGTCATCACGCCCGCGTTGTTGATCAGCAGATGGATGGGGCGATCCTCCGCGCGCAGGGTCTTGCCGAGCGCCGCGACGGAATCCAAGGAGGACAGGTCGAGTTCGCGCAGCGAGACCTGCGCCTCGGGGCTCGCTTGCCGAATGGTGTCGAGCGCCGCCTCGCCCTTGCGCTGATTGCGTACCGGGAGAACGACTTCGGCCCCGGCGGCCGCCAGGCGCGCGGCGATCCCGACGCCCATACCATCGCTGGCTCCGGTGACCACTGCGCGTTGTCCGGTGAGGTCGGGAACAGTGATGTCGGGTTGCCGACGTGGCATGTCGCTTCTCCTGTGCTCGGTGTGCTGGGCTGGTGGTATCCACGATCGTCCGGCCGAGAGGCGACATCCAGGGACTGTCGATCAGTGGATACCCGCGAGCCCCGACGGTAGAACCGAACCAGTCACACAAAGGAGGCCTCTGGTGATCGATCGCGCGGAGCTCGCGGAGTTCCTCAGACTACGTCGGGAGTCGTTGCAACCCGAGGACGTCGGGTTGCCCAGGGGTCGGCGGCGCAGGACGAGCGGGTTGCGGCGGGAGGAGGTCGCCGTCCTGTGTCACATGTCGACCGATTACTACGCGCGATTGGAGCAGGAACGCGGGCCGCACCCGTCGGAGCAGATGATCGCCTCCATCGCCCAGGGCCTGCACCTGTCGCTCGACGAACGCGACCACCTGTTCCGCCTCGCCGGCCACAGCCCGCCCGCACGCGGCTCCGCCAGTGAGCACATCAACCCCGGCCTGCTCCGAATCCTCGATCGCCTCTACGACACGCCTGCCGAGATCGTCACCGAGCTCGGGGAGACGCTGCGCCAGACTCCGCTCGGCACCGCGCTGACCGGCGACACCGCCCACTACACCGGCCTCGCTCGCAGCATCGGCTACCGCTGGTTCACCGATCCCACCGAACGCGACCGCTACGCACCCGAGGACCATCCGTTCCTGTCGCGGATGTTCGTCTCCGGACTCCGCGAAGTCGCCACCCGGCGCGGTCCCGATTCCCGCGCCGCGCGGTATGCGGCCCTCCTGCTCGCCGAGTGCGAGGAATTCCGAACCCTGTGGCACACCCACGAGATCGGGGTCCGACCCCGGGACGTGAAGCGTTTCCGCCACCCCGAGGTCGGCGCCATGGATCTGAACTGCCAAACACTGCTCGACCCCGAACAGTCACACCTATTGCTGGTCTACACCGCCACACCCGGTACCGAGAGTTACGAGAAATTGCAGTTGCTCTCCGTGGTCAGCACCGAGATGCTCCACTGACCAGCGGCTTAGATCACTACGGCCGCCAGGAACCAGGCTGCCCCGTCGTCGTCCTTGAAGTCGCGGACGAGGGCGACCCTTCGTCGGCATCCTCGCTCAGCACGAGCCGAACCGTTCGGTACCGGACCACACCCCGACGACCTCCGCTGAGCGCAGCGGCAAGAAGGTCATCGGCCCCGCGTGAGTGGTGCCGCGGTGACGGGTTCCTCGGTGCTGCTCGGCGCACATGTTCGCCGGACAGATAGCGGCGCGTCCAGCAGTTCGTCGAGCAGCTCCTGGGCACGCGGCCACGGTCCGTAGCCTGACGCCGGATTCAGATGGCCGACGTCGCCGAGGTCGACCAGTCTGCTCCCCCACACCTCGGCCATGCCTGCGACGCGGCGAGCCGTGGCCAAGGGGTCGGTGCTGCTCGAGGCCACGATGCTGGGGAAGGGCAACCGCCTGCGTGGAATCGGCGTCCAGCCGTTGGCCGTGAGTGCCTCGGCGGTCGGATAGCCCTGCGGCAGTGGAGTTTCGAAATCGGGCGGCGTGGCGAGCAGCGCGCCGCGCACCGGCCGGTCGGACTGTTGCGCCCAGTGGACCGTGATCATCACGCCCGCGCTGTGCGCGACCAGGACGACGGGTCCGTCGATGTCGGCGAGCACCGCGTCGAGTGCGGCGACCCGTGCGGCCAGGCTCAGCCCGTCACGTTCCAGCGGCGGCACGATCGCCACCTTCCAGAGCGTGTCGGCGAGCAAGCTCTGCCAGTGCTCGGCGACGTGATCGCGCAGGCCGGGAACGATGACGACGGTGGGTTCGGTAAGAGCATTCATGAGGTGCGGCAGTCCTTTTCGACGGAATCAGTGCGAGGCGTGCACGGTGGCGAGCTTGCGCAGCCCGAGCGGGTAGACCCGGCGGCCGAGCAGCAGGGCGGCGATCGCGAGGACCGACACCACCGGCGTCACCCGCAGCGCGTTCTGCAGACCGAGATGGTCGGCGAGGACACCGACGACGAACGGGCCAAGTGCCAACCCCAGCAGGCTGTTGGCGAGAGTGAGGGTGCCGAACGCCGACGCGCGGACCGAGGGGTGGGTGAGATTGGCGACCATCGCCACGGTCGGACCGGCCGAACCGCCGGAGAAGAACGCGCCGATACCGAGCAGAACCAGTTGCGGCGCACCGGTACTCATGCTGAAACCGAGACCGAGGGTGACGAGTGAGATCAGGCAGAACACGATCGCGGTCGTCCACTTGCGCGCCATGTCGGCGCGACCGACCCGGTCGGTGATCACACCGCACACCACCATGCCGGTGCCGACGAGGGTCACGATCACCGCCGCAAGACCCGCGGCCCGGTCGGGCGCCAGCCCGTAGTAGCGGTTGAAGAAACTCGGCATCCACGACAGCAGCACCGCGGCGGTGAACATCTGCAATCCGCTGCCCACATAGGCGCACAGCACGGCCGGATTGGTGAACAGCGTCGAAATCGGTGCGCGGAAGGCGATTTCGGGTGTGGGCTCGGTGGCATGGGCGGCATTGCGCTCCTCGGTGACCACCGCACGGAACGCGATGGCCAGCACCAGGCCGAAGACCGCCATGGTGGCGAACGACCACCGCCACCCCAGGTGTACGGCGATCACACCGCCCGCGGCGACACCGAGCACCGACCCGAACGAACCACCGGCCATGAACGCACCGCTCAGTGCCGCGTGCCGACGGGCCGCGAACACGCTGAGCACCAGCGCGACCCCGACGCTGCCGTAGGCGGCCTCGCCGACGCCGACGAAGAAGCGGGCGACGAGCATCTGCGGGTAGTTGTCGGCCAGGGCGCACACCAGAGTCGCGATGCTCCACACCACCGCCATCAGCACCAGGCTCCTGACCCGACCCCACCGGTCGGCCAGCACCGACAGCGGCAACGTGAGCAGACCCACCATCAGCGCCACCACGCTGCTGAGCGAGGCCAGTTGCGAATCCGACAGTGTCCATTCGGTTTTCAGGAACGGGAATACTGCGCTCAGCACTTGGCGGGACATGTAGTCGGCCAGTAGCAGACCGAAGGCGAGGGCGAATACCAGCCACGGATAGTTGCGGGTGACAGACGAGGAACGGCGCGGCGCCGACGCGACGGGCGCGACGGTCGTGATGTGGTCCATGGGTGCTCCTGCGAACCGGTGGACGTCGTCGCTGACGTCCACCGGGTTGTCGAGACAGGGGAAGGTGATCCCCGCCGAGGGTCAGGCGTGGTGGGTGAACCCGACCTGGCCCGGCTGACGGTTCGGGGCGAACCCGATCTTGGCGAGCGTCTCGTCGGCGTCGGCGTAGCGCTCGTCGAGCTTGTAGATCTCGCGCGCTTCCTTACCGGTGGCGACCTCGCGGCCGAGTTCGCCCGCGATCCGGACCAACTGCTGGATCTGCTGGACCGAGGTCATCTTCTCGCCCTTGCGACCCCACAGGGTGTCCTCGTTGCCGCAGCGCGCGTGCAGACCCATCGCGATGGCCATCGTGTTCACCGGCAGCACGCTGCGCATCAGCGTCTCCAGGGTGAGCACCGCGCCGTCGGGAGTGCGGCGGATGAACTCCATCATGTTGTACGGGTTCGGGCCGTCGAAGCCGCCGCCGATGCCGACCCAGGTCAGCATGAGCGGGCCGGTGTAGACGCCGCGGCGGATCAACCGCTCGACGGTCTCGAGCTGCGGGATGCTCGACAGCTGGAAGTGCGGCTGAATGCCGTTGGCCTGCAAGCGCTTCAAGTGCTCGGCAACCCAGGTCGGGCCCGCCGGGACATACATCTCCCGATACGCCTCGTACACCTCGGGCCGTTCGAAGGAGGTGCCCGCGATGTCGTCTTCGGTCATCAACTCGACGATGTTCATCTGGCTGGTGTTGATCGCGATGGTGACCTGGTCGGGTTTGGGATCGAGTTCGGCGAGCATGTGCCGCGCGTCGTCGGTGAGCCACTTCGCGTCGGCGCCTTCACCTTCGGGCGAGAAGGAGATCGAGCCGCCGACCTGCAGGATCATGTCCGGCACCGCCTCGCGCAGGCGGGCGAGCAGTTCGTTGAACTTCGACAGGCGCTTGGAGCCCTTGCCGTCGAGTTCACGCACGTGGATGTGCAGCACGGTGGCGCCGGCTTCGTAGCAGTCGACGGCGGCCTGGACATGCTCGTCCATGGTGAGCGGGAGGTCGTCGCGGAAATCGTCGAGTTCCCATTCCGGGCCGTACGGCGCGGCGGTAATGACCAGCTTTTCCTGGTTCTCGGGGAACAGCGCGTCGTCGTGAAAATGCATGGGGGTACTCCGATCGGAATTGCGGGGCTAATCGAAAAATGGAATTCAGAAGGGACGGTCGCCGACGATCCCGGCGCGCTCCATCTTGCGGACGGCGGGCCAGTAGTCCTGCACCGCGTAGTGCTGGGTGCACCGGTTGTCCCAGATCGCGAAGCTGTTCTCGGTCCAGCGCCAGCGCACCTGGTATTCGGGGATACTCGCCTGGCGCATCAGGTAATTGAGGAGTTCACTCGCACCCGGCGCGTAGTCGGCGCCGAATCGAACATTCTCCGGCGTGTGGTAATTGACCAGATGCGTGGTGAAGGAATTGACGAACAGAATGTCCTCGCCGGTGTCCGGGTGGATACGCACCACCGGATGTTCGGCATCGGGGAAACGCTCGTGTAGGGCGAGTCGTTTCTCCTCCGAGAGCGCGGCGCCGAAACTCGCCTCGATACTGTGCCGCGCCCGCAGATGCGCGATCCGCGATTTCACCGACTGCGGCAGCCGCTTGTACGCCTCCACCATGTTCACCCAGATGGTGTCGCCACCGACGGGCGGCGATTCCACGCAGCGCAGGACAGCACCCATCGGCGGATTGACCCGCCAGGTGGCGTCACAGTGATAGGCGTTCTCGTAATGCTCGGGCGCGCTGTCGAGGTCCTTGTAGATGCGGACCAGACCGGGATGATCGGGATCGCTGCTGAGCGCCGGATGGTCCTCGAGCGGGCCGAAACGTTCGGCGAGCGCGACATGTTCGGCACGGGTGATGTCCTGATCGCGGACGAAGAGCACCTTGTGGCGCAGCAGCAAGGTGCGCAGTTCGGCGAACAGGGCGTCGTCGGCGGCGATCTCGGCGAGGTTCACCCCGTGTAGTTCGGCGCCGATGGTCGCGGTCAGCGGCGCCGCGCGCATCGCGGTTCGAACGGTCATTGGCTTGTTTCCTTTCCGGTGGACGCGTCAGATCGCGAAGACCGACGCGCCGACGCTGCGGCCGGCTTCGAGGTCGCGATGGGCTTGCACGGCGTCGGCGAGTTCGTATCGCTGGTTGATCTCGACCCGCAGACGGCCCGCGGTGAGGTGGTCGTGCAGTTCGCCGGCGAGTTCGGCGCGTTCGGCCGGGTCGGCGATGTAGTCGGCGAGCGCGGGCCGGGTGACGAACAGCGAGCCCTTCACCGCCAGCTGCATCGCCTCGATCGGCGGCACGGGTCCCGAGGCGGTGCCGAAGCACACGAGCAGGCCGCGCCGGGCGAGAGAATCCAGCGAGGACTGGTAGGTGGTTTTGCCGATGCTGTCGTAGACCACGGGAACGCCCGCGCCATCGGTGATGTCACGAACCCGGGTCGCGACGTCCTCCCTGGTGTAGATCACCACGTGGTCGCAACCGTTGGCCCGGGCGACCGCGGCCTTCTCCTCGCTGGAGACGGTGCCGATCACGCTGACGCCGAGCAGCTTCGCCCACTGGGTGAACAGCTGCCCGACCCCACCCGCCGCCGCGTGCAGCAGCACCGTATCGCCCGCGCGCAGCGGGTGGATGCGGCGCAGCAGGTAGGCGGTGGTCAGTCCGCGCATGGTGGTCGCGGCCGCGGTGTCGAACGCGATGCCGTCGGGCAGCGCGATCAGGTGCTCGGCGGGCATGATCCGTTCGGTGCTGTACGCGCCGAGCGGGCTGCCGGTGTAGGTGACGCGGTCACCGGCCGCGAAGTCGACGCCGGGGCCGACGGCCTCGATGACGCCGGCCCCCTCCACGCCGAGTCCGGCCGGCAACGCTGCCGGGTATAGACCGGTGCGGAAATAGGTGTCGGCGAAGTTGAGCCCGACCGCCTCGTGCCGGATACGGACCTCGCCGGGCCCCGGCGCGCCGACCTCGGTGGACTCCCACCGCATCACGTCGGGACCACCGGTTTCAGCGAATCGAATTGCGTGTGCCACAGCTTCTCCTCCTATGTGATGGACATAACAGTAGGCTCGATCACGCATCAACGCTTATCCTGTCGGGACAGAAAACTATTCCCCTCGGGACAATTGGAGGCACTGAGTGAAGCCGCTGTCCCGGTACGCGTCGTTGAACGACTACGTCGAACTGGCCGGGTCACTAGGCCTGGAACCGGCGCGGTTGATCCGTGACTGCGGACTCGATCCGGCCGGTTTCGGCACGCAGGACCGGTGGATTCCCGCCGAGGCCGTCGCCGACCTGCTGGAACGCTCGGCCGTCGAATCAGGCAGGGAGGACTTCGGCCTGCGGTTGGCGCAGCTGCGGCGGTTCTCCAATCTCGGCCCGCTGAGCCTGGTCATCCGCGAGGAGCCGGACGTGCGCAGCGCGCTGCGGCTGCTGTCGCGCCACGAGCACATGTACAACGAGGCGCTGCACACCGAGGTCATCGAGGCGAACGGTATGGCGACCATTCGGGTGAACGTGGACGTCGGTCGAGCGGTCCCGGTCCGGCAGGCCGTCGAGCTCACCACCGGAGTGCTGTACGGGCTGCTTCGCGGATTCGCCGGACCGACCTGGCGCCCGACGCAGGTGTGCTTCTCCTACCCCGCCCCGCGTGACCGGACCACCTATCACAAGATGTTCGGCCCGCACGTCGAGTTCGATCAGGATTTCAACGGAATCCTCACCTACAGCGGCGATCTCGACGCCGAGAACGCGATGGCCGACCCGCTCCTACGCGCCTACGCGCAGCAGTTGCTCGCCATGGCACCGTCGCGGGAGGCCACGGTCACCGACCGAGTCCGCGAACTCGTCGAATTGCTGTTGCCGACGGGCCGCTGCACCGTCGAGCAGGTGGCTCGCAGCCTCGGGGTCGACCGGCGCACGGTGCACCGCAAGCTCGCGCAGGACGGCACGACATTCACCGCGTTGGTCGACGACATCCGCGGCGCTTTGGCCGAACGCATGGTGGCCAACCGCCGTCACTCCCTCACCGAGGTCGGCGATCTGCTCGGCTTCTCCTCGGTGAGCAACTTCTCGCGATGGTTCAGCGCGAGGTATGGGATGAGCCCCCGGCAGTGGCGGCAGCAGGAGGCCGCACGCCACTGACCGATGTGGTAGCCCCTATTGCGGCAGACGCAACACGCGTCGAGCGATGATGTTGAGCTGGATTTCGATGGTGCCACCGCCGAAGAGGATGGCGGGCAGGCCGAGGAAGTCGAAGGTGTAGGGCTGCTCGGGGTGTCCGATGGCGGCGCGTGGGCCGAGGATCGAGGCGAGCGCGCGGGTGGCGTCGCGTTGGGCGATGGCGTTCCAGACTTTGCGAATGCTGTTGCTGGACCCGTTGCCGTCGGTCCTGTCGTTCATCCTGGCCACGACGTCGCGCAGGTTCAGCGCGGCGACGGACAGCTCGAGCGCGGTGTTGCGGCCGAGGACACGGACCGCGTCGTCGCGGGTGCCGGTGTGGTCGCCGGATTCGAGCAGGCGGCGGACCAGGGTGCTCGAGCCGTGACCGAAGGTGGCCGAGCCCATGGCGACCCGCTCGTTCGACAACGTGGTGACGGCGATCCGCCAGCCGTCACCGGGCTCGGCGACGACCTGGCTGTCGGGCACGAAGACCTCGTCGAGGAAGACTTCGTTGAACTCCCAGATGCCGGTGACCTGGCGCAGCGGACGGACCTCGACCCCCTCGGCGTTCATCGGGATCAGGAAGTAGGTCAGGCCGGCGTGTCGAGGGACTTCGGTGTCGGTGCGCGCCAGGCACACGGCCCAATCCGCTTCCTGCGCTTGGGAATTCCACACCTTCTGGCCGTTGATGATCCAGCCGCCGTCGACTTTGCGCGCGGCGGTGGACAATCCGGCGAGATCGGAGCCGGCGCCGGGTTCGGAGAACAGCTGGCACCAGATGATGTCGCCGAGCATGGTGGCGGTGACGAACTGTTCGCGCTGCTCGTCGTCGCCGTGTTCGATCAGCGTCGGCAGTACCCAGGCGCCGATTCCGAGTTCGGTTCGCTCCAGCCCACGGCGGGCGAATTCCTCGGCGATCACCGCTTGTTCGGCGGGTCCGGCGCCGAGTCCGTACGGGCGTGGCCAATGCGGAGCGACCAGCCCGGCATCGGCGAGCACCGCCCGGCGGGCACCTCCGCGCGCGGGTGACCAACCCTCGGAAGGGATTTCGTCATCCGCGAGAGCGGCGACCGTATCGAGCACGCCGCCGACCGTCGCACGCAGTTCGGGCAGTGTGTCAGCGTCGACGAACGAGAAGTCGCGTTCGGCGAGCAGCGCACGCTCCCCCAGCGCCCTGGCCGCCGCGTCCTCGCCGCCGACGACAGCGGCCAGCGCGATCGCGCGACGCCAGTACAGGTGGGCGTCGTGCTCCCAGGTGAATCCGATGCCGCCGAGCAGGCTGACACAGTCCACCGCCTGATCGATCGCGGCGGGCAGCACGGTCAGCGCCGCATTCGCGGCGGCGAGCAGTCGCTGCCCGGTCGGCTGGGTCTCGGCGCGGGCTGCGTCCCAGGTCACCGCGCTCGCCACTTCGGCGCGGACCAGCATGAGCGCCGCTTTGTGCTGCACGGCCTGGAAACTACCGATCGGGCGGCCGAATTGGTGTCGCACCCGGATGTATTCGACGGTGGTGTCCAGGCACCAGCGACAGATCCCGGTCGCCTCCGCCGCCGCCAGGGTGGTCGTCCACAGCTCCGCGACGGCGGGGTCGATGCCATCGAGCACCCGCCCCGCGTCGACCGGGTAGGCATCGAATTCGGCGCGAGCCAGTGATCGAGTCAGGTCGACAGCCTCCGCGGGCGTCATTCGGATCGAAGACACTGCGCCCGCCTGGGTAGCCAGATCGGCGGGGCCGAGCCAGAACCACAGGCTCGCTTCGGGATCCCCGGCGACGGCGGCGCGCACCACAACTCGTTCGGCGCCGGTCAGCCCGAGCGCCGGATCGGACACGCCCGACACGACCCAGCCCTCGCCATCGCGCATCGCCCGCAGGTCGGGCCCGGTGACGACCGCGCCCGTCACGCCGGCCCCGAAGTCCGCGAGCAGCGCACCGGCGTCGGTAGCAGCCATCACGAGCGCGCTCGCCGTCACTGTCGACAGGTAGGGGCCGGGAAACAGGGCAGCACTCAACTGCTCGACCACCACCGCGAGCGTATCGAGCCCGCAGTCGTCGCCGCCGTACTCAGCGGGGAGGTGAAGTGCGTGTAACCCCGGCTCGCACAACGCAGTCCACACTCCGGTCGGCATGACCCCGGCGGCGTAGTCGGACAGGTGTTCGCGCGTCTGCGACAGTGGAGCGATCTTGCGGGCGAACGCGGCAACCGATTGCGCCAGCGCGTGCTGGTCGGCGTCTACGGCTAGAGACATCTGTGTACTCCTGAATGGTGAATCAACATGTGGGGCCGGGTTCTCAGAACTCCGGCAGGTCGTGCCAATCGCGCGACAACCGCGCCGACCAGACCGGAGCGCGCCGGTCGACGCGAGCCCGCATGCCTTCGCGAGCATCGGGACCGCCCATGAGCCGCAGGTGCAGTTCGGTTTCCAACTCGGCCACCCGGGCGGGTTCGTAGCCGTGGATCGCGGTGTCCCACAACAGTCTTTTGCTGAGAGCCGCCGACATCGGCGCGACGTTGGCCGCCATGTCGCGCGCTATCGCGAGGGCCGCGGGCAGCACGTCGGTGGCGGGGAGACAGCAGCAGGCGAGCCCGAGACGGACCGCTTCGTGGCCGTCGAAAGTACGACCCGACAGCAGAATGTCGGCCGCGACCGACATTCCGGCGACCTTGGCCACCGTCCAATGCGCCATCGCGTCGGGCAGAACACCCAGCCGCACTTGCGGAATGGCGTAGCGCGCGTCCTCGGCGACGATGCGGATGTCCGCCTGCATGGCGATGGTCAGGCCGATGCCGATCGCGTGCCCGTTCACCGCGGCGATCACCGGTTTACGCAGAGCGAAGGCGGGCGGTTCGACGGGGGACGCGGAAAACGTTGCGCTGTCGGGCTTGTCGAAAGTTTTGTCACCGCCACCGATGTCCGCGCCCGCGCAGAAGGCCGGCGGCGCGCCGGTGAGGACAAGGACCCGTACAGCGTCGTCGGCATCCAATTCGCGGTACGCCGTGCCGATCGCCCGACCCATCGCGCCCGTGAAGGCATTTCGGCGATCGGGCCGATCCAATGTCACCACCGCGACGCCGTCGGCGATTTCGACGCGCACGCTCATGGCGCCTGCAATGCGGTGACCAGGTCTTTGATGTACTCATCGGACACGTCGTAACCCGGGAAATAGCAGCAGATCCGATCGGCGTAGGCGCCGAAGCGCTCGATGATCGCCGCCGCGCACTGCTCCGGTGTCCCGTGCACAGCCAAGGTGTCGAGCATCGTCTGATCGATGAGGTCGGTCATCGCCGCGACCTCGCCGCGCTTGGACAGCGCGTTCAATTCCGGTTGCAGCTCACCCCAGCCCTCGGCGTCGAGGACCGGGCGGTACGCGGGCGTCGACCCGTAGAAGCCGAGCAGTCGGCGCGCGCCGACGGCCGCGGCCGCCAGCTCGCACGGCGTGCGGCCCATCGCGACGATCACCTGGGGATAGATATCCAGGTCGGCGGCCTCGCGCGCGGCGCGGTCGAGACCCTCCTCGATGGCGGGCAGGGTGTGTTCGGTGAAGTGCCGGGCGCTGTTGAACGGCATGACCAGCAGCCCGTCGGCCACTTCGGCCGCCGCCCTGGTCATGATCGGACCCAGTGCGCCGAGACAGATCTGCGGCAGCCCATAGGGATTCGGGCCCGGATCGAACGTCGGCGGCATCAGGGTGTGCCGGGTGAACTCGCCTTCGAAGCGCAGCGGGGTGCCCTCCTGCCAGGAGCCGAGCACGGCTTTGATCGCGAGCACCATGTCCCGCATGCGCGCGGCCGGGCGCGACCACTCACCGCCGTAACGCTTTTCGATGTGCGCGCGGGTCTGCGAACCGAGCCCGAGACGGAACCGGCCGCCGCTGAGCAGGTGCAGGTCGTAGGCGGTGTGCGCCAGGTGGACCGGGCTGCGTGGGAGGGCGATGGCGACATTGGTCATCAGGTCGACCGGTTCGGGACCGGCGGCAGCCAGGGTCAACGGGAGGAAGACGTCGTGGGCGCCTTCGAAGGTGAACAGGCCGTCCACCCCGCAGGCGATCAGCTCGGCGGACCGCGAGATCACCTCGTCGGGCCGTGCGCCCAATTGCAGGTCGACCTTCATTCGCACGCTCCCTGGGACTCTCGACTCACAATTACATACTAACATGTAACGTTATTGGAATGTGGTCCGAGTCACGACGATCGGCCGTCTCAGCGCCCTGTGGACGCCAAGACGTACAGCGCGTCGGCCAGTCGGGCAACGAAGGCGTCACCCTCCTCGCCGCCACGGAGCAGGGCGTGGAATGTCGTGGCGCCCGAGAGGATCTCGAAGATCAGGTCCGCATCGGCGCCGGGTGCGATCCGACCGTCATCGACCGCACTACCGAGCAACTCGGCGAAGGCCTTGCGCACGGGAGCGCCGATCGCGAGCAACCGGCCGCGCGCTTCCTCGGTCTGCGAATCGGCGAGCAGGCCGGGCACTCCCGCGCGGGCGGCCGGGCTTTCGGCGCGAGCGAGGAAGATGCGCACCCAGGTCGCCAGATCGGCCCTGAGGTCGCCGGTCGGCTCGGGCAGCGCGTGCCCGCCGGGGCCGTGAATGGCCTCTTCGAGCAGCGCTTGACGCGTCGGCCACCGGCGATAGATGGCGGGGGTGTTGACCCCGGCACGCTTGGCGATCGCGACGACCGTCGCCGCCGGGTAACCGACTTCGGCGAGCAACTGCCTGGCGGCGATGAGTACCGCGAGGTCCTTGTCGGCGTCGCGGGGCCTGCCGGGGCGGGGCGAAGTTTCCGAGGGCATCATTACATAATAACCTGTTACATAATTCACCGAGATGCCGCTCAACGGGCCTGCCGGTTGCCCGTGGCCGACAACGCTGGGAGCGTGGGCGCATGACCACCGCCGACGTCCTGTTCGATCCCTTGCTCATCGGGCCGTTGGCATTGCCGAACCGCATCGTCATGTCGCCGATGACCCGCCAGCACTCCCCCGGCGGCACACCGGGCGAGGAGGTCGCCGCGTACTACCGCAGGCGTGCCGAAGGCGGGACGGGCCTGATCATCACCGAAGGCGTCGCGATCGATCATCCGATGGCGGTCGACAGCACGAAAGTGCCTCGGCTACACGGCGAATCAGCCCTGTCCGGGTGGCGCCGCGTGGTCGATGGCGTGCACGAAGCGGGCGGCAGGATCGTGCCGCAGCTGTGGCACGTCGGCCCGCTGTGGGGCGCGATGGCCCGCGTGGACCCGGCGCTCACACCCCTGCGCCCGTCGGGTCTGTGGGGTCGGGTCGGGCGCACGACGTACTCGCAGCGCTACCTGTCGACGGTGACCACACCGACCGCTCCCATGACCGAAGACGACATCGAGGACGTGATCGCCGCCTACGTGCGCTCGGCCCGCAACGCGATCGCGGTCGGTTTCGACGGCATCGCCATCCACGCGGGCCACGGCTATCTGCTCGACGCGTTCGTCTGGGAGGCCACCAACCAACGCACCGACCACTGGGGCGGCGACCTGGGCAGACGCGTCAACTTCCCGGTCGAGGTCGTGCGCGCGATCCGCCGGGAAATAGGCCCGCGACTGCCGATCTTCTACCGCTTCTCCCAACACAAACAGCAGGATTACAGCGCACGCATCGCCGAGAACCCCGACGAACTCGGCGTGATCCTCACCGCGCTGCGGGACGCCGGCGTCGATGTATTCGACGCCAGCAGCAGGTATTTCGACCGACCGGCCTTCGCCGGGAGCGAACTGACCCTGGCTGGCTGGGCGAAGAAGCTGACCGGCGCGCACAGCATGGCCGTCGGCAGCGTCGGACTGAGCACGTCTTTGCACGAGCGAGACATTTCCGAACCGGCCGCACTCGACGGTCTCTACCGACGGCTGGCCGACGCCGAATTCGACCTGGTCGCGATCGGTCGTCTGCATCTCGCCGAGCCCGCGATCGCCCGCATCCTGCGCACCGGCGCTCCCCTGCCCACCTTCGACCCAGATCGTCACCAACGCGTGCTCACCTGACCAGCCGCTCGAATACGGATCGCACCGATCCGTATTCGAGTCGGCACCTGTCCTATTCGTCGCCGAGCAACTGCTCGACCCGCTGTGTGCAGAATGCGGTGATGTCGATCTCCGACGGCAGGTTCAAACGATGGGCCATGCGCAGCAACGGAATACTGAGCAGCACCGCGGCCAGGACCTCGTTGTAGCGCAGGTTGCGGATCTTCATGCCGCTGCGTTCCTCGTACCGGGCGATCGACTCCTCGCGGGTGGGAGTACCCGCGAGTCGTTCGGTTCCCTGGAATTCCGAGCACGCCCAGTCCAGGAACAACATCCAGGCGAGGTCCGCCTCGTGGTCGCCGATGTAGGCGATCTCCCAGTCGAGCACGCCTGATACGCGGAACTCTGTGTCGTAGAGGATGTTCGACATCCGGGCGTCGCCCCAGCAGAGGGTGACGTGTTCGGGTTCGTAGAGGTTGGCGCGCAACCATTCGACAGCCCGACGCAGCGCGGGCGGCTGCGTGGTGGTGGCCCAGGCCAACGCCGAATCGACGTAACCGATCATCTGCTCCAGCGGTGCCGCGCCGAACTTCGGGAAGGACAGGAAGTCCAAGTTCAGGTTGCGCCAGTCGAGTTGGTGGATCTCGGCGATCGTGTCGACGCAGCCCCACCACATCTTGGCGCGATCGGCGGGATCGGCGTCGAAGTACAGACCGGCCGAGTGATAAGAGGGCAGGTCACCGGGCGCCGAGCCGTCGATGCGGTCCATCACGAAATACGGACTACCGAGCTTCGCGTCGTCGCGGTCGAGCCAGCGCACCGAGGGAACGGCGATCGGGGTCTCGGCCAGGCGGCGCATGACCAGGACCTGTCGCAGCAGGTCGTAGTCGGGGAACAGCGCCACCTCGGGCGGGCGACGCAGCACCAGCGAGACCGGCTCGGCGTCGGCGCGTTCGAGGTCGAACAGGAAGGTCTCGGTGGCGAGACCGCGCGGGCTGGCCGACCAGTTCGTCACCCGCGCGGACTCGGCGTCGGGAAAACCACTGCGCAGCACGGGGACGACAGCGTTCGGCAGATCTTCCGAGGAGGGGCGAGTGGTCATCAGTACCCCTCGTACCCGTAGCGGGCATTGCGGCCCATGAACACCATCTCGACCAGGCCATAGCCGACCTTGCCGTCGCTGGACTCGACCTTGACGAAGGTCTCGGTGAGCATGCTCACCGGGCGCAGTTCGGCGGTGTCGGAGAGATCCACGGTGAAGCCGTCGCTGAAGGACTCGCCCTTCCAGATCCCCGACGCGTAGCCGCGATACATGTCGTATCCGGCCAGGCCGGGCCAGAAATCGTGCAGTGCGGTGACCGAGTAAGTGCGCTCACTGCCGTCGGCGGCGTCGACGGTGAACGAGCCCTCCGACACGATCCGGAAGTCGTCGCGGAACTTCAGATCGTGGGTCACGCTGACGATCGGCACGGTCGGCACGTCCGCCTCGATCGGCCGCTGGATCGACCCCTCGAAGTGCCAGCGCTGCCCGTCGGCGGTCTCACGCTGGGCGAAGTGGACCAACTCGTCGTCGAACTGGAAGATGCCCATGAAGTACAGCACGCCGTCGGGGATCTCCGAGGGCTGCAGGCCGCCGCCCTCGCCGAGGCTGCCGCCACCGCCACCGTGGCGCGTGCCCCACGAGTGGTCGCGTCCGAACCACCACGTGCTCGGGTCGATCTCGATGCGTTCGCCGTCGACCTCGAGCCAACCGGAGATCTTGCCGTTCTGGTAGTAGCGGCGGGCGTCCTCACGGACCCGGCCACGGGTGCGAAAGAAGGCGGGTTCCTGCTCGTAGGCGGGGAACTGGCCGGCGAAGTTCAGTTCGAGGCGCAGGCCGTGATCGTTGTCGCCGAGGGTCGCGCGCACGCCGCGCAGCGGCTCGGTGATCTCGTAGCGGTAGGGGCCGATCTGCCAGGCGCCCAGGTCGTCGTACTTGCCGCTGATCTCGCGCGAGAGCCGCGCCACGTGCGCGGTGCCGTCGATGGTGACCATCGCGTAGGCATCCATCACATTGCGGTTGGGGTAGCGCGCCATGCCGGTCATGACGCTGACCCGGCCGGTGGTGTCGAAGCCGTAGAGCACGATGCGCTCGGTCCAGCGCAGATCGCTCTGGACGACGTGGTCGAACGTCGTCGGCAATTGGTGGCAGAGCAGCTCGTCCTGGGGAGTCAACATGGGCCATTCCTTCGAGAGTGGGGGTAGAACACGTTTCAAGTTAGCTAATTCGAATACACCATGAAGCGTTTTTAATAAGATCCGATTCTCGGCTACGCTCTGCCGACGCCTACAGAGGAGTGAACGGTGAGTGAACGTCGCGAGACCCGACCGGGACCGGGCCGCCCTCGTGACCCGAACCTGGATGATCAGGTGCTGCGCGCCACCCAGGAATTGCTGGTGGAGCAAGGTTTCCAGGCCACGACCATCCAGGGAGTCGCGCGGCGGGCCGGGGTGGTCGCCACCTCGATCTACCGCCGGTGGCCCAACAAGATCCACCTCGTCGAGGACGCGATCTTCGCCCTCGAGACCGGCGTCGTCCCGCAGCCGACGGGCGATATCGGCGCGGATCTGCTCGGGTGGACCAAGCTCTTCTTCGCCGCGGCCACCCATCCAGCGGCTCGGTCGGGCATCCCCGGCCTGCTCTCGGCCTACCACGACGACGAGGCGAGCTACCGCAGGCTGCGCGAACGCGGTGAGGGCTTGGCCCGGGTCGGGCTGCGCGCCACCATCGACGCGGCGATCGAGTCCGGCCAGGCCTCCCCCGACTGCGATCCCGACCTGATCTTCGAATTTCTGCGCGGCACAACGCTGCTGCGCGCCCTCACGCGCGGCGACGAGGACGGCGAGCAGTTCTGCCGCCAGACCGCCGCGGCCCTGGTCACCCTGGCCACTCACCACGAAAGTGCGAAATGAGAACTCCGTTCCGCCACCTGTTGATCGCTACCGCGGCGGTGCTGCTGGTGCCCTCCGCGATCGGCCTCGCCCAGTCCGACTCCGTAGGAGTCGTCCTGGAAGACCGCGCCCTCGCCGATACCGCCGTCGCCCGCGCGAGCTGCGCGGACGGCTCCCTGCCCGAACCCGGCCTCCAGGGCGATGTGCCCGCCGCCGACCGTGACAGCGGCCGCAGCACCCAGGGTTACCGCTGCAACATCAACCGCATCGGCGGCTACGCGGGCCGCGGCGCGGGAATCACCTCGACGCAGTTCGATCACTGCGTCTACCTCGGCAGCTTCTTCCCCGGCAACCTGCTCGGTCCGGCGCAGGGCGTGCAGGTGATCGACGTCGCCGATCCGGCGAACCCGGTGCTCACCGCCACCCTCACCGAACCGGCGATGCTGGCGGGTACCTGGGAGAGCCTCAAGGTCAACGCCGCGCGAAAGCTGCTGGTCGGCACCGGAGCTCCCGCGTTCACCGGCGCCGGACTGATCTCGATCTATGACATCTCCGACTGCGCGCACCCACGCCTGCTCAACCCGGGACCCGGCACCGACGTGAGCCTGCCGGTCCCGATCACCGCCCACGAAGGCGGCTTCTCCCCCGACGGCCGCACCTACTGGGCATCGGGCGTCATCCCCGGCATCGTCAGCGCCGTCGACCTGACCGACCCGGCCGACCCCCGCGTGATCTGGCAGGGCATGCCCGGCCAGTCCATGCACGGGATGGGTTTGCGCGCCGACGGCAACCGGATGTATCTGGCCAACAATATGGGCGGGTTGACCATCCTCGACACCTCCGCGGTGCAGCGCCGCGACCTTGATCCGCAGGTGCCGATCATCTCCCAGCTGACCTGGACCGACGGCTGGGCGACCCAGCAGAACGTCCCCGTCACCTACAACGGCGTGCCCCATCTGTTCACCACCGACGAGGCAGGTTCGGGCGGCGTCAAACTGATCGACATCTCCGACGACACGCATCCGCGCGTGGTGAACTCGATCAAGCTGGAGATCAACCTGCAGCAGCACCGCGACACCGCGCTCGCCTCCGGGATGGGCGGGTCGCTGTTCGCCTACGACGCCCACTACTGCTCCGCCGACCGCGCGGTGAACCCCACCGCGCTGGCGTGCGGCTGGATCTCCTCCGGCGTCCGGATCTTCGACGTGCGCGACCCGTTGAAGGTGCGCGAGATCGCCTACTACAACCCACCGGCGCGCACCGGCCAGAACGCCGACCTGTGGAACTCCCCGCACGCGCTCGCCTCGATCATCGGCCTGCCGCTGCTCAGCGCGCCGTCGGTGATGCAGGCCGTCGAGGCGGGCGTCCTCGATCCCGAGCAGGCACTGAGTTCGCGCACCGGCGACGTGGCCTTCGGCGACCTCTCCACCGACTGGTGCTTCTCCGCACCCGAGTGGCGCGGCAATCAGCTGTGGACCACCTGCGCCGACAACGGGTTGCTGACCTTGGAGTTGTCCCCCGAGGTGTACACCCCGCCCGCCGATCAGCGGTCGACGGTCGGCTCATGAGCCGGCGGGTGCTGCTCGGCGTCGCGGGTGCGGCGACGGTATTGCTGCTGCTGGTGGTCGGGGCGGCCATCCGACCGCTCTTCTTCTCCGAAACTGCCACTGTCACAACAGTTTTGACGCCCACCGAGATCGGCTTCGTGCAGGACATGACCGGTCACCATCAGCAGGCGCTCGTCCTGGTCGAGCGCCTTGCCGCCGATGTCGATCCCACCGTGCGGCGGCTGGCCGACCAGATCGCCGATGCCCAGCGCCTCGAGATCGGCATGATGCTCGGCTGGCTCCGGTTGGCCGCGGCGACCCCGACCAACCCGCACCCGATGTCGTGGATGCCCACCGGTCACCACGGCGCCGCAGCCACGACCATGCCCGGTATGGCCACTCGCGCCGACCTCGACGCCCTGGCTGTGGCTCACGGCGCAGAGGCCGAAGCGATGTTTCTGCGCTTGATGTATCGCCACCACCAGGGCGGCGTCGCCATGGCCCAGTCGTTCGACGAGCTGTCCACCGGTGGGCCGGTCGAACAGGCGGCCCGCGACATGATCAGCACACAGAGCCAGGAATCCGGGATCATCGGGATGCTGATCTCCCAGCGCGGCGTGACCGCTACGGGCTGAGCGTCTGCCGACTGTCGTGGGCGAACTCGGGATGCGCGACCAGCTCACGAATGGCGGTGCGGACCTCGCCGACCGCCGAGACCGCGGCGAATTCGGTCGACTCGTGCCGAAAATCCAACAGCCGTGCGGCCGTGCGGCCCACCGGTCGTCGACCGCACAGCGACAAGGCGAGACCGACCTGGTCGACAGCGAGTTCGGGCTCGCCGAGCATCAGCTGTAGGCGTGCCGAGGAGATCGCGGCCGTCGCCGGTGTCACGAAATCCTGCGACAGTGGCGTGTGCATCTCGCCGAAGGCGAGACGAGCCAGGTCGGGGCGGGTAGCGATGAGGTGACGGTAGCTGTTGCCGAGCAGCCGCCACTGCTGCCCTGGCCCTGGCCAGTCCCGGCGCGGTCCGAGGATCATGCCGACGGTGGCCGCGGTGAGGCTCCGGTCGGCGACGCTGTCACCGGCGACAGTCTCCGCCGCTTCACAACGGCATTCCACCGCGACGACGATCGCGCGCTGGAACGCGGCATGTTCGCCCAGGATGCCGTGCGCGTAGGCCTCCAACTCGGCGAGGGCGACCCGCAGCAGTGGCGTCGCCGTCCGGCGCGCCACGTACTGCGCGAGCTGGGCCACTTCCAGTGCTTCCGCGGGCCTCCCGCTGTCGAGCAACTGCCAGGTCGACTCGGTGAGGATCGCAGCGGTCAGCACCGTGTCGCGCGCCGCGTGGGCCAGTCGCGCGGCGGCGACCGAGTACCGACGCGCTGCGGTGATGTCCTCCACGTCCCAACTCATGGCGGCCGCGATATCGGCCAGCTCCGCACCGACTCGCAGGGCACGTCCGTGCCTGCTCGGGTCCGAAAGCTGCTGCAACCTGGGTAGATTCGCGGCCAACCAGGCCGTGACGACCTGGCGCGGCGCCTGCCCGTCGGCCCATTGCCTGCCACGCGCCCAGATCGCCAACTGCTCGGCGTCGGCCAGCTCTGTCGCCGCGAAGGTCGGGTGATCGGTCCTCGGGTGCGCGACCGGCGGCAGCAGCAGCGAGGACAGTTGTCTGGGCAGATCGTCGAGTTCGTTGACCGATTCGACGGTGAGCCGGTCGAGCAGGTGATCGAGCGGAGTGGCCAGCGCCGATTCGTAGGCGACCACGTGCTCGGCGCGCACGACCCGGGCCCCGGTCTCCAGCTGGCCCAGATACGGCTTCGAATAATTCGTGCGCGCGGCCATGCCCTGCAGGCTGATCCCCGCAGCCGTTCGTGCGACACGCAGCGCCGAGCCGACCTCGCTCATGCGAGGTCCGCGACAATGCGGATCGACTCGTTCATCATTTCGAGAATACGTTGCCGTTATTCCCCGCGTGGGGTGTCTGCAAACAGTCTGCAAGACGGCGCGGCATGCCGTGCACCGCGGCCGGTCTCCCTATCGTCCGAGATCGTGAGCAATAAAACCGTCTTGTCCGGTCGGCGCCCGCGCGATGGCGCCCGGGCCGCGCTGATCTCCATCGCACTGCTCGTCCTCGCGGCGACGGCGGTGACACCAGCGCAGGGGGCGCCGTCCTATCAACCCGCCGCGCAGGTCGAAGCCACCTATTACGCGCCGGGCCCCTGGGCGGTGGCCGAGCGGACCGGTATCGACTGCTGCACGTCGACCGGCGACAGCTACGACATCTGGTACCCGGCCGACCTCCGCCCTGGCGTCACCCACCCGGTCATCACCTGGGGCAACGGCACCATGGCTCACCCCCGTGAGTACGCCTATCTGCTGTCACACCTCGCGTCGTGGGGCTTCATCGTCATCGCCGCCGACCGCACCGACACCGGAACCGGCGTGCAGATGCTCGACGCCGTGCGCTACCTCGCCGCGCAGAACAGTGACCCGAGCAGCATCTTCCACGGCAAGGTCGACACCGACTCGGTCGGTGCGATGGGTCATTCGCAAGGTGGGCTCGGCGCGCTGAACGCGCTCGCCCGCGGCGCGGGAGTGGTCGACACCGCCGTGACCCTCGAGATGCCGCTGGCCGCGGTCTGTTCGTCGCTGCCGCCGGTCGACGGCCAGAGCACCTGTGTCGACACCAGCGCGATCACCTCGGGCTCGGTGCTGCTGGTCAACGGTTCGGCCGACGGCATCTCGCCGGGGACCCAACCACTGCCAGCCGAGCTGATCGGCCTGCAATCGATGCAGGCGTACTACGACGCCCTGCCCGCGAACGTGCCCAAGGCCCGCGCCGCATTGGTCGGCGCCCAGCACAACGACATCCAGGGCCAGCCCGACTGCACCAATTACAGCTGCACCGAAGGCGTCTACCGCTACCTCGGCTATTCGGCAGCGTGGTTCCGTGGCCAATTGCGCGACGATCCGGCCGCCCATGACGCATTCGTCGCAGGTACCGGCGAATTCCTGCACAACCCGCACTGGTCAGAGCAAGCCAGCACCCTCACTCACTGATCGACGAAAGGCTGCGTATTTCATGGAAGACCGCATCAAGGAACTACTCGCCGAGCTGGACCTGGAGGGCAAGCTGCGCCTGATCTCAGGCGCAGGGCTGTTCCGGATGGCCGGTGATCCGGCGATCGGACTTGCCGAGATGCCGGTGTCCGACGGCCCCTCCGGGGTGCGTGGCGAGAACTGGGACGAGCGAGATCCCTCGGTCAGTCTCCCTTCCGGCACCGCGGTCGCCGCGACCTGGGATCCCGAACTCCTCACCGAGATCGGCGCGCTCATCGCCGCCGAAGCGCGTCGCAAAGATGTCTACGCGGTCCTCGGCCCGACAATGAACCTGCATCGTTCGCCGTTGGGCGGCAGGCATTTCGAATGCTTCTCCGAGGATCCGCTGCTCACCGCCGAGATGGCCGCGGCCTACGTGCGATCGGTGCAGGCGCACGGGGTCAGCGCGTGTCCGAAGCACTACGTGGCCAACGACTCCGAGACCGACCGCTTCACCGTCGACGTGCGGGTCAGCGACCGCGCACTGCGCGAGCTGTACCTCTACCCGTTCGAGCGCACCGTCGAAGCGGGCGCGTGGATGCTCATGGACGCCTACAACTCGGTCAACGGCACCACCATGACCGAGAACCCCCTGCTCGACGAACCACTCAAAGGCACATGGGGATTCGACGGTGTCGTCGTCTCGGACTGGACCGCCATCCGCAGCACCGAGAGCGCGGCCAACGGCACCGACCTGTGTATGCCGGGACCGTGGCACCTGTGGGGCGACCCGCTGGCCGAGAAGGTCCGGTCCGGCGAGATCGCCGAATCCGTGATCGACGACAAGGTCCGTCGCATCCTGCGTTTCGCGCACCGCGTCGGCGCGCTCGACGGAACACCTGAGCCCACACCGGCTTTCAGTGACGCAGCAGCACAGGAGCTGGTTCGCCGGGTCGCCGCCGAGGCGATGGTCCTGGTGCGCAACGACGGAATCCTGCCGCTCGCGCCGGAGACCACCGTCGCCCTGCTCGGCCCGTCGGCGGGCGAACCCCGGTTCCTCGGTGGCGGCAGTGTCACCGTCATTCCAGGCCACACCACGACGCCGGTCGAAGGTCTCACCGGCCGACTTCCGCTGACGCACACCGCGGGCGTGCACCTGTCCGAAGCACTGATCCCCGCCCCGCTCGCCATCATGACCGACCCCGTAACCGGCGAGTCCGGCTTGTCTGCCCGCTATTTCAAGGACGAGACCGAGCTCGGCACCCAGCACCGCACCACGAGCCGACTGGTACTGCTCGGCGATGAGCTCGCGGCGCAGTCGAACACGATCGAACTGCACACGCGCCTGCGCGCCGACATGGCCGGGGAATGGCAGATCGGTTTCGGCGGGGTCGGCCACATCCGGCTCGACCTCGACGGCGAAACCGTGCTCGACGAGAACATGGTGCTCGACGGTGGCGACCCGGCCGCCGCACTGCTCAACCCGCCGCAGCGCCACGTCACGCGCACATTCGCCGTCGGCGACGAGGTCGATGTCCGCGTGGTGACCAGCATCGAGGAAGCGATGCCGGGCCTCGGCATCATTCTCGGCGCGACGCTCGGTATCCGCCGTCCCCAGCGTGCCGACGACGAGGAGTTCGCGGCCGCGGTCGCCCAGGCCGCGGCGGCCGACGTGGCCGTTGTCGTGGTCGGCACCACCGAGCAGATCGAGAGCGAGGGCGTCGACCGCACCTCCCTGCGGTTGCCCGGCCGCCAGGACGAGTTGGTCTCGGCGATCGCCGCCGCGAACCCTCGCACGGTGGTCGTGGTGAATTCCGGTGCGCCGGTGGAGATGCCGTGGCGCGACGATGTGGCCGCCGTGCTGCTCGCCTGGTTCCCCGGCCAGGAGTTCGGCGCCGCGTTGGCCGATGTCCTCACCGGCACAGTCGAACCCGGTGGCCGTCTGCCGACCACCTGGCCCAAGACCATGGCCGAGGTCCCCGTGCTCGACACCACCCCCGTCGACGGCGTGCTCGACTACACCGAGGGCATCCACATCGGCTACCGCGCCTGGTTGAAAGCGGGCATCGAGCCGGCCTACCCGTTCGGGCACGGCCTCGGCTACACCACCTGGGAGACCAGCGACCTCACGGTCGAAGGCCGAAACGTCACACTGACGGTGACCAACACCGGCGACCGACCAGGCAAACATGTTGTGCAGGTGTATCTCTCGCGTCCCGACAGCAGCATCGATCGTCCCGTCCGATGGCTCGCCGGCTTCACCGCCGTCAGCCTCGCGCCCGGCGAAACCCGCACGGTCGCTGTCACAGTGCCCGCTCGCGCCTTCCAGCACTGGGGCGAGCACGGCTGGGCGAGCGAACCGGGCGAATTCATCGTCCGGGCAGGCACTTCCGTCACCGACCTTGCCCACACCGCCTACATCTACTAACCGTCCTGATCCACCATCTCGAACGCAGTTCCCGAACAACGGAGCGTGGCCATGTCCACCAGTACCATCAAACCGGATAGCAATGACACCCCGGAGAACAACGACACCGGAAGACTCGAAGGCGCTTCGCGCGCGAGGATCTTCACGGTCCTAGCCGTGATCGTGCTCTTCTCCGAGATCGCCCCGATGCAGTACACGATCGTCGCGGCGGCACTACAGAAGATCGCGCCGAGCTTCCCCGGCGTCGGGGCCAACATCAACTGGGCCATCATCGTTTTCGGTTTGATCGGCGCGGCCGCGTCTCCGTTGATCGGCAAGATGAGTGATGTCTGGGGCAAGAAGCGGATGTTCCTCATCTGCGGCGCCCTGTTCGTCATCGGCTGTGTTCTCGACGCGACCACCTCCAACTGGGGTGTGTTCCTGTTCGGTCGCTGTCTGCAGGCCACCGCCATCGCGACCGCGGTGATCGCCTACGGTCTCATCCGAGATCTGATGCCGCGCAAGATGGTTCCGCTCGCTCTCGGACTCACCGCGACCGGCTTCGGCGTCGCCTCCATCGCGGGCCCGCTGCTCGGCGGCTACCTGGTCGACAACCACAGCTGGCGTGCCATCTTCTGGGTACTGGGGGCGTTCACTGTGGTGATGTTGCCGCTGGTGTGGTTCATCGTGCCCGAGTCCAAGCTGCGGGTCACCGAGCGCATCGACATCGTCGGCGCCGCACTGCTCGCCGGTGGCGCCGCACTCACCTTGATCTACGTCGACAAGGGCCACGACTGGGGTTGGTCGAAGCCGACCACGCTGGCCTGGCTGATCGCGGGTCTCGTGCTGCTCGTGTTGTTCGTCGTCGTCGAGAAGCGGGCCACCACACCGATCATGGACATGAAGCTGCTGTTCCATCCCCGCGTGGCGCTGGTGCTGGCCGGTGCGCTCTTCGCGTCTCTGCAGATCGGCATCGTGTCCTACGCCATCGCCTACATGTCCCAGACGCCGCCCGAGTCCACGGTCGTCGCCGGTGTCCAGCAGGGCACCCTCGCCCAGATCCAGCAGCTGACGGGTCAGGCGCTACCGATCGAGGCCGTGCAGGTGACCCTCGATCCCGGCTACACCTACGGCAGCGGATACACCCTGCTCGAGTTCGCCGTCCGGATCGCACTGCTCGGTTCGGTGATCACGATGCTGTTCGGCGCGGTAGCGGGCCTGCTGGCCAGGCGAATCGGTGCCCGGTTGCCGCTCGTCGCGGCACTGGTCATCTTCGCCGCCGCGGCCGTCGCGTTCGCGGTCCTGCCGCTGACCGCCACCAACTTCCTGATCGTGAACTCGATCTTCAGCATCGGCTTCGGCATGTACTACGCCTGTATGCCGATCCTGTTGGTGGAGGCGGTTCCGCAGGAACAGCAGGGCGTCAGCATGGGCATGCTCGGCGTGATGCAGTCCATGGGTGTCGCGATCGGTCTCGCGATCGTCACCGCGTTCCTGCACAGCAACGGCATGACCGCTCTGGTGAGCGTCGGTGGCCAGGCCCAACCGCCCACTCCGCTGCCCGACCTGTTCGGTGACCGCGGCTACCAACTGGGCTTCTGGGTCTGCGCGGCGGCCTCGGCCGTCGCCCTCACCTTCGCCCTGGTGATGAAGCACGGCCGCACCCCGGCCACGGGCGGCACCGCCCACTGACCCGGAACCGACCAGCCGGTGGTGTCGACCGCCGGCTGGTCACTTCGTTGGCCAGCCGCCGTTGCGGTCACTCATGTCCGGCTCGTCGTCGTCACCGACCAGGTGCTGGATGCCGAGCTGCTCGGCGAACAGATGGCGCTGGGTGATCCAGCCGAGGATCGACAGACCCACCCAGGCCAGGGTGGCGGTGACCTGCTGCCAGCCCGGCTCGGGGTCGCGCAGGAACGACAGCGACTCGCTGAACTGCGCGACACCGGTGCACACCATGCTCGCGCCGCCGATCGAGGTCAACCACAGCAGTGCGCGAGCCCGGAACTTCTGCGCCAGGAACGCGCCCGACACGCCCACCGCGAGCGCGACGATCATGCTCAAGGCGACGTTCTTGTCGCCGGGCTGCAACACCGTCGCCAGCTTGGTACCGATCATCACGCCGGTGAGACCGCCGATGAAATAGGCGGCGAAATGGAACACCAACGAGGTGACCGCCCAGACCGACACCGCGCCGATCAGTCCGGCCAGCAACAGCCACCAGAAGTTCGCGTTGAACAGGTCGGCGATCAGCCAGCCGAGACCGAACCCGATCGCGAGCAGGCCCAGGTGGACCGAGCGAATCCCGTAGAAGCACAACAGCGCTCCGACGAGGGCGACCAGAATGCCGTTCATCTGCGTTCCTTTCGACGGGCGAGCACGATCACGACCCGGCCAGTGCGGCGGTCGCGGCGGCGACGGTGGGATAGATCGGGACCGGAACGTCACCGTGCTCGGCCGAGCCGAGCGCGTCACCGAACTGGGCGATCGGTCGCGCGATGGCGAACCTGATGCGCCGGGAGGCCAGCGTGTCCCGCAAGGCGAGCAGCATCGTCGCGGCGGTCACGTCGACCGACGGCGAGGTCTCGGCATCGAGGACGACCATGCGCGTACGGTCGGTGCACAGCCCTTCGATCCGGTCCTTCACATAGTCGGAGTTGGCGAAGAACAAGCCGGACTCGACCCGAACGACCAGCACATCGGGGCGCGTCGCCGCGTCCGGGTGCCGGTCGGCGGCGACCCACAATGACCCTTCCTTGCCGAGCTCGACCACATGCGGTTGCGAGGCCCGATACACCAGCAGCACGATCGCCGCGCCGATGCCGATGAGTAGGCCCGGCAGCGTATCGAAGACCAGCACACCCAGCATCGCGGCCATCGCGGCGAGGAAGTCGGCGCGCGCCGCTGTGCCGTAGATGCTGGCGAGCATGTGGGTCCAGACCCGATAGAGGCGGCGCAGGGCGGCGATGTCGACCAGCTCGATGACGGCCGCGATCACGACCGCCGCCAACGTGGCCTCCGGCAGGTTCTCGAAGAGCCCGGTCAGAAACAGCAGGGTCACAACGGTGAGCCCGGCCACGACGAGCCCGCTGAGCTGAGTCTTCGCCCCGGCGCCACCGTTGACCGCCGTCTTGGACAAGCTGCCGTTGACGACCATCCCGGAACTGAACCCCGAACCGAGATTGGCGAGACCCAGCCCGAGCAGCTCCCGATTCGCGTCGATGGGGTAACCGGCTTTGGCCGCATAGGTTTTCGCGGCGCCGAGGCCCTCGGCGAAGCCGATCAACAACACCCCGACGGCTGGTCCGAGCAGGTCGAGGCAGTCGCCGAAGGACACCCCGGACGGCATGCCGAGCGTGGGCAGTCCCGCATCGATATGGCCGACGATCGCGACACCCTTGTCTTCGAGTCCGAACACCGCCACGGCAGCGATGCCGACCAGCACCGCCACCAGCGCACCGGGGACGAACGGCAGCCACCGGCGCAGCGCGAAAACCAGCGCGAGGCTGATCAGGCCGACCGTCACCGTGCGCCACTGGAGGTGACCCAGCTCGGTGAGGACGCCCCACGCCTGCGTGAAGAAGTTGCCGTCGTGTTTGGGGACGCCGAGCAACTTCGGCACCTGCCCGATGATGATGACAAGGGCGAGCCCGACGATGAAGCCCTTGAGCACCGGTTCGGAGATGAACGCGGCGATGAAGCCGAGCCGGACGAGACCGGCGAGCAGACCGACGATGCCGGTCGCGATGGCCAGCGCGGCCGTCAGCGCGATGTAGCGGCCGCTGTCGGCGCCCGCGAGCGGCGTGATGACGGCGGCCGACAGTGCCGCGGTCGCCGACATCGGGCCGACGACCAGGTGCCGCGAACTGCCTGCCAGCGCGTAGAGCACCAGCGACGGCACCGCCGCGTACAAGCCGACCACAGGCGGCACCCCGGCGATCGAGGCGTAGGCCAAAGCCTCGGGAACAAGAACCGCCCACACGGTGAGACCGGCGATCACATCGGGACGCAGCCAAGCCCGCCGGTAGCCGTGCAGTGACTCGAACGCCGGTATCGACAGCGCCACGGTTCCTCCTCGCTACAGCCCGCCGATGCCCTTACCGAGGACCACCGCGCCCATGATCAGCAGCACGATCGCCATCACCGCATGGTTGTTGAGCTGCAACCACTCCCGCAGACTGTCGAGCATCGGACCGAGTTTGTCGGCCGCGAGCATGTACCCGAGGACCACCGCCAAGACGGTGACCGAGGCGAGCAGGGTGAACACCACGATCGCGACCAGGTCGCCCCCCGCGCTCAGCCCGCCTGCCCCGATCGCGACGCCCGCCGATACACACAGCAGCAGATTCTTCGGGTTGACGCCCGACAGCAGCGCTCCCAGCCCCAGCGCCTTCACCGGCGTGAGCGTGTCGATCGCCTTCATCCAGCCGGGCACCTCGGTCTGCGACCGTTCCTGCCACTGGATCACCGCCAGGACCACCAGCGCGACGCCGAGAATGATCTTCACGATCGAGGCCCCCCTCGACGGTTCGCTGTCCGAGCCGCCCAACGTCCCGGCGAGCAAGGTCATCACGCCGGTCACGACGAGGATTCCGGCCACCCACCCCACGGCGAAGCCCTTCGCCGCACCGCCCGCGTTCTTCGACAGGATCATCAGGATGGCCGCGATGATCGGGATCGGCGAGACCGCGACACCCACCGCCAGTGGCAACAGACCGCCGATTACTGAGCCCATGCCACGACGCTAAGCCCGCCGTTCCCGACACGCCTCACACCTTCCGGGTGAACTGCGCACCCCTGTTTTCATCCGAATCGGGTGAAGCAGCCACAGACCCGCCGACGGCATGATTCGGCCCATGGGATCACCAGCAACGCTCGGACCGGTCGAATTCCTTGTGCTCACCTTTCCCGGCACCGCGATCGACGAATCCGTCTCGGCGGCACTGGCCGAGGTCGTCACGAAGGGCACGGTCACCCTGCTCGACCTGGTCGTGCTGTCCATGGACGCCGCGGGCACCGTCACCGAACGCGAGATCGACGACGACATCTCCGAGGTGGGTCTGACGGGTCTGACCGCGGCCGACATCGACCTCGTCAGCGACGACGACCTCGACGTCGTCCGCGCGTCGATGGAACCGGGAACGACCGCTGTCATCGTGGTTTTCGAGGAGACGTGGGCTCGGCGCCTGGCTGGCGCGGTCCGCGCGGCCGACGGCGAGGTCGCGCTGCATGTACAGGTACCGCGCGATGCCGTCGACGCCGTGCTCGCCCTCACCTAGGAAGGAACCGCTATGCCACTTCGGAGGGGTCGCGTCGGGCGACCAGGACTACTCGGCACCGTCGCGAGGACGGCCGTCGTCGCGGGTACCGCCACCGCGACCTCGAACGCGGTGAATCGCCGGGGTGCGCGGCGCGCCGCCGAACAGCAGGCACCGCCACCACCACAACAGGCTCCCCCACCGCCCGCTGCTGCGAGCGCGGGCCAGGACACCGTCGCCCAGCTCGGACAATTGGCCGAACTGCACTCCTCCGGGGCGCTGTCGGATGCCGAATTCGCCGCCGCGAAGGCCAAACTGCTCAGCTGAGCGCCCAACCGACGATGCCCCCACCGACCGGTGGGGGCATCGTTGTGTGCACTCGGTTACTGCACCCGACCACCGACCGTGTGGATGATGACAACCCTCGGATCCCACGGAACGAGGTTGTTCACCGCCTGCTGCAACTCCGCGCGCGGCGGCAACTGCTGAGGTCCGAGTATCGAGACCGTCGCGGTGCCACCTTGCAGGGTGACGTCGGTGACCTGCGCGTCCGGTGCGTCGCCCAGCCAGAGGACGGCCGCGTCGGCGATCTGACCGGCCCACAACGAGGACAGCGAATTGAGCACCATCGGAATCGCCACCACCACAAGGGCCACGCCGAGCGCCAGATACGCCTTGCCGCGGCGCACAGTCGCCGGATCCGCGTCATCGGCGTACCCGGCGATGAGAAGCACGATCGTCGAGGTGATGATCATCGCGACCACGTTGGACGCGAACAGCACGAACGCACCACCGGCGAGTGCGGGCGCGTGCGAACCCAGACACACCCCGACCACCCCGAGGGGCGGGACCAGCGAAATCGCGATCGCCACGCCGGGCAGCACGTCGCCCACGTCACGACGAGCGATCGCGATAGCCGCGACGAGGCCGGTCGCTATCGCGGCGGTCAGATCCATCAGCGCCGGCGAGGTCCGGCCGACCACCTGCGGGTTGGACAGAACATTGACGGGATTGGGCAGAAACTGCGCGAAGAGGAACCCGAGCGCGACCACAACGACGATCCCCGACACGACCAGCAACAGGCTCCGGCCGAGCAACGGCGCACGACCGGTCACCACCCCCAACGCGACACCGAGGATCGGTATCGACAGCGGCGCGACGATCATCGCGCCGATCACCGTCGCGGTGGAATTGCCGATCACGCCCGAGATCGCGATCACCGCCGACATCACCAGCATGATCCAGAACGCCGACCGCTTCGAGTCGACCTGGCCCACCGACAGATCCAGCTTGTCGGTCAGCTCATCCAACGATCGGCGTTGCTCCTGGGGGACCAGAAAACTCAGCATGACGGTCCTTTCCGGCTAGGCGGCCGGTACCGACTCGCCGAGAACGCTTGTCGCCGGGGAGAATTCGATGTGAGGGCCGCCGATCGCGCCCGGAATCCCGGCGACCACATCGGCTTTCGTCATGTGCTCCGTCGTGAGCAAGTGGGTTCGGGATCGTCGGCCGCGATGCTGGTCGAGGCATCCCGCTGGCTGGTCATCAGCTGCGGCGCTGCGGATTTCAGCCGAGGGCTTTGGCCTTGAGTTGCTGGAATTCCGCATCGGTGATGGCGCCGGCGTCGAGCAACTTCTTCCCGTCGGCGATCTGAGCGGCGGAATTGGTGCCCGCGGTCTGCCTGATGTATTCGTCGGCCTCCGTGCGGGCCTGCTTGTGCGCTTCGGCGGTCCGTTCCGCCATACCGGCGCCGCGGAAGATCAGATACAACAGTCCGGTGATCAGCGGGAGCAGGATCAAACACACCACCCACACCGCCTTCAGCCAGCCCGAGGTCGACCGATCACGGAAAAGATCGGTGAGGATGTAAAAGAACAACATCAGGTAGGCGACAAAGCAGAAGCTGACAATGATGACCCAGAGAACGTCCCACACCGACGACATATTCGACCCTCACTTCTGTGAGCGTGACCACCGGCCGGTGGTCACGGTTCCATCCATGCCGCCATCGTCGCGAAGAACCCCGGTCGCACACATCATCCGATTCGGGTGAATCCGTCCTGGCCGCCGCGCGGGTTCACCCGGAACGGGGGATTCGGATCGTCGTCGTCGGCCCCTAACGTCGACACCATGACCATCACCTCGTATCCCGTCCGCCAAGTTTTCGCGGCCGGCATCACCATGCTCGCGGTGATCTTGCTCCTGGTGGCGGGCATTCTGAGCATCGTGCGTGGCATCGCCGGCGTCACCAAGGACGAAATATTTCTGATACCGAGCGAGTACAGCTACCAGCTCGACGTCAGCAACTGGGGCTGGATCCACCTGTCGCTCGGCATACTCCTCGTGGCCGTCGCCATCGGGATGATGCTGACCGCGACCTGGGCCCGAATCTTCGCCTACTGCCTGGCCGCCCTCTCGATCATCGCCAATTTCTTGTCCCTGCCGTACTACCCGTGGTGGTCGGTGATCATCATCGCCATCGACCTCACCGTCATCTGGGCCGTCGCAACCTGGAACCCCGACCGAAGTCTGAGTGTCGAGTCGACGCCGGCAGCCGACCTCGCTACTTCTTCGTGGCGGTGATCTGGGTCAGCAGGCAGCGCCATCGGCCATCGGTGTGCAGGAAGGCATCGGTGGTCCATTCGTCGGCGTCGAATCGAATGCCTTGGTAGTGAGCGGTATTGGTGATTCGGGTCGTCAGCAGGACGAGTTCGCCGTGATAGCGGATCCTCGGCTCGCCGACGCGCTGCATCGCCGAATGCGTGAGATCGCCCGATCGGACGAACGCCAGGAACTGTTCGGCGGTGGTGATGCCGTTCTCGGAGACCATGATCCACTCGTCGGCCATATACGAACCGATCCGGTCCGCGTCGTTGGCGACGATCGCCACCTGCCACTCGTCGAGCACGGCCAGGAGTTCGTCGTCTACCGCGTACCCAGGGGAAGTTGTCATATGGCAACGCTATGACCGAGTGCCGTCGCCGGTCTTGGACGAATGGAACGAACTACCGGCCCGGGCGATGCGGCAGCGCCCAGTTTCGGCGCGGCCGCATCGCCGCAGGTCACGGTGTGACGACCGCGAAGTTCGGGTCGGGGGTATCGAGCAGACCGAACAGTCGCTGCAGGACGCCGGGGTCGCCGCTGTGGTCGATCCCGTCCAGGCCCTTACCCGCGAGGATCCCGAGCAGTTGCGCCTTGGTGAGCGTCAGCGTGAGATCGATGTCGGCCTTCGACCGCGGATCGGGAGTCTGGATCAGGACGCCATTGGACAGGGTGAGGCGCACGACGGAGTCCTGGTCGGTGAAGTGCCATTCGATCCGGAACGAATCCTTCGCCGCGCGCGGACCGTTCACCCGGATGGCGATCGAGTCGAACAGCTGCTCCACCGACAGTGCCGCCGCCATCCCGCCGCCGAGGTCGAGCTCGGTCCGCTGGACTCCGTCGCGCAATTCGTTGTGGCCGGTGAGGTAGAAGCAGCGCCAGGTGGCATTCTCCGCACCGAATCCGAGCTGTTGATAGGTCTGGGCGAGTGCGTCTTTCGCGGCCTTGTTGTTCGGTTCGGCGAAAACGGCGTGGGTGAGAAGTTCGGCGGCGAAGCGCAGGTCGCCGGCGTCGGCGTAGGCCCTGCCCTTCTCGATCACCGCATCGATGCCGCCGATGGTCTCGACATAGCGGACCGCCTTGGCCGTGCGCGGGTGCTCCCAGAGCGAGGTCGGGTTCCCGTCGAACCAGCCGAGATAGCGCTGGTAGACCGCCTTGACGTTGTGGCTCACCGACCCGTAATAACCACGGGCGCTCCACGCATCGGCCAGGGCAGGCGACAATTCGAACTCTTCGGCGATCTCCGGGCCGTTGAGTCCCACGTTCATCATCCGCAAGGTCTGGTCGTGCAGGTACATGTACAGATCGCGCTGCAGCGACAGGAATCCCATGATGTTGTCGGCGCCCCAGGTAGGCCAGTGGTGCGAGGCGAACGCGACATCGGCGTCGACGGCGAACATCTCCATCGCCTCGTCGATGTAGCGCGACCAGATCCGCGGATCACGCACCTGGGCGCCGCGCAGGGTCAGCAGGTTGTGCAGGTTGTGGGTCGCGTTCTCCGCGAGGCACAGCGCGCGGTGGCGGGGGAAATAGAAGTTCATCTCCGCGGGTGCCTCGGTGCCCGGCGTCATCTGGAAGACGATCGGGACGCCGTCGACGGTCTCCTGCTGTCCGGTATGGGTGATGTCGACGGTGGGCGGGATCAGACCGACGGTGCCGTGGGAGGTTTGGATACCCAGCCCGGTGCCGCACTGGCCCTCGGGTCCGGACGTCATCCCGAGGCCGTACATGTAGGTGCCGCGCCGTGTCATCGCGACGCCCGCGTAGACGTTCTCCGAGACGGCCTCCGCCATGAAACCGGCGGGAGCGAGAACCGGGACCTCGCCACGACCGTCGGGCAGCACGCCGTCGACGCCACCGAAGTGGTCGGCGTGGGAGTGGGTGTAGATGACGCCGGTCACCGGCCGGTCACCGCGCTCCTGGCGATACAACGCCAGCCCGGCTGCCGCGCACTCGGCCGAGATGAGCGGATCGATCACGATCACGCCGGTATCGCCCTCGACGAGGGTCATGTTGGAGATGTCGAAGCCGCGGATCTGGTAGATGCCCTCCACGACCTCGAACAGCCCGTTCTTCACGCAGAGCTGGGCCTGCCGGAACAAACTCGGGTCGACCGTCTCCGGACACGGCCCGTCGAGGAAACCGTACCCACTGGTATCGAAGACGACCGTGCCGTCGGCCTTGCTGATCCGCATGGGCGTCAGGGTCTTGATGAACCCGCGATCGGCATTCTCGAAATCGGTGCGATCGTCATAATCCAATGCCATCGTGCATCCGCTCCTCAGCTCGGTCGACGCGTCCACTCGATGCTCGGCACCCACGGCGCCCTCCGCATCACCCCACACGGGTGAACTCGGCGCCGGTGAGGTCGACCGATGGGGATGCCCGCTGAGGAGGGCATCGCAGCCAGACGTCGACCGACATGCTGGTCAGCTGCGTGATCGCCCCGGCCATCCGGGGTTTACGCAGCTGACCGGCAGTGCTGACGCGTCAGAGGTTGACGCCGAAATCGCGGGCGATGCCTTCCAGACCGGAGGCGTAGCCCTGGCCGGTGGCGCGGAACTTCCACTCGGCGCCGTTGCGGTACAGCTCGCCGAAGACCATGGCGGTTTCGGTGGACGCGTCCTCGGAGAGGTCGTAGCGCGCCAGTTCCTCGCCATTGCTGCGGTCGAGGACGCGGATGTAGGCGTTGCGCACCTGGCCGAAGGACTGGCTGCGAGCGGCCGCGTCGTAGATCGAGACCGGGAACACGATGGAGTCGATCGTGGCCGGAGTGTTGGCCAGGTCGACGTTGATCGTCTCGTCGTCACCGTCGCCGGCACCGGTGGTGTTGTCGCCCGCGTGCTCGATCGCGCCCTCGGGCGACTTCAAGTTGTTGAAGAAGACGAAGTGCCCACTCGACACCACCTTCTTGTCGGCGCCGAGGCCGATGGCGCTGGCATCGAGGTCGAAGTCCGTGCCGGTGGTGGTCCGCAGATCCCAGCCCAGGCCGACCGCGACGGCGGTGAGATTCGGCGCCGCCTTGGTCAGTGAGACATTGCCACCCTTGGACAAGCTGACACCCATATCGAAATCTCCCCTTGCTCATCGCGGCACGAAGCGCGCCGACGCCCACACCCTAGCGTTCGACTCTGAACATTTGCTGTGATCAATCCTCTTCGGCCGCACCCGATTCCACGGGCATGCGGTCGGCGCCCCAACTGCGGTGGATGTAGCCGATCACCCGGTCCAGTTCGGCACGCTCGACGGCGGCCAGTTCACCTGGCTCGAGCGGATCGAAATGGAAGATGTAGAGGCGCGAGGCGAATTGCTCGAAGGGCAGCGACGCTTCGCCGAAACGCTCACCGTGCCCGGCTGTTCCGACGACCACCCCGTCGCCCCAGTCCTGGCCGCTGTCGTTGTTCGGGTTGTAGAAATACACCCGCATAGTGTCCTGCGGATCGAGACTGACCCGGAGCACGGTGATCGCGTGCCACCCGACGAAGCGGGCCGCGCTGTCGGTCACGGCGATACCGGCGGGCTGCGGATGGATCACCGGCTGGTTGCCGTTGTAGAAGGGGTGGTAGCCGGCGTAGAAGTGGCGCAGGAATTCGTCGAGGTCGGTGAGGTGGCCGGTGGCCACGTCGACATTGATCCGGAAGCCGCGCCCGGACCACCAGCCGTGGAACTCCGGATTGATCCAGCGATGCGGATCGCCTTCGCGACCGATACAGCGCTGTCCCATCTCCGCGTAGATCCGGTCCAGGTGCGGAACCACCAGCAGCGATACCGGGTCCAGATCCAGTTGCAGCGCACTCGATTCCGCGTCGACGGCCGGGCGCGAGGAAATCGGCTGCCCCTCGAAGTGCATGACGATCTCGTCGTCGCGCGCGGCCCACACCAGCGTCTGCAACAGATAGTCCGGATCGTTGTAGGCCCACATCGACAGTGCCCGCGCCGATTGACAGGTGGGGTTGTCGCCCTGCCCGATCCCCAGCGGCAGACCCAGCACCGACAGCATCCCCGACAACAACCACGCCCGCGGATCAGGTGTCGGCCCGAACACCGCGGTCAGCCGTGCGCACGAGTGCGGTGAAAGCCGTAGCGCCAGTTGGCGCCACAGCGCGGGCGCGACCGGCGGCTGATAGAGGATGCCGCGTTCGAGCATCAAGGTGAGTCCGTAGATGCACTGCGCGGTTTCGGCGTGCACCGCCTGCTCGATGAGGCTGTGCACCAGTTCGTGATAGCAGAGCAGGCTGTCGCGGCCGGTGCTGGACAGGCCCATTGCCTCACCGAGCAGGTACGCACCCTTGGTGAGCAGAAACCGCAGCAGCACAGCGTGATACGGCGAGACCAGTCCGGTGTCGTGCATGGACCGCGCGAATCCCGTTGCCTCGTACTGCAACGCGCTGTCGTCCATCGATTCCAGACGCGTGCGGTAGATCTCGACGCCCGGGTCTTCCCTGCACCCCTCGGTGGTTCCGTAGAGGCTGCTGATCAGCCGATCGGCACCGAGACCACTGGCGCCGAGGTCGACATCGGGATTCGCACGGGCGACAGCGATCTGGGTGATCATCCGCTTCACCCCGTCGACCTGGATGGGCCGCTGCCGCAGGATGCGCCAGATCTCGTCGACCAGATTCTCGAGCACCTTCTCGTACCCGACCTCGGCGACGAGGTAGTGCAGCAGCTCGCGCGAGACCTGCGCCATCCGCCCCTGCTGTTCCCGCTCGGCCTCGCTGGGCGGGGAGAACAGCAGCGACAGATTCACCGCGAGCACCTGCGACAGATGATCATTGGCCTGTTCGGCCGAAACCAGCGCATGCTGGTAATCACCCTTGGCGACCGCGAGCAGCCGCAGATCACTCACCGCCTCCAACACCATGGTGTCGGTATTGGCGCTGCGCAGCGAGCCGGTGCTCAGCGCCGGGATGAGGATCTGCGGCTGTGCCCAATCCGTACCGAGGAACAGGCCCGCGGTCTCCAATTTCTCGGCACGTTCGCGCACCGCGGCGCAACCGCCGGGCAGCAGCAACACCCGCCGCAGGGAGTCCATCACCCTGGGCAGTTTGACCTGCTTACCGAAATCGCCTGCGTCCGCGAGGGACTGTGTGGCGTGGTCCATCGTGGCGAGGCGCCGGTCCAGGCTCGTCCCGTCGTGGCCATCCGGACTCAATCGCCGATCCCTTCGCACACCGTTGCCCCTGGCAACGGATCAAATGTAGAAGTCGAGCTCTTCTTGTCGCTTCAACAGATCCCGCAGAGTGTACGGGTCCTCGCCGAAGAAATAGAGCAGACCCCAGTGATTACCGAATGCGGTCCGTTTGGTTACCTTTTCGGCTTGTGGCGCCGTGAGCTCGTGCGTCTCGAAGTAATCGTGATCCTCGGTCTCGGGCGGCACCGACAGTCGGCTGACCACGCGCCGACGCGGATACACGCCGAAACATCCCGCGTGGCCCGTGGCATCCACCACTTCCTTCGGGAAGAACGCTTCGATCTCCTCGTCGGTGGATTTCGGGTCGAAAGCCAGCACCAGCGCATGGTAGGCGTTGAAACCGTATGTCCGTTCCAGCAGCTCGAACACCTTGAAACCCGGCGGCCGGTAGGCGACTTCGCCGAAGTACATCTCCCCGTCGCTGGTGACGAAGTACTCCGGATGGATGAAGCCGAACTCGATGTCGAAGGTCTTGATCAGCTTTTCGACCTGCCGAGTGATCTCGGGCCGGTATTTCTCGAGCTCCGGCGTCGCGGGCACGAACACCGAGTATCCGAGCGTCACGTACTCCGAGATGTTCAGGAAGCAGATACGGCCGTTGTGGACCCAGGCCTCGACCGCGAACTCCCAGCCGTCCAGGTGCGATTCCATCAGCATCGGGAACTCGTCGTCAGGGATGGTGTCGACCTCGTCGGGGGTCCGGATGATCCGATGGCCGAGGCAGCCCGCCTTGTCGAAGGCCTTGAGGTGAATCGGATCGTTGGGATCACCGTCGAGCTTCAGCAGGGTCTGATTGACCCGCTTCAGGAAGCGGATCACATCGTCGCGCTCGTGCGCCTCTTCGAAGATGCCGACCCGGATACCACCGAGCTGCGCGCGCCGTTTCATCAACGACTTGTCGCGCAGGAGCATGGACTGTCCGAGCAGCCGAGGGTTGTCGAGCAGTACGGAATTGATCGCACCCGCCCACTCCACCGTCTCCTCGAAGATCGGAATAGCGACGTCGACACCCTTTTTCTTCAGGGTATCCGCGATCTCCATCGAACGGTCGTTGAGCCGCTCGAAATCCCAGGGGATATATGGAATGTCGTGCTCGGTACAGTAACTTTCCGCCCATTCGGGCGCTACTACGATATAGCGTCGGTCGAACCGGTCGATCGCCTCGACCGCGTTCAAACTCCAACCCAATAGGGCTACATAACCTTTGTCCGGGTTTCGACTTTTCGATTCGTCACCTGAAATCGACAAACCTTATCCCCTTTCGAACTACACAGCCCGGAAACCCGGGACTCTGAGTGAATCCCCGCAGGGCTGCCATTTCCATGGAGTACCCGACCCCCGCGCGACCAACCATGACGAAGCTGTGACCGAGGGCTACGCTCATCCCATGCCCGGTCCCGAGACCCTGCCGCCGCCACGCAACGGCGCCGGCCTCGCGGCGTTGGTGCTCGGCATCATCGCCTGCACGGTCTCGTTCATTCCCGTGGTCAGCGAGTTCGTCGCCGCCCCCGCCGGCATCGGGGCCGTGGCCGCCGCCTTCGTCGGTTGGGACCGGATCGAGAGCGGGGTAGCCACCAACCGCGCCGACACGATCGCGGGCGGGATCCTCGGCGCGATAGCCCTGGCGGTGACCGCCCTCGTCTACCTCGCGACCCATTCCGGCTGACCGATTCCGCCGCCCTGCACGTGGCGGGCGAAGTCCGTAGCCTGAAAGTCGTGATTACTCTCAAGAAAGAAGACGGCGCAGCCGATCTCGCCGGTATCACCAAGATGAGCGTGGGGGTGAGCTGGGATCCGTCGGCGGGTTCCAGCGGTGGAATTCTCGGAATGGCCCGGCGCAAGCGCGGTGTCGATCTGGATCTGATCGCCGTGCTGTTCCAAGGCGGTGAACCGGTGCGGTTCGCCGGTCTGGATTCGCTCGACCCGCTCGCCAACGGATCGGTGCTGCACACCGGCGACGAGCAGACCGGTGCGGCCGCGGGCGACGACGAGACCGTGCACGTCACGTTCAGCAATGTTCCCCCCGCCATCGACTCCATCGTTTTCGTCGCCGTCGCGTTCAAGAAGGGCAGCTCCTTCGAGAAGGCCAACAACGTCTCGTTCAAGATCTACGACGCCACCGGCGGCGATTCCCAGCCCGTCGCCGACATCTGGCCGTCGCTGCTCGGCGCGGAAAACGCCAACGCGATCGCGCGGACCTTCCGCAACGGTCCGGTGTGGCAGCTGGAGGTCCTCGACCGCAAGGGCAAGATCAAGCAGGGCGATCGCCAGGCGTTGCTGCGCTTCGCCATCGGCTGACACCGCGGCGGCAGGGCCCGGCGCGCACCGCGCCGAGCTCCGCCGCGGTGCGGCGACGACCTCGCCCTTTCCCGTATTTGCGACATCAGCGAAGTTCGTCAAGACCACGCGATTTCGGTGTTCCCTGAATAGTTGCTGCGATACGGTTTTCCGCATGGACGACATCGAGTTGGATTTGCCGAGCGTCGCTACTTCCCGCAACGCCGGACGGATTCTGGAAATCGGCGCGGTCGGTCTGCGCAACCCATTGCCCGTCGACGGAGAGCAGACCCACGCCTACGTGTGCTGCGTCGACGGCACCACCCTGCAGCTCCCGGATTCGCTACAGAACTGGGCCATGCAAACCCTCGCCGCGAACTTCGACCTACGTGCGACCGGCCTACCCTCACTGTTCCCCTGCCGCTTCGAATTCGGCATCCGCGACGGCGCGGCCTACGCGGTCCCGGTGACCCAGCGGTCGCTGCGCGAGAAGGCGAACGCATGACGACCTGACGGCACCTATCGTCACCTCATGCACGAGGAACTCACTTACGCCCCGGCCGGCGCGACCAGCCCGGCCGACGAAATCTGGACCGGCGAATTCCCCGGATTCCGCCGGTTCGACGCCACGGTGGCGATCGGCTACGGCGAGCCGACGTGGGCCGCCTCGTCCGAGGCCGTCATGACGTGGGGCATCAAGCGCCGCAGCGGCTTTCGTATCGCTCCCGATGTTGCGGTGTCGACGGACGCGAAGTACCGGATCACCGCGGGCTGGGGACCTGTCTCCGTCCACGAGCCGGTTCGCGTAGTCGCGGTGGTCGATACCGAGAACCGGTGCGGCTTCGCCTACGGCACCTTGCCCGGCCATCCGGTCAGCGGCGAGGAGGCCTTTGTCGTGCATCGGGATTCGGCCGGCACCGTCTCGCTCACCCTTCGCTCGCTGACGAGACCGGCACCGACCGGACCATGGCGCTTCGCTTTTCCGATACTTCTTGTCGCGCAACGCTTCTACCGTCGCCGATATCTGCGTGCGCTGGTGAACTAGGCGATCGGGGGCAGATGAACGACCTGGCCCGCGTACGCCAGACCGGCGCCGAAGCCGAGCAGTAGCGCCGTGTCGCCGGGGTCGGCGGCGCCGGAGCGCACGAGTTGTTCCATGGCCATCGGAATGGACGCGGCGCTCGTATTACCGGTTTCGATGATGTCGCGAGCGACGGCGACCTTCTCGGGCAGGCCGAGGGTGCGAACCAGCGCGTCGGTGATGCGGATATTGGCCTGATGCGGGACGAAAGCGTCGAGGTCGGCGGCCGTGAGCCCCGCGTGATCGAGCGCGTCACGACAGGCTTTCTCCAAGAACGTGACAGCCCACCGGAACACCTCGGTGCCGTTCATCCGAATATAGGGACGTTGCGAAGTACCACCACTGGCCTCGGCCGCGGCGACTTCGGCGAAATACTCGAGAAAGTCCTTGTCCTGCTTGATCGCCGAGGTCCGCGAGCCATCCGAACCCCACGCGACCGGGCCGATCCCCTCCTGTTCGGCCGCGCCGACGACGACCGCACCGGCGCCGTCGGCGAAGATGAACGCGCACCCGCGATCGGTGGTGTCGAGCAGATCCGACAGCCGCTCCACCCCGATCACCAGCACCTGCCGCGCCTGACCGGAGCGCACCAGATTCGCCGCATCGGCCAACGCGTAACAGAAGCCCGCGCAGCCGGCGGAAATGTCGAAGGCGGCGGTGTCGTGCATGCCGAGTTCGGTCGCCACCACCGCGCCCGCCGACGGGCCGAGCACCATCTGCGACGACGTCGCGAGCACCACCGCATCGACCTGCTCAGCGCTCACCCCCGCCGCCGCGAGCGCGTCACGCGCGGCCGCGACGCTCATCGAGATGATCGTCTCGTCGGGCTCGGCCCAGTGCCGGGCGGCGATCCCGGAACGGGTCTTGATCCATTCGTCCGACGACTCGATCGCATCGACGATCTCGGCATTGGGCACGACACGGCGCGGGCGGTACACGCCGAGGCCGAGAATTCCCGCGTGGGTGACCGGAACCGCGGTGGCAATGGGGGTGGGCATGGCATCCTCTCCATATGAACCGATCGGTTCACGTATAAATAGGTCTAACATGAACCGATCGGTTCAATCAAGGGGTAGGAGAAGATCGGATGGCTGCCGGACCACGCGCCCGACTGATCGAGCACACGATCAGCACCGTCCAGGAACACGGTGTGCACGCGGCTGCGCTGAGTGAACTACTCAAGCGCAGTAGGACCTCGCGTAACTCGCTGTACCAGCACTTCCCTTCCGGCAAGGGCGAATTGGTGCAGACAGCGGCACGAATCGTGGCCCGTCTGGTGTACTCGCACGTGAGCTCGATGGCCGACGCCCTCCAGACCGCGCCCTCGGCCCAGCAGTGGCTCACCGACCTACTCGCCTTCTGGCGAATTCCGCTGGAAAAGTCCGATTACGCCGCGGGCTCGTTCATGATGGCGGCCGCTCTCGACGAGCTGGACCCCGCCGTCCAGTCCATCGCGGGCCAGGCCTTCGCCGAATGGACCGCCCGGTTGGCCGACGGGATCGTGGCCACCGGGATCGAACGCTCCACCGCGGTGTCGCTGGCCGGTTTCCTGCTCACCACCATCGAGGGCACGATCGTGCACAGCCGCGCGCTCAAGTCGTCACACCCGTTCGACCAAGCGGTCACTCAGCTGACGATCCTGTTCAAGGTGCACCTGTCCGAGCGTTGAGATCTCACGAGATGCTGTGCGCCGCATCCAGTTCGGCGCGCAGGATGGTGATGATCCGGCGGCGGGCCGTCGCGCCTTCGGCGCTGGGAGTAAGCGGGTAGACGTGCACGAGTCCGGGTTCTTCGTGGTAGTCCAGGTCGACACCCGCCGAGCGCGCCTTCGCCTCCAGCAGGCGGGCATCGGGGTTCAGGATGTCGTCGGTTCCGGTGAACAGCGTGATCGGCCCCAGCCCGCCGAGGTCGCCGAACAGCGGGCTGACCAGGGGATCTTTCATCGATAGTTCGCCGCTCCACATCCTGCCGAACACCAGCCCGCCGTCGCGACCGAGCCACGGATCACGTCGGAGCACCTCGTCGATCTCGGGATTTTCGAGGGTGAGGTCGAGGGCGGGCGAGATCAGAATCGTGCGGGGAACGGTATGGCCCGCGTCGCGCAGATGCAGCGCGGTGGACAGTGCGATCTGACCGCCCGCGGAGTCGCCGGCGAGGAAAGTCGGGCCGTAGCGCTTGTCGGCCGCCGTGACCAGTTCGGCGAAGCGGGGAATCACCTGCGCCGCGGTGCCGAAGGGGATCAGCGGATAGATCGGGACCGTCACGACGAGGTGTGTCTGCGCGGCGATGCGGGCCGCGAGTTGCCAATGTTGCGAAGCGATTTCGCCCACCCAGCCGCCGCCGTGCGCGTACACGAGGCCGCCGCGCGAGATGCCGTCCGACGGGGTCAAGGTGTAGATCGGCCAGCCGCCCTCCTGCGCCACCGAGATCTCCACACCACGAAGTTTGCGCGGCGGACCGTAGGCGACGGGCCGCAGCCCGCGCTCACGCACGTGTGCCGTGGCCATCTCGGCATCGATGTAGTTCCGGTTGCGCCGGGTGACCCGCAGGAATCCCGGAATCACGAACCGACTCATCACACCGGGCACCGCGACCTCCACTCGACGACGAGACCGGCACAGTCGAAGCGCTCGGGCCGAGCGTCGCCGGTGCACGCCAAGCTACCCCGTACCGGCGTCAGCCGAGGGGTTGCTCGGTGACATCGGTACGCAAGCTGGTGCCGTTGAGGTCCAGATAGAGCACACCCTCGGTGACCGAGAGGGTGGCGGTATTACGACGATCGACCAGCGCCGCCGCCTCGTCGATGAACGCGCGATCGAAACTGACAAGCGGAATCCGCGCGGCGTTGTGGATCTTCTTGCCCGCGTATTGCGCGAGTACCCTCGCCGGGTCACGATGGGTATAAACCACCGCACGACCTGCGAGTTTGCTTCCACGATGAATACGATCGGCGTCGGGCGCGCCCACTTCGATCCACGCGGTGGTCTGCCCGGTCATATCCCGAACCTGCACCGCGGGCTCATCGGTCGCCGAGATCCCGCCGTCGCTGAAGACGATCCCCTCCTCGTATTGCAGGCAGTACGCGAGGATCCGCGTGATCATGTATTCCAGCGTCTCCGACGGATGCCGAGCCACCCGCAATTCGAGATCCTCGTACACCCCCCGGTCCACATCGGCGAGCTGAACGGCGAAATTGTGCAGTGTTGCGCTGAGTGCCATAGGAGCTCCGACCCTACCGGGCCGCCACGTCGACTACTCGCGCACTCCCGGTTGCACTTACCGGTCCGGACCGCCAGCATCTGTACATGAGAATCACTCACGTTTCGGCTCTGGCCGCCGTTTTCCTCGCACTCGGCACGGCAACCGCTGCGGCAGAACCGAATGCGGCCGACTCACCCCGTCAGGCCATTGCCCGCGCCTACCTCGACGCCCTGGTTTCCCACGACGCGAGCGCGGTCCCCTTCGCCCCCGACGCCACCCGCGTCGAGGTCGGCTTCCAAACCGGCTACTCGGGCCCGCAGCTGAGCGCCGACTTGGAGAACGGCCTCCAGTACCGCGTGATCCGAGGCATTCGCGACCTCACCATGTCCGAATCCGGCGACACGGTCACCACCCACTACCTCCTCGACACCGGAGTGGGCGACATCCGCCTGACCACCGTGGAGATCACCGAGACCTTCGTCATCCCGGTGGACTCCATCCAGACGATCGAGGCCACGATCACGCCGGTGCTGTAGTCGATCTCGCGGACCGGTGGACTGTCACGCGCTCACTGGTCCGCCTCCAGCAAGGCCCGCGGGGCGGCCTGGCACCAGGAGTCGGTGACTATGGCTTCCAGTTCCTCGCGATCGTCGAGCGACGCCAGGCGGACGCGGACCCAGGGGTTACCGGACTCGTGCGAGGCGATCCAGAATTTGTCGGGTTCGGCGAGGACCAGTTCGTCGCGGTCGAGGATCGGGCAGCGGACCGCCATCGAGGTCTCGTCCTCAGGAAGGGTGAGGAACAGCTTGCCCGCGACCTTGAAAATCGGCATGCCCCAGGCGAATTGCTCTGTCGTCTGCGGTAGCGACAGGACGTAGGCGCGGACGTCGTCCCCGGTGACCTTCATGAGCTACATCCTGACAGCACACACCGACACCGATCGGATGCCGTCGGGGCCCTAGTCGACCACCCCGATGGTGGTCACCGACTTTCGGGCGCGCGAGGCGGTGATCCGGCGGCCGATCACGCCGTGGCGGGGTGCGAAGAGGTAGACGAAGGTGAACGCGACGCCCTGGGTCACCACGACCATGCCGCCCGCGGCGGTATCGAGGTGGTAGCTGATGTAGAGGCCGGTCACCGCGCACAGCACCGACACGGTGGGGGCGATGACGAGCATGCGGGAGAAACGGTCGGTGAGCAGGTAGGCGGTGGCGCCGGGGATGATCAGCATGGCCACCACCAGGACCACCCCGACAGCTTGCAGCGCGACCACCGAGGTCAGCGCCAGCAGGGCGAGTAGAGCGGTACCGAGGACGCGGGGGTTGAGGCCGATGGCGTGGGCGTGGGTGGCGTCGAAGGCGTAGAGGGTGAAGTCGCGCCGCTTGAGGACTAGGGCGACCAGGACGATGGCGGCCAGGATCATGATCTGGACCATCTCGCCGCGGCTCACCCCGAGCAGGTTGCCGAAAACGATGTGGTTCAAGTCGGTTTGGCTCGGCGTCACCGACACCAGCACCAAGCCGAACGCGAACAAGGTGGTGAACACGATGCCGATCGTGGCGTCTTCCTTCACGCGACTCGTATCGCGGACGACCCCGATCAACGCGACAGCGAGGAACCCGAAGATCACCGCGCCGACGGCGAACGGCCAGCCGACGATATAGGCCAGCACCACCCCGGGCAGCACCGCGTGCGACACCGCATCACCCATCAGCGACCAGCCGATCAGCACCAACCAGCACGACAGCACCGCGCACACCACCGCCGCCGTGACGGTGGTGGCCAGCGCGCGCACCATGAATTCGTAGCGCAGCGGGTCGATGAAGAATTCCTCGAGGCTCATCGGTCTCCGTCCACATCCAGGCCGAAGGCCTTGGCCAGGTTCTCCGGACGCAACACCACATCGGGGTCGCCGTGTTCGAGCACCCGGCGGTTCAACAGCACTGCCTCGTCGGCCAATTGGGGCAACGCGTGCAGATCGTGGGTGGAGACCAGAATCGTGGCCCCGTCCGCGGCCAGCTCACGCAACAGCGCGGTGATGGTCGCCTCGGAACGCTTGTCGACACCGGCGAACGGCTCGTCGAGCAGCAGGATCGTGGCCTCCTGGGCGATGCCGCGGGCGACGAACGTGCGCTTCTTCTGACCACCGGAGAGCTGACCGATCTGCCGGTCGGCCAGGTCGGTGAGCTCGACGCGGGCCAGCGCCGCGTCGACGGCGGCGCGGTCGGCCTTGCTCGCCCGGCGGGTGAACCCCATTTTCCCGTAGCGCCCGGTCATCACCACATCGCGCACCGACAGCGGAAAACTCCAGTCCACGTCCTCGGACTGCGGCACGTATCCGAGACTGCCCGCCTTACGCGCGGCCGCCGGGGCGCGACCGTTGATCAGCACCCGGCCTCGGTCGGGCGTCACCAGACCCATCACGGTCTTGAACAGCGTCGATTTACCCGAGCCGTTCATGCCGATCAGCCCGCAGACCCGGCCCGATTTCAAGGTGAGTTCGACATTGTCGAGCGCGAGCACATCACCGTAATGAACTGTCACGTCCTGGATTTCGACAACCGGTGCGGTCATTTGGACGCTCCGGCGAGTGCGGCCGCGATGGTGTCGGCATCGTGGCGGATCAGCTGCAGATAGGTCGGCACCGGGCCGTCGGCTTCGGAGAGCGAGTCGACGTAGAGGACGCCGCCGAACCGCGAGCCGGAGGCTTCGACCACGCGTTGCATCGGCGCGTCGGACACGGTCGATTCACAGAACACCGCGGGCACACGGCGCTGGCGGACGAAGTCGATGGTCGAGCCGATCTGCTGCGGGGTGGCCTGCTGTTCGGCGTTGACCGGCCAGATGTACTTCTCGGTCAGCCCCGCGTCACGAGCGAGGTAGGAGAACGCGCCCTCGCAGGTGACCAGGGCGCGCTGATCGGCGGGCAGGGTGTTCACCGCCGCGACGAGCTCGTCGCGCACCGCGCCGAGCTGCGTTTTGTAGGCGTCACCGTTGGCACGGTAGGCGTCGGCGTGTTCGGGGTCGAGATCGGTGAACGCGCGAACCATGTTGTCCACGTAGATCTGCGCGTTCACCGGCGACATCCAGGCGTGCGGATTGGGCTTGCCCCGGTAGGCGTCCTCGCTGATGTCCATCGGCGCCACCCCCTCGCTGACCACCGCGTGCGGCACATCGAGATCGGCGACGAACTGGTTGAACCAGGCCTCGAGGTTGAGCCCGTTGTCCAGGATCAGGTCGGCCTTGGCCGCCTTCTTGATGTCGCCCGGGGTCGGCTCGTAACCGTGGATCTCGGCCCCGACCTTGGTGATCGACTCCACCCGCAGGTGCTCGCCCGCCACATTCCGGGCCATATCGGCGAGCACGGTGAAGGTGGTGAGGACCACCTTCCGCTCGTCGCCATCGGAGGTGATCCCACCGCAGGCGGTGAGCGCGAACGCCATGACACTCAGAACACATGCCGCGAGCACCCGGCGTCGCACCGGCGAACGGTAGAACCCAACCTTCATTCCAGAATTATATTGTTCGGGTAGCCGAACTTTCAAGTTCTGGTCTCGAAACAGTCGCGAAGACGGCTCAGGATGCCCAGGGCGGGGTGAAGGTCGAGCCATCGGGGAGTTCCGCCGCGAAGCCGACGCGCACAGTCACCAACAGGGTGGCCGGCTCGCCGGTCGAGTTCGCGAGGGCGATCATCGAGCCCGCGGGCGCGACCGCCGCGTCACCCGGTTTCATCGGCGCGGATTCACCGTCGATGGCCATGGTCACCTCGCCCGACAGCAGCACGAAGGCCTCCTCCCCCAGGATGCGGTGCGGCACGCCGACCGAATCGGCGGCAACCTCCGTCTGCCAGACGCACAGCTCGGCACTGCCGGTGCCGGGACGGACCAGAGACGTGAACCGAGCGTTGTGCACCTCGTGCACCTGCGCGTCGGCGGAACGGATTACCGGCATTCGAACCTCCATAAGGTCAAGTAACTTGTCTATATAGTCAAGTAGATTGACCATTGTGTCAAGTGCCAGAATGACTGTCGTGCCCGCGAACGCAGACCTCCCCCTCCTGCTACTCGCGGCAGCGGCCGAGATAACCCAGGCGGTGCACGCCGGGGTCACCGCCGCGGGGTTCACCGATATCCGGCCGACGCACGGCTTCGCCTTCGTGCGCATGGCGCCCGAAGGCGCGACGGTCGGCGAGATTGCCGAGCACCTCGGCGTCACCAAACAGGCGGCCAGCCAGCTGGTCGACGAATTGGTCAGCAAGGGCTATGCCGACCGCAACCCACACCCACGCGACGCGCGCGCCCGCCTGATCACCCTCACCGACCGCGGCTGGGCGTGCACCCGGGCCGCCGACGCCGCGCTGGCCGAATTCACCCAGACCTGGTCGGACACCCTCGGCGCCGCGACTCTCACCCAGGTCGGCACTGCACTGCGCCGTGTCGTCGTCCCGGGACGGGTCCGCCCGAGCTGGTGAACAGTCACCACCCCCGTAACCAATCGACGCGTCCCGACGATTTCATATCGGGTACTCAATTAATCCGAAGAACTAGATTTTCAAAACCTGCGCGGTGTCACGGCGAGCGGCATACTCTCGGATCGAGCGGTGACGCGCCACCGCAGCACCCGGGCCGACGGCTCGGGTAGCGCACTCGTCACGTCATCGTTCGCCCCGATCCCGGAGGGTCAATGTCAGTCCTAGCCACCGCTTCATCCACCGTCGACACTGTCACCCGGCACAAATACGAGCGGCTGCAGTACACCGGCTCGGCCGGCGTCGTCGCCTCGCTGGAAGACGCGCGTCTCGTCGATCGTTGGCGTGCCGATTACCCCGGCTGGGACGGCGAGCACTGGGCATTCGACGCGGGCACCGACAGCCCGGGACGGCTGCGCCCGATCAATGTCGCGGTACGCAACAACTGATCAGGCGGCACCCGCGGCGGCGGCCCGATCGACGATCCGTGGGAACGGGCTCGCCGCCTCCAGTTGGTAAGCAAGGTCCAGCAGGGTCCGCTCGTCACCACGACGAGCGGCGAACTGGATCGAGCCGGGCAGACCGCTCGGCAGTAGCCCGTGCGGCAGCGAAATGCCAGGTCCCCCACCGACATTGTTGAGCGGGGTGAAACCCACGTAGTCGGCGAGTTTGGTGAACAGCGCGTCGAACGGCTGGCCGGGTGCGAGTTCGCCGATACGCGGCGCGGGATGGGACAGCACCGGGGTGAGCATTACGTCGATGTCGGCGAAATGCTTGTCGTAGGCCGCGACGCCCCCGCGCAACCGCCACGTCGACGCGACCACACCGAGCGGATTGCGCTTGGCCAGCCCGATCAGACCGGTGGTGAACGGGTCGAGCTTGCGCGGATCGAAGTGCCCGCGATGCCCGAGCCGGAACGACAGCGCCATCGCCGCGGCCATCACCGCCCAGTACTGCTTGAAGTCCTCGACGAAGCGCGGATCCACATCGAGGCGCATCTCGACGATCTCGTGGCCGAGACCTTCGAGCACCTTCGCCGCGGATGCCAGGACGACGCCGTTGTCGGCGTGCACCGGGCGGCCGAGGATATCGGCGGTGATCAGACCGATCCGCAACCGTCGCGTACTCGGCCCCTCGACCAGCCCGACCGGCGTCAAGTTCGACGTCGGGTCGAATCGTTCGACGGCGGCCAGGTAGTGCGCGGTGTCGCGGACCGAGCGGGTGAGCACGCCCTCGGCAACCAGGTGCACCGGCAGTTTGCGGGCGCCCGGCTGGTCGAGCAGGCGATTGCGGGTGGTCTTCAGGCCGACGAGACCGTTGGCCGCGGCGGGGATGCGGATAGAGCCGCCACCGTCGTTGGCATGCGCGATCGGCACCACCCCCGCCGCGACGAGCGCCGCCGAGCCGCCAGAGGACGCACCCGCCGAGTACTCCGGATTCCACGGATTGCGGGTCGGCGCGCGATGGGTGAACTCGGTACTCGCGGTGAGGCCGAACTCCGGCAACGTCGACTTACCGAGCACGATCACGCCCGAATGCAGGAACTGCGCTCCGGGACCGCTGGTCACCGTGGCCGGGTGCGGGGTGAACGCGGCCGAGCCGTGGCAACTCGGCAGGCCCGCGATATCGGTGTTGTCCTTGACGAACGCGGGCACGCCCGCGAACACGCCCGCGGTTTCCGGGGTCGACGCCGCACGCTCGAAACAGGTCATCTGCACGGCGTCCAGACTCGGATCGACCCGCCGGGTCCTGGCGATCGCGGCGTCGATCACCTCCGCCCGACTCACCTCCCCCTCCCGCAACGCCGCGGCGACACCGACCGCGTCCAGCGTCCCGAGGGCATCGTCGGTGAATCCGTGCACGGCAGAGCTCATACCCGCAGCGTAATCCGACCAGACGGCCCTTTGCAGCGGTAACGAGATTCCCCGGGGCACCTCGCTCGACTATCGAAAATCTAACGATAATGGTTATCATTAGCGTCTTGCTCGAGCTTGGAGGACATGTGGGACACCTGTTGATGGTGGAGAGCTGGGTGGGCTCGATGAGCACCCTGCTCCCGGCGGGAATCAAGAACAGCGGACACGAATTCAGCCTCCTGACCCGAGATCTCGGGCACTACCTGCGGGCCGGGACCCCGGTCCCCCACCCACTACTCGGTGCGGTCAACGTCTTCACCACCGAGACCAACGACGAGTCGACCCTGCTGCCGTACGTGCGAAAACTGCAGGAGGCCTTCGGTTTCGACGGGGTGCTCACCTCGTGCGACTACTACTTGCCGACCGTCGCCGCGATCGCCGCCGATCTGGAGTTGCCGGGTCCGGGCCGTACAGCGGTGGCCGATGCCTGCGACAAGTACCGGACCAGGCAGGTCTGCGGTGCCGCCGGTGTCGCGGGCCCCGCCTTCGCCGTCGCGCGGGAATGGGACGAGATCGTCGGCGCCGCAGCCGAACTCGGCTACCCGCTGGTGGTGAAGCCGGTCGACCTGTGCGGCGGGATGTTCGTCCGCCGGGTCGACGACGACATCGAACTGCGCGCCGCGGTGGACGCTGTCGCCGGATTCCCGGTCAACGCCAGAGGACAACTCCGCTCACCACAGATCCTGCTCGAAGAGTGCTTGGACGGACCGGAATTCAGCGTGGAGACGGTGACCGTCGCCGGGCATACGACCGTGATCGGGGTGACCGACAAACGGATCACCGGCGCCCCCGCCTTCATCGAGTCGGGTCACATGTTCCCCGCCGCTCTGTCCGACGCCGACACAACCGCCGTGGCCGACCTGGCCGTCGCGGCGATCACCGCACTCGGTCTCGACGCGACCGTCGCGCACACCGAGATCAAACTCGACGCGCGGGGACCCCGCCTGATCGAGGTGAACCCAAGGCCCGCGGGCAACCGCATCACCGAACTGGTGCGACGAGTGACCGGAGTCGACCTCACCGCGGTGCACGCCGACGCGGTCGCGGGCGGAAAGCCCGACCTCACACCACGAGACACCGGCATCGTCAGCGCCGCCGTCGCCTTCGCCGTACCCACGCGCAGCGGGCTGCTGACCAGGGTGGACGGCGCGCAGAACTGGGCGGCCGACACCAGAATCGTCGAGCAGAAGCTGGCGGAGCCCGGCACCGAGGTCCGCCCCGCCACCGACAACAACACCTACCTGGGTCACGTCATGGTCGTGGATGAAATACACAGCACCACTGGTGATCTGGCGCAGCGATTGATCGCAGACCTGCGCTTCGAACTCGAGGGCGCGCGATGATCGGGTCCACCCTTCGCCCCGAATCCGTCGCCGAGCTCACCACCTGGGCACGCATGGGCCGACTCGGGACCGAGCCGACCACCCTGCGCGCTTCGACGGCGTTCCGGACCACCTACGGCACCCGGCACCCGGGCCGCACCAGCGGATACCGCAACGAGGTGCTGAGCCTGCGGATCGGCGCGGCGGTGGGCTCGTGTGGGCTCGAACCCGGCACGGCCACCGACGATCTGGTCGACAGCTGTGTCGCGGCGACCATCGCGGAGTTGCTCGCGCATCCGGTGCCCGCGGTCCGGATCGCGGCGCTCGACGCCTATCTGATGCATGTCCGTCCGCACCCGTACGCGGGCGGGGTGGACGGCGCACCGGTGCTGATCGATGGGCCGACCTCGCTGACGAAGTCGCGTCGCCGGGCCGCCGCCGTCGTGGATCTGCTGCCGGCCGGGGTATCCCGGGTGTTGGTCGTCGGCGTGGTCGGTTCGCTGCTCGCCGAATTGCGGGCGCGCGCGATCGCGTACCTGCCGTGCGACCTCGCCGGTGGCGTCACCGAATGGGGTGAGCCGGTGTTCGAGTCGGTCGCCGATGCTCCGTCGGACTACGACGCGCTACTGGTCACCGGAATGTCCTTGGGCAACGAGACATTCGATGACTTCCGGGCCGTGGCGAAGCTGCGCGGCCTGCCGCTGGTGCTGTTCGCGCAGACCGGCAGCGCGGTGCTGCCCTGGTTCCTCGGCGCAGGGGTGCACGCGGTCTCGGCCGAGCCCTATCCGTTCTTCTCCCTCGACGGCGGGCCGAGCACCATCGTCACCTACCGAGAGCTGTCATGACCCCACCACAGCCCGCGCTCCTGCAGCTGATCGGCGGGACGCCCGCCGTGCCCATCGCATCCGGAAACAACTGGTACACCGCGAAACTCGAAGCGGCGAGCATCGCGGGCATGAAAGCCCGTGCGGCGGTCTCGATGTTGGGCGCCGCGACGGCGAGAGGCGACCTCGCACCGGGCGCGACGATCATCGAATCCACCAGCGGCACGCTGGGACTCGGGCTCGCACTGGCGTGTAAGGCGCTGGGCCATCCGGTGGTGCTGGTGGTCGACAACGAACTGGAACCCGATCTCCGCGCATTGTTCTCGGCCTTCGGAATCCCGCTCGACGTGGTCACCGAAGCACACCCGACCGGCGGCTGGCAGCAGGCCAGGCTGGATCGGCTGGCCGAACTCCTCGCCGCCACACCGGGCGCGTACTGGCCCGACCAGTACGACAACCCCGACAACGCGGGCGGCTATCAGGCGATGGGCGAGGAGATCCTCGCCCAGGTCGACGCCGTCGACGTGCTGGTCGCCTCGATCGGTTCCGGTGGGCACTGCGCCGGACTCACCCGCGTGCTGCGAAGCAGATGGCCTCAGCTGCGGGTGATCGGGGTCGACGCCGTCGGTTCCCGGATCTTCGGCCAACCCGACCGGCGCCGACTCATGCGCGGACTCGGCAGCAGCATCCTGCCTCGCAATGTCGCCTACGCCGACTTCGACGAGGTGCACTGGGTCGACGCCGCCGAAGCGGTCGCGTCGTGTCGTCGGCTCGCGGCGTCGACCGGCATCGCGGGCGGCTGGAGCACCGGCGCCGCCGCGCTGGTCGCGGGCTGGGTGGCCGAGCGCGAACCGAACGCGCGGGTGCTGACCGTGTTCCCCGACGGGCCACATCGCTATCTGCGCACCATCTACGACGACGACTGGTGTCGAACCAACGACCTCTTCCGCCCGACAACCACTGAACCCACCGCGATCACCACGCCCGACAGCGCCGAGGTGTTCGGCTGGGGCCGATGTTCGATCGTCAGTGACCCCGCCGCCGAGGTCAGCGCATGACGGCCACCACCGAGTCGGCTCGCGGCACCTTCCGCGCACTGCCCGGCGCCGTGCGGCTGCTGCTGGTGAATCACCTTGTGGGCCATATCGGTTTCTACCTCCTCGTGCCGTTTCTGGCCGACTACCTGCTCGACGACCTCGCGCTGTCGGCAGCTGTCGTCGGCATCGTGCTCGGGGTGCGCAACCTCAGTCAGCAGGGCTTGTTCCTGGTGGGCGGTTCGGCCGCCGACCGGCTCGGCGCACGCGGCGTCATCATGGTCGGCCTGGCGATCAGGGCGCTCGGCTTCGCGTTGTTCGCCGTCGGCGGTTCGCTGCCGGTGGTGCTGGCGGCCTCGGTGCTCACCGGTTTCGCCGGGGCGCTGTTCAATCCGGCGGTCCGCGCGTTCATCGCCAGAGACAGCGGTGCGCGCTCGGCGCAGGCGTTCGCGTTGTTCAACGTCTTCGGCAATGCGGGCTCCGCGATCGGACCGGTGCTCGGCACGGTGTTGATCGCCGCGGGGTTCCGGATATCCGCCCTGGTCGCCGCCGCGATCTTCGCGGTACTTGCCGTGGTGCAATGGCTGCTGCTGCCCGCGCGACCGGTGCCAGCGCACGAGGGCGGGGTCGGCGCCGACTTCGCGACGGTGTTCACCGATCGACGGTTCTGGGCGTTCACCCTCGCGCTGATGCCGATGTTCGCCTTGCAGAGCCAGATCTATTTCCTGTTCACCCTCCAGGCGCAGGACAGTGCCGGGCCAGGTCACGGTCCCGCCGCGGTGGCCGCGTTGTTCGTGATCGAGACGATCGCCGTGGTCGCCCTGCAGGTTCGGGTCACCTCGGTGTTGTCGCGCCGACCACAGCGCGGACCCGCGATGGCACTCGGGATGGCGATCATGGGCGCCGCGTTCCTGCTGCCGCCTGCCACGGCGGGCGCCGTCGCGTTCGAGGCAAACAGTGTGGCGGACACTGTGATCCGAGTTACGCCCGTGGTGATGGCCGCCGTGCTGCTCGCGATCGGTGTGACCGCGGTCCAGCCCTTCGTCAACGAGGCGATCGGCCGCTTCGCGGGAACTCGGCTGACCGGAACCTATTTCGGCGCGTTCTACCTCGCGTCCGGGCTGTTCACCGTCATCGCCACCTCGGCCACCGGCGCGGTGCTCGACCGCACCGGCGGTCCACTGAGCTGGCCGCCCGCGCTGTTGTGCGCCGCGGCCGGTCTGCTCTCGGCCGCCGCTCTGCTGCGACTACACCGGCGAAACCTGCTGCCCGGACCGCCGCTCCGCACTCCCGTGAAAGGCGCTGATATCGATGACGATTGATCCCGCCATGCCGGGGATCGGTGTCGGCCGCGCCTACGGCAGCTGCGGGGAGCTCCTGCAAGGCGTCACCGAACAGGACCGGCACTTCCTGGTCACGCTGCCCATTCGGCGCGGCACAGTGGCGGTGTTCGAACCCGGAGGCCACGGCATATCCGTAGTGCCAGAGGGTAAATCGAAGGCGCAGCGCCTCGCGGGCGCGATGGTGGCTCGGTCCAGGGTGCTGCGCGGAGGACAGCTCACCCTGCACAGCGAACTGCCCGAGGGCAAAGGACTGGCGAGCTCCACCGCCGATCTCGTCGCCACCGCCCGCGCGGTCGCCGACGCCGAGGGCCGCACCGTGCCCGTCGGCGAACTCGAAGCCGACCTACGCGCCATCGAGCCGTCCGACGGTGTCATGTACCAGGGCGCGGTCGCCTACTTCCATCGTGAGGTCCTTTTACTCGCCCGGCTCGGTCCCCTCCCGGCGCTGACGATCGTCACCGGTGACGAGGGCGGCTCGGTCGACACCGTCGAATTCAACCGGGGCGAACCCAGTTTCACCCCGGCCGACAAGCGGGAATTCGACAGGCTACTCACCGAACTCGGCACGGCGATCACACACGGTGACGTCGCCGCCATCGGCGCGGTGGCCACGCGCAGCGCCGCGCTGAGCACGATCTCACGTGCGCGGCCGCACCTGGACGCGACGATCCAGGCGGCGCGCGCGATCGGCGCGGCCGGGGTCGTCGTCGCCCACAGCGGCACGACCACCGGAATCCTGCTCGCCGACAACGATCTACGACTGCACGAGCAAGTCCTCGCGGCGCGACAGATCTGCGCCGAGTTCGCCTGTTCAATCGCGGTGCACCACTCGTGGCGACCCGGCGCGCAGCGCGTTCCCGCCGTCGACCATCCACACCTGCCGGCAATTCCCCGAACAGAGAGCACGCCGCGATGATCACCGTCGACCGGATCCAGTTCACCTACGACGGCCGAATCACCCTCGACGACATCAGCTTTCGAGTCGATCCCGGCAGCACGCTCGGATTGATCGGGCCCAACGGATCGGGCAAGTCCACGCTGTTGCGGCTGATGTATCGGGCACTTCGCCCAGCAGGCGGCTCCGTGGTCATCGACTCGACGCCGGTGCAGCAGTTGCGCGGGCGCGAACTCGCGAGTCGCCTCGCCGTCGTCGCGCAGGAAGCTCCGCCGGACACGCCGATCACCGTGGCCGAGACAGTGCTGCTCGGCAGATCACCGTGGGTCGGCGCGTTCCAGGGGTATTCGCGGGCCGATCGGATCGCCGCCGCAGCCGCGCTGGAGCACGTCGGAGCGCGGGCGCTGGCCGAGCGCCGTTTCGCGACACTGTCCGGCGGCGAACGTCAGCGCGTCCTGATCGCCAGAGCACTGGCCCAGCAGGCCGACCACCTGCTCCTCGACGAACCGACCAACCACCTCGACATCCGCTACCAGCACGAATTGCTCACCCTGGTCCGCGGTCTCACCACGACCACCACCGTCGTGGTGTTGCACGAATTGAACCTGGCCGCCCGCTACTGCGACCATCTCGTCCTGCTCGACCAGGGTCGTATCGCCGCCGCCGGAACCGTCGCCGAGGTCCTGACCCCGCAGATCCTCGAACCCGTCTACCAGATCCCGGTCCGCCGAACCTCCGCCTTCGGCGCCGTCCAATTGCTGTTCGGCCCGGCGACCGAAGAGGAAACGGACCGTGAGCCCGAGCACGACCTCCCCACCCTGAGCGCCGCCGGTTCCCTCACGGCCGATACGAGAGAGGCGGCCACGCGATGACCGCGACGACCCCGGTGGCCGACCCAGCCGTCGACGACCTCGACCACGCCCGTCACCGAGCCCGAACAGTGCTGCTGACCACGGGGCTGACCGTCGCGTTGGCCCTCACGCTGGTGGTCGCGGCCGGGCTCGGGCCGGTCGCGGTCCCGCCGGGCACGGTGGCGCGGATCATCGGCCACCACGTCTTCGGTCACCCGGTGACCGTCGATTGGAGCGCCGCACAGGACTCCATCGTCTGGCTGGTGCGGGTGCCGCGTGTACTGCTCGGCGCGCTCGTCGGCGCCGCGCTGGCGATCACCGGCGCGGTCCTGCAGACCATCGTGCGCAATGTGCTCGCCGACCCCCACATCCTCGGCGTCACCTCCGGTGCGTCCACCGGTGCCGCCGTGTACCTGCTGTTCGGGGTCGCCGCGGCGACCACAGCGACCGCACTGGCGGCGAGCGCGTTCGCCGGCGCGCTGATCGCCACCGCGCTGTTGTTCGTGATCTCGCGGATCAACGGGCAGCTCACCTCGCTGCGGCTGTTGCTCGGCGGGGTCACCATCGGCTACATCTTCTCGGCCGCCACCAGCTTCCTGATCTTCGCGTCCGACCGGCCCGAAGGCGCACGCACCGTGCTGTTCTGGCTGCTCGGGTCGCTCGCGCCCGCCGCTTGGTCCTCGGTCGCCACGACCGTGGCCGTGGTCGCGGTGTCGCTGCTCGCGGTGCTGCTGATGGCGCCTCGCCTGGACGCCTTGGCCGCGGGCGATGACACCGCGCGCACGCTCGGCATCGCACCGAACCGGATTCGGCTGTGGGCGCTGCTGATCGTGGCGCTCGCGGTCGGCGCGGTGGTGGCCGTCGCGGGGGCGATCGGTTTCGTCGGGCTGATCGTGCCGCATGTGGCCCGGCTGTGCACCGGCGGAACCCATCGGCACCTGCTGGTGGTCAGCGCGCTGATCGGGGCACTGTTCCTGGTCGTGGCCGACGTGGCGGCACGCACCGTCTTCGCGCCGCGCGAACTGCCCATCGGCATCGTCACCGCCGCCGTCGGGGCACCACTGCTGCTCGTCCTGATCCGCCGCTTCCAAGCGACCGGAGCGTCCTGAATTCCGCTCGTCACCAGGAAGTTCCGGTCATCGGAACCGACGAGACCCCTCCTCACCATTGATTAGGAATATCGATCACCGTGTTCACCCGTGTCATCTCCGCGCGCCGTTCCGCGATCCCCGTACTCGCCCTTCTCACCAGTGCGATCGTTACCGGTTGCGGCACAACGGTTCCCGCCACCACCTCAGCCGAAAGCGGTTTTCCCCTGACGATCTCGAGCTGCGGTCGCGACGTCACCTTCACCTCGCCACCACAGCGCGTCGTCACGGTCGGCTCCATCGCCGCACCGCTGATCGCGGCCGCGGGCGCCGCCGACCGCATCGTCACCCGCACCTTCGAAGCCGCGGCGTTTCCCGGCCAATACGGCGACGCGCTGAAGAACATCGAAATCACCGCGCCCACCGCCGAACTCGCCCGCGAGGAGATCATCAGCCGATCCCCCGACCTGGTCGTGAGCGTCGAAGGGCTCTCGGTGACCCCCGACGACCTCGCCCAGGTGAACATCCCGCTGATCGTCACCCGTGGCTACTGCCGCGACGCGGCAGGCACCTTCGAGGACGTCTTCGCCGACATCACCCTCTACGGAAAGCTCTTCGGCACCGCGAACGCCGCCGACGCCGAGGTCACCACGCTGAAGAAGCGGGTACAGGCTGTGACCGAACGGCACAGCGGCACAACGACTCCCCGTCCCGCCGCGGCACTGATCCTGTCGCGCGACGGCGCCCAGCTCAAGGCATACGGCGCCAAGAGCACCGTCCACGAACAGATGGAGATCCTCGGACTCGGCAATGTCTACGGCCAGATCGACAAGCGCAACTTCGAGGCCAACACCGAAACCCTCATCGCCGCGAACCCCGAGGTGATCATCCTGCTCACCCAGGGCGACCAGACACCCGACTCGGTGCGCACCGCCCTGCGCCAACGCCCCGAACTGGCCGGGCTGCGCGCGATCCGCGAGAACCGGATCATCGTTGCGCCCTTCGGCTACACCGGACCGAGTCCGGTCGCCGTCGAGGGTCTGGAAGTACTCGACCGCGAACTGGCGCAGGTGCGATGACCACCATCGTGCACGACGTGCCGGGCCCGCACGGCGGCGAACAGCCGCACTGACAGGTCGCTGCTGGCGCGGTGGCGCCATACACGGCACTATCGAACTCGTGGAACACCTACGAATCGCCCGACCTTCGGGTGCTGTGTCGTGACCGCGCTGGCTCCCGGCGAGAACCGGCCCGCGCCCGGTGATCAATTGACCATCACTGTGGCGAGTTCGGCGTCGGTCGATGTGTCGGCGCTGCTGGTGAACGGCGCGGGCAGAGTTCGTTCCGACGCCGACTTCGTCTTCTTCAATCAGCCCACCGGACCGGGCGTGGCGTACCGGCACGGCAATGGTGGGCCCGACGTGGTGGGCGTGCAGACCTCGGCATTGCCCGCCGATGTGGACAAGGTGGTGGTCACCGCGAGTCTCGACGGTCGTGGGCCCACGACCTTCGCCTCGGTCGGCGCCCTGACCGCCACCATCGAATCCGGCTCCACCGCACTGACTTTCCCGATTTCGGGGCTCACCACCGAGAGCGGTGTGGTGTGCGTGGAGATCTACCGGCGCAACGGGGCGTGGAAGGTTCGGGCGATCGGGCAGGGCTATGACGACGGATTGGCCGGTATCGCTTCGGCTTTCGGCGTGAATCTCGACGACGAGCCCGAGGTTCCCGCCGCGCAGAGTGCGCCGGTACCGCCGAGTCAGCCACCTGGCTACCCCTCCGCGCCTCCGCCGACCTACACCCAGGGCAACCCCGTTCAGCAGGGACAGTTCGCGCAGCCGGCCACTCCCCCACCTGCCTACCCCGGTCACGGCGCTCCGGGCCAGTTCGTCCCGCCGCCCGCGCACCAGCCGCAACCCTCGTTCTCTTCTCAGCAAGGAGCACAGCCCGTGCACAGCGATCTGTTCGACCCCTCGCACGCCGAGGTCAACGGCCTCGGTATCCAGAAGCAGGGCGGCAAGATGGTGAAGGTCGGCATGAACGGGGAGGTGATGGCGCGTTCCGGCTCGATGGTGGCCTACCAGGGTGACCTGAAATTCGAAGCGCTCGGCTCCGGCGGCATCGGCCGCGCCATCCGTCAGCACCTCACCGGCGAAGGCGTGCCGCTGATGAAGGTGAGCGGCCGAGGCGATCTGTTCCTGGCCAACAGCGCCGCCGACGTGCACATCATCGACCTCGACGGCACCGACGGCCTCACCATCAACGGCGCCAACGTGCTCGCCTTCGACTCCACGCTGCGCTACGACATCGGCCGGGTCCAGGGCGCGGCGGGCTACGCCTCCAACGCGGGCCTGTTCAACTGCGTCTTCACCGGGCGCGGCCGCATCGCCATCACCACCCACGGCAGCCCCGTCGTCCTCACCGTCGACCAGGCCACCTACGCCGACCCCAACGCCGCCGTGGCGTGGTCGTCCAGCCTGCAAACCGGCATCAAGCGCAACGACTCCTTCGGCCTCGGCCGTCTGATGGGCCGCAGCACCGGCGAGGCGAGCACCCTGGCCTTCTCCGGCCGCGGCTTCGTCATCGTCCAACCCTCCGAACTGCCTCCGGGCGGTCTCATCGGCGGCACCGGCGGCGGCCAGCAGGCAGGCACCGGCGGCAGCATCTTCGGCTGACCCCGAACACAGCACAGGCCGATACCCGCTCACTCGCGGGTATCGGCCTGTGTCTTGTCTGCTAGTTCGCGCGCTCCTTGCGGGCTTGGCGACGGGCTTCACGCATGTCGTTGAGTTCCTGTTCCAGGCTCTCCGCGATCCGGAACTGGCCGGTGTCGTAGATGCTGGTCGGCTCGATCGCCTCGTAGCCGAAATTGGCTTCGGCGAACGCCTTTTCGACGCGGGCCTCGATATCGGAGATCGCGCTCTTGCGGGCGGCGGGGACCGAGTCGGTGGCCGGCTCCGGCTTGACCGGTTCCTTGGGGGGCTCCGGTGCCACGACGGGCGCGGGGGCGGATTTCTTGGCGGTGGCCTTGTCGGCGGAGGACGGTTTGCCGATGCCGAAGCGCTTGCGCTTCTCCGGCGGGCGGCCGTTGCCGTTGGTGATCGGCTCGGTGGGCGTCCACGCGGGTTCGCGGGTGACGGGGGTGGTGGCGGCCGTTTCCGCGGCGGCGACCGCTTCCGCCCGAGCCATGCCCGTCATCGGCGGGGTGTAGGTGAGGCGGACGCCTTCGGTGGCCTGGCGGCCGAGGAGGTTGTCGGCCGGGTCGGGCAGGTCCCTGACCTGGCTGGTCGCCCGAGTGATGGCCAAGCCGTAGCGGGCGCTGACCGCGTCGTGGATCAGGAGCGCGACACCGATCATCACCGGCGCGACCGCGTGCACGGCCACGTCGTACCACCGCCCGTCACGCACGTAGGGATAGGTGTTGAGGGTGACGGTGAGGCCGAGCAGCGAAAGCTCGGCGAGGGCGACCTGGCGCCGGTTGTCGATCACGCCCCACTCGGCGACCTTGTTCGTGCCGACCATGATGATGATCAGACACACACTGATCATCGCCTCGAGCAGATAGCTGAACCAGAACAGCGGATCACTCGGCCCACCGGGCGCGATGTTCTGCTGCACGTTCACCGCCGACCACAGCATGCCCGCGCCCACCACGCCGGCCAATGCCTTCAGCGACCACGACCGGTGCCGATACAGCGAGGCGAGCTTCGCGTGTGGGCTCGATTCGCGACGCTGGGACGCCATCGCCTTCCTGGCGAGCAGCAGATCTCGCATGTCGGCCTTCTCGATCGCTTCGGTGGTCTGACGGCTGCGGTCCGATGCGGACGCCATCGCCTGGGTGTGCTTCCAGCGCTGCTCGCGATCCTGTTCACGGATGCGTTCGGCGAGTTCACGTTCGGCGCGCAGCTCGTCTTCGGAGAGCGCGTCGGTGAGGGCTGGATCGAATTGGTAGGCGAGGCGACCCCGGGCACGTTCGACTCGCTGGGCGAGCTGGCTGACGTCGTCCTCGAGACCGGACTCGATCGTCATGCCAGACCACCGCCCCGGGCGCGCGAAGGCAGGCAGGTGACCACAGGTGTGAACGGCACAGGCCATTCTTAGTCGATATACCCTCGAGCGCGAAACCGATGCTCCCACACGGCTGCCCGTACACGGCGCGCCGCGCGCGACACGCCCAACAATTTCGGGCGGCGACCGGATCTGCGAAGATAATCCCCCGCCGCCGCCGGAGCCGGAGTTTCCAGCGGTTCGGTGCCCGACCGTTGCCGAACACCGCGCGCCGACAACCCGACCCGGCCGGATCAGCGCCCCGGTGCCGTCGCGGCCACGCGCGCTCGGATCGTCGACCGCCCGGGTGAAACTTTGTTTCCTCGGACGTCCCGAACCACGGCCACCTAGGGTTGGGTGGGGGTGCCGGGGGGTTCGTGCACGCCCGTGAGATCGACTCCGGAGAAGCGAATTGACCCAGCACACAAGCGAACTCGACCGAGCGATCGCCGAACGGCTCGAACCGTGGACCGCACGGCTCGGTGCCGACCGCAAGGCCTACTTCCATCACGTGCTTCGGGTACTCCGCTCGGCCGACCTGTTGTTCGCCCGCAGCGGCGAGCCGGGGCCGCCGCCGAGTGCGCGCGAGGAGTTCCGCACCGCGGCGACCTTCCACGATCTCGGCATCTGGGCAGCCGCCACGTTCGACTATCTCGAACCGTCGTGCGCGCTGGCGGGCGACTGGCTGATCGCGCACAACCGCGAGGACATCGCCGAGCTGGTCACCGCGATGATCCGCGACCACCATCGCGTGCGCTCGGCGGGCAACGCCACCGACCCGGTCGAGCTGTTCCGGCGGGCCGATCTGATCGACGTGACGTTCGGCGCGCGCCGCTACGGCCTGCCCTACGCGGCCTACTCCGCGCTGATGCGGCGCTACCCCGACAGCGGGTTCCACTTCAAGCTGGTGGAGCTCACGGTGCGGCGCGCGCTCATCCATCCCCTCTCACCGCTGCCCATGATCCGCTGGTGAGAGGCCATTTCGGCGGTACTATTGTCACTACGCCAATACTGCGGCACACTGGTGTCCGTAACCACCGGTCACGCCTGGACCGGTGCTGTACCGAGCCGAACAAGGAGACTCGATGGCCGCCAATCGGTCCAGCTGGATGAACGAGGACCTGGACGCCCTGCGTGACATGACCCGTGCGTTCATGGCCAAGGAACTGGTCCCCAATATCGACAAGTACCGCGAGCAGCACCACGTCGACCGCGACCTGTGGAACAAGGCAGGCGAAGTGGGCCTGCTGTGCATCTCGATCCCCGAGGAGTACGGCGGCGGTGGCGGCACCTTCGCACACGAGGCCGTGCTCATGGAGGAGCAGGCCCGCGCGGTGGACACCTCCTGGGGCATCAGCCTGCACAACGGCATCGTGGCCCACTACGTCCTCGCCTACGGCACCGAGGAGCAGAAGAAGCACTGGCTGCCCAAGATGGCCAGCGGCGAGGTCGTCGGCGCCATCGCGATGACCGAACCCGGCACCGGATCCGACCTGCAGGCGGTCAAGGCCAAGGCGATCCGCGACGGCGACGAGTACGTCATCAACGGCTCCAAGACCTTCATCACCAACGGCGCGCAGGCCGACCTGATCATCCTGGTCGCCAAGACCGACCCCACCCAGGGCGCGGCAGGCGTCTCGCTGGTGCTGGTCGAGGCCGACCGCGAGGGTTTCCGTCGCGGTCGCGTGCTCGACAAGATCGGCCAGAAGGGCCAGGACACCTCCGAGCTGTTCTTCGAGGACGTGCGCGTCCCGGTCACCAACCTGCTCGGCACCCAGGAGGGTCAGGGCTTCATCCAGCTGATGCAGCAGCTGCCCCAGGAGCGCCTGATCGTGTCGATGGGCGCGGTCGCGGGCATGGAGGTGGCCCTCGATCACACGCTGCGCTACACCAAGGAGCGCGAGGCGTTCGGCCGTGCGGTGTTCGGATTCCAGAACACCAAGTTCAAGCTGGCCGAGGTCGCCACCGAGGCGCGGATCGCGCGCGTGTTCATCGACGACTGCGTCGAGAAGCACCTGCGCGGCGAGCTCGACATCCCGACCGTCGCCATGGCGAAGTGGTGGACCACCGACAAGGCGATGCAGATCGCCGACACCTGTCTGCAGCTGTTCGGTGGCTACGGCTACATGAACGAGTACCCGATCGCACGCATGTGGGTCGACAACCGCGTCCAGCTCATCTACGCGGGCACCAACGAGATCATGAAGGAAATCATCGCCCGGAGCCTGTGATACGCCAGCTCGGTAGCTGATCCCGGCCGGCCGCGAACAGTTGTTCGCGGCCGGTTTTCGCTGTTGGGGGGTCATTTCGTGACCTATCCGTCGTCCCCGCCGAGACGAATGTCCTTCGACAAGCGGTACAGATCCGACGGTGAGGACGGTGCGGCAGCAGTGGACACGGACGGCAGCGGTTCGACGGGACGACCCGGACCGGAACCGGTACTGCCGGACCGAACACAGATGATGCAGGCGGTCTGCGGGGTCACCGGTATCGGTGACCCAGTCCTAGCCGCCGCACACGAACTCGCCACCCTGCACGAACGCCGCGAACAACAGATACCCGGTGATACCAGCGACATCGATTGGGCGCGTGCGCGTCTGGTCTGCGAGATCGACCGCTGGGTCGTCCTGCGCTCCCCCACTCCGGCGACGTCGGCGCCGATGCACACCGAGAGCATCGGCGCCGTCGTCGACCGCATGGCCCATTTCGCCGCGCTCACCTACCGCGCGCTGGCCTACGGCGCCGAAGCCGAACTCCACGCCGCGCAGCTACGCCTGCACGAATTGTCCCGCGGCTACGACGATCTCATCGCCGAGGTGGCCAGCGGCGCTCGGCGGCTGCCAGACGGACTCGACGGCGACACCCCGGAAAGCGGTGGGGCACAACCGAGCCGGAACAACCCACGATCCGAGTAGCCCAGTCAGAACATTCGTACCGCAACCAATCGCCAACTGTCCTTGGAAGATTCGATGCGACCCGCGATGGCCAATGTCCGAGGGCCGCGTTGGTACGTGGCGAAGACTTCGGCGGCATCGCCCTCCACCGGGGTCAGGTGGAAGCGAGTCAAGGTGGCGGTCCCGAGATTTCGGTCGGGAGCCGAATCCTGCGCGAGCATCGTGTTGATGGCCGCCAGCGCCTTCGCGTCGGTGAACGCGCGCAGATGCGTGGACGATCTGCGCCGATCGACGACCTCGAGCAGGAGCCGCAAGACCTGCTCGGTGAATCGCTTCGCACTCGTGGACGGTCCGGCGGCGGTCGGCGCGGCATGCGGGCACGACGCCCGCACTGCCCTGCGGATACCGGCCGGTGTGCCACCGGTCGCCCTGCGCCGAACCGATCCCCTGACTGGTTGGGAACCGATAACATTCACAGCCGCTGACCGATGTACCACGGCCCCGCCCTCCAGCTGCGGCTCGCAGTGCGGCGCGGGCGACAACAACACTCCATCCGTCGACATACTCGTCCCCTTCGAGTTCGCCCACCCACTCCCCAGCGGTGGCGCACAGCATTACACGGGGGTACGACAAGTGTTCGCGAAATCGGTGCAGGTCACCTCACGTTGTCCGGCCCGTCCTCAGAAGAGGGTCATCGGTTCATCGGGCTCGGGGACGGGCTGCGCGGACAACTCGGGGACGATCGCGCGGACCTCGTCGTGGAAGCGGCGGGCCAATCCACGGGCGGCGGCGTTGTCGGGGGTGTGCACGAAGACCGTGGGCGAGCGACCTTCGCGCAGCCATCCGGCGACGGTCTCGATCCACGGCTGCCAGCCCGCTACGGTGCGTTCGGCGTCGGCGCGGCCGTGGTATCGCACGATCGGGTACTCGGTGAGCGCCCGCATCCGGCGCGGCACCCGCGGCTTCTTCGCCCTCGCCTCGTATTCGGATGGGTCGCCGGGTGGACCGTCGAACAGGACCGTCGTATCGAACGGCACCCATTCGGCCCCGATCCGTCCGAGCACCCGTTCCAGCTGCACCGCGGCCCGTTCGTCGTCGAAGAACGCCGGATGACGCACCTCCACAGCGCACCGCAGCCCACCGGGCAGCTCCCGCTGGAAGCGGGCGAGCGCGCCCAGATCGGTCGGCCCGAACGACGCGGGCAATTGGATCCACAGCGCGTGTACCCGCGGCCCGAGCGGCGCCATCACGTCGAGAAACGCGCCGAGTTCGGCACCGGCGTCGACGAGCCTGCGCTCGTGCGTCACCGCCCTCGGCGGTTTGAGCACGAACCGGAAATCGGGTGCGGTCTGCCGGACCCACGACTCGACGGTGGACGCGGACGGCGTCGCGTAGAACGTGGTGTTGCCCTCGACCGCACCGCAATGCCCGGCGTATGCGCGCAACCGCTCCCCCGACGCGGGCATCCGCTGCTGCCACTGGGGGTGGGTCCACATCGCACACCCCATCCGCAGCTCACGCACAGGCCGACGGTAATACAACGACCGACCGCCCTTAAAATGAGACCGGTTGCCACCATTTCGCCCATGCACGGGTGGCGGGAGTACGGAAAGGGCCTGTGATGGCGATTCTCACCACCGAGCGGCCCAGTGCTGTCTCCGTCAGCCGCGCCTGGCTCGGCGTGTCCGCGGCCATGGTGGCGATCGCGTGGGGCGGCAACGAGTTCACGCCGCTGCTGGTGATGTACAAGGCCCACGGGCTCGCGCTGACCGCGGTCGACCTGCTGCTGTTCTACTACGTCCTGGGCATCGTGCCCGCCCTGCTGATCGGCGGCCCGCTCTCGGACAGGTTCGGCCGCCGCCCGCTGATGCTGCCCGCACCGCTGATCGCCGCGGCCGGTTCGCTGCTGCTCGCGGCGGGCGCGGCCTCGGTGCCGATGCTGGCTGCCGGGCGGATGCTGTGCGGCGTCGCGCTCGGACTGGCGATGGCGGTCGGTGGCAGCTGGCTCAAGGAACTGTCGCAACCGCCGTTAGCCGCGGCCGCCACGGGCAAAGGGGCCCGCCGATCCGCGATGAGCCTCACCGCGGGCTTCGCCCTCGGCGCGGGTGTGGCGGGAACCCTCGCGCAGTGGGGTCCACTGCCGGATTCGACCGCCTATCTCGTCAACGCGGCGCTCTGCGTCGCGACCGCGTTCTGGGTGGCTCGAACACCGGAAACCGTGACCCGCCGAGCGAGTCCGGGCAGACTGCGCGACGACCTGAAGATCCCCGCCGCCGGGCACCGACGATTCCTGCGCGTGGCGGTGCCGATCGCGCTGTGGTTGTTCACCGCGAACGCCACGGCCTACGCCGTCCTGCCGACCCTGATGTTGCCGCGCGTGCAGCAGGCTCCGATCGCCTTCTCCGCCCTGGTCACCATGGTGACGCTCGGCTGCGGATTCACCATCCAATCGGCGGCGCGACGCATCGACCGCCCCGGCACCGCACGCGCCGGGGTGATCGCGCTGGTGCTGCTCACCACGGGCATGGTCCTGGCCGCGTGGACAGCGGCCACCCTGAGCATCTGGGTGACGCTACTGACCGCCGTCGTGCTCGGCAGCGGCTACGGCATCGGCCTCGTCGCCGGCCTCCAACAGATCGAACGCATCGCGGGCCCCGGCGATCTGGCCGGCCTGAACGCCGTCTTCTACTCGGTGAGCTACCTCGGCTTCGGCGTGCCCGCGGTCCTGTCGGCCCTGCACAGCAGCCTCGGTTTCGGCTACCCGGCCATGTACCTGGTCACCGCCGCGATCGCCGCGTGTTGTCTCGCGCTCGTGGCCTCGAATTACCGCGAACGAAGCTGAGCGACAACCCTTCCGCCTTCGCGGCGCATTACGGTGGATCGGGTGAGCGCCGACCCTGTCGAAACCCTCCTCCGCTGGCAGTATTCCGGCGCGATCTGGCGGGTCGTCGGGCGCCGACCGGACGCGGTGACCATCGCCCTCTACGAATGCACCGGCGGACAGGAAGTAGACCGCTTCACCTCCACCGATCCTGCCCTGCTCCGGTTTCTCGGCGAACGCGCCACCAGCGAGGACTGACCCGCCCGCGGTGAACGGAGCTACGCTGGTTGGCGCTATCGCTTCACGCCCGCCGGCCACACACGGCCGGGTCGCCCAGTGAGGAGAGACCGGGGTCGAGGTCAGCTGCGGAGCTGAGCGGCGCCGAGCACAGGAGAGCGCATGTCAGGACGACGTATTCGCGCAGGCCTCGCCGCCGCGCTCATGGTGCTGGTCGCGGCCTGCGGTAGCTCGCCCACCGACTCCGAGCCCGAATCCGCCGCCCCACCGGCACCGGCGATCTCGGTCGCACCGGCCGACGGCGCGACCGAGTTCGATCCGCTCGCTCCGGTCCGGGTCAGCACCAGCGACGGGCAACTCACCGCGGTCACGATGACCAACGAGCAGGGCGGCACGGTCGAGGGCATCCTCACCCCCGACCAGTCGGCATGGAAGCCGTCGGAACCGCTCGGCTACGGCCACACCTACACGGTCACGGCCGAGGCGGTCACCGTCACCGGCCGGGTCGGGCCGATCACCTCGTCGTTCACCACCCTGGCACCCAACAACCAGACCAAGGTCTATTTCCGAACCACCGGCGGTACGGAACTCTCCCCGTCGAGCACCTTCGGCGTCGGCACCGTCGTCGTCGCGCACTTCGACGAAGACATGCCGGATCGAGCGACGGCCGAGAAGCACCTGTCGGTCACCACCGACCCGCCCGTCGCAGGCTCCTGGTACTGGCTCGACAATCGCAACGCCCATTGGCGCCCCGCGAACTACTACGCGCCGGGGACGAAAGTCACGCTCGCCGCCGACATCTACGGCAAAGACCTCGGCGGCGGCCTCTACGGCCAGGAAGACACCAGGACCAGCTTCACCATCGGCCCCTCGCACGTCTCGATCGTCGACGACAACGACAAGCAGGTGCAGGTGTACGAGAACGGCACACTGATCAAGACGATGCCGACCTCACTGGGCATGGGCGGCAGCCAGACCGTCGCGGGCAAGACCATCACCTTCTGGACCCAGCCGGGGGTGTACACCGTGATGGACAAGGCGAACCCGGTGATCATGGATTCCTCCACCTACGGCCTGCCGGTGAACTCGCGGCTCGGCTACAAGGAATCCATCGGCTGGGCGACCAGGATCAGCACCGACGGCATCTATCTGCACCAACTCGACGACACAATCTGGGCGCAGGGCAACACCAACGTCTCACATGGCTGTCTCAATCTCAGCGGCGAGAACGCGCGCTGGTTCTACGATTTCTCCCAACCCGGCGACGTGGTCGACATCAGGAATACCGGCGGCGCCCCGCTCGAGGTGTGGCAGAACGGCGACTGGAGTGTGCCGTGGGAACAGTGGCAGGCAGGTAGCGCACTGCGGTGAACGGGGACAACGAATTTCCGGTGGGGGCGCCCCGGGAGACGACACGGCGGGGGCCACAGCGCGTCGGCAGTCACATCGTCGACCACCGCGCGCCCCGGCGTGGACGCGCCCGCCGCGCCGGATTGATCATGGCCAGGATGCTCGTGGCGACGACGGCGCTGGCGGTACTCGCGGGCACCGGCCTCGCCTGGTCGGCCAAGCAAGACTTCGATTCCGGCTTCACTCATTCCACCGCGATCGGTGAGGACGCGCCGCGTTCGGGCGGCGGCGCCGTCAACATCCTGCTGATCGGCTTGGACACCCGCAAAGACCTCAACGGCAACGACCTGCCGAAGGAGATTCTCGACCAGTTGCACGCCGGTGACGGCACCGAGGGCGGCTACAACGCGAATTCGCTGATTCTGCTCCACATTCCGGCCGACGTGAGCAAGGTCGTTGCCTTCTCCATCCCGCGTGACGACTACGTTCCGGTAACCGGCATCCCCGGGTACCAGCAGATCAAGATCAAAGAGGCGTACGGCCTGAAGAAGGCCGCGGTGCAAGCGAAGTTGATCGAGCAGGGCGAGAAGGATCCGGTGGTGCTGGAGCGCCGCGGCCGTGAGGCCGGACGCGCGTCCATCGTCACCACCGTCCGCAATCTCGTCGGCGTGCCGATCGACCGCTTCGCCGAGATCTCCCTGGCGGGCTTCTACGACCTGGCCACCGCGCTGAACGGCGTCGACGTCTGCCTCAACCACGCCGTCGACGACAGCGAGTTCTCCGGTGCGGTCTTCCCCGCGGGCAGGCAGCATCTCAACGGTTCGCAGGCCCTCGCGTTCGTTCGCCAACGCCACGGCCTGCTCAACGGCGACCTCGATCGCACCCACCGCCAGCAGGCGTTTCTCACCTCGGTCGCCAAGTCGCTCAAAGACTCAGGAACGCTCACCAACCTGAGCAAGCTGTCGGCGCTGATGGATGTGGCGCACCGCGATGTGGTGCTCTCCGACGGCTGGAATCTGTTCGACTTCGCCCGCGACCTCGGCGCCGCCGGGTCGGTGCCGGTGGAGTTCCACACGCTGCCGGTGCTGCGCTACGACGTGATCGACGGTCAGGACGTGAACATCGTCGACCCGGCCGCGATCAAACGGGAGGTCCGGGCAGCTTTCGGCCAGGAAGTACCGAAAACCTCTACCACGGCCCCGATTCCGACGAGCGTGGTGGATGTGCACAATGTGGGCTCGGCGAGCGGTCAGGCCGCGGCGCTCTCGGCCGCGCTGACAACCCGCGGCTACGGTGCGGGCGTGATCGGCAACGGTGACTCGAGCGACGGTCAGTATTCGACCATCACCTACGGCCTCGGCGCCGAAGACGACGCGCGCGCAGTGGCGGAACTCCTCGGTGGACTACCGGTGGCCGCGTCGCCGTCGGTGGAGGACGGACGGGTCCGGATCGCCCTCGGCGCCGACTTCACCCTGCCCACCGAGCTGAGCACGACCACGTCGACGACCACACCCCCGACCACCACGACGTCCGGATCGACGCCACTGCCCGACGCGGGGAAACCGCTGTCCACCACTATCGACAGCACCATCCCCTGCGTCAACTGAGCTGCCCGGTGACACGTTCGGCCACCGGAATATCCAGTGGCCGAACGGTCCTCACTCCTCCGGAGCGTCCGGATACGCCTGCTGCCGGTATCCACCGCGCAGCGTGCCGTCCAGATACGCGGCCTTGCAGGCGCGTCGGGCGATCTTGCCGCTCGACGTCCGCGGAATAGACCCCGCGGGCACCAGCAGCAGATCCCGCACCATCACCCCGTGCCTGCGCGCGATGGCCGCACGCACCGTGTCCGTGATCGGCTCCGGCTCGAGTTTCGCCGCGCCCGTGCCTCTTTCGGCGACGATCACCAATTGCTCCGCCGCCGGATCGGACGCGGGCCCGGCCTCGAGCACCGGCGCGGGCAGTTGGCCCGCCTGCACCGAGAAAGCCGCGATGAAACCGGGGCGCAGGGCGGTACTGGCTTCCTGCGCCGAGTACTCGAGATCCTGCGGATAGTGGTTACGCCCGTCGACGATCACCAAATCCTTCACGCGCCCGGTGATGAACAGCTCGCCACCGTGATAGGCGCCGTAATCGCCGGTCCGCATCCACTTCGCGTCATCGGGCGCACCCTCGGCGCGACTACCGACCGGCATACGCGCGATCACCCGGTTGTGGAAGGTTTCCTCGGTCTCCGCCGGCCGCCCCCAGTACCCGATGCCCATATTGTCACCGTGCAACCAGATCTCGCCGACCTCGCCGTCGCGGCGCTCGATCCCGGTACCGGGATCGACGATCACCGCCCACTGCGACCGCGCGACGTGTCCGCACGACACCTGCGCCACCGCGTTCGCGGCATGCTCGTCGCACTCCACCATCCGGCCGTCGTTCAGCTGGCCACGATCGACGTAGACCACGCGCGCCTCGTCATCGCGCTTGGTCGCCGAGACGAACAGCGTTGCCTCGGCCATCCCGTAGCACGGCTTGATCGCGGTCTTGGACAGCCCGTACGGCGCGAAAGCCTCGTTGAACTTGCGCATCGAGGCCACCGACACCGGCTCGCTGCCGTTGATCAGGCCGATCACATTCGACAGGTCGAGGCTTTCGTCACCCTTGGGCAACCCGCGCATCGCCGCGTGTTCGAAGGCGAAGTTCGGTGCCGCCGAATAGATTTCGGCACCGTCGGCCTGTGCGGCCAGTTCCTTGATCCAGCGCGCGGGCCTGCGCACGAACGCGCTCGGCGACATGATGGTGATGAACTTGCCGCCGATGGTCGGCAGGATCACCGTGAGCAGCCCCATGTCGTGGAACAGCGGCAGCCAGGTGACCCCACGCGCGTTCTCGGTGATCCCGATGGCATCGATCATCTGCAGCAGGTTGGTCCCCACCGAGCGGTGGGTGATCTCGACACCGGCGGGCACCCGAGTGGATCCCGAGGTGTACTGCAGGTAGGCCACGCTGTCGATATTGATGTCGGGCCTGCGCCACCGTGTGCCGACGGTGTCGGGAATCGCCTCGACCGCGATGATCCTCGGCCGTTGCGCGGCGGGCTGTTCACGGAAGAATTTGCGCACCCCCGCGGCCGCGCTGCCGACGGTGAGCACCGCGGCGGGTTCGCAGTCGCCGAGGACGGCGTGCAGCCGGTCGCTGTGCCCCTGCTCCTCCGGATCGAACAGTGGCACAGCCACATTCCCCGCGTACACCGCCGCGAACAGCGCGACGACGTAGTCCAGCCCCTGCGGCGCCAGCACCGCCACCCGGTCGCCGGGCTTTGTCACCTGCTGCAATCGCGCGGCAACCGCGCGCAGCCGCACGCCGAATTCGCGCCAGGTCAGTTCCTGGTATTCCCCCTCACGTTCGGTTGAGTAGTCGATGAAGCGGTAGGCCAGGTCGTCCCCGTTGGCCTCGCTGTGTTTGTCGACGAAGTCGATCAAGGTCTGATCGCCGGGAATCCGGATAGTCCCCAGTTCGTCTACATAGTCGTCGAAAGTCTCGCCGATCATTCCCAATCCTTTTCAACGCACATTGACTCCGAACCCGCCACGGATAGGCGAATCGTCAATACCGCCCGAACGAGATCGCCACGTTGTGACCGCCGAAACCGAAGGAGTTGTTCACCGCGTAATCGATGCGACCGCGCCGCGCCTGACCCGATACGACGTCCAAATCGATAGCGGGGTCCTGATTGTCCAGATTCAGGGTCGGCGGAACGATACTGTCGCGCACGCTGAGCACGGTCAGTACCGATTCGAGCGCACCGACCGCGCCGATCGAATGCCCGAGTGCCGATTTCGGCGCGTACACCGAGGCGTGCGAGCCGATGGCCTTGGCGATCGCATTGGCCTCGGCGGTGTCGCCGATCGGGGTCGCGGTGGCGTGGGCATTGATGTGAGTGACGTCGGTGCGGCTGATCCCGCCGGTCTGCATCGCCCGCGTCATCGCCCGCGCGGCGCCGGTGCCCTCGGGATCCGGTGCCACGAGGTGGAATCCGTCGGAGGTGACGCCCGCGCCGAGCAGGCGCGCGTGGATCGTCGCGCCACGCGCCTTGGCGTGCTCCTCGGTCTCGATCACCATCATCGCGCCGGCCTCGCCGAAGACGAACCCGTCGCGGTCCGCGTCGAAGGGCCGCGAGGCGGCCTTGGGATCGTCGTTGCGGGTGCTCATAGCCCGCATCTGCGTGAACGCCGCGATCGGCACCGCCTGGATGGAACCCTCGACACCACCGGTGACCACGATGTCGGCATCGCCCATCACGATCATCCGCCACGCGTTGGCGATGGCCTCCGAGCCCGACGAGCAGGCCGAAACGGGCGTGGAAACCCCCGCGCGCGCACCCAATTCGATGCCGACGCAGGCCGCGGGGCCGTTGGGCATGATGGCCTGCACGGTGAGCGGGGAGACCTTGCGATAGCCGCCGTTGCGGAGCCGGTCGCGGGCGTAGATCAGCGATTCCGCGCCGCCGAGGCCGGTGCCGATCGAGACGCCGAGCCGGTCGCGGTCCACTTCGGGACTACCCGCGTTGCGCCACACCTCGCGGCCGAGGACCACCGCCATCTGTTCGACGTAGGACAGTTTGCGCGCCTCTTCGCGGGTGAGCGAGAGGGTGGGCGACACTTTCAGGTGGCCGCCGATCCGCACCGGAAGTTCGAAGTCGTCGATGAAGGAGTCTTCCAAGACGTCGATTCCGCTCTCGCCGTTGAGCAGACCTTTCCAGGTCGAGTCGACGTCGCCCGCGATCGACGTGGTCGCCGCCAGGCTCGTGACCACGATGTCCGTCATAATTTTTCGCTCACTCTCTCTAGCTATGCCACGACTGAACGGGAACCGCTGATGGAGCTGAACTGGTGGAGCGTATATGCACACGACGCGACGCGCCCAAATTCCGAACAGTGCCGAGGAGCACCGTGTCGTTTCCAGGCGCGATGCGCCGGGTCTATTGTGACGACGGGCAACACTACCGGACCGACGCAACTCTCGCTTTTCACTAACCGGAAAGGGCTAACGAGCGTGGCCAGGAACCTGACCCAACTGGAACTACTGATCGAGCTGGAACCCATCGCCGCGAGCAATGTAAACCGCCATCTTTCGATGGCCAAGGACTGGCACCCGCACGATTATGTGCCGTGGGACCGCGGCCGCAACTTCGCGGCCATGGGCGGAATCGATTGGGACCCAGAACAATCCGCCCTCAGCGAACTCGCCAAGGCGGCGATGGTCACCAACCTGCTCACCGAGGACAACCTGCCCTCCTACCACCGTGAGATCGCCGAGAACTTCTCCAAGGACGGCGCCTGGGGCACCTGGGTAGGCCGCTGGACCGCCGAGGAGAACCGGCACGGGATCGTCCTGCGCGACTACCTCGTGGTGACCCGTGGGGTCGACCCGGTCGCGCTCGAGCAGGCACGAATGATCCACATGACCAACGGATATTCGGCGATGGCCGTCGTGGACGACAAGGCGCCGGGCTTCGACATCCACACCTCGACCGGTGCCGGATTCTTGTTCTCCGTCGCGTATGTGACCTTCCAGGAACTGGCCACCAGGGTCAGCCACCGCAATACCGGTCGCGTCTGCGACGATCCGATCGCCGACCGCATGCTCGCCCGCATCGCCGCCGACGAGAACCTGCACATGATCTTCTACCGCAACCTGTGCGCCGCCTCGCTCGACCTGGCCCCCGACCAGACCATCGAGGCGATCAACACCATCGTGCAGAACTTCCAGATGCCCGGCGCGGGCATGCCGGGCTGGCGGCGCAACGGCGTGCTGATGGCCAAGCACGGCATCTACGACCTGCGCCAGCATCTGGAGGAGGTCCTGATGCCGGTGTTGCGTAAGTGGGAAATCTTCGAGCGCAACGACTTCGGTGCGCGCGGCGAGCGAGCTCGCGAGGATCTGGCGGCATTCCTCGAGCGACTGCGCGGGGACGTGTCACGCTTCGAGGAACAGCGGGACCGCTCACTCGCACGGGCGGCGGAGCGCCGGCGCGAAACGGTCTGATCGATTCCGGCCCGGCCGCTACCGGGCCGGATCGCGGCGCGCGTCGTTCTTGTTGCGATACATCGCCGCGTCGGCCGCGTGCACCAATTCGTCTACGGCGCCGGGCAATTGATCGAAGAAGGCGACCCCGATACTGGCGCCGACGGCGAGCGTGTGTCCGTCCACCGCCAGTGGCTCGGTCAGGGCGGTCAGCAGCTCGTCAGCCAGCTTCGCCAATTGCGCTTCACCGGAGCAGTTCTCGACCAGCACGAGGAACTCGTCGCCGCCGATGCGGGCGGCGAACGCGTCGGCCGGGCGCACCGCGTCGCGCATCCGGTCGGCCACGACCTGCAGCACACGGTCCCCGATCGTGTGGCCCCACAGGTCGTTGATCTCCTTGAAGCCGTCCAGATCGAGGTAGCAGACCCCGATCGGGGATGTCGCGTCGGCGAGTCTGTTGAACAGGTGCGGGCGGTTCGGCAGGCCGGTGAGCGCGTCGTGATTGGCGTCGTGCCACAGGCGGTCGGCGAGCTGCTTGCGCTCGGTGACATCGACCGCGACGCCGATCAGGAACTCGATACTGCCGTCGGTTCCGCGCACCGCCGACATCGACAGGTCGATCGCGGTGACCCGGCCGTCGGTGTGCAGGTGCTCGGTCTCGGTGCGGAAGCTCTCGGATTCGCCCGCGACCATGTGCTGGAGTTGTTCGAACGCGAAGTTCAGGTTGTGGGGGCCGAGGATATCGGCCACGGTCCGGCCCGGCATCGTCTCCGGGGTCCGGCCGAGCATCTGGGCCATGGTGGCATTGCAGTTCACCACCTGACCGGACATGTCGACGGTGCCGATACCGACGAGAGCGCCGTCGAAAACCGCCTCGAAACGGGCTTCCGACAGTGCTCGGCGGTTCTCGGCTTCCTGCGCCGCGGCGAGCACGGCGGCCAGCGTTGCCTCCTGCTCGGCCAGCGCGGCGGCCCGCAGCGCCGCGGTGAAGCCTGCCGCGAAGTCGGCGGCCAGCCGGATCGCCCGGTCGCGGATCCGCGGCAGCGCGGGGTCGCTGGGGCCCTCGGAGGCGATCTCGACCAGATCGGCGCAGATCACCGGTACCGAACGGCTGACCGCCGCCGGATCACGGTAGTTGGCGGCGACCAGCATCCGAGCGGCCCGGCGCGCGATATCGGGATCGTCCCCGCCGCGCGCCGCGTCGATCAGACCGGTACAGAGAGCGGCCAGCATGTCCTCGATCTGCGAGCGGTTGAGGGTAGGAGCTACAACGCCGTCGAGGGCATCCGCCCACCGCTGCGCCAGCTCCCACGACCCCACTGCTTCATCCACCTGTCATCGTCTATCGCACCGCCATGTCAGGCGGTCTACTTCTTGATCGCGACTCCACCCAGGCCTAGTGAACGGCCGGGCTTCTCGTGCTGATCACGCGCGGACTCGGGCCGCCACAGCGGCAGCTCGACAACGCCGGGCTCGACCGAATCCCATCCCTCGAACAGTGCGACGATCTGATCCTTGGACCGGAAATGAATTCCGACCTTGGACTGGTTCACCGAGTGCGTACCCAGTTTACCGGCGTCATCAGGCCGAAGCTCGGACGTGAGATGTGAAATGGCTATGAAACTACCCGGTACCACAGCTTCCCGCAGCGCGGTCACCTTACCGACCGGATCGTCGACGTCGGGCACCAGATGCAACACCGCGATCAGCAGCAATCCCAGCGGCTCGTCGAAGTCGATGAGCCCGGTCCCGCGCACGGCGTCGACCAGGTCGGCGGACTTGCGCAAGTCGGCTTCGATCGCGCCCGCACGTTCGTTGCCCTGCAGGATGGTTCGCGCATGGGCGACCGCCACCGGGTCGATATCGACGTAGAGCACCCGCGCCTCCGGGTCGAGCTCGTGCACGATCTCGTGCACATTGCCCGCGGTGGGGATGCCCGACCCGATGTCGAGGAACTGCCGGATTCCCGAATCGAGCATGAAACGGACAGCACGGCGCAGGAACGCGCGATTGCTCAGGGCCAGCCGAGGTAGGTCGGGGACGAGCTTGATCGCTGTCTCCGCGGCATCCCGGTCGACGGCGAAATTGTGCGAACCACCGAGCAGAGCGTCGTACATCCGAGCCGGGCTCGGATACTGCATATCGACACCCTCCGGCGCCCACAGTGGCCTGTCCATCGAAATCCCCTATCTGCCATACACCGACAGCGCCATCGCAACCCGCGATGACGCCAGTCGCATAGTAAACGGCGTCACCGACATCGGCGCGGCTATCGGTTAGCGGGGGTCACTTACTACCTCTCTGTGCCCTATGCGTTACTTCTCCGTGCCGTACGGCTGGGCCCAACAAACCGCCTGGGATCCGGACATGCATTGCTTCACTGTGCCGTACGGCTGGGCCCAACAAACCGTCTGGGACCAGGACATGCATTACTTCACTGTGCCGTACGGCTGGGCCCACAGGGGGGCTACGTCCGGTGTCATCGTGGCGACTACCGGGATGCCGGCGGCCAGGAAATTGTCCAGGGCTCGGCGCATGTGGTCGGCAGAGGTGATGAGGACGGCTTTGTGCACGCCGAGGGCTTCCATCATGCGCGCCGAGAACTCCGCGTTCTGCACCGTGGTGCCTGCCTCGGTCTCGGCGTGCAGCCGGTGCCCGGCGATGCCGCGAACATTGAGCCAGTCGGCCATCACCTGAGCCTCGGTGACACCGTTGCGCGGGTTTCCACCGGTGACGATCACCGGGGACTCGGGTGACATGTAGGCCTGAATCAGGGCCGCATGCAAACGATTACCCAATTCGGCCCGCATCGTGCCGTCGGGCAGCAGCCCGTATCCGAGCACCACGATCGCCGTCTCGGGCCCGTAGGTCGCAGGCAGCTCGATGCCCGCTATGCCGGCGATCGAATCGACCACACCGATCAGCGGATCAGGCGCGGCGGCGCCGGAGGGTGCGGTAACGACGATCGTCGCGATCAGCGCGGCGGGCAGCACGAGCGCGGCCGCGCCACGACACAGAGTCCGATGAGTGCAGAACCAGTCCATGGTGACCTCCCGAAGCGACGTCGCATCATCGTCGCTCACCGGGACTTCACGCATGGAGGTTTTCTGAAATGTTGATGATTCGGATTGCGCGCCCCGGTGCAGGGGTCATACTGGAACGCAAAAAGGCCCTCCAACCGAAGTTGGAGGGCCTTTCGCAATGATGTTCCGGCAGTGTCCTACTCTCCCACACCCTGTCGAGTGCAGTACCATCGGCGCAGGTGGCCTTAGCTTCCGGGTTCGGAATGGGACCGGGCGTTTCCCCACCGCTATAACTACCGTAACTCTATGAAACTAGACAGCGCTCCCCMACCAACACACCCCATATCTATCTATGGGACCTGTTGATCAGGTTTGCTGCAGTGTCTGTTGTTTCAGAAACCGCACAGTGGACGCGTAACACCTTYGTAGTAAGCCCTCGGCCTATTAGTACCAGTCACCTACACCAGTTACCTGGCTTCCAATTCTGGCCTATCAACCCCATGGTCTGTAGGGGGCCTTAACCCATCAAGTGGGAGAGAAACCTCATCTTGGAACAGGCTTCCCGCTTAGATGCTTTCAGCGGTTATCCCTTCCGAACGTAGCCAACCAGCAGTGCTCCTGGCGGAACAACTGGCACACCAGAGGTTCGTCCGTCCCGGTCCTCTCGTACTAGGGACAGCCTTCCTCAAGTTTCTTACGCGCGCGGCGGATAGAGACCGAACTGTCTCACGACGTTCTAAACCCAGCTCGCGTGCCGCTTTAATGGGCGAACAGCCCAACCCTTGGGACCTACTCCAGCCCCAGGATGCGACGAGCCGACATCGAGGTGCCAAACCATCCCGTCGATATGGACTCTTGGGGAAGATCAGCCTGTTATCCCCGGGGTACCTTTTATCCGTTGAGCGACACCGCTTCCACTTGCCGGTGCCGGATCACTAGTCCCGACTTTCGTCCCTGCTCGACCTGTCAGTCTCACAGTCAAGCTCCCTTGTGCACTTGCACTCAACACCTGATTGCCAACCAGGCTGAGGGAACCTTTGGGCGCCTCCGTTACATTTTGGGAGGCAACCGCCCCAGTTAAACTACCCACCAGGCACTGTCCCTGAACCAGATCATGGTCCGAGGTTAGAAGTCCAATACGATCAGAGTGGTATTTCAACGACGACTCCACCCGAACTAGCGTCCGAGCTTCACAGTCTCCCACCTATCCTACACAAACCGTACCGAACACCAATACCAAGCTATAGTGAAGGTCCCGGGGTCTTTTCGTCCTGCCGCGCGTAACGAGCATCTTTACTCGTAATGCAATTTCGCCGAGTCTGTGGTTGAGACAGCAGAGAAGTCGTTACGCCATTCGTGCAGGTCGGAACTTACCCGACAAGGAATTTCGCTACCTTAGGATGGTTATAGTTACCACCGCCGTTTACCGGGGCTTAAATTCTCAGCTTCGCCCTTACAGGCTAACCGGTCCTCTTAACCTTCCGGCACCGGGCAGGCGTCAGTCCGTATACATCGTCTTACGACTTCGCACGGACCTGTGTTTTTAGTAAACAGTCGCTTCTCTCTGGTCTCTGCGACCCCACCCAGCTCCAGGTGTAAAACCCTTCACCAGGCGTGGTCCCCCTTCTCCCGAAGTTACGGGGGCATTTTGCCGAGTTCCTTAACCACAGTTCTCTCGATCGCCTTAGTATTCTCTACCTGACCACCTGTGTCGGTTTGGGGTACGGGCCGTGTACCAGCTCGCTAGAGGCTTTTCTCGGCAGCATAGGATCACTGAATTCCCCTCAACGGGTACGCATCACCTCTCAGGCTWMATGMWSKGCGGATTTGCCTACMSWWCGCCCTACAGGCTTACACCAGGTATTCCATCACCTGGCCCAGCTACCTTCCTGCGTCACCCCATCGCTTACCTACTACAGTCAGGGTCCTGTGCAGCCGTCACCCCTCTCACCCGAAGGCTCGATAAGACAACATTTGGACAGTTAGCACAACTGATTCAGCATTGGGCGCGGATACACGGGTACGGGAATATCAACCCGTTGTCCATCGACTACGCCTGTCGGCCTCGCCTTAGGTCCCGACTCACCCTGGGCGGATTAACCTGGCCCAGGAACCCTTGGTCATTCGGCGGACGAGTTTCTCACTCGTCTTTCGCTACTCATGCCTGCATTCTCACTCCCGTGGCCTCCACAGCTAGTTCACACTGCTGCTTCCACGGCCACAGGACGCTCCCCTACCCATCCACACACCTGGCCCCAACCACTACAGTTGAGACGGGCTATTGYGTGAATGCCGCGGCTTCGGCGGTGTACTTGAGCCCCGCTACATTGTCGGCGCAGGATCACTTGACCAGTGAGCTATTACGCACTCTTTCAAGGGTGGCTGCTTCTAAGCCAACCTCCTGGTTGTCTAAGCGACCCCACATCCTTTTCCACTTAGTACACGCTTAGGGGCCTTAGCCGGCGATCTGGGCTGTTTCCCTCTCGACTACGAAGCTTATCCCCCGCAGTCTCACTGCCACGCTCTCACACACCGGCATTCGGAGTTTGGCTGACTTCGGTAAGCTTGTAGGCCCCCTAGGCCATCCAGTAGCTCTACCTCCGGTGTGAAACACGTGACGCTGCACCTAAATGCATTTCGGGGAGAACCAGCTATCACGGAGTTTGATTGGCCTTTCACCCCTACCCACAGCTCATCCCCTCAGTTTTCAACCTAAGTGGGTTCGGGCCTCCACGACGTCTTACCGTCGCTTCACCCTGGCCATGGGTAGATCACTCCGCTTCGGGTCCATAATGTGCGACTMAATTTCGCCCTATTCAGACTCGCTTTCGCTACGGCTACCCCTCGACGGGTTAACCTCGCCACACACCGATGACTCGCAGGCTCATTCTTCAAAAGGCACGCCATCACCCCACACAACAAGTTGCGAAGGCTTTGACGGATTGTAAGCGCACGGTTTCAGGTACTATTTCACTCCCCTCCCGGGGTACTTTTCACCTTTCCCTCACGGTACTAGTCCGCTATCGGTCACCAGGGAGTATTCAGGCTTACCGGGTGGTCCCGGCAGATTCACAGCAGATTTCACGGGCCCGCTGCTACTCGGGTACGGTACTAGTCCGCTATCGGTCACCAGGGAGTATTCAGGCTTACCGGGTGGTCCCGGCAGATTCACAGCAGATTTCACGGGCCCGCTGCTACTCGGGAGACATCCACAACAGCCAAGAAGTTTTCGTTTACCGGACTATCACCGTCTATGGCAGGCCGTTCCAGACCACTTCAACTAACCACTTGGTTTCTTACTGTTGCTCAACTCGGCAGAGTTGAGAAGAATGTTCCCACTACCCCAGCTAGACAACAACTGCCGTCTATCACATCTAACTGGTTTAGCCTCATCCGCTTTCGCTCGCCACTACTCACGGAATCACTGTTGTTTTCTCTTCCTGTGGGTACTGAGATGTTTCACTTCCCCACGTTCCCTCTCTTCACACTGGGTACGACCTTGTCGACATCGGCGGNGGTTTAGCCTCATCCGCTTTCGCTCGCCACTACTCACGGAATCACTGTTGTTTTCTCTTCCTGTGGGTACTGAGATGTTTCACTTCCCCACGTTCCCTCCACACACCCTATATATTCAGATGCGGGTAACACGACATCACTCGTGCTGGGTTTCCCCATTCGGAAATCCTCGGATCTCAGCTCGGTTGACAGCTCCCCGAGGCTTATCGCAGCCTCCTACGTCCTTCATCGGCTCCTGGTGCCAAGGCATCCACCGTACGCTCTTAAACACTTACTAACAAAGATGCTCGCGTCCACTGTGCAGTTCTCAAACAACACACCCCAGAAAGTTCCGTACCCAGACCTACCCAACCTTGCGGCCGGCGGTTTCGAGGAAAACTCTCTCGGATCGTTTGYTTTGCCTTGAAAGCACACTCGCGTGTTCTTTCAGGACCCAACAGTGTGTCGATATATTCACCGCGATATCGGACTGAGCCGACACCAT